>NZ_CP046072.1:690789-1381579 GCF_017357825.1 Sulfurimonas aquatica
TCCTAATAACTAAAGATGGTTGTGAAAACCTCTCTTTAGAAATAGCTAAATCTATAAAAGAGATAGAAAATATCTCTTAGATATTACTCTTTCTTTCTCTTTTTTGACATAATGTCACACTTTTATAAAAAATAAAAATCTTATAATAGAATCTAAAACTAATGGTACAAAATATGCTAGATAGGTTTTTATATAAGGGGTGGCATGCAGTTTATAGAAGCGCTTAAGCTAAAGAGTAAGTTATTATTTCTTTTCATATTAACTACATTAGCACTAATTAGTGTTGCTGTAATGGGTAATATGCACATCAACTCTATGAAAAATAATATTGACTCACTCTACTTTGGTTCACTCGTTCCGGTTACTGAGTTAAATGACATTATGCAGACCTATCACAATGGTTTAGCAAGTACAGTCTATAAGGCCTCTCGTTTAGAAATAAGTCCAAGTCAAGTAAGCTCTCAAATAGAATCATCACTTAAGCAGATAAGTAAAAAATGGAAAAATTATGAGTCCCATTTTAAACGCAATGATGAACTTGAATATGTAGAGTATGCCGGTCATGAAATAAAAGCTATAAATGAGTACTTCTTAAGAATATATAGAGTTGCAAAAAAAGGTAGAGATTTATCAAATATATCCATAAATACTTTAGAAAAAAAAGTATTTTTTATACACAATGTAATCCAAAAACTGATAAATTATGAGGTGGATGTAGCAAAATATGAGAGAAAAACATTTCTGCATAGTTATGCAGAGTCCAAGTTTCATATTGGAGTGGTACTATCAGTAATCATATTTATAGTTCTTTTAATATCTACTTATGTCTTTAAAAGTATTCAAAAAGATCAAACAGATTTAGAGATCTCAACAAAAAAACTTCGTAAAGCAAATAAAAAGCTAGAGAATGTCTCTTACACAGATACTTTAACAAACCTTCATAATAGAAGGTATTTTAATTTAGTCTACGATAGAGAACTCAAACGTGCAAGAAGAAAAAATAATTATATTACTTTTATGATGTTGGATATAGATTACTTTAAGCAGTATAACGACACTTATGGACACATAGAAGGTGACTTTGCACTTAAGAGTGTATCAAAGGTTTTAAAAGAGATACTTAAACGCCCAAGTGACTTTGTGTTTAGACTTGGTGGTGAAGAGTTTGGCGTACTTTTAGTCGATACAGATGAGTCAAATAGTGCAAAATTAGCTAGAGATATATGTGATGGAATAAGAGAGAGAAAACTGATACATGAAAACTCTAAAGTTAGTGATTATGTGACAATTTCAATTGGAGTAGTCTGTTGTATCGCTGATGATGCACTAAATGATGAGGTATTGATCTCTCGTGCAGATGAGATGCTCTATGAAGCTAAAGAGAGTGGAAGAGATAGATATATTATCACATCAAATGCCAGTGCGGCACGGCCAAGAGTCGTAGAAGAGATGACTGCCTAGCTAGTGCCCATTTTTAAAACGAAAATTTAACTCAATTAAAAGAGGACGGATTTTATCTTTAAGTTCGCCTTGAAACTCCATCCATCCATCTTTATAACTTCCACCGCAACCAAGCTTCTTCTTGAGAGTTTTTAGTGCTGAACTTGCATCTTCTTTAGTGATTTGAAACTCACCAACTAAAGTGACTGTTTTACCTCTGCGCTTCTCTTTTGCAAAGACTAAGAAGTGTTTTTGTGGTTCTATTATGTCCTTGGCGATTTTAGACTTTCTAGGAGACTCTACTGCTGCCCATCCATCATCTATATCTGCACCTATAAATAGGTCTAGTTTTTTGCCTCTACTCATTCTCTTTGCCTATATACTTAAAACGCGGAGTCTCTTTATCATTTATGATAACAGTTTCAAAAAACATAGTATATGGTCTTGCCCAAAGTCCTTGGTCGCCATACAGAGCACGGTAAAGTACCATTAACTCTTCTGTTTCACTATGTCTAAGAGTATCTATGACTTCGTACTTCTGACCTTTATAGTGCTCATATATACCTATTTGCATATTAAAGTACTTTTTGAGCTAATATACTCATATCTGATTGAGAATGGTCTCGACTTTCAAGATTCTTGATTACATCATTCAATGAGTACTTAGATCTATTATATAAAACAACAAAGAGTTCATCATCTACTTTTAAAAATGTGCTCTCTCCATATTCTGTATATCTCGTAGCACCAATACTGATGATAGCTTTAGTTGGGTAGTTACATGCTCTTATATACTCATTTATTGGCTCTAGGGGTCCAAAATTTTCTTGAGTATTTATCTGATTTTTTATCCATTGCGTTAGCTTTTCGTAGAAATAACTATATCCGGTGAGTTCCACATCCTCACCATAGGCTTCAAGCTTACCATCACGAGATAAAAAACTACAGATACTATATTCATCCATAACGCCACCCTCTTCAAACTTATCTATTTTTAGAATCGTTTTAGAGAAGCCTTTTGAACTCTCACCCCAGTTTTTCTTATCACTTATTTTCTCTGCGCCGGCTACTCTAATCGAGCAGTCATTATATGCCCCAAAGTGAGTGGGCGTTATAGAAAATATCTCTCCATCTTTATAAGCGATATCACAAATGAGTCCAACCTCTGGTTCAGCTTGAACATTAAGTTCTGCATTAGGAAGTTTAATCGTGTCACTTGAGAGTGGATAAGTCCTAAGTATCTCTTTAGGTTTTCTAGTTGGGTTTTCTAAAAGAGGAGAGTAGTTTGGAAGATAAAAGGGAAACAAGCCTTTTGGAGCAGCTTCATCAGCGGTAATTACATCTTTGAAATCTTCGAGTTCACCCGCTTGCGCTAAGTGAAGTGCGAAGTTCCCAGCTATACCTAAGCCGAGATACTCATTGAAAGTCTTCATATTTTTTAAAGTGTTCCAGCTTCTTTAGCTTCAGCAAACTCTTCATAAGAGCCTTTGAAGTCTATGATAGAGCCATCAGCTTGAATCTCTATGATACGGCTAGCAAACGCGTCTAGTAACTCGCGGTCATGAGATACACAGATAACATTTCCTTTGAACTCTAAAAGACCTTCACCAAGTGCAACGATAGCCTCAAGGTCAAGGTGATTTGATGGTTCATCTAAAACTAAAAAGTTTCCACCCTCTAGCATCATTTTTGAAAGCATCATTCTATGTTTTTCACCACCAGAGATACTTACAACAGACTTCTCTTGTTGCTCACCATTAAAGAGCATACGCCCAAGACAGTTTCTTATCTCAGCGATATCGCGTTTAGGATCAAACGCGCGTAACCAATCATAAAGCGTGCCATCACCATTAATCGTATCGGCAGTATCTTGTGGAAAGTAAGAGTTCTCGATAGTAGCTCCCCATATAACTTCACCTGAAGTAGGTTTCATCTCTTCCATAAGTATTTTAATTAGAGTTGATTTACCAACACCATTTCCACCAATTAGCGCAACTTTCTCACCTGGCTCAAACTTAAGAGTTACGTCTTTAAGTACTTCATTGTCTCCATAAGAGTGATTGACGCCATTAATCTCTAGCGCTTCGCCACCCATAGTTCTTTTAGCTTTAAAAACTATACTTGGGTCACGACGAGAAGATGGTTTGATATCTTCAATCTCCATCTTGTCAAGTTTTCTTTGACGAGAAGTTGCTTGTTTTGCTTTTGATGCATTTGCCGAGAAACGTCTAACAAAGGCTTCAAGTTCATCTTTTTCTTTTAGCTTTTTAGCGTTATCAAGTTCCATCTGCTTAGCCATAACGTTAGCAGCGATATACCAGTCATCATAAGTACCAGTAAACTCACGAATTTTTTGATAATCAACGTCAAGAATATTTGTAACAACGGCATTTAGGAAGTGTCTATCGTGAGAGATAACTACAAGAGTACCTTCGTGGCGCTGAAGTTCATTTTCTAACCATGAAATTGTCTCGATATCCTGGTTATTTGTAGGCTCATCGAGAAATAGTACGTCTGGTTTAGGGTAAAGGACCTGTGCAAGTAGAACCTTGAATTTATCTGCACTATCAAGTGAAGACATAAGGTCATTGTGATTTTCAGGAGGTATGCCAACGTTTGCAAGAATTTTTGCTATGTTTACATCGTACTCATAAGTTGGATCTTCTTCAACAGAGATAGTTTCAAGCTCTGCAAGACGTTCATTTGTAGCATCATCTTCAAAGTCACCATTTACATAGAGGTCTTCTTTTTCTTTAATAGCATCATACAAACGCTTGTTACCATAAAGAACAGCATCCATAATAGTGAAATCTTCAAAAGCAAATTGATTCTGTCCAAGAACACCGACTTTTAGACCATTTTCTACACTGATATCACCTTCATATTCGTCAATCTGACCAGAGAGGATTTTTAAAAAAGTAGTTTTACCAGCGCCGTTTGCACCGATAAGACCGTAGCGTTTGTGACGGTCAAGTTTTAGATTTATATCTTGAAATAGGACTCTACTTCCAAAACGCATTATTAAGTTGTTTACAGTTACCATGATTATCTCTTTCTCTAGGTACGTCTGAGCGTACCTATTTTGATTTTCGCGATTATATCAAAGTGTTGTTTAAAGCTTGGTTATTTTCCAACATAGAGTTGACGAGGGCGTGCTATTTTTGCACCCTTAGTCTTTTTAAACTCCATCCATTGCGTTATCCAACCAACGGTTCTTCCTATTACAAATACGGGAGTAAACATTGAGATAGGGATTTTTAGTGCCGTAAGTATAACGCCAGAGTAGAAGTCTATGTTCGGATAGAGCTTTCTACTTACAAAGTACTCATCATTTAGAGCTATCTCTTCGATTTTACTAGCTATTTGCATAAGGTGTGAATCAAGCTTTAGTTCATATTGGAGTTGAACTTGTAACTCTTTTAATATTCTTGCTCGTGGGTCAAAGTTTTTATATACACGATGTCCGAATCCCATAAGTCTAAAGTCATCTTCTGGATCTTTCGCTCTTGCTATAAACGCGTCTACATTGTCTACGTGGCCTATCATTTCAAGTTGTTCAATTACAGATTCGTTTGCTCCACCATGTGCACTTCCCCAAAGAGCGGAGATACCAGAACTAATAGCTACATAAGGGTGAGCTCCCGTAGACGCTACGTTTCTTACACTTGTCGTTGAAGCATTTTGTTCATGGTCCGCATGGAGAGTAAAAATGGTGTCAAGTGCTTTTATCTCTATATCGCGGATTACATCTTCTCCATTTATTCCTCTATGCATTTTTCCACCAGGGTATGCGCGCATCATATATAAAAAGTTTTCAGTAAAGCCTCTATCTATGTCGGGCTGAATAAATGGCGCGCCTATTGAGGTTCTGTACGCATAAGCCGCGATGGTTGGCATTTTAGCGATTATCCGCCTTGCCATTACTTGTAACTCCTCTTCAGTACAAACGTCAAGATGACTGAAGTAAAAGGTTGAGAGTGCCGCAGTAGCGGCAGAGAGCGTTGCCATAGGATGAGAGTTTGAAGGAAAGGCAATAAAGAGATCATTTAGCCCTTGATGTAAAAAAGAGCGATGACGAAGCTCTAAATCAAAATCTTGTAACTCCTCTTTAGTGGGCAGCTTCGAATTAAGAAGTAAATATACAGACTCAAGGTATTCGTGATTAGTGGCAAGTTCTTCTATCTCCACTCCTCTATATCTTAGTTCACCCTTATCGCCATCAATAAAAGTCACCTCTGAAGTACAACTCGCGGTAGACGTATATCCAGGGTCATAAGTAAACATACCGGTTTGTCCGTAAAAGCTTGATATGTCAACGACTTTTGGACCTCTAGTCCCTTCAAGAATATTAAACTCATACTCTTTATCTGTACTGTTGTCTCTAATGGTAATTGTAGGTTTCACAATTAATCCTTATATAATAAAATATTATCTTGAGATTATTCTAACTAAAATTACTATAAAATACAATCATGCAAATTAGAGAAATGAATTTAAAAGAGTTAGATTTAATATATGGAGTGCTTTCTCAGCTTCGAGATGAACTTTCATTTAAAGAGTTTGATGATCTTGTCTATGAGATGAGGCATATGGAGTATAAAATGATAGGACTCTTAGAACGAGGAGAACTTATTAGTTATGCAGGCGTAGCAGTGCAAACAAACTTCTATCATAAACGCCATCTTTATGTTTTTGACCTAGTAACTGATGAGAAATATAGAGGTAAGGGGTATGGCAAAGAGATGCTTACATACTTAGAAGATTATGCCAAAACCGCCATGTGCGAAAATATCGTTTTATCATCTGGTTTTAGTAGAGATATGGCACATAAATTTTACGAAAAAAATGGTTTTATGAAAAAAAGTTATGTTTTTCTAAAAGGAGTAGTTTAGTGAAGGCTTATTTACAAGAGAGTGAGTTGATAAATTTTTCAAATCCTGAAGTGCATGCCCTTGCATTAAAGTTGGCAGAGGGAACAACAACGGATGTAGAGTGCGCAAAAAACTGTTTTTTATATGTGAGAGATAAGATAAATCATAGTGGTGATGTAGTAGATGGAAAAACAACCACTTTTAGGGCAAGCGATGTTTTAAAGCATAAAACCGGTTGGTGTTATGCAAAAAGTATACTGCTTGCGGCACTCCTACGCGCTAATAATATTCCAACAGGTTTTTGTTATCAGAGACTCTCTTGTTCAGAATACGTAAAAGACGTTTATTGTCTTCATGGATTAAACGCCATCTATTTAAAAGAGTTTGGTTGGTATAGAGTCGACGCACGAGGAAATAAAGAGGGTGTAAACGCAGAGTTTAACCCTCCTTATGAAAAACTAGCGTTTGAACTACAAGAACATGAGTCCGACTTAGATGGTATTTTAGAAAATCCACTTGAAGAAGTTATATACGCTTTGAAAAGATTCACTACATATGATGAGATGATTCATAATTTTCCAGATATAAAAGTATAGATGCTAGGAGTCAAAAATGAAAATAAAATTTTATCAAGTGGATGCATTTGCAAACAGCGCGTTTGAAGGAAACCCCGCTGCTATCTCTCCTTTGGATGAATGGCTAGATGATGAAGTAATGCAGAAGATAGCTATGGAAAACAATCTCTCTGAAACAGCTTTTTTTGTAAAAACAGATGATGTATATGAACTCAGATGGTTTACTCCAAAAAAAGAGGTAAACCTTTGTGGCCATGCCACATTAGCTAGTGCTTATGTGATATTTAACTATCTGGATTATGAGAAGGAGAGTATAGTTTTTCATTCTAAAAGTGGACCTTTATATGTTAGTAAGTTGAATAATTTAATAAGGCTTGATTTTCCATCAGAAGCTCCAATAGAGTGTGAAACGCCAAAAGAGATAATAGAAGCATTTAGCGAAGTGCCAGTTCAAGTCTTAAAAGCTACAGATTATATAGTAGTGTATAAGGATGGGACGGACTTAACTAAATTTAAGCCAGATTTACAAGCTTTAAAAAATTTGGACTTGCGTGGTGTTTGCATAACGACTATTCATAATAAATATGACTTTGTAAGTAGATTTTTTGCACCAAATTATGGAATAGACGAAGATAGCGTTACAGGCTCTGCTTACACTCAACTGACTCCCTATTGGGCTAAAATAATGAATAAAACTACTTTTACTTCTAAGCAACTTTCGAGTAGAGGGGGCGAGTTAAAGTGTGAACTTGATGGTGATCGCGTTTATATCTCAGGAAAAGCAGTTTGTTGTATTGTTGGTGAAATGACGATATGAGATATTTGATATATAAAAGTAGATACAATTGCGTCAAGGAAAATATATGCAAATTGTAACGCAGGCTTTACTAGATTTGGGAATGGATGAGAAGAGAGAGGTAAACAAATCTCAACTCATCTTGCTTGATATAAAGAATAAAGACAAATCTAAGTGGGAAGATCTCTCTTTAGGTAAAGAACTCTCTGACGCAAGGGCTGAACTTTTTGTTTTACTTAGTGGGGTGGATGACGAAGAGATTCAAGAGAGAGTTATTTTTAACTATAAAGCTCTTCAAAAGTTTAGAAAAGAAGCTACCTTAGAAATAGAGACAAAAAAAAAGCTAGAGATAGCTGAGTTGATAAGTGGAGACGTGACTATATACTGTGATGGTGGATGCACGCCAAATCCTGGTAAAGCGGGTTCAGGCGTTGCAATTTATCGAGCGGGTGAACTTAGTGAGCTTTGGTATGGACTGTATGAGCCTATGGGGACAAATAACACCGCTGAGTTAGGAGCGCTTTATGAGTCTCTACTCATAGCCCAAAAAGAAGCAAAAAATGGGAATAGCGTAGAGATAAAATGTGATTCGATGTACTCAATAGATTGCATAACAAAGTGGGCAATATCATGGGAGAAAAAAGGGTGGACAAAAAAAGGTGGAGAGATTAAAAATCTTGAAATCATCAAACTTTCATACGCTCTGTACAACTCCATCAAAAAAGATGTAAAACTCTCTCATATCAAAGCGCATAGTGGTTTTGAAGGAAATGAGTTGGCAGATAGAATGACGATGTATGCAATACAGCAAAAGAGCACAGATTTTGTAAAATACGATAAAGAGATTGATGTCACTGAAATCTTAAAAATGAGAGCTGGTTAATAAAAATCTAGAAATGAAAAAAAGAAAAGGAAAATAGATGAAAACAATGACATGTAAGCAACTAGGCGGATCTTGTGATATGAAATTTGAAGCTAATACGTTTGAAGAGATGGCAGAGTTAGTAAAGGCTCATGGAATGGAGATGTATATGGCACAAGATAGTGATCACATAGAAGCAATGAGTAAGATTCAAGACCTTATGGTAAATCCAGGAGATATGGAAGCTTGGTATGAGGGTAAACGCAGAGAGTTTGAATCCCTACCTGAGAGTTAAAAGTTCTTTGAATAGATTTAAAAGTTTACAATCTCAACTTCTAAAATGGTATAAAATCCATGGTAGACACGAACTTCCTTGGAGAAATACCAATGATATGTACCATATATATCTAAGTGAGATTATGTTGCAGCAAACACAGGTAAATCGTGTAAGAGATGAGTACTATCCACAGTTTTTAGAGAGGTTCCCAAGCTTAGAGATACTCGCAAATGCCAAGCAAGATGAGGTTTTATCCGCTTGGAGTGGGCTAGGTTACTACTCTCGTGCAAGAAATCTTCATAAAACCGCCATAGCGTCCTCTTTTGCTCTTCCAACTACACAGAAGGAGCTCATAAAACTTCCCGGAATCGGTAGATACACCGCAAGCGCTATCTGCAGTTTTGGACACAATCAAAACATTCCAGTGGTAGACACGAATATAGCTCGGGTGATTAAAAGAGTATTTGCACTTATGGATACAAGTGAAAAAATAGTTTGGAGTCATGCCGAGGAGTTTGTAAACGCCACAGAGCCACGTCATCATAATCTTGCTCTTATGGACTTGGGCTCTTTAGTCTGTCTGCCTAAAAATCCGAAGTGTGATGAGTGCCCACTAAGCAGTTTTTGTAAAGGAAAAACAGAGCCAGAACTCTATACTCAAACTAAAAAAACGGTATATGAGTCACTTGAACTTTTTTATGGTGTTTTAATAGAAGAAGAAAAAATCGCACTGAAGTACTCTAAAGAAAAACTTTACAAAGATATGCTAGTCCTACCAAGTGTGGACCCTATAGAAGAGAACCTACTTGGAGAATTTAAGCACTCCTATACGAAGTATCGTTTAAATGTAAAACTTTATGAGATTCAAGATATCAATGATGAAAAGGATGAAATAGTCTGGATAAATTTAAAGGATTTTAAAAATGCTGCTATCTCCTCACTCACTAAAAAAGCGAGTAAGTTTTTTATAGACTAGTCTAAATCTATAGCGCACTTTTTTAAAGTTTCAAGGTCTATAAGCTCTAAAATAGCTTGATGTGTAGAGTGAATGAAAATATGTGGAGCCATACCATCTTTTACCGCTTGCACAAAACGCGGACCAGATAAGCACCAACTCTCTCCAGGTTTTACGCCAGGGAAGTTATACTGAGGCATTGGAGTTGAGATGTCATTTCCCGCTTTTTTTGAGTACTCTAAGAACTCTTTAGTTGCATAGATACAAACGGCATGAACACCTTTGTTTTCAGCTGTTACTTGACATGAGCCAGTTCTATAAAACCCTGTAAGTGGATCTAAACTACATGGCTCAAGTGGACCTCCAAGAGCGTTTTTTTCTTCATATATATTTGTTGGTTTTGGCATTTAAGATGACCTTATATTATTTTATAGGGATTGTATCTTATTTTTTAAAAAATTATTTTTTAACTTAAAATTAATGACAACAGTTAAAACTCTACTAATATTAAATATACGCTTTGATAGACTGTCATTAAATTATGACGAGGTAAGAAAATGAGTGAAGAAGAAAAGCTACTGTATTATTTGGAAAAATTAAAAGTTCTCTCTTTGGAAAAACTTGAAGATAAAAACAAAAGCGCTATCGAGGCGCTTAAAGAATCTCTCAATATTATTGAGGGCGAGATGATAGGATACTAGATGGCTGGAAATCCAGGAATTACGCTTATACAGATGGAATCAGC
The DNA here is from genome assembly GCF_017357825.1 of Sulfurimonas aquatica. NCBI lineage: Bacteria > Pseudomonadati > Campylobacterota > Epsilonproteobacteria > Campylobacterales > Sulfurimonadaceae > Sulfurimonas > Sulfurimonas aquatica. The sequence goes on from NZ_CP046072.1 coordinate 701,311, forward strand.
ACTAAATAATATGCACAATACAATGGTAAATGAAGATGGAAGCTTTAATCTTGATGATACTTTTTTTGAGCTATTTGATGAGGTGATGATTAAACTTCAAGAGACTAGACAAATTGCTGAGTCAATTAGAGAAAGTGAGAGCAAGAGTAAAAGTAAGTTTTAGGCACAACACTTTTTATACTTTTTTCCACTTCCACATGGACAACTCTCATTTCTCTCTACTTTAGAGTTATAAAGCTCACCATCTTTGTACTTCCAGATGCCATCATCTAAAACAAAGTTGCTTTTTTCATGTAAAACTTGGATGTTTTCACCATCTTTGTAATATGCTTTAAACTCAACTGTATCGCCTTGAACTGTTAATATATCAAGTTTGAGCCACTCTACAGAGTTTGAAAACTCTTGAATGAGTGCTGCATCATCTTCATGCTGCTTTTCTTTAAGAGCACTATCTACTAAGTACTTTCCATCAGCTCGAACATAAGCACTAAAACGACTTCTCATAAGCTCTTCAGGAGTATTCGCCTGGCGTTTACCTAAAATAATAGTTCCACAACACTCATCAAAACTTTTTTCACTGCCACATATACACATAGATATCCATTTTTTAGGTAGAATTATACTACTTTAATTGAGAAAAGGTGAATGCACTTGAAAACTAAATCGCTTTTTATATCTGCACATGAGATAAACTCTGGCATGCTTTTTGTATCTATGGGAATGATGGAAATTCTTAAACGCAAGCTCCCTAAAGTTGCATTTTTTCGTCCTGTTATTTATAAAAAAGATGTGATTGATGGGGATATTGAGTTTATTACTTCGCGTTATGAATTAGATATAGAGTACAAAGATTGTTTTGGTTTTGATATAGAATATGTTGAGAGTATGATTGCCTCAAACAAAACAAAACAGCTCATAAATCAACTTATGGTCAAGTTTAAAAAATTAGAATCTACATATGACTTTGTTCTTTGTGAGGGGATACGACAATCTTTTTTAAGCTCAAACATTAACTTTGACTTAAATATTAAAATAGCACAAAATTTTGGCTCACCTTATATTAATATTATAAATGCAAAAGAAAATAGTGCACATGATGTTTATGAGAGTATTTTAATAGAAAATGAAACTTTAGTTTCACAAGGGTGTACCCACTTTGCTACTTTTGTAAATAGACTCTCAAGTGATAAAAAAGAGTTTCTAGAAGAAAAACTTGATGGATATAGTTATAAAACATACCTTTTAAATGAAGTAGAGGAGTTAAGTCTTCTTAGTATTCAAGATGTTATAGAGTCACTAAAGGCAAAAACCGTTTTATTGTCAGCTGAAGATCATACTAGAAGTATAAGAAATGTTAAAATCGCAGCGATGTCTCTTGATAATTTCTTAGAGAAGATTGAAGAGGATGACCTAATTGTAGTGCCTGCAGATAGGTCTGAAATTATTTTAGGACTCTACGGTGCACTCTATTCACGTGCCTACCCAAATATTTCTTGTATTGTTTTTCCTTTTGACATGAAAGCCCATCCAAATATTGATAAGCTTATTTTTGGACTTGATAAGTTTAATATTCCAATTCTATCAGTTGAAACAGATACCTATCAAACAGCAAGAGCACTTACTAAAGTTCACTCACGAATAAGAGTGAGTAGCGATAGAAAAATAGCTTTAGGCCTAGGACTTTTTAACTCAAATGTAGATTCAAACTACATTGAAGATAAGATAGCAACGACTTCAAATAGCATTATGACTCCTATAATGTTTGAGTATAAACTCTTTGCACTTGCGGGTTCAAATAAAAAAAGAATTGTTTTACCAGAGAGTAGTGATGAAAGGATACTACGTGCAGCAGAGATAGCTCTTCATCGTGGAGTGGCAGACATCATACTTCTTGGAAAAGAAGTTGAGCTTAGAGAGAACTCTCTGCGTTTAGGGTTAGATCTCTCAAAAGCAACGATAATAGACCACTGTAACTCTGTTTTAATGAAAAAGTTTGTAGATACATTTTATGAGATGCGAAAAGAGAAAGGCTTAACTCGAGGAGCTTCAGCAGATGCAATGATACATGAGAATTATTTTGCAACAATGATGGTTCAGCTTGGATATGCCGATGGGATGGTTAGTGGAGCGATTCACTCAACAGGAGATACCATCCGTCCAGCTCTTCAAATAATCAAAACAAAACCCGGCGTATCAGTAGTTTCTAGTGTGTTTTTTATGTGTTTAGAAACGCAAGTTTTAGTCTATGGTGATTGTGCTATAAATCAAGACCCAGATAGTAAAACTCTCGCTGATATAGCTATAGCATCTGCAAAGACAGCTAGCTCTTTTGGAATAGAGCCAAGAGTGGCGATGCTCTCATACTCAACTGGATATAGTGGCTCGGGAGTTGATGTCGATAAGGTGAGAGAAGCTACAAATATGATAAAAGAGAGGGATAAAGAACTTCTTATAGAAGGCCCAATCCAGTATGATGCAGCAATAAATATGGCTGTTGCAAAGAAAAAACTTCCAGATTCAAAAGTAGCTGGACGAGCAACAGTATTTATATTTCCAGATTTAAATACTGGAAATAATACCTACAAAGCAGTGCAGCGTTCAAGTAACGCGGTAGCAATTGGACCGATACTACAGGGTCTAAATAAACCAGTAAATGATTTAAGTAGAGGCTGTTTAGTTGAAGACATAGTAAATACTATCGCTATTACTGCAATTCAGGCGGGACAAGAGTAATGAAGATAGCCGTTTTAAACGCAGGTAGCTCTTCACTTAAGTTTAAACTCTTTGATATGGAGAGTTTGAAAGTTTTAAGAAGTGCTCTTATTGAGAATATTGGCGAAGAAAATTCAATTATCACTAACCATAAAGAAGCAATAGAGAGTTTAGATATTGATTTTTCATCACTTGATGTTATTGGGCACAGAGTTGTTCATGGTGGTGAGAAGTTTCAGAGTGCTGCTCCTATAACTCAAGAAGTGATAAAAGAGATAACAAAACTAATACCTTTGGCACCATTACACAATAGAGCAAACCTTGAGGGTATAAAAGTGGCGTTTAATAAAGCTCCGAGTGTTAAACAGGTAGCTGTTTTTGATACAGCATTTCACTCTACTATGCAAAAAGAGGCTTATCTGTATGCTTTACCTTATGAGATGTATGAAAGAGATGGCATCCGGCGTTATGGGTTTCATGGAAGCTCACATGGATATATAGCTAAGAGAGCCGCTAAAGAGCTCAATAAAAGTTTAGATAGTGTGAATTTGATAACACTGCATCTAGGAAATGGTGCGAGTGTTTGTGCTATACAGAACGGGAAAAGCATCGATACATCTATGGGCTTTACCCCATTAGAAGGCCTTGTTATGGGGAGTCGCTCAGGAGACATTGACCCAGCCATAGTTTTATATATGCAAAGAGAACTACTTTTAAGTGTTGATGAAGTGGATGATATACTTAATAAAAAGTCTGGATTAAAAGGAATCTGTGAGAGTAATGATGTTCGAGAGATAATTGCTAATGACGATGAACAATCAAAATTAGCGCTAACTATGATGATACGACGGATTCAAAAATATATTGGTGCTTATATGTCCCTATTAGACGATGTGGATGCTATAGTCTTTAGTGGTGGCATAGGTGAAAATTCCGCTTATATACGAGAAGAGGTACTAAAACCGAAGCTATTTAGTAACATAAAATCTCTAGTGATAAAAACAGATGAAGAGTTAGAGATAGCAAGCGAGTGTTTAAAAGTTTTAAAAATCAGTGAGGGAATTAGTCCTGCTCTTTAGTTTTGTTAACTATTTTGCACTACAGTTGGATCTTTAAGTATAGATATATCTTAATTTATGGATTTTAATTTGAAAAATTTAAAGGGGAGAATAGAGAGTGGAAATAATATTTACAGGCAGAAGCCTGTAAAAAAGGTAACTACTAAAGTGGAGTTACGTTCTCAGCTTGAGGGCCTTTTTGACCTTCACCAACTTCGAAAGTTACTCTTTGACCTTCAGCAAGTGAAACACGTCCACCTGAAGTGTTGTTAACTTGACGGAAATGTACGAATACATCTTTTCCACCATTATCTTGTTCTATGAAACCATAACCTTTTTCGTCGTTAAACCACTTAACTTTACCGTCTTCTAATTGTGCCATTGCATTGCCTTGTATATAAATATTCACTATGATTTAAAAATCATTAGTGGAGTCAAAAATTGGAGAATCTTTAGGGGGTCTAAATGCAACAAACGCAAACGTACACACTAAAGATGAACTCGAGCCTCATCTTTCATCACAGAAAGTATATCTAAAATGTAGGCATAAACCAATTTTATTAGTGCAATTTATGTTAATTTTTTTCTGACCTCCCTATTATTGGGAAATTAAGTATTAATTTTTTTTAAGTAAGTTGTGTAAATAGTCGATATAATTTGTAATATAAAGTCTAAAAGGATAAATTATGAATATTTCATCAACTCTGCCACAAGCATCAAAGCTCTCAAGCACAACAGGAATTAAGAACTTATATACTGAGAAGTTGAGCAAAGATGAAGTTAAAGAGATACGAGCACAGATAGTTAAGAATGCAAATGCATTTACTTTTAAAGCCACTTCTATTCAGTCAAACACACTCTCTTTAGAAGATAAATTTACTCAAGCTTATGATGAATTTCAATCTTTTTTAAAAGATATAGGCTATAAAGGTCAACCAATTGCAGAGCTCTCTCAAGAAGAAGCAGCAAAACTTGTAAGTGAAGATGGAATCTTTGGAGTTACACAAACCTCAGAGAGAATTGCTAATTTTGTAATAAATGGAGCAAATGGTGACGAGGATAGACTTCGCGCAGGTCGCGAGGGAATGCTAGAAGGTTTTAAAATGGCAGAAGAGATGTGGGGAGGAGAACTACCCGATATCTCCAAAGAGACTATTCAAGCAGCAACTCAAAAAGTTGATAAGGCTATGTATGATTTAGGATTTTCAATTTTAAATAAAGAAGCCTAATCTAAAGATAAAAACTTTCGTACTTAAAAATCTTAAGTACGAGAAAGAAGTTCCTATATATCTATTAGAAAAAACTTTTGAATAAATCTACTGCTTTATCAAGGTCTTCATTACTAACACCATCTATAAGACTATCCTCATTATCGTTCTTGTTTTGATTTTCAAAAGTGTTATTTTGATTAGAAGGAGTTACATCTCTCTTTGTAGCTTCTCGTATGCCTAAATCTTCCATGATATGAAAGAGATTTATTCCTCCTGCTCCAATCAGAGACCTACTACCAGAATATCCTAACATACCACCGACTCTTGGTTGTGATATCCATAAAGTATTTTTTGCATTAAGTGGATATTCGATTATATGCTCTTGCATTGGCATCATAATACCTTCGGCTATCATAATCCCATACTGTTCTGTATTATCGCTATACTCTTCTATCGCTTTTATTTTACCTACTGAATGGCCTCTATCCAACTCTTTTTTAATATTTTTTACTTTAGCACCATTTGAGTCGTTTATGGCAAGAGTCATACTTATAACATGGTTTCTTCTTTTATAAAGTACGTTTTCTGTCTTGTCTTTACATGTACCGCTTCCTATGAGAGTGTATCCATAGATAGTTTGTAAGAGATTTGGTTTCAATATTTTTGATTCAGAGATTTTTTCTCCACAACAAACTTCTTTATAACATTTACCAAAATAGTTAGTTGTTTTTTTAGGAGGTATCTTTGTAGAATTATTTCTGCTTTTTAGATTTTTCTCTAAGGCTTTAAACAATGAAACTTCCCCTATTGAACCTGACTCAACTAGAAGTTTTAAAGACTTAGAGTATTCCATTTTTTCTTTTTCAAGTCGAGTAAATGTGAGTGTAGTTCTATTGTTTAGAAAGATATCTATAACTTCTTCAGCCTGAGGGGAAAATATTGCAGAAGCAAATGGATATGAATTACTATTTGTATATGTTCTTATCCTCCCATCCTGATAGTTACTTACAGAACTATCATAGTCCGATTCAGAGTAAGCATTTTTTACACTACCCTGATTTTTATCGTTAAAGTTAAGGGTTACATATAAACGGCTAAATTCAGCTGATTCATATATGGCAGCTTCAATTCTATTGCCTTTAGAGTCTTTTGCACAAGTTGCACTATCTATCAGTGTATAGTTTTCAGCACCTTTTCTTTTTGGTAAAGATTTACTCAAAACAAGAGACTCCCCAGCTATTTTCCCACAACAGAGGTTGTCATAACAAGATATAGCATGTGTACTTTTTGTAGTTTTATGGCTAGTTCTATCAGTACTTTTAGAGTTTTTGTTAAAGTTCTCTCTATTTTTTGAAGTATCGGGAAGTGCATACTCACTCATAGGTAGATTTTTCATCTCAAAACTTTTAAGTTCAATTCCCTCAGCTTTTGCGATTATATAACCTTTTTCAACTTCATAAAAATTTTGTGTATCCCCTCCCATAAGAGCGAGCATATCAAACATCTTTTGTGTTGTTTTTACAACATTTTTATCTTTTGTGACAAGAACTTTAGTCTGCTCATTTGACTCTTTATCTTTTAAAATCCACTCTTCACAATTGACACCGGCTAGTTTTTGCTTTTTACCGGTTTTATGTATTATAAACTCAGGAGCAGGAGCCTCTTCATCCTCAAAATCAAATGAAATGCCAATAGAGTCCATGAAGCCTTTGGCCTTGTTAAGGTCCATGATACTTACGACTCCTTCATGTCTTGATACAATATAACTATTTCCATCAATGGAGTACACTTCACTTGACCCCTCTTCATCCTGTGGCATCATCATTTTTGCATGGTTTTTATCTTTGTATTTAAATACACTAACTCCATCATCCATTTGATATGTCAAAATGTAATCAGCTTGTAGTGAGAAAAACAGCACTGATACAAATAAAAGTAATTTAATCATCAAAAATTCCTTAAAAATAATATTTAATATTATTTTATCAAAATAGCTCTGATTTTCTTTTTAATCTAGTAGAATTTAATGTTAGAACTTTTATCTACGTGTAGTTATTCGTAGATTTAAAGTTTTTCATTGTATTATTTGCTAATAAAGATAATTTGAAAAAATTGAGAACCCACAGACTTTTATAGTGAAAAATAAAAATATTTGGAGAGATTTAATGAGCATCTACAGAGAGTACGACATACGTGGCATATATGAAAAAGAGTTAAATGAAGAGAGTGTAGTTCGCATAGGATTTGCCTTGGCATCTAAGATATCTGGCGAATACGTAGCAGTTGGATATGACGCTCGTTCGCACTCTCCTATACTTTTTGAGTATCTTGTTCGTGGACTTAACGCAGGTGGCAAAAAAGTTCTAGGTATGGGACTTGTTCCTACTCCCGTAAACTACTTTACAAACTATCAAGAGTGGAATGGTATTACTCCATCAGCTTCGGTAATGATTACAGGCTCACATAATCCAAGCGAGTATAATGGTTTTAAAATTACAGTAGATAAAGCGCCATTTTTTAGTGAAGATATTTATGCACTAGGACGTGAGTGTGAAGCTATGACTATGCCTAAGAACGTAACTCGCGACGTAACTGAGATAGATGCCGTTACAAGATACGTAGACTTTTTAGTTTCTGAGTTTTCACACTTAAAAGGGATGGATACTCGTATAGTGTATGATTGTGGAAATGGCGTCGCAGGCGTTGTTACGGAAGATATTTTCTCTCGTCTTGAATTAAATACAAAAGGCTTATATGTTGACCCGGATGGGACATTCCCAAATCATCATCCAGATCCCTCAGATGAGCATAATCTTGTGGACATAAAAAAACTTTTAGCAGAGTCTGGCGACATAGCGTTTGCTTACGATGGAGATGCGGATAGAATAGCGGTACTTACTCATAAAAATAATATAAAAGGCGACATGATGGCTCTTTTATACTCTATGAAGATGGATAAGCCGACTGTGATTGGAGAAGTTAAGTGTTCTCAAGTGATGTATGATGAGTTGGAAAAACGCGGCTGCAAAGCTATTATGTATAAGACAGGTCACTCTAACCTAAAAGTTAAAATGAAAGAGACAAACGCAGACTTAGCATGTGAAGTGAGTGGACATGTATTCTTTAAAAATCGATACTTTGGTTATGATGACGCTATATATGCAACTTTAAGAATGTTAGAGTTAGTTCATGATGGTATTGATCTTGACGCTGAACTCGCAAAACTTCCAGAGGTCTTTTCAACTGAAGAGATAAAAGTAAAAACTACAGAGCACGAGAAGTTTAAAATAATAGATGCAGTTAAAGAGTTACTTAAAAATCCACCAGCAGATTTTCCAACTATAAAAGATATTATAGAAGTAGATGGCGTTAGGATAAATTTTGAGAATGGCTGGGGACTTGTCCGTGCAAGTAACACTACTCCAGTATTAGTTACGAGATTTGAGTCTACAACTTTACAAAATGCTAAGCTTTATGAAGATAGTATAAATAATCTAATCATTTTAGCAAAAAAATCACTTTAGGACTCGTTGACTTAACATGGAAGAAACATCATATAACTACTTGAAAATTTACGAACACTTATCTATCCTTTATGCACAGTATAATGAAGAGAACAAGTTTAATCAGAAGATTTTAAAGAGTGTTTCACAAATATTTCACAGTTCTCTTGGTGTTGAAGATACTATAAATAAATATAAATTTCTTAAAGAGATAAATGGCTCCTATGTGGACCTTTTAATCATAGATAACCGCTTTGGACTTGAGCTTTGTCATACAATCTTAGAGATTAATCCAAAGCAGAGAATTATAGTCCGTGTTAAACTCGATAATAACGAATTTCTCTCAGATTTTTACGTAAATGGGTTCGATGATTTTATATATGAACCTCTTACAACATTAGCAATAGACAAGACTATCTCTAACATCAGTGAGAAAATGGACTATACAAATCTTTTGGCGCGTAGTTTGAAAAAAGAGGAAGAGATTGTTCTTGAGTATGAAGATAAACTCGAAGAATCGCAGAGAAAACTAGAGCAAAGAAGTGAGTTTTTTGCAAGTATGTCACATGAGATAAGAACTCCAATGAATGCTATTTTAGGGATGAGTCAAATTCTTATAGAAGATAGCACACTTACTCTCTCACAGCTTGAAAATGCTAAAACCATTAATCGTTCAACAAATATGCTATTAGGCATTATTAACGATATTTTAGATTTTTCTAAAATAGAAGCGGGTAAATTAACTTTAGAGAAAACTTCTTTTGATTTAAACACTATTTTGAGCTACATAGCAGATATGATAAGTTTTAAAACGCAAGAGAAGGGTATAAATATAATCTTTGAAATAGATCACAATATAGGAAAAAACTATTTTGGTGATCCTCTTCGTATCTCTCAAATTCTATTAAACCTTGTTGGTAATGCAGTCAAGTTTACAGATGAGGGTAGTGTAACACTTAGTATTAAAACACTCAAGGATGACACTGATTCTAAAACAAATATACAGTTTGAAGTGAGTGACACAGGAATAGGTATGAGTAAGGCACAGCTCTCAGGCCTTTTTCAAAGTTATGCACAAGCATCACATGACACAAGTAGAAAGTATGGTGGAACAGGCCTTGGACTTACTATCTCTAAACAGCTTGTTGAACTAATGGATGGTAAAATTTGGGCAGAGAGTGAAGAAGGTAAGGGGAGTAGTTTTTTTGTAAACATTGTTCTTGAGCATGATGAGTCAGCAGATACAATAAGAAAGTATCGTCTTCCTTCAAAAGATATCATGTCTTGGAGGGTTCTTATTATAGATTCACATTTGAAATCTCAAGAGTCACTAAAATATTTACTCAAATATTTTCATATTGAGTCACATTCAGCATTCAATACACAAGAGACAAAAGAGATACTCAGTAAAACAAGATTTGACCTTCTATTCATAGATGAGAAAATGTTTGATATGTTTAATTTTGCTTCATATAAAGAGAAAACCGGTATTAAAATAGTTGTAATTGAAGAGTGGATGAATAGTTTAAAAAGTGTTAAGGCTCAAAATGACGCTATCGACGAACTTATGAAAAGACCATTTAACCAACAGATGGTTTTTGACACCCTTAGTAAACTTTATAATAAAACCAATAATGCAGAGATACCAGAGAGTGAACTCTCATCTAAAGATAAGGTTAAAGAGCTGGGCAAACATAAAATCCTCATTGCAGAAGATAATCTAATCAACCAAAAAGTTATGAGAGGCCTTCTAAATGGAACTGAGCTAGAACTTGAGTTTGCTGATGATGGTTTAGAAGCTCTAAAAGCTCTCCAAAATGCAGATGAGTTACCAGAAATAGTTTTTATGGATATAAATATGCCAAATATGGATGGGTTTATGGCAACTAAGAGTATACGAAGAAATAGCACTTATGACAAGATAATTATTGTTGGACTCAGTGGTAATGTTGAAGAAGCTGAAATTAAAAAAGCAAAAGAGTCTGGCATGCAAGAGTATCTATCTAAGCCTATTGAAGTAAAAGCACTCCATGGTGTTTTATTGCAATACTTAAGTGCATCTATTTAGATTTTGAATAAAAACAGAAGTAAAATTAAATATCATAAAAGTATAAGCATACTATATGCTGAACATACTGATGTAAGTAACTTTAACTCTAGTCTTTTAAAATATACATGTAAAGATTTTAAAAATTCTCTTGGTGTAGCTAGTACAATCAGTACATATGAAAGATATAAAAAAGAGTATGGATACTATTTTGATATAGTAATAATAGATAGTACATTTGGAACCTCTTTAATTAAAAAAATATTAACTATAAACCCTACTCAAAAGATAGTTTTAGTTGTAAAACTTGATCATCAGGTAAGTCTTTTAGAAATGGAAGATTATGATGTGCGACATGCTCTTTATGAGCCTATAAGTATGCAAGATGTGAACATTGTTATCGAAAACATAATAGATGAACTTGATAGTAATGATATTTTAAAAAGACATATTAGAGCATATGAAGAGTTAGATACTGGTATGTCAGAGCTAATTAATAAATATGAAAATAGACTAACTGAACTTGAGAATAAACTTCAATCACAAGGTAGTTTTTTTGCAAGTATGAACCATGAAGTAAGAACACCTATGAATGCAATCATAGGAATGAGTCAAATTCTTTTAGATGACAACTCCCTAAATACTCATCACAAAAAAAGTATAAAAACAATACACAAATCTTCAAATATGCTACTTGGAGTAATCAATGACATTTTAGACTATTCTAAAATAGAAGCTAGAATGCTTACTCTAGAAAAAACCTCTTTTAATTTAAATACTGTTTTTGATTACTTAGCAGACATGATAGGCTTAAAGGTTAAAGAAAAAAATCTAGAGCTTATCTTTGAGATAGATAATAATATTGAGAAAAACTATGTAGGCGACCCTCTGCGTTTATCACAAATTCTTTTAAACTTAATGTCAAACGCAGTCAAATTTACTGAGCAGGGCAGTGTCACATTAAAAGCCAAAACAGTAGAAATATTGAATGAAAAAGCTCATTTAGAGTTTTGTATCTCTGATACTGGTATAGGAATAAAAGAAGAGGCACTCGAGACTCTTTTTGAAAACTATACACAAGTAAATGATATTAAAAATCATCAGCATGGTGGAACAGGACTTGGTCTCTCAATAGCTAAGCAGTTAAGTAATCTTATGGATGGAAATATAAAAGTTCAAAGTACTTATGGCGAAGGGGCTTCTTTTATTGTTGATATTATGCTTGACTTAGAGGATCTTAAGACAAAAAGAAGATACAGACTTCCAACTAAGGAGCTAATGGATAAAAAAGTTCTCATAGTTGACTCAAGAGAAAAATCTGTGAAATCCCTTGAAAATATGCTCAGATATTTTCACATACCCGTTTGTACAGCATTTAACTTAGAAGATGCTCAGAGGCATTTTGATAAGCAAGAGTTTGACATTCTTTTTATAGATAAAAAGATCTATTTACAAGATAGTGCAAAATACAAAAAAGTAGAGCACATTGTTATCTTAGAAGATTGGATGGACTCTTTAACAAGAGGCCCAGAAGATAAAAGTACACATCATAAACATCTTAAAAGACCTTTTACGCAAGAAATCCTATTTGAAATGATATTAAGTCTGTATGATTACTCCATAAAAGATGAATCAAGACTAGCCAAAACTTATACTAAAGAGGACATTATAAAACTTGGAAAACAGAGTATATTGTTAGCTGAAGACAATAGAGTCAATCAGGAGATAATAAAAGGTCTGCTTGCCAAAACAGAGATTAATATAGATTATGTAAGTGATGGAGAAGAAGTTTTAGAAGCAGTTTATTCAAGGAGTGAACCTTATAAACTTATACTAATGGATATCAATATGCCAAATATAAATGGATATACGGCTTCAAAAAAAATACGAGAAGATAGTAAATATGATGATTGTATTATAGTCGCACTTACTGGTAATACCTCTAAAGATGATATACGAATTGCTGAAGAGTCAGGTATGCAAAGGCATATATCTAAACCAATTCAGATGAATAAATTTTATAAAGTAATTGTGGAGTCTCTATCTCCCTCAAAGCTTTAAGATGCACTCTTAAACTTATTTTTGTTATAATTTTAAAAATAAATTTTTGACTCTTAAGTAAAAAAACTAAGGAATACTAATGAAAACTCAGACTATTTTAATGCCATTGGACATGCACCTGCATCTGCGTGATGGCGTTATGCTAGAAAATGTTGCCCCACTTACTGCCTACTCTTTTAGTGGAGCGATAGTAATGCCAAACTTAGTTCCACCAGTTAAAACACTTGAAGATGTAAAAGCATATAGAGCACGTATTATGGCGGCGGTTCCTAATGATTATTTTGAACCATATATGACACTTTTTTATCAAAACTACGATAAAGCATTTTTAGAGAGTGTAGCAGATGAACTGACTGCTATAAAGCTTTATCCTGCAGGTATTACAACAAACTCAGAAGGTGGTGTTTCCTCTTTTGATATAGAAGAGATGAGAGCAACACTTCAAGCAATGAGTGATTTAGATATTCCTTTATGTGTTCATGGAGAGACAGATGGTTTTGTAATGGATAGAGAAGCTGAGTTTATGACTATATATGAGCTTCTTGCTAGTAATTTTCCAAACTTAAAAATTATTATGGAGCATATCACGACAAAAGCAGCTGTAGATATGTTAGATAAATTTGAAAACTTATATGCGACTATTACCGTGCACCATCTTATCCTTACACTTGATGATGTTGTTGGTGGTATGATGAAACCACACTTGTTCTGCAAGCCAATAGCAAAACGCCCAGAAGATCTTGATGCACTTTTAACTGTTGCACTTGAGGCACATCCAAAGGTCATGTTCGGTTCTGATTCAGCTCCACATCCTCAGCATAAAAAAGAGTCTTGTGGCTGTGCAGCAGGTGTATTTACAGCACCTATTGCACTTCAACTCTTATGTGAAATCTTTGAGCAATATGATAAGTTAGGTAACTTACAAGCGTTTGTAAGTGATAATGCACAAAATATTTATGGAATATGTCCTGAGTTTAAAGAAGTAACTCTAGAGAAACGCCCATTTATCGTGCCTGAGAATTATTTTGGTGTTGTTCCAATGTATGCTGGAGAGACTCTAAACTGGGCTATAGAGAGTGTTGAGTAAAATACTACTACTCGAAGATGATTTACTCTTTGCTGAGACACTTGTAGATCTCCTTGAAGATGAGAACTACTTGGTATCTCATTTTCCAAATGGTCAAGATGCTCTTGATGCTACCTATGAAGGCAAATTTGACGCATACTTACTTGATATAAATGTTCCTCTTATAGATGGCCTCTCTTTACTCTCTGAACTTAGAGACGCAAATGATAATACTCCCGCAATTTTTTTAACCTCGCATAAAGATAAATCAATGCTAGAGAAGGGCTTCTTGAGTGGCTGCGACGATTACTTAATAAAGCCATTTGACTCAAATGAACTGCTCCTGCGTTTAAGCGCGCTTCTCAAGCGCTCAAAGAAGTATAAACCAGAGTCCTTTGGTGATTTGGTTTATGATGAACTTCATAAGTGCATACTCTACAAGAAAGAAGAGTTAGAACTTTCAAAAAAAGAGTATTTACTCTTACTTCTTCTGATGAGACATATAAATACAAGCGTTCCAAAAGAGCTTATATATGATGAACTTTGGAGTAGTGCCGAGAGTGGTAGTGACGGTGCTATCCGCGTTTATATAAATAGACTCAAGCAGTTGCTTCCTGGGATGAAAATTGAAAATATTCGTGGTATAGGATATAAGCTTGTGGAGTAATTTTCGCATTAGTATTTTTATCTACTATTTTATTACAGTTGTAGGATTTTTAGGTTTTGGATACTATTTTTTAATTGTATTAGAGTTTGAGAACCTTTATCTATTGAGCCTTTTTTTACTTTCGTTTGTAGTTGTATCTGCCGTTTTTATCTCGAAGTTGGCAGTGGATCCTCTTTTTGAATATGTGACAAACCTACAAAGGCTCTCAAGAGAAACTCTTCACGAGTTAAACCTTCCCATCAGTACCATCATTACTAACTCTCAAATGCTGAGTAAAACGCTTGATGATGAGAAGAGTTTAAAAAGAGTAGGGCGTATCACAACTGCGTGTGATATGTTAAAAGAGCGTTATAACGAGCTTGACTATATGATAAAGATGCAGACCAAAGAGGACATTAGAGAGAAGTTTCTTGTTGACGAACTTGTGAAAAGTCGTGTTGAGTTTTTACAAAGAATCTATCCACATATGAAATTCTCAACTTCTTTGGAGCATCTTGAACAGTATGGAGATAAAAAAGGCTTAACAAAAGTAATTGACAATATCATTGATAATGGGGTAAAATACTCACAAAATTCCAAGAATATAGATATCAAAATAGAGAATAACATTCTTCTTATTCAAGACCATGGCATAGGTATGGATGAGGTTGAACTTATGAGGATTTTTGACAACTATTATCAATCAGATAGCAATATGCAAGGCTTTGGAATAGGCTTAAATATGGTCAAAAGATTTTGTGATAAAAATGGAATAAAACTAAGTTTTAAATCAGCACCGAACGTAGGCACGAGTGTTGAATTAAAATTTTTATAAATATAAGGAAAGTAATGCAAGAAGTAAATATGTTAGAGTATGCAGAACAAGCACTTGACTATGGAGTAATGGGAATACTGATTTTAATGAGTATTGTAACTCTGTGGTTGTTCATAGAAAGAATGATGTTTTATAAAACGATTAAAACCCAAGAGTATAAGTATAGAGATAATTTAGAATTAGACTTAACGGATAATATTGGCGTTATAAGCGCAATTGGCTCAAACGCACCTTATGTTGGTCTTCTTGGTACCGTTATAGGTATTATGATTACATTTTATAGTATGGGTGATGCGGGGGCAGTAGACGCAAAGCAGATAATGGTTGGACTTGCTCTTGCCCTTAAAGCGACTGCAATGGGGCTTGTTGTAGCTATTCCTGCTATTGTGACGTATACTATAGCACTTAGAAAAGTAGAGCGAATCCTTACAAAGTTTGATGTTGAGCAAGAGGCAAAAGTAGCTTAATGGCAAAGTGTAAAAAGAGTAAAAAAAGGTTTGATGAGATAAACGTTATCCCTTTTATCGACATTATGCTAGTGCTTCTAGTTATGGTTTTGACAACGGCAACTTTTATAAAGCAGGGTGTTATACCCGTCAATCTTCCACAAGCAAAAACTTCAGATGAGGAAGATACAAAAAAAGAGGTGACAGTATACGTAAATGCAGAGGGCAAGACTTTTTTTGAAAAAGAGCCAGTTAGCTTAGAAGTGTTAGAGCAAAAGCTCGCTGCAGTTGAGAAAACACAGACGGTAATACTCAGAAGTGATAAGGAGTCTAAATTTCAAGACTTTGTAAGCGTTATGGATATTTTAAAAAAGCTAGGACACGAACAGCTCTACATAGTTACTAAAAAATAACTAGTAAGCTTTTTCTAAGAGTTTAAACTTTAGTTTTGACTCTTCGCGTTTAACTACTTCTGTCTTCTTATGAGTGTCTACTTTTACTTCTGTATCAAATATCTTTTTATCAAACACTTCTACGTCATGAAAAAGCGTCGCTGCCATAAAAAAGAGAATTACAATAACGACTATACTTGCATAAAAGAGAAGATAGTTTTTTATATGCCCAGATTCAAATGGATTTTCCAAAGATACCTCCTAAATTAAAGTCCTATATTCTAGCAAAAATGGACTTAAGTACTCTATCGTTAAAGTTAATATTATTTACTTGCTCTTTTTAGTTCAAATATGTCTTTTCGTCTATCTTTCATGTTTTGCACGCTTCCAAACTCATGTAGTTCCGTTAAGAGGTCTATATCTACGTCAGCTATTAAAACCATTTCAGTATTAGGAGTAGCTTCCGCTTTTATGCCATTTGTTGGAAAAGCAAAGTCACAAGGTGTAAAGACCATTGACTGAGCGAACTGCATATCCATATTATGAACGTTAGGTAGGTTGCCTACGCTTCCGGCTATGGCAACATAACACTCATTTTCAATAGCTCTTGCTTGAGAGCAGTGTCTTACTCTAGAGTAGCCATTTTGGGTATCTGTTAAAAATGGAACAAAAAGAATATCCATACCATCCTCTGCGAGTAGTCTGCTTAACTCCGGAAACTCTGAATCATAACAGATAAGGATTCCTATCTTTCCACAATCGGTGTCAAAGGTTTTTATTTCATGGCCACCCTGCATCCCCCACACTTTTGTCTCATCCGGCGTTACATGTATTTTCTCATAACGGTCTATGGTGCCATCTCGTCTACATAAATAACCTACATTATATAAATGACCATCTTTTATCTCTGGCATGCTTCCGGAGATTATATTTATATTGTAAGAGATTGCAAACTCAGAAAATTTTTGAATGATGTCATGCGTATGTTTTGCCAACTCTCTAATTGCGGCAGGTTCTGACAAATGGTTATTCTCAGCCATCAAAGGAGCATTGAAAAATTCTGGAAATAGAGCAAAGTCAGAACGATAGCCTGATACGCTATCTATAAAGTACTCTGCTTGTTGTAGTAACTCTTCTAGGTTTTTATAGGGTCTCATCTGCCATTGAATTAATCCTAGGCGAACTATTTTTTTCTTTGTAGAAGTGATTTTAGTTGGTTTTTCATAGTAAATATTATCCCACTCAAGTAAAACGGCGAACTCTCCAGACGCTTCATCGCCTTCTAAATATCCTTTTAATATCTTAGATGGATGAAAATCATTGGATATCTGAAAGTTAAGCACAGGGTCGTGAAGCTCTTTTCTTTTTACTTTTTCAATGTACTCTTTGGGCGAAAACTCATTTTCATACTTATGGTAATTTGGAATTCTACCACCAAACGCTATACCTTTTAGATTTAGTTTTTCGCATAGCTCTTTTCTGTAATCATATAGGCGTCTTCCAAGACGTAAACCTCGAAACTTTGGTTTTATAAATACATCAATACCATAAAGCGTATCACCTTTACTGGTATGAGTGTTAAACGTATAGTCGCCTGTTATCTCTTTGTATGTATGATGATGTGAAAACTCATCATAATTTACGATGATTGATAAGGCACATCCAGCTATCTCTCCATCTATTTTGATGATGACTTGACCCTCTTGAAACTTATCTATCAGCGCTTTAAATTGAGACTCTTGCCAATAAGCGTCTGGCATAGTCTCATATGATAAAAGCATGGTCTCTTTTAGCTCTTGATAATCATGCATACCTAAGAACACAAGTTCAATATTTTCTTTTAATTGTATTTCCATTTTTTCCAACTGGTTTTAAAAATTTATATGACTTTTTTAACTTCGGATTATAGCTAAATTAGATTGTAAGATATATGTAGATTTTAAATATTTTTTTGAGAAGTTAGTTAGGAAAATAGTTTCCTAACTAGTAGATTTTAAAGTGTATGACGTGCTTTTACATCATACCTGGCATACCACCCATTTGAGGAGACATTCCAGCTCCTTGAGTAGTCTCTTCTTCGGCAATCTCAAAGATAGCCGCTTCAGTCGTTAAAAGAAGTGAAGAGACAGAAGTCGCGTTTGTAAGTGCCACACGAGCAACTTTAAGTGGGTCGATAATCCCTGCTTCAAACATGTCAACATACTCTCCAGTAGCTGCGTTGAACCCTATGTTTAAGTTCTCTGCACTCTCTACTGCGTTTACTACAACGCCAGTATCAAAACCAGCATTTTTAGCGATCTGTTTCATTGGAGCTTTTACTGCGCGTAAAATGATTTCACAACCAATTTTTTGATCACCTTCAAGGTCAAGCGATACTGTTGCGGCAGCGCGAACAAGAGCAGCTCCACCACCGATGATGATGCCCTCTTCAACGGCAGCTTTTGTCGCACTAAGCGCGTCATCAACTCTGTCTTTTTTCTCTTTCATCTCAGTCTCTGTAGCCGCGCCAACTTTGATAACCGCTACCCCACCTGAAAGTTTTGCTAAGCGCTCTTGTAGTTTCTCTTTGTCATACTCTGAAGTTGTAGCATCTATTTGAACTTTTATCTCAGCGATTCTTGCGTTAACTAAGGCCTCATCACCTGCGCCATTTACGATTACAGTGTTGTCCTTATCTATAACTACGCGAGAACACTGACCTAGCATTTGAATGTTCGCGCCTTCAAGCGTGTGGCCTGTCTCTTCAGAGATAACGGTACCAGCGGTAAGAGTTGCTATATCATGTAACATAGACTTTCTTCTGTCACCAAAACCTGGAGCTTTAACGGCAGAGATGTTTAAAACGCCACGAAGTTTGTTTACAACTAGAGTAGAGAGTGCTTCACCCTCAACGTCTTCAGCGATGATAAGAAGTGGACGAGAAGTCTTTTGAACTTGCTCAAGTACTGGAAGAAGGTCTTGCAGTGAAGATATTTTACTATCTACAAGTAAAATCCAAGGATTTTCAATCTCTGCTATCATCTTTTCAGTATTTGTAATGAAGTAAGGACTTAGGTAACCACGGTCAAACTGCATACCCTCAACTACGTCAAGCTCATCTGAGATACCTTTAGCCTCTTCAACAGTTATAACGCCATCTTGACCAACTCTATCCATAGCTTCTGCAATCATATCACCAATAGCACTATCAGAGTTAGCAGAGATAGTAGCAACTTGAGCGATGTCTTTTTTACCATTTACTACTTTACTAGCAGCTTTTAAGTTTGCTAAGATGACTTCGCAAGCTTTGTCCATACCGCGTTTAACTTCGACAGGGTTAGCTCCAGCTGTAATGTTTCTAAGACCTTCTGAAAAGATTGCGTTTGCTAAAACAGTCGCCGTTGTCGTACCGTCTCCAGCCTCATCAGCCGTTTTTGAAGCAACTTCTTTAACAAGCTGCGCACCCATGTCTTCTAGTTTGTCTTTGAGCTCAATCTCACGAGCAACGGAAACGCCATCTTTAGTGATGACAGGTGCACCATAACTCTTTTGAATAAGAACGTTACGACCACGTGGCCCCATAGTTACTTTTACTGCATTTGTTAGTTTTTCAACACCACGAGCCAATGAATTTCTTGCATCATCTGAAAAAATTATCTCTTTTGCCATCTTTTATTATCCTATTATTCCAAATATGTCTTCAACTTCTAGTACTATGTACTTTGTACCTTCAAACGCAACTTCGTTCCCTGAATACTTTCCAAATAAAACTTCGTTGCCATTTTCTACTTCTGTTACTTCTTTACTAACAGCCACTACTTCACCGCGAGATGGTTTCTCTTTTGCATTGTCGGGAATAATAATTCCTGACATTGTAGTTGTAGCTTCTTCTACACGTTTAATTAAAACTCTTTTTCCTAATGGTTGAAAGTTCATTTATATCCTTTTCATATTTACTTAGTAGTTTATTATAAACACGATTCTATCATAATAGATTTAATCCTAGACCAATCTATATGATAGATAGTATATAATTAAGTGTGAATTTTACATATAAAAGAGTAAATAAAAGGAAAATAAAAGCTTAGTGTGGTTATAATTCCACCCTCTTAAAAGATGTCACGGTAGCTCAGCTGGTTAGAGCACTGGTCTCATAAGCCGGGGGTCGGGGGTTCAAGTCCCCCTCTTGACACCATTTTTTTAAGAGATTTTACACATTCCGGATTAGCTCAGCGGTAGAGTAGGTGACTGTTAATCACTTGGTCACTGGTTCGAATCCAGTATCCGGAGCCACATTTTAAAAACAATCAAACTAAATCTCTCAGAACATCGATAAATAGGTACTTTCAAGCACTATTACATCATTTCAGTTTAGCTATTAAAAAACCTTTATCCGGCTATTTGGCGGGACTTTTGAACATCGAAACAGCACTACTATACAGTAACCTTACCGTTTAGCTCACTTTTTTACCCTACCTATGTTCCGGTACTATTTGCTTTTTTAGAATATTTGTAAGAAACAGATTTCAGATGCTTATTTTTATCACTCAATATCCTTATATTTTAGGTTTTAAACTGCAATGCTTTTTTTGTCGGTAATGAAAATGAGGCTGGATTCTGCTCTAGAATATTGGATTGTTTAGTAGCAATGAGTAATCTGAATTAACTCTAAAACCGGATAAATCCGGTTTAGAAAATGAGTTAAAAAGTATAAGTTAAAATGGAATGAGTTTTTGTCGGTTTTTTGAAAAAAGGATAGAACTATAAAAAGCTCTATATTTATAAGTTCTAAGCTTGAAGCTCTTTGAAGTTTAGCATATTGTTGATAGCGTCTTTTCCTGATTCTGGTGCAAGGTGAGCGTATCGCATTGTCATATCCATAGAAGCGTGATTCATTAATCGCATAACGTTGTATAGTGGTGTGCCAGCAATAACGAGTAAACTTGCGAATGTATGTCTGAGTGAGTGCACCACTATACGATTCTTAGCATCTTTTGGATCTAGTCCAATATTGAAGAGTTTGTCTAGATGCTTTTTTAGTCTCCCTTGTATAGTTCTTGAATTGAATATTTTATCGCTTCTACCTATTACGTAATCGTTAGGTTTAAGCCCTTTAAGTGTCTCTTTTATGTTTGGTAGTAAAGACTCTGAAACATGGGATTTATAGGTGCTTTGAGACTTGAAATCATATATGCTAATGTTGGAGCCAGAAAAAGATTTAGCTGTTAAATTTACAATTGAGTTTAATCTCGCCCCAGTTGAGAGACTCAAGCGAGTAAAGAGATCAAGCTCTTCATCATCTTTAATCGCATCAAGAAGCTGTATGATATTTTCTTGAGTGAGATAATTTATTCTAGCATTGTCGAGTTTGAGATCATCCATTAAGCCATCACATATGTTATGTGAGTTAAAACGAATGTTCTCACTTGTTATCGCATGATTAATAATAGTTGATACAAGGGATATAACATGCTTTGTTGTAGCCTTTGACTTTGTGGAGAGTAGTCTTGTTTTAATTGTGAGTATATCTGCTTTAGTAAGATGGTTTATACTCTTACCTCCTATGTACTCTTTTACATGTAAGTTGTATCTATTTTGAGGGTTATAAGTATCTTTTTTTCCAGAGTCTAAAAGATACTGAAAATAACTCTCAGCGATTGCATTTAATTTTAGTTGTTGCTTGTTCTTCTTATGAGCTAGAGGGTCTTCACCTAGTCTAGTTATATTAATATACTCTATACGCTTGTTATTCGCATAGTTCTCAGTAATGCCATGTGATTTATTCCCCACCTTAACTCTTCGCCATTTACCGCTAGTATTGTTATAACCACAGTAGTAAGTTGTATCACCATTTTTTAAGATGTTTGAATAAACACCGGGAAATTTCTTTGACTTTATCATTGCCATTTCAGTTACCTCCAGTAACAATAGAATACTTTGATTCTATTGTAGAGGTAGTGCAATGACACTGACAGTAAGGAGTACTATATGTGAAATTATTCATTTACTACTCCCTTATATAGTTTTGGTTGTATCGTTAAGAAATTCGGCTACATCGTTAATGTTAAAGATAACTTTTGAGTTTTGTTTATGCCCTAAACGCTTGTATGCAGGCACCCCATATCCTCTTGCGATACTCTTTGCAACATAAGATAGTGATACATCCATAAGCTTTGCAAGGTCTTGTCGTGTAAACACAACTTTTTGGTAAAGTTGAAACAGTTGCTCTACTAATGTTTGCGTAGTTGAGTAATGTTTGTCTATTTGTGTCATAATAGCTCCTCATAATAAAAATATTTGTGCTTGAAAAAAGTACTTGTCCTCAATTCATACAGGAATTTTAAGATAGATATTTAAGAAAATAATGGAAAAATTAGAAGTAATATTTTCCATAAATAGAGGTACTATTGAATTACTTAGACCTAGAAAATGAACTACAAAAAGTAGAGTATAAAGATAACCAAAATAAGATAGAACTTTTAAATTTCACTTCTGAAAATCAGCTCACGATAACCAAAAACCTTCAAAAGCTAAAAGAGCTTTACAACTGCATTAACTTAAATCAAAACTATAATTTTTCAAATTTTGAAGATGATGATATGTTCTTTTTTAGATATTTCCCAAAGATACCACATCGAGATGATGAGAGATACAAAACTATTAAAAAATATGCTTGTAAGTTTAATGCATCAAATAAAACAGACAAGTTCTGTACAGAGCAATATAACTGTTTAATATTTGAACTTGCAGCTAGAGTTCCTAAAAATGTACAAGCTGTAGAAGAAGCTGTGGCTTTGTATGAAAAAAATGAGAGCCAACTGCACCTCTTTTATGATTTAGTTTTTTATAAAGATATAGCTTTAGAGAAAAACAATAGAGAAAAACTCACAAAAGAGGAAGAGAGCGAGCTTTTTTTAATTGCATCACAGTTAAACGATAAAGTTAAAAACCTCCAACTTGTAAGGTATCAATACTATAGCTATGAGAGAGACAAGTTCCAACACTGGTCCATTAACCATAAAATATATGAGATTGTCAATTTGATGGTTGAATGTTTTAGTCTTCCTGTAAAAGAAGAGGTCAATGTCATTGGTGAAACAGATACAGAAACTTTGCAGTTTAAAACTAAAAAATCATACTATTACGATATAGATAGAAGCAATCAATCAAATCACGAGGGTTATTATTTCCAAAATGATAATCACTTTATTAAGACGATAAACTTTACTCAAACATACTACCTAGAGCACATAAATAAGTTGAACGATTTTAGTTACTTAGTCCAAAGCATACCTCTTGCTAAACCATTTGATTTAGGTTTTATGAACTACGAAGATAATCTAGCATACTTTAATCTTCACAGTGGCAATATGACAAAAACTCTACTACCGATATACTATTATCCAGATATAAGTTCTGAGAGTATGGTTAATGTTCAGATTAATGCAAGCTCTGGTAATACAAATGCTATAGAGTTATTTGATAAACTTTATACGTCACTCAAAGGCTCAAAAAAATTAGAATTAGCAAATGAGACTCGTATATTTGATACATTGTTTTTTTATAACAAGACAGGTACTGCCATTGCTGAAGACTTATTCTATTACGATTATTTCTATTATAGAGAAGAACAACAAAAACATATAGTTGAGTATTTAAATCATATACTACAACTAAAACCAGCTACATTCAAAAAAGTTTTTAAAAAAAATACTGATAAAGCTACTCGCAATGAGATGATTCAAGAAGATAGTGAAATCTTAGAAGATGCAATAAGAAAAAAGATAAAAATCATTAAAGACACATTACAAAAAAATCAATAACCTCTCTCTTCATAACTCCAAGATAGACATGTAACACATAGTCAAATCTTGGAAAATTTTACTTTTTTTATTTCCATTATTTACTTTCATTTTCATCGCATAATTACATCATCCATTCAGAAATGGAGTAGTTGTTACCGTTGACGAGCGGTAATTTATCGAAGCGAGTTTTCGCTATGAAGGGTAAAAGGAAGAGAAGATGAGAGCATTAACAAACGACACGGACATTATCAAACAACTAGTAGAGCAGAATGACTATAAAACTATTTATAAACTAGCAAAGAATCTTGATGAGAAAGGTATTGTTGATGGAACATTGATGCTGAGTGTGATGTACCATAATGGTGACTATGTAAAACAGAACTATAAAAGAGAAGTGAAATTACTTAGAAAAGCTACAAAAATGGGGAGTCTACAAGCTAAGTTTAACTTGGCAATGGCATTTGCAACTGGTAGTGGGATAAAGCAGAATATTGATAAAGCAATAAGTATGATGGAGCAGTTAGCAGATGATGGGTTTGAGCCAGCAATTGACTTTTTATATGGAGATGAATGTGATTGTTGTAACGGTGGATGTGGAGCGTGTAATCTAGTCAAATGTGGGGAAACATTAGATGTCGTTATGGCAAGATTAATTGCACTTATGGAGAAAAAGGATTTCAAAACAGCCTTTGAATTAGCAACGGAACTTGATGAGATAGATATTGAGAATGGAACTTATGCGCTTAGTACCTTTTACCATAACGGTCAACATGTAAAGCAGAATTTTGTGAAAGAGGTAGAGCTCTTAGAAAAAGCAGCTAGTAAAGGATTCGAGCCAGCACTATATAACTTAGCAGTAGCAATTAGTCTTGGTAAAGGAATTGAGCAAAATGCTGAGCTTGGTTATGAAATTGTTTGTGATTTAGCGGAAGATGGATATGAACCAGCAGTTGAACTATTAGATGGAATGGCGGCATAACCATGTCTCAAATTACAACAAACAATTACTCGGATGCAGCACTTGATTCTTCAAGTACTGCATCGCAAACTACAACAATAATAAAAGGGAAAATGATGAACGATACAACCACTACAGCAAACACAACTATTAGCACAGAGGATTTAGATATGAATAAAACTACAGAAGTGACTCACTCAGAAGTACAGGATTTAATCATAGATGAAGTAATAAAAACTACTCCAATAATAGTTGCCAACTCTACTACGACCGGAGAACAATCAACACAAGTAACAGTTGTACCTAACAGAGTAACAACAAGTACTACTCCTTGGATAAGAATGATGCAGACTGTTCCAACAGCAAGTGAAATACAAGAGAGAAAAGAAGCTCGTAGAGTAGACTTGATTGCTGAAAACTATGGAACTGGTTGTAAATATAATGTAAATGATGTTGAAAAAAGTGTAAGTATCCTAATCGATGAGGGTAAACTGTTAAGTCAATGTCTGAACATAACATTAGAAAGTGGTGAGAAGCTTGAAGTTGAAGATCTCATTCTAAAGGGAAATCATCACAGAGTGAAAGATCTCATTGAACCAGAGTTTGGAACTGGAAGATTAATGCATAAGTACTATTTTGATGCAGAGTATGCAACTACACTAAGAGAAGGTGAAACATTTAAAGTCGTCTATACCCTAGATTCTATTAAGAAAATTATTAAGAAGTTATTTGGCAAAACTATTGCAAAACAGAATTTTTTAAGTGCTTTAATTAAAGTACTTACCGTAACTAAAGTTTCCTCTAGTGATATTTATTCGGTCGAAAAACGTTTAGAAGAGTCTTTTATAATTGATAAAGGAAATACCTTTGTAGCAGATGCCCTTAAAGCAATAAGAGAAGCAAAAAAAGTAGTTCCAGTAGTTCAAGAAACAGATTATGAACAAAGAGCTTTTGGGATTATGAAAGACTATGCTGTCTTGAACAATCAAGGAAAACCTCAAATTATTAATACAACTAAGCTTGGACTAGTTGCATCATCAGAAAGTGGACTAAAAGCTCTATTTAAAAATCAACTTATTAATGGGGAAAATCCAGTAGATATTTGGATGCACAGTAAGAACAGACCTATCTTTACTGATACAAAGTTTGACCCATCATGTAGTACAGATGATGATAAGTACAATCTCTTTAAAGGTTTTAAGCATAAAGCGATATCGATTGTGGATATATCTTTTTTTAAAAACTTCGTAAAAGAAGTTATCTGTAGTGGTGATGATAAAATGTATAACATAGTGTGGAGTTTTTTAGCACAGATGTTACAGGACCCAAGTAGAAAAATGGGGACAGCTCTAGTTTTACTTTCATCAAAGGGTACGGGTAAATCTACCTTTGTCAAAGTAATAGGCGAACTCCTTAAGGGTTACTTCTATCAAAGTGCTGATAATAAAAGACTTCTAGGGGAGTTCAACACACATCTTGAGACTACACTCCTTTTTTATGCAAATGAGTTAACGTTTACAGATAACAAAAGAGTTATCTCTAAACTCAAGAATGTCATTACAGAGAAGAACTTTACATACGAAATAAAAGGTGGTGCTACATACAGTGCCGACAACTTGATTCGTGTAATTATTGATAGTAACGATGATATAGCAGTGGTGCAAACAGCAGATGAAAGAAGGTTTATCTATCCTCTGATTTCAGAGAGAATGATAGAAAACACTGAGTACTTTAATGAGCTTCATGCGTTGTTTGAGACTAAAGGCTTTTATGAATCACTTATGTATGACCTAATGCATTATGACTACCAACCTTGGGAGCATTACCTAAAGACACCACCAAAAAATGAAGTCACTGAGGAACAAGTAATGGAGAGTTTTATACCTATTGAATCATGGTGGTTAAATTGTCTTGAGACTGGTGTAATTCCATATGTGTCGTATGAAGTTGTTTATGATGGTAGGTTACATATTGCAAATGAAGCTTTATACCAAAGCTTCGCAAAACATACTCGAGCTAACGGGGGGAGAGTAAAAGTAGATTCTATTGCTTTTGCAAAAGCTATGAAAAAACACATTCTAAAAGATATTGACCTTGACATTAAAAGTAAAATTCTAGTTGATAAAGTACGAAAAAACTCTCGTGTCTATGAGACTCGTGATAAAAGTATGATGCACTATGCTAATATTAAAAAGCTTAATAATCTAGACTATGATGGCACACCCTGGGAAGTGTGTATCTCATAGTTTGTTATCTGACAAGAGCTTCCACTTTTGTCAGACTTACTTTAACTCTAGACAACCTAGACATCTAGACAAACTATACTGATAGCTAACAGATACAGTTGCTATTAGCAAAATACTTCAAAAATACAAGTGATTTTCAACGCAGTTAACAAATCTAATAGAAGTACATATTTATACATTTAATATGCTTCAAATACAAATAAGTGGAGGTTCGTAATGAATCCATTAAATGAAGTTTTGGCAATACTAAAAGAGAAGTACGCGATGCTTTTGAAAAAAGAAGATTTGGCAGAGGTAATGAATTGTTCTCTAAGTTCAATAGACAACCTTTTAAGAACTGGTGGCAACTTACCTAAACCGATTAAGTTCGCAGATACAAGAAATGCATCTATACGCTTTTTAAATACTGAAGTTGCAGAATTTTTAGTTAATGCATCTAAAGGTGTATAAGATGAGTTTCAACATACTAGAGATTACCAATAAAACAGGTGATATAAATAAGAATTTTTCTTATGTTGATGGTGAAGTCTGTAAAACTTCAAATGCTCAGGTTTACGATGCATCTTTTAGAGAATTAACATTTACTACTCTTGAAGAGTTTGACTTGTATATAACAAGTAATTTACAATCTAATCAAGCGATATGCTTAGGAAAATCCAAACATAATCTTACTGCTGGAACACTTTTAACTAAGGGTAGAGAAGATTTATCTAAAGGAATTATTTCTCGTACTAATGATTACTTAGGAGTACAGTCATGAGTGTACAAGTATGTTTAGGCGATGTTGATATAGATGAGCAGATGTCAGAGGAGATGATCAAAACCATATCTACTCAAGATGCTACATATGATGCAGTAGTGGAATTACATGGTAAGGAATTTCAAGATGTAAGTGTTAGAAGTGGTTACAGTAGTAGTTCTGGTCTAATAGATGAAGAAACACAACAGCCGGTTTACATTAGTAACTCTCAACATTTGTATTGGACATTATTAAATGCGAACTCTTCACAAGACTTAGATAGATATGTTGAGTTTTTAAAGAGACGTGCAGTTATAAAAAAGTTTTGGTTTTTGAAAATACACAAAGATGGTAGTACAAGTTTTAGAATCTTGCTAGACCTATCAGTTATTAAGTCTATGCAATCTAGATTATCGTTTGAGGCACCAGCAACTGTTGGTGAAGGATTAAAGAAGATTCAACAAGAATCTAAATTTTACAACACAGAGAACGGTCTAATCCCTTTTGATTTGCATAATGTTGATTATAAAGGTTTACCAGATTGGCGAGTAGTTTACGAGCAAGCAAAAATAGATAATGAAGATAAAATCAATGCTGTGAAGAAGCAATACAGAGCTGATAAGATACTTGAACTTGTACAGTTGTACAATCTTAGTGAAGCAGAAGCCGCACTAATTATAGATGAGTATCTTTCAAAAAGTATTGTATCAGCTTCCATGATATTAAAGGGTACTGATAATAATCCTTACAGAGTATATCAATTTCTAACTCAAGATGCTACAAAGTGGGATGTCTATGATATTTTTGATTATAAAAAAGGGCTTGGAAAAACACATATAAATGTAAAGAATATTTTTAATGCAACAATCTATACATATCTAAGAGGTGGAGTTACTTACAATATCTCTTTTACATTAGATGAGATAATTGTACTTTTAGCTACCTTGGATTTTACTAAGGATGTAAAAAAGGTTCTTTTTTCTTTAGTTGACTATATTGTTTCTAATGAATTTAATAAAGATGATGTAAACACTATAATTGATTTACTTCAAAGTAAAAATTGCTCATTCGAGTTTGAGAAGTATTACTATAAAAACTATATAAATTTTACAGTACAAGCAAAGATGAGTGATTTTGCTTTTATGATGATGGATGGGAAAACAGGAGTTTTTAGAAAGAGTGAAGATGGTGACTTAACACTTTACACTATAAAAAGCATAAGCGACTTGTTTCTAAATAAGAACTTTTACTCTAAAGACCCAAATAACTTATCAAAGACAATACTTATTGATGTTGTAAAACATTGGTTGCGTAGTCAGGAAAGAGAAGAATTTACTTCTGTTGTATTTACAGACAAAGATACCAAGGAAGATGAATATAACCTGTTTGGAGGTTTTGCATATGAGCCGATCAATCATTCAGGTGTTGATTTACAGCCATACTTTGAATTAGTAAAAGATGTTATTGCTGGTGGGGATGAACTGTTTTGTAATGTGAACCATTCTTTTGTTGCTCAGATGCTTCAAGACCCATTCAATAAACTTGGTACCGCTCTCGTTTTAAGTGGAAAAAAGCGTATTGGAAAGGGATCCTTTATAAAAATAATTGGTGCATTAATTGGCGGTAATCATTACTTTCAAACGAATCAACCTGATAAAGTTTTTGGACGTTTTAATATTCAGTTGTTGAGGACTATTTTAGTATATTTAAATGAAGCATTTTGGTCTGGTGATAAATCTATGGAAGGACGAATTAAGGGGATAATTACTGATGATGATTTTAGTTATGAAATCAAGGGCGGAGCAATCTTTGGTGGTAAAAATGCTACTAGATTGATTTTAGATTCTAATGAAAAATATATAGTTCCTGCAACTGAAGATGAAGGAAGATATATAGTTGAAGGTGTCTCTGATTGCAAGAAAGGAGATAAAGAGTTTTTTACATCTGTAAATGACTTACGAACAAGTCAAAAGGCTATGGAAAAACTGATGTACTTTTACATGAACTTTGATTATAAACCATATGAACACTATCTAAGAGAAGCTCCTAAGAGTAAATTTCTTATCGAACAGATATCTCAGAACTTTAGTAAGATTCAAGAATGGTGGTTTAGAAACCTTCAAGAAGGTAACATTTATAAAGCTAATTATGTAATGGATGCCGATGGTATTAAAATTTCAAACGAGGCTTTATGGGAAAGTTTTAAAGAGTTTCATAAAGGTAAAACGCAGTACGAGAAGCAACAATCTTTTTATAGTGATCTAAAAGATTTACTCGATGGTGTTGTTGTGAGAAGTGGTGTAAAAGTTAGTGCTGGCGTTACTGGAAAAGTTATAGCTCCTCTTCATAGAGCTAGAGAGTTATTTACTCACATTTACTTAGTGAGTGATTTTGATGATATGGTTGATTGGTCTCAACCGTACACACTAGATATCCCTCTACCAATTCCATTCTGTGCTTAATCATTTGTTCGTTAGGGATAAATTTTATCCCTATTTCAAAAATTCAAAATAAAAATAAGGAAAATATATGTCATATAAATATATTAAAAGTCCATCTATGCAGATGGCATCAGAAGCAAAGTCGCTCACTATTGATGAGTATTTACAATTAGAAGAACTGTTGAAACAGTTCAAAGAATCTCATGACAGAGATACAAGAGTTACAATCATCAGTGAAATGAAGTTCTATGTTGAACGATTCTCTCTTGAGTCAAAAGTTAGCATTTATTACAATAACTGGTTAAAAGATACAATTCATAGTGATTCATATATGAATTTAATTTTAACTCTTCGCCGATTATCCAAAGAAGCCTATGAAAAAGAGATATTTAAAAATCTCCTCTAAAGATGTAACTATCACAGCTATCACGACTATCTAGACTTTTTTTGAAGTTTGTTGCATATTTTATAGAGTCTTTTTAAATATTATTATTTTTTTTTTTAAAAGTTAAATAAGTCTAGATACTCTAGATAGTTGTGATAGTAAAGGATATCCTTTACACTATTCTTCGTAAAATAATAAGAATTTATCAGTACTATCTAGACTGCTCTAGATAGTACTAAAATAGATTTAAGCTCTCGCCTAAACCTTAACACTCCTTAATCGCTTTTACTAACGAAGGCATAACCTCAAATATCTCAGCTAATTTTACATAGCTTCCACTTGAAGTATATATATTTTTATAGAGTGTCTTCGGACTCAACCCATATGGGTCAAGTTCACAAATCTCTTCTATCTTTGATTTTAACTCTCTTGGTAAATCTTCATAATCTCTCATTACTTACCTTTACTGTTATCGTTGTGTATAATATAATTACATACACATTTTTCATTTTCTCTTTTTTTAACTATAGGTTTTCTAACTCTTCTCATTTGATTCTCCTAATCTCTGTAGTTGCTACTGCAACCGCCTATACTGTCACTAAACTTGTGACTTCTTCTACTTGCTAAACCTCTTGTTTGGTTGATATTCATTCTCTCGTAATATCTTGCTCTTGGGTCATACATTTTATTCTCCTCTTGTTGCTTTTAATAAATCTTCTATTTTTGGCAAAGTCACCTCTGCGCCTAATTCTTCATTTAATCTCTTTTGTAAATCTGATATATTTTTATACATCGAATCTACTAACTCTTCATCTTTATGATTATCATACATCCATAGATGTAAACTACTCTCGCTATAGGCTCTAATATTTATTTCAATATCTTCTTCTGTTGCGAAACTGTAGTCATTTCTACTATCCCATATAGGGTTAATAACTTTACTTTTTTGCTTTATGTTTATAAGCTCGTTCATCTTGGGGACTATAAGTTCCACTGTAACAAGCTTCTTGATTTCTTCATCATTTATTCCAATGATGAACCAGAACAAAGATGCTCTTTGTTCATTACTTAATATTTTAAGATTTTTTACTATCATCTCAAAATCACATTCTAATTCGATACCTTTATTTTCACAGTATCTTTGGATATCTTCATCATCAATCGATTTTAATATCTCTTGTGCACCTGCTTCTTCTTCACAAATGCATATCGCATCAGAAACGGATAAATCCCCTTCTCTTAATGCTTTACTTAATATGTCATCAGGTTCTATATAAACCTCGACATCCCTTAACTCTACTAACATTTCAACTCCTTTATATCTCCATATCTTGTTGGAGCGAAATGTAAATCTCTTTCAACTCTCAAACCATTTACTTCTAGGTTCTCGAGTTCATCTAGGCTTACATAGCCTAACTCATCAGATTGCCCTTGCACATATGCGAAGAACAATCTATCTTCTTTGCTATATTCTAAAATCCACCACATCCAGTTATGGATAAAGAATTTTGTATAAACCGTCTTATTCTCTAGCTTAGTATCCTCATCTGAATACATCGCTGGAATTATCTTCTCTAACTCTTTTGTCATCAATTGCATTTTTACCTCCTCGTAACTAATGCTATTAATAGATTTATTTCTATGGTATGTATGATGTATTTCTCATACGGTAAAAGAGCATGTTTATTTATCTTTTTAGCTAAGAAAAGTTAGGATAGAAATGACACAGATATTTACATGGAGAGGTCGAGACACTGAACGAATCAATACTAAGGAATTATTACTGACTTACAGAAGTAAGCAAATTCTCAAATTTATTAAAATAATTCCCAACGTAAATTTGAGTCCAAGTGCCAGCTAACACTTGATGCGTTTGTTTATCAAATCACCTAAATCCTCTTGTGCTTGATTTCAAGGAACTGAACAAATTAAAGGAAATTCAAAAAAAGGTTTAAACTATGGAAATTAAATTCAATCAATACGAGCATGAATATTTACTTAAAGCAGTAGAGAAGATGCAACAAGATAAAAAAGATGACAAAGAGGTTACAATCCCTGAGATGTCACATGAAACAAAAGTTGCCCTCAAACTTGTAGGTTTTTAAATATACAGTCGATGCATTAATTTGTATCGACTGTACTTTCTTGTGGCTAAATTTATGACCAGTAAGTCCATCCTGCCCGCCCATTTTCAACTCTGTGGAAAATACTTCATAATTTTATCAAGTTCATTTTCCATCTGATACAGTTCATACACTTTTGAAACATATTTATTTAAGAGTTCTAAACGCGACACATTAATGTTTTTAAAATCTTGCTGCATAGTAACTGCCAAGAAAATTATAAAGTCCTCATCCTCGATTGCCACATCAAAGTTTTGGGAGTGAACCATAAGTGTGATGGTATTATTCATCTATACCTGAACCATACACCTCTAGTTCTAAATCTTCTATATGGTTTGCCATCAACACTAAATCAGTTATAGAAACTTCAACACTTGCTAGCCCTTTTTTGCTCCATTTGTATATTTGAAATATTAAGTCATTGATACTATCTTTGGCATAGACTTTTTTATTTTCATTCATTGGGGTAAATCCTATTCTAAGATAATAGGATTATATGGAGAGGTTAGTGAAAGTTTAATTACATAAGATGTAATAAATAATAAAATAATAACTACTTATTACATCTAAAATTAATATGTTATTATTATAATGGTGGAAATTTAAGGAAAAAAATAATAAATATGAGTGATAACACAAAAAAAATTAGAGATATGATTGTCGAATATGAGATTGACTTAAAAGACGTACTACAAGCAGCAAGAGTATTGGGAATGAAGAAGATAGCTACTGATAAAAGTACTGTTTACGATGCACAAATTCAAAAAATATTAAAGTATATAGATACTGCAGATTCGACTTTAAAGTTGTATACAGTTGATGATATTGTTACAAGATATAGGATTAGAGAACCGCTGGTCATAGAGATAGCAAAAAGATTAGAAATAAACAATATTTATAAATCACAAAGCTATATCTCAATTAAGCAATTGACAAGTATTGTGAATTATCATTCTAATGAGTACAAGTATAATATGAAAGAAAATGATTCTAAGTTAAATGCAAATACTCAAAAAGAAAAATTATCAAAAGTAAAAAGTAGCACTAGTTTAAAGAAAACATCATTAAATCAAAAAGTAAGTGAATTTGAATTTATGATAAGACATGGTTATTTGATATTTTTCGATACATCAAGTTTAATGAATCCTAATATATCCAAAATTTTAGAAAATGAAGTTATTCCTTTTCTAAAGAAATATAAGAAGGAACTTTATATTGTAGATTCTGTACATAAGGAACTTGAGAAAAATTGTAAATCAGCTGAAAAAAGTATAAGAGAGAGAGCAGAATATGCATTGAATATGCTTGCTACACTCTCTGCAGATAAGTTATATAAAGTAGCAAAGACTAATTCTGTGCATACTCACTTTGCAGATGGTGAATTGTTGTCTTATTTTACTGATATTAGAGTAATGACTAATCTATGTTTAGTTACAAATGATAATAGTATTAAAAAAGATGGTAATTTATCAGGTGATATACTTAATTTAAAAAATAATAAAAGTGTTGAAACTAAATTTGATGTAAAGGTGTTTTATATAAGTAATCATAAAGAGAATCCTCAATTAACTAAATTTGAAAAAAATAAAGATTCAAATTTTAGATTACATGAACACCCGCCAGAAATAGTAAAGCTATTTTAAATTTATCTCACTAGAGATGCTTTTATATCTGAGTCTGTTGGTTTGATATACCCCAATGTCGTTGAAACATTCATGTGACCGATGAAGGATTGTATTACTCGTGGATTTACAGATTTACTCCCCATCTCAGTTATAAGTCCTTGACGAAAACTATGTGAAGTG
This sequence comes from Sulfurimonas aquatica, assembly GCF_017357825.1. Taxonomy (NCBI): domain Bacteria; kingdom Pseudomonadati; phylum Campylobacterota; class Epsilonproteobacteria; order Campylobacterales; family Sulfurimonadaceae; genus Sulfurimonas; species Sulfurimonas aquatica. The sequence goes on from NZ_CP046072.1 coordinate 735,769, forward strand.
TAATTATCTCCTAAAACACTTTTCATATATTTATTTACGAGCTGAATGAGAGAAACTTCATGAAAATGCTTTTGAGGATTGCCCCATGAAGTGATACAGTAGTTATTTATTTCACTTTCTTCATATATGAAATATTTTTTCAACTCTTTGATGGCAGTATCACTAAAATATAGGATTCTTTCTCTTTTAGTTTTGTGAGAGATGATGATGGTTTCTGATGTTTGTATAATCTCTTGTATGTGCGAGTATCTAATCTGAGTGATTTCGTTGACTCTTAAACCACTGTAGTACAATATACAAAATATCTTAAAGAAGCGCTTTTGGTTAAACTCTTTGATATCTTCATCACCTCTTACAAACGCCATCAATTTTTTATACTCTTTCTCAGTTACTGATTTTTTAACTCTTTTGATATATGTGGTTTCCATGATAAGCTCCAATTACTAGGTTTTAGTTATTTAGAGATTATTTTATAGTAACTATTCTGACATTCTAATACCGTTGGTAGAGGGAATGTACTTATAGCTTCAATGATTAGGTTTTATATAATTTTGTAGTAATTGAATTTTAGTAGTATTGAAATATTTTGCACCCTGACATATTTTTCAATGTAACTAAGAATTTGTGAGAGAATAGCCTTTAAGGAGTATAATTATGCAAACATACAATGAAGCTGATGATACAACTGAAACTTACTCTTACCAAGGTACAGAAGTTATAATCATCACAGTTTTCAAAACAGGCATTAATAGTGTAGCTATTGTTGAAGATGTAAGTACGGGAGAACAGTTTGAAGTATTTAGAGATCAACTTTATTAAACTAAAAGTCTTTCTACACTTTTTAAAAAAGAAGATGCTTCGAGTTTAGGTAAGCAACTCTATTTTTTGAACTAGCTTCTTTACAGACCTATCTTGAAGATAGAGTTCATAGACACTTTTTACATAAGCTCTCAAGGCAGAGAGTCTAGAATTATTACCCTCTATCTCAAAATCATCTAAAACAGCACAATTCAAATAAAGTGCAAAATCAGCATCATTAGTTTTTAAGTCTAATTTTGACTATGAACTTTTAACTCAATCTGATATTTCATCTGCTTGAATCTCCCATTCAGACTTATCATCAATCCAGTCACTACCATCTTCACTCCAAGACTCAAACTCAAAGCTTTCGAGTTTAGCTTCATTATCAGCTAATTTTTCGATTGCTTCTTTTTTAGAGTTAGCAGATACAGAGTAAGTGACTTTTGCATAAGCATGAGAACATTCATTTCTAGTTATTAAATATTTCATATCAAATCACAACATAAATAAAATAGCATCTTCTGCACCACCACTACAGAGTCCACCATCTACTAAGTTCTCTTCTAGATACTCACCATTTTCATCTTTATCAGCAATTGAGTATACATTGACTATATATCCCTCATTACTCACAGAATCAAAAATCTCATAAAACAACCCATTATATTTAAACTCTATGGTCTCGCCATTTTCAAGAGCAGCTTCTAACTTTTTAAATTCTGCTTTTGAGATATTATCAGTATTGCCTTCATGTATATTTATAGCTTCTCTGATAAGCTCAACAAGTTCGTTAACGTCATCAGTATCAAATGGTTCTGATTTAGCTCCATTTTTTATGATTATTTTTGAGACTAAAGTTAAGAATGCTTCAACTTTTGCAACATCATTTTTTAGGTGATATGCTACATTGTACTTATCAAGATAATTTAGTTCGTACTCTACCTCTTCATCTAAAAGTTTAAAAGCTTCTTCCTCATCAAAATTGGAGTTCAAAATAAAATCTATCAAGTCATGGTTATGCTCACGAGATACTTCTGTAGCAGTATCTTCATTACAAGCTTGCCACTTCAAAATGTATTTACTTTCAAAAATGTCATAATTTAAGAGGTCTGGATTTTCAACTTTGGAGCATTCTAAATCAACTGTTATATATAGTGTACCTCTAATGCACATAATAGAGTTTACTTTAGAGTTATTATCTATTTTAAATTTGAGTTGTTTATATATTATAATTCTCATGAGTGCAACTTACGAACTTCAGATAATGGTGTTGGAGTAAAGCTAATATCTAACTCTATTTTTAAGCCGAGTGATCCACGAACTGAGTTTAGCTCGCTTAATGTAAAGTAGCCAAGTTCAGCAGAAAATCCAACGACATATCCGAAACAAGTGTTATTATCGTCTTTTGAAAGTTCAGTGACATACCAAGTCCAGTTGCTATCAGGTGTGAAGAGTTTGATATAGCATATTGGGTCTTTTGTGTTTTCAGTGCTGTATAGGTTGGGAAGTGTGTGTAAGAGTTTCGGAGGGATGAGAGTCATTGATAACCTTTTTTAAGATTATCATTGAATATATCTACAATTTAGCTGCATTAAAAAATTAAATGCCTCTTACTTTTAAATATAGTAGCCTGACACCAAGGTTGCTCAGCTTGCATTAATACACATAAGTTTATAGTATTTTGATGATAAGCATTCCTGTTTTTTTCTTCTGTCAAAACATTTTCCACTACTGTCTTGCAAGTTTTGCTTCTACAAGATTACCCATTTTAGAGTTCATGGCCTGAACAAAAAAAGCTTCACCAAAAGAAACAGCCTCTTCGGTATATCTACCTTCTAAATTACCTATAAATTTATCAATAATCCATTTATGTCCTGAATCAACTCCTATATTACATTCATCACCATTTTTATCTTTTATTATTGGATATTTCTCTTCAGATGTAAATTTATTCTTTACTTTAATATTTCTCTTGATACTTCCACTAAAGTCATTAAGCTCCACTACATTAGCATAGTCAAACAATACGCTCTTTTTTGTTCCCACTACTACAAAAAAGTTCGGTCCATATTTACCATAACTTTCTTTTGTAGAGTGCATAGACATTTTCAAGTTTATAGTTGTTTTGTCAGTTTTGAATATAGCTTGAAATTCATCAACCTTTGCATGCACCCAATGACTAGAAACTTTTCTTGGGAAGATATCAACAAGTTCGAATTTACCAATCAGAGAATAAATTATATATAAATTATGTGGATTTGCTTCAAAAAGTCTTCCCCCAGGGATACCTTGTGCCCAATGATCTTCTTCCATCATCCCAGGGTCTTCCCAATTAAAGCTCATCTCTTTATTAATACTTATTATATCTCCGATCTCACCACTTTTGATCATATTCCTAACTTCTCTAACAGATGGATAGAATTTATGATTATGCACGGCACACACTACCTTACTATAGCGCTCTTTTAGCTTTCTAAGTTCTTCTATTTCTTCTATAGTCTCAGTTACAGGTTTTTCAACTAATACATTACATCCATGTTCTAGTGATACTTTTGCTATAGACAAATGTGTAGCCGAAGATGTACATATATCTACAAAGTCTATATTTTTTTCATTTTGAAGTGCCTCTTCGATAGATGTGTAGTAACTATTCAGCCCATATTGTTTTGATGCTTTTTTTGCCATCTCTTCATTTATATCTACAAAGGCCACTATATCAGCACCTGCTGCTATTAAAGCACCATAATGCAAATGTGTTCCAGTACTTCCTGCACCACAAATAATTCCTCTAATAGCCATTATTATTGTCCTTTATTCCTTTATATATATTATTACTTATTCAGTAAAAAAATCTTTTAGTACATGACTGGCTTTTTTAATATCACCATGATGAAAATTAACTGGTATTATATTAATATTTTCTCCAATTTTATCTAAGTTATTATTTTTTAAAGAAATAATATAATCATATAAATCTTCATTATCTGTTCCTTTCCAATTTAAGTTTTTTTCTAGTGCTTTAAATAAAATAATATTTGAAGAAACTAACATACTTGACAACCTCTCTGCTTGACTTAAAATAAATTCTGCATTATATGCTGAGATAACTTTATTAACATAACTGACTTCAAAACCAGCAGCTATGTATGATTTTCTTAAATTTTCTTTTCTTTTTTCTATATCCATTTTTGAAATAATATCTTTTAATCTATCATCTAATATAAATGTATCTATTGCATAAACATTAATATTAACATAAGATTTCTTTTCTAATTGGGCGGCTATCTCTAAAGCTATTAAACCTCCAAGCGACCAACCATAGAGATTGATTTCATCTTTATTAAATAGATTATCATTCAAAATGATTTTTAAATAATATGTAGCAAGTTGTTTTAAAGAAGAGATTTTTTCAGAATGGTACAAATTATAATTATCAATTCCTATACAATTGTAAGAAGAATCGATATTTGTAGCAAATTCTTGATAAGCTTCGCAGCTAGCATTACCAGGGTGAATCATATACATATTTTTTTTTGTATTACTATAATTATTAAGATTACTTATTAACATTTCTTTTCCTTTTTTATATTTTTGAAGTGATATTTGATGTGCTAACTTTTTCACTGTTTTACTTAAAAATATATTTTGTAATTTAATTGATATATTAAGTGTGATCTCAATTTCTAATGTTAATGAGATAGATAATAAAGAGTCTCCTCCTATGGAAAAAAAATCATCATTAATTCCAACTTTGGGTCTGTTTAATATTTTCTGAAATATTTCACACAAACTTGATTCTAGATTATTTGTTGGAGCTACATAGTTTTCATGACTATAAAAGATTGGTTTAGGAAAGGATTTAAAGTCAAGTTTACCATGTAATGTTGTAGGAAATGAGATTACATGAATAAATAAATATGGGATCATATACTCAGGTAATCTATTTTGTAGAAAACTTTTCAATTTATTTGAATTAATAGGTAGTTCAGATTGATAGTATGCGATTAAATAGCTATTCTTATATAATATAACTTTGGTTTCAAAAATTAAACTAAATTTCCTTAAATTTAATTCGATTTCTTCTAGCTCAATCCTCAATCCATTTATTTTAACTTGGGAATCAGTTCTACCAATATATTGCAAATTGTCATCATCTAATAGTCTAACTAAGTCCCCAGTTTTATACATTTTATTATATATTTCAGATTCATTTTCTTTTATGAAAATATTTTGTAAAAAACTTGTTTTTGTAAGTTTTTCTTGATTGTTATATCCTTCAGCTAAACCTATTCCAGAAATATAAAGTTCACCTACCTCGCCCTTTTTTACCGCTTTCAGTGCATCTGATAAAATATATACTTTTGTATTATCAATGGCTTTGCCAATTGGTATTATGCTATGTATGTTATTGGAGCAATCAAAATACGTAGAATCAATTGTTGTTTCGGTAGGACCATAAAGATTGATTAATTTAGTTTTTTTATATTTATTAATTTTATTAAAAAGATTAACATGGTGTTTCTGCAATACTTCACCAGATGTAAAAATATAATCTAAATTATGTAGAATGATATCAATATTCTTATGTGGTTGTACTTGTAAATATTCTAAAAAATATAAAAACATAGAAGGAACAAAATGAATAATATTTATATTGTAATTGATGATGTTGTTGACTATTTTCAATGGATCCTTATGATCTTCAGGATTAGAAATAACAAGAGTTGAACCAGTAAGAAATGATAATAGTAATTCCCATACAGATACATCAAATGTATATGGTGTTTTATGAAGTATTACTTGATTCTGTGCTATATTAAATTTATTTTTCATCCACAATAGCCTGTTAAGTAAACTACTATGATTAATCATAACACCTTTGGGATTCCCTGTTGTTCCTGATGTATAAATAATATAAGCAATATTGTTTTTTTTCTTCAAGTTAATAGGATTTATACTTTTATTGTAACTAAAATCATCAATTTCTATTATGGTAATATTTTTATTTATTAATCTCAATTTTTTAGAAAATTTTTTTTGAGTTATCACTATATGTGTGGAAGTATCGTTTAAAATAAATTTTATTCTGACATCTGAGAAATTCGGATCTACCGGTATATAAGTTCCACCTGCTTTAAAAATAGATAAAATACTTAATGGTAATTCTAGGGATCTTTCTAAGAAAAGTGCTATATTTTTGTTTTCAAGCATATATTTTTTAATATAACAAGCTAAAGAATTAGATTTATCATTTAACTCTTTATATGTTAAATATTCATTTTTAAAAACTACCGCAGTTTTATAGTTATTTTTTTTGACTTGTTGAACAAAAATTTCACAAATGTCATTATCAAAAATATTTTCAGTTATCATGTAAGCCTGGAAAGATAGAATTTTACTACACTAATACTATATTAATAGTGCTTACTTCTAACTTATTTAAGTAAGTAATATTAATTAAAAAATAAGTCTTTCAGTTAAAAGAAATTTATTATAGGATAATATCAGCACAATTTAATTATATAATAAGGGATAATAAAATGAAATACTGTTCTAGACCTTGGACTCATATGTATGTAGGACCAGATGGAGTTGTAAAAAACTGTTCTTGGATAAAATTTCCAGAAGGTAATTTGGGCAACCTAGTCGATTCATCGGTAGAAGAATTATGGAATGGCGATATGATCAAAAACATCAGAGATTCCATAGAAGATGGTAGTTATAAATATTGTGATGAAGAATCTTGCCCTCTATTAGGTAATGATAGTCTACCAGATTTAAGTAGTGAAGAACTAAAAAATGCTGTAAAAAAAGATTCACTAAATAATTTCCCTATTGAATTCAATATGGCCTATGACTATGTATGTAATCATGCATGTCCTACTTGCAGAGATACCGTATTTAAATCAGATAAAGTGTATACAAATAAAATTGACAAGATAGAAAATGAACTATTACCATACTTGGACAATGCAATCTTAATTATGGCATCGGGAAATGGTGATCTTTTTTCTAGTAAAAGTATGCTTAATATGTTAGGTGCAGCTCAACCTAAAAATAAGGATTGTGTTATTTTGCTTGAAACAAATGGTGCTCTTATAGAAAGTAAATGGGATAAAATTAAGCATCTAGAAGATTATCAAATACATGCTGTCGTAACTCCAAATAGCTATGAGGAAGAAACTTACACATTACTTACTGGAGGCATAGCAAGCTACCAAACTACCATGGATTCTTTAAAGTTTTTAGCAAAATTACGTTTAGAAAACAAAGTAAGTAAAATTAAACTCAATATGGTTGTTCAAGATACAAATTTCAGAGAGATACCAAGTTTCGTAGATAGAAGTATTAATGAGTTTAATGCTGACATTGTACAGCTTAAACCAGTATTACGTTGGTGGAGGTTATCTGAAGATGATGCTGACTACAATAGACGAAATGTACGAAGTCCACTACATCCGTCTCATAAAGAATTTATCGATGTAATTAATGATCCTATTTGTAAAAATCCAAAAGTATATCATTGGAATGGAGAAAATTTTGAAAATTAAAATTTTCCATTATAAAATATCTTTCAAAAACATAGAATTAAAAAGGAGATTTATATGGAATTAGCACCAATAGCACTATCTGTATATAATCGGTTAGATCATTTAAAAAAAACTGTCAGTGCATTAAAAGATAACACACTCGCATCAGAAAGTGAATTATATATTTTTTCAGATGGACCAATGACTGGAGATGAAGAAAGCATTAATAAAGTGCGTCAATATATTAAAACTATAGACGGCTTTAAATCAATTCATATCACAGAAAGAGAATACAACAGTCGACAATATAATAATAGACAAGGGATGAGACAGCTACTAGACAATTATGGAAAACTGATTTATATTGAAGATGATATTGTTACATCAAAATTTTTTTTGCAGTTTATGAATGATGCTCTTGATAAATATGAAAATGTTAAAAATGTTACCTCTATATGTGGATATACATCCCCTATTGAAATACCACAAGATTACCCATATGATGTTATTGTAGATCCTATTGCTTGTATTTGGGGGTTTGGAATTTGGAAAGATAGATTTGATGAAATTAACTGGAAAATAACTGACTTTGAAGACTTTTGCAAGAATCCATCAAACCTTATAGAGTTAGATAACTTAGGAAAATGTTTTAAAGAGTTAATGGAAGCTGAGCACTTAGGAGTATTGGATGCTATGGATATAAAACTGATGTATCAACAGTTTAAAAATAAACATTATACAATTACACCGAAATACTCACTAGTTAATAATATAGGTTGGGATGGATCGGGAGATACATGTGCACCTACAACCAGATTTAATGTTGATTTATCAAAAGTAAAACACAACCTTAATGTGTCAGTTAATGCAAAAGTTGATAACAAAGTTTTAGACAACTTGAAAAAATTTCGCGATACTCCATCTGAAAAAAAATGGGAAATAGATTCATACTAGGATGGAAAAATGATTAAAATTGGGATTCACAATACTGGAAATTTTGCTAGTGCAGCATTATTTAAAGATGGTGAAATAATTTATGCTTGTGCTAATGAAAGGCTTACACGAAACAAATATGATAGTTCTTTTCCTTTTGCTGTTATCGAAAAGGGCTTAACTGAAATTGGAATGACTTACAATGATATAGATGAGATTGTGCTTTCTTGGAATTCATACATTAATGCATCAAACAGATTTAAACGTTTTAGTAATTCAGTAAACCACCCAATGGAAAGGCTTCATAATTCAATTAATGCAATATTACCAAATTTAAATATTAAGCATATTGATGTATCTCATCAAAAAATATATTATGATAACAAATCAATTACTTTTAGTTTTGTAAATCACCATTATTCTCATATTGGAATGGCATATAACACTTCGCCGTTTGAGAGTGCTAGTGTATTCATTTCTGATGGATTTGGTGAAGAAACGAGTTCTCTGTTGGCAGTTGCTAAAGGTAATGAAATTAAGATACTTAAAGAGCATAATTTCCCACACTCTCTAGGTATGTTTTATGGTACATTAACAGAATATTGTGGCTTTAAAAGTGAAAAGGATGAATGGAAAATAATGGGTGCTTCAGCATATGGAAATCCTGAGCGCTTTTATAGTAAGTTAAGTAAATTGATACATGTTGAAAATGGTAATTTAGAATTAGATTTAAACTATTTTGACTTTTATAGTTTCAACTCGAAAGGGATGTTTAGCAATAAACTTATAGAATTACTAGAGGATGATATAAAAGATAATAATCCCAATCAAAAAATGTATGATATCGCTTCAGCTACACAATTAATTTATGAAGAATCATCTATAAAATTAATAAATTGGCTACATAGTAAATCAGAAGAAAAATCCAATCTATGTCTTGGCGGTGGTACCGCAATGAATAGCTTATTTAATGGAAAAGTAACTTCTAAAACAAAATTTAAAAATGTTTTTATATCTTTCTCTCCCGATGATACAGGTAATGCAATAGGCTCTGTCTTATATAAAGACAGAATAAAAAAACCTTATTTAGAATCTTTTTTAGGTTCAGAATATTCAAATAATGATATTAAAGTATATTTAAACAAATACAAATTAAAGTCACACTATTTCGAAAGAAATGAACTTAATTTACAAATTGCAAAAAGTATATTTGAAGGTAAAATAGTAGGCTGGTTTCAAGGTCGAATGGAATATGGTCAAAGAGCATTAGGAAATAGAAGTATTTTAGCAAATCCATGTGATCCAGAAATGAAAAATAAATTAAATAAGATCATTAAATATCGAGAGTCATTTAGACCTTTTGCCCCAGCAATTATTGATGAATATGGAGAAGAGTATTTTGAAAATTACACTTATACACCATATATGGAAAAAATACTTAAATTTAAAGATGCGGTAATCAATAGAATACCTGCTGTTGTACATGACGACAATACTGGTAGATTGCAGAGTGTTAGCGAAAATGATAATTTTGAGTTTTATCAGCTTATTCAATCTTTTTATAAAATTTCGGGTATTCCAATTTTAATAAATACCTCTTTTAATGTATCAGGAGAACCAATTGTTTCATCTCCTGAAGATGCAATTAAAACATTTTATACAAGTGGTTTAGATATTTTAGTTTTAAATAACTATGTAATTTTTAAAGAGGATATTTAAATTATTTAAAAATATATACTTCTTCTCGTTGGTACACTATTTTAGGTGTATCGCAGTGATGAGTATTCCTTAACTTGACTAAATTTTATGTATATGTCGTTATTAATTCGTGCTCCCTAATGTTAAATATATCCTTAATGTCATGCATCTCCAAAATCTATCAATGTAAATATTATCAGCTTTCTTCTTTTGAGTGTCCCGAAGATTAATTTCTATCTTTTTTATATTTCTCTTCGACGGTACAGACAAAATATTCTTTATCTTCCTTGTATTTTTTTTGCATTAGTGTAAAAAGATCATTGAATCTAATACTATCTAATTTAAAATTTCCGATATTATATGTAAAATACTTATTCTCAAGCTTTAGATCTTCTAAAATTACTGTGAAGTCAGACACTAATCCACTATGCCGTCCATAAATAGTTACAATCTGTTCGTAAAATTTTTGCTTTTCATCTAAAAAAATTCCCTGTATATTAACATCATGTCTGTAATAGACTTCTATTTTTCTTTCTAGATAGTGTGCTTCTGTCATACGTTTCAAAACATTGCCTATACTCATAAGAGAACCATTATTTCTTAAAAGTTCTTCAATTAAGGAACCTTCTCCCATAGAGTTATATTTATTTATAAAATTGAAGTGATGAAGTTTTTTATTTTTACTAAAAACAAGGTATGAAAACATAGGGTCAATTGTACGTTTATAAGGAAACATACTTCTAAGATATTCAGTGGCATGACCAACAACGGATGGGCTATTTAAGTAATCATATGTTTTAAGTTCATCGGTATTATAGCTATGTGAAAAAGTTGGAATAATTATATTACCGCCACGGTTTTCTACTTCACATAACACTTTGCCAAAGGATTCAAGTTTTTTTGTAATCATATCATTAATTGAGCAGTTAGGTTCTTTCTCTACTGGATAATAGAAAAAACCAATAATATCTATATGAAGCGAAATCAACGAGTTAGTACTAACTCGCACAAGTAGCTCTACTAATGAGTTTTCAAAGTTAGTATTTAATATATATTTTCCTTTATTTTTGATAAACTACAGCATTTTATAATACTAGGATATATATGAATAGCGATTTAATTTTAAACAAAATTATACAAGAAGTTTCTTTATTATCAAAGAAAGATGTAATTAATTATAACCAAGAAATTTTTGGGAAAGATGGACTTCTTGATTCATTGAATGTCTTGCATATAATGCTATTTATAGAAAGAGAATTTAATATCCAAATTAATCCTGAAAATGTTACTCTTGATAACTTTGGGACAATTAATAAAATTTATGATCTAATTAAACTATATGAATAATAATACTTTACAATATTTACTATTTTTTTCCTCATCAAGTCTATTAATTTCTTATAATGGAGAATCTATTTCTCAAATTGAGTTTCGTGAAAAAGTTTTATTCTATGCTGAGGAATTTAAGCAATATGATTTTTTAGATGATTTTATTCTTATATATGATGAGAATCCTATACACTTCTATATACTCCTTTTTGCATTATGGGTTAGTGATAAAAAAGTGATTTTTCCAACAAAAGACTTACTTTTAGATAAAGAACTTATCTCTTTTTATAAGTATTCATGTTTATTGGAGAATAATCAAATCATTATTAAAGAAAATAAAAACTTTTGTAAATTAGAAAATGCTATTGGTGACACGGTATTATTTTCATCTGGTAGCACTGGTAAACCAAAAGGTATACTTCATAAGAAAGAGAATTTTATCAAAAATGCCTATAGTGTTTTTGAAAAAATTTCACAATCAAACTATACATCTATAAGCTATTTAAAGCCATATTTGGTGAGTGCATTAAGTCATTTCCTAGTACATTTTATATCAAATTCTCAACTTATTTTTGATGACTATAAAAATACTTCCAATATTGATAAGTATATTCAAAAACATCCTGATCTTTCAATTGTTGGGTCTCCCATGCATTTGATTACAGCTTTTGGTTCTATTAATAATGATAAATATAAGCCGAGACTTTTTTTTTCATCAGGGGATATACTAAATGATCTCATAATAGATAAAATTATAAATAAATACATTGACATTATAGTATTTAATGTCTATGGCTTAGCAGAGCTAGGAGGACGTCTTTTTGTCAATAGAATAGATGGAACCACACCTATAAACAATAGAAAACAAATTGGTGAAAGCATATCTGGCTCTAATGTAAAGATAGAAAATGACACTATTGTTGTTAAAGCAGATTTTTTATTTTATGGATATATTATTGATAATAAATTTATAGTGAATAATGAATGGTTTAATACAAAAGATACTATTTTATTAGATAATTACCATACAGTATTGGCAGGAAGAACAAACGATGAGATTAAGGTTGGTGGTAATAAAGTTGCACTAAAATATCTTGAAAACAAAATATCAGGTATCTTAAATATTGAATTTTTAGTTATAACCTCTAAAAGGCATGCACTATTTGGAAATTTAATTGTATTAGTAATAAAAGGGGATTCCAATCTTTCACGAAGAAATATCCTAATAAAACTTAATGCATCACTTGAGCAATACGAGATTCCTCATGAAATTTATACCATAGAGGAGATACCTTTCACTCAAACTATGAAGATTGATAGAAAGTCAATCACAGAATCTCTCTCTAATTTAAAACAGCTCACCTCTACTTAGTATATCATTCGTGATTCATAATAATACATAGACTCTCAACGATTGATAGAGGTGCTGGAAAAACAGTTACTTTTACTAGAACTGATACTTATTTCTTAAATAACCTAAACTCCAATGCAACACGTGTTTCTTCATCCTGATCATTGATTGCACACCCATGAATTAAATGTGATGAAAAGATTAGTACATTTCCATATCTTATGTCTTCCCTACGTAAATCATTCCGCCCATCCCAGCTAACGATATTACGAACATTATACTTTTTCTTTTGGATAACTCCACCCTCAAATGTCCTTAGTATTTTATCTTCTGGTAAAAGATGACTTCCAGAAACAAGTGGTAAAGAAGATTTCAAACTAACACCACAAATTGGAATCCAAAAATTTATAAACTTGTATACATTCTTATCTCTATCAAAACTTTCATGAATATCTTTATGAGGTGGATTAAAATCATTTGACCTTGGTCTATTTATTCTAATGATAATATGCATTTTTTTTTCATTATTCGGATTAATATCAGTTAGTTCAAACCCAACTAGTTCACTTAGTTTCTTGTAAAAGACAGCTGTGTTAAAATCAAAATCTGATGAAAACAGATCTCTTGTTTTATTTACAACTTCATAGTGTGAATTATTATCAGGTAAAAAGCGATGGTATTTATTCAACTGAAAATTTGTAACTTCAATACCCTTCTCGCTAAGTATTGACCTTACACAATTTGAGATTCCAGAATAGAGAGAATTGAATTCTGTTTTGCCTAGGAAAGGGAATATCTTAAATCCTTTTTCATACCACTCCTGACCAAAGGTCAAATCTGTTCTTTCATTAGAGAGTCTTTCTTGTATTCCATATTTAAGAGGTGGCGACCCTTCAGCATTAAAAGAAAATTGCTTGTCGTCTATTTTAAATTTAAATTTTTTATGCATTATATTTACCACCTGAGAATCTATTTAACATTCTTATTCTTGATTTTTATATTTAAAATTTCACTGACAATATCCAATAGTTAATTGTTCTCAACTGAAAGGTAGAGATAATAATCATATAAAAAAGTTATTTTATAGTACTTATTATAGTATCAATAACTTTATTCATACTGCCAATATCTAAATCATCTCCCATAGGTAAACAAAGTATTCTAGTTGATATATCCTCAGATATATCACAAATTTGATTTGTATTATTAAATTTCAATGTATTAAGTGATGGGTAAAAGTATCGCTTAGGATATATTGATTTTTCTGTTAACTTCTTCATTACTTCAATTACATATTTTTCATTTTCAAATAATATTGAACAAAAACTATAATTTTTAGTTGAATTTTTATTTTTTTCTTGAAAAACAACATAATCTTTTAAGTTTTCATAGTAGTAATTATATGCCATTTCTTTTTTAGAAATGATAGTGTCAATCTCATCGAGTACACATAGGCCCATAGCTGCTTCAAATTCATTCATTTTTGCATTAATACCAATATTTGAATGATTTCCATTACCGTCTAGTCCAAAATTAATTATTTCTCTTATTTGTAATTCTAGCTGTTTATTCTCATTAACTATTATTGCACCACCTTCAATAGTATGAAACACTTTGGTAGCATGGAAACTAAGAGTAGAAATATCGCCATGTGTAAGTATACTTTTGTCTTTGTAGTTAACTCCAAATGCATGTGCTCCATCATAAATAGTTTTTAAATTGTACTGTTTAGCAATCTTTTCAATTGACTCAACTTCACAAGGATTACCAAAAATATGAACTGGTACAATTGCTGAAGTACTCTTTGTAATAAGATGTTCAATATTTGTTGGATCCAAGTTTAGTGATTTATGATTTATATCAGAAAACTTTGGAGTAATATGCTCCCACTTTAAAGAATTAGTTGTAGCAACAAAACTAAAAGGAGTTGTTATTGCTTCACCTTCCAATCCTAAGGCCTTGTATGCAATTTGTAAAGCCAAAGTCCCGTTCGCAACAAGAATTATACTTTTTACACCAAGATATTCTGCCAATCTTTTTTCTAGTTCCTGCACCAAAGGACCATTATTTGTTAAGTGCTTGGAATTATATATTTTATCAATATATTTCATATATTTTTTTTGATCAGGTAAATAGGGAGAATTAACATAAATTGATTTCATATTACTAAATTAACACCATACTATTAATTTCCATATTGCCAATTACACTAATCATTATTTATATCACAATACTGAGGGTCAACTGATATTAGTTTAATAATTTTAACTATTTTATCAATATTGTTTTTATTATTACCATAGTTGTTAAGATAACTTGGCATTTGTTTTCCTTTGTTGTTTTTTCATGTCTTTGATATGCTATTTATACGAAATATAAAAAGTAAATGCCTTTAAAAGAAATAGAAAAAAATTTACTACTTAAATTTAATACATCATTCGATGATCGTAATAGTATTTAAATTCTAAAATGTTATTTGAAGGATCTTTTAAAAAAAATGTTAAATGTTCTTCTACTTGACCTTTGAATCTAATAAACTCATCATGAAAAAATGTTAATTCCCTTTCTTTTGCAAGTTTCAATACATTATCGTAATCTTTTTTTTCAAAAAAGGTAACTCCAAAATGCCTAGGATACATCTGAGGATCTTTATCAATATTTTCAGGAGATAAATGGCATACAACCTGATCTCCAAAAAAGTCAATAGTTATTCTATCATTATACCTTCGTGCTAATTTACAACCAAGCTTTACGATATAAAAATGGAATGTTTCATCTAGATCTTTGCATGGTATTGCCAGATGAAATACATTACTACTATTTCTCATGTATTGCTTCCTTTCTTTATTTAAAAAATGTATCTGATCTTAAACCATGTCTTAGGGTCTCCAATGATATAATATCATTAAAATCTATGTTCCCTAAATTCACATTAGTGTGTGTATTATTAATAAAGTATTGTTGTAAAAATTTAGTAGGTGCTTCAAAAATAATTTTATCTAAATCTATGTCAGAAGCAAGTATTTTTTCAAAAACATCTTCTTTTATACTACCATCAGTGTTACAAATACCACCTTTACCACTTTCTCTTGTCTCGATTATAACTTTAGTTGCACCTGCATCAATATCTTGCTTAATATAATTAATCCATTGCTCAGCATCAAACCTTGTTGAACGTAAATTGTCTTTATATCCAACCTCGCTAAAAACATTAAATTCATTTTTTAAATCTGAAACAATACTGGCCTTCTCAGTGTTTGATAAGTCAATAGTACCATTTGAAACTTCTATATATTTGCAATTTTTTATATTGCAATAATTGACAAATTCATTTAATTGATTTTTACTATAAAAATATTCAAATAGTGTTCCCCCAAAAAAATAGTCTATATTGAAAAGCTTCAAAATTTCAATCTTTTTATCAATATTTGGAGAAACCAAACAGGTGCCCCATCCAAATTTTACAAAATCTATATGCTCATTAAACGATTCAATTAAGTCTTTAAAATAACTAGTAGAATAGCCCGTGTCAATAATCATATTTAAGCCCTCAACTCTTGGCTTTTTAAAACGGCTTTCTAAATATATATTCAATAATAGTCCTTCATAGTAATTTTTTGTATATATACATTGTTTCTTTCATCGGATTTGATTTCCATTATAAAATTTGTATCAAAATTAGTTGTTGAATAAACAATGTCTTTGGGATTAAATCGTTTATCATTGAAGAACTTCATAGCTATATCGCTATCTGTAATACGTTGAATAATATCTATGGTTGATAAACTCTTATGTTTATATAATCTTTCAATATAATCTTTAACTGCTAAGTCATCATCCTTTTGACGAGAAGGTATAATATTTAGGTAGTTTATATTTATAGTATGTAAGTATTTTACTAATGTTTTACTATTACTATATCCTGTTACAAATATTCTATCTGCATCTAAATTATCTAATGTTACTTTTGTACCATTTGTTGTTTTTTGAACTAATATTTCACCAGATAATTCTTTAGAAATTATATTTGTAGGGGAATTATCTAAGTCAAATCCATGAATAAGTAATCCATGTTCTTCACCACATAAAATATATTCTGGATTTTTCTCTTTCATTCCAAATGCTAAAGATTTGTTTGCTACTAAATATATGCGCTCAACACCTTTAATAAAAGCAATATGCGAAACAGTAAATGCACGTAAAACGTCAATTATTATATTTACTTTCATAATATACACAAAAGGGATGAATCTATTTTAGGAAAATTATTTTTTTTGAATTTCAAATAATATTTCCCATCGATTTATAAAGTTAACTTCAATTTCTTTATGGGAAATAAATTTTGTTGGTAAGACTACAGGTAATGGATCTGCAATATTTTGCCAATAATCATTATTGTGTAAATAAGCATTTGCTTCTGTAACCATTATTGCTTTATCTATTTCTTTAAACTCTTCAGGAAATGGATATGGAATATTATATATTTTACTTATCTTTTGTATTGCTATTTTTTCTGACTTTATATATTCCGGAAATAAATGTTTATATGGAGTAGGTATATCAAGTCCTGTCATGCCTTCAAATACTTCATGGATAAGAGACATTTTTGATAATAAATTTTTATCATAATCTCCTTGATAATGCTGCTGGAAATACTGATCCATTATTAAACAATGCTGCGCAACTGAATAGAAAATATCTGTTTGAGACCAAAAACGACATATCCTAGAAAGTGTTTTTGCAATAACTTCAATATCAAAATCTTCATCCATTAAATCAAATGGATTTATTCGTTTATTTTTTGAATTTATTACATGCATTTACAATATACCTTTTCCTGAATAGCAAGTTTATTTTTTAAATTAATTGAGGCCATCTATATCTTTTATAATTTTTGGATATTATATCGAAATAAATGCGAGCTACTATAAAATAATTATTTAAAATAAGATATAAAAATTTGCAATATTTTGATTTTTACAGTATATTAATTATATTTTTGCTACTAAAAATATGTAAAAAGTTTGAGCATACTAATTGAGAAGGGAGTGGTATTATGTATAAAGTTGCACTAATTCAAAACCAGTCTGAAATGCTCCATTATGGTTATGCTGATGCTAGAACATTAATTAAAAACTTTGGTTATCAATTAGAATTATATACAGCAGATAATATTGATAATTTAGGTTTAGCATTATCAGATGATAAATATGATGCAATTATCATAGGTTCTAATTCCTTTAATGATAAAACAATACGTGAGGAATTTGAAAAAAATTATTTTATAAATATATTCCAAACTTGGATTCAGAGTAATGGTGGACGAGGATGTTTATGTATGCATCAATTGAGGCTTGCTAGTGAGAAAAATTCTTCTTTAATGTTTTTACCAGAATATTTAAATAATGTATCAGCAGTCAAACGTTTGCCAGGGGAAAAATCAGCTGATGGTAATATTTCTTTTGGTTTTAAGGCTGAAAAACATAACCTCTGTTTGTATCCAAACAAAATAAACCCTCAAAATATTAAAAGAATAGCATTGGAGTATAAAAGTTTACCTGGAATTTATTGGCATTATTGGTCTAATGTTAATTTGTCAGATTGGGAAATATTGATTAATGACCTGAGTACTGATGAGAATTTCCGTCCATTAATTATTAACTCAAGAAAACCAGATCAAGGTCGCATTGTGCTAAGTGCTTTAACCCTAGATTGGCAAAAACAAGAAGATGTTTTACAAAATATATTGACTTACGTTGTTGAAGGGAAGCATAGTACAGCAATATTATCTAGTTATGATAATACAAATAGATCATTTGAATATTTTATGAGTATCTTAAGGTCAAAAAAAACTCCTTTTAGAAATTACAATATAAGTGATCAGTTAGAAATATTGACGAACAGTATTCTTAATAACATCCATAATATATTACTTTTGGGTCCTAATATCAGTTTGTCTGAATTGCCATCAAATTTGTCCAAAAACGTCAAGGAAAAAGTAAATGAAGGAAAGTTAAAACTTATTAGTATTAAAGATACGGATGGTGATTTTAGTAGTTTTTCAGTTTTTGGTAGAGAACGTTCAGCGCAAGAGTTGTTATATGCTGCAGAATTAAAGATACAGTCAGAATTACATACAGGATACATAGATGGAAGTTTCTGGAGCACTATAGAAACATTACAAATATTGAATAATCTAGATAGATTACAAAGTTCCTATAAGCAATTTATTTCTAAAGTATTAATTTTAATGTCTAAACATGATAAAAATGGTTCTTATGACGAAGTTTTTGGTGCAACATGTGCACTACTATGGATACGTGGGATACATCTAGGTATTACATCGTATAAGACAGAAGAGACTTTTCAGTGGATAAAAGAAAGGATTTCAGAATATGAATCCAGGGAACAACTTCAGGCATACTTAATTATAATAGAATTAAAAATTGAATCAGCAGTAATAAATGAATTAGTTGAAAATATATTCAAAGGTATAGACTTTGATAGCTTAAGTGAAATTGACATAATAGTATATCTTAAGGCAATGATAGCTTCGAATAATACTAATTTTTTATTAAAATTAATTTTTCTGTTGAAAGATAAACAAAAAGAAAATGGTTCCTGGATTGATTTAGCTACTACGGCGACATCAATAAGTGTACTTATCGATATTTTATTACATATTCAACTTGATAAATTAGATAAAGCTAGTATCGAAAACATAATCTATAATGGAGTAAACTATATCCAGAATAGTTTACAAAGTGCTACTGTGAATGTAAATAATGAATGTTATCCTTGGGATGGAAAAGCTAGCACAACGGTTAAATGTATTAATGCACTATTCAGATATGAAGAACTTATTAGTCTTCCAGTAAATGAACTTATTAAATTTATAACAAAAAACAAGAATAAAATATCTTCTATTTCTGATAGTCGACAAGCTTTATCTATACTGAACGAAATGAAAGACGAAAATACTAACTTAATAAATAAATCAAATGAATTGAAAATTAAGCTTTTAAAGAAGTCAAAGATCTCAAGACTTAGTACGACATATATGTCCATTTCACTATTATTTGGATATATTTTATTAAGTATTATTATTGTACCTTTGTATAACCTTGGACCAGAATATAGTATTTCATTAATTAAAATAGTATTTATCGATGCATGGCCCTCTCATATTGCTATAATGGGAGCAATTGGAGCATTGTTAGCATTACCTATTAAAAAATGGTTTATTAATAATGATGAAAGAGAGTGATATGAGATATATAGATAAAGATGCTTTTGTATCAAAGAATGCGAAAATTATTGGTAATGGTTCCTTACATATAGAAGCACATGCCGTAATAGAAGACAATGTTTTAATTGACTTAGGTCAAGGAGGAACGATACGAATAGGATATCGATCTAAATTAAAATATGGTTGTGTGTTAAGATCCTATGATGGAAAGATAACTATACATGACAGATCCACTATTGGAGAGTACTCTATTTTAGCTGGGCACGGAGGATTAATAATTGGTAATGCAGTAATAATTGCAGGCCATTCCTATATCTCTGCCGCAGGACATATTTTTTCAGGCATGAATGACCATATAAGATTTCAAGGTGAGATTGCGAAAGGAATACAAATCGATGATGGAGTATGGATAGGAGCTCGTTGTGTAATTTTAGATGGTACTCAACTTGGTGAGAATTCTATTATTGGAGCAGGTTCAATAGTTACTAAAAGTCTTAACAGTAATATGGTTTGCTACGGGAGTCCATGTCGTGAAGTATATGATCGTTATATAAAAGAGGAGATAGTATGATGTATGCATTTGTAAATTGTGATATTTTTAACGGTAGTGAATTTATTTATAATAAAGCTTTAGTTATTGATGGAGAGAAAATCCATGGATTAATCCCTGAAGAGGAATTGGATAAATCAATTGAAATTATTAATTTAAATGGAAAAACAATATCCCCAGGTTTTATTGATTTACAAGTAAACGGTGGAAATGGAATTTTATTTAATGATGAGCCTACTATAGAGGCAGTTAAAAAAATATACGATGGACATAAAAAATTTGGTACAACGGATTTCTTACCAACATTTATTACAGGTTCATTAAAGGGCATGAAACAAGCTGTTGAATCTATTAATAAGTGCCTAAGTCTTAACTTAGATGGAGTATTAGGAATACATTTTGAAGGTCCATTTCTTAATCAAGCAAAAGCTGGTGTTCATGAAAAAAAATATATACGTGAAAGTAATGTTGATGATATAGAAGCGATATCTAAAATTAGTAATGGAATTACTA
Source organism: Sulfurimonas aquatica (assembly GCF_017357825.1). Classification (NCBI taxonomy): domain Bacteria; kingdom Pseudomonadati; phylum Campylobacterota; class Epsilonproteobacteria; order Campylobacterales; family Sulfurimonadaceae; genus Sulfurimonas; species Sulfurimonas aquatica. Next base: position 756,723 of record NZ_CP046072.1, read on the forward strand.
TGCTAACTCTTGCTCCAGAAGTTGTACCAAGTGAATTAATATTAAGTTTACAAAAAAAAGGAATATTTATTTCAATAGGGCATACAAATGCAACATATGAAGAAGCTATGAATGCTTTTTCTTCTGGTGCTTCATGTTCTACACATTTATATAATGCTATGACTTCATTAGAATCAAGAGCACCAGGTGTTGTTGGTGCTTCACTAGATAATGATAAAGCATGGACAAATATTATTGTTGATGGTATTCATTCTAGTTATGCTTCTGTACGAGTCGCTATGAAAGCGAAAGCAAAACGAAAACTTTTTTTAGTTACTGATGCTATGCCTCCCGTGGGAGGAGAAGGTGACGATTTTAGAATAGGTGATTACAATATTTCTGTTAAGAATGGTAAATGTGTTACAATGGGTGATACCCTCGCTGGGTCTTCATTAGATATGGCATCTGCCGTTAGAAACTGTATACAGCATGTTGGTATTGATAAAGGAGAAGCATTAAGAATGGCTTCTACTTATCCGGCTGAATTTATTAAATTAGATAACCGTATAGGTCATATTAAAAGCGGATATGATGCTAATCTTGCGATATTTAATAATCAAATCCAAGTTTCAGCAGTTGTGGTAAAAGGCAAATATGAACTATTTACATAATAACTATACTAAACCCCTAAAACTAAATAGTAGTATATTTTAGTTTTTCAGGGGTCACGAATCAAATAACTGATTTATATTATGATTAATTTTTTTTATTGCACTATCTGTAAAAAAATGCTTGGCACATGTTATATAAGTAATAGGAGCTTTTCAGAATATTAAACGTCCACAAAACCGGTCACTAAACTTCATTTAATTTCCTAAAAAACAGGAAAATTTCAAAAATAGAAGCCTTTGTTTCCCGTTATTTCCGGCAAGTGTAGGAAAAGATGGGTAATCATAATAGACCCAGACTTTTATGTTCATAATATCTACTTTTTACGGCTATTATCCGGTACTATTTACACAACTGGGTATCGACATAAATAACTTTACAGAGTAAAAATTTTAGAGAGAAAATATAAAAGGTTAAATAAAGCCCTATATTACGAGAGTTAACTGAGTTTTGAAGAAAATATTATTTTGTATCCAGTATCCGGAGCCACAACAATTTAAACTCCTAAATCATTGAACTTCAACCAACTTTTTTAACATTCGGTGTCATTTCGGTGCTATCAGGTATATAAAATTGGAAGCCTTGCAATTAATATTAAAGACTACTCATCTGCTTTTATCCCACAAGTATATTCATTGCCAAACCTAAAAAAGTTAAGCCTATATATCCAAAAGGATCCTAGAGATTTTCATATGTACAAGAAGTTAAAAATGCTACAAGAACATGATAATATAGATGTAATCGAAATCATATCTGAGGGTTACGAATTACCTATACAGATTAACAGTTTACTTAATAGACAAGGGTTTATAAACTATAAGGCAGAAAGAGATAATTACAATACTTCTTTTACCTTTTCAAAGTGAAAGAAAGCTGGATATGATGAAAATCCACTTTTAAAAATGATTAAAGGCAACCTTCTGAAGTTACCACTCCACTTATATTTGGAACAAAATATAAAATCAATAGTGAGTTTCAATAAAGATTTTCACGATAAATTGTGAGGATTTCTATACCCTCATCTGAGATACGGTATATAATACTAAAACCTTGATACACTAGTTTCCTAGTATTTGGTGCTAATTCCTCACTAGGTCTACCTGCTTGGGGAAAATGACTAAGAGTCTGGGTAATATATTGACGCAATTTTTTTACATAAACAACAGTCGTTTTTTTTGATTCACTTTGTTGATAGATATATTCTGCTAATGCTTCAAGCCTTTGATATGCTTTTTGAGAAAAATTAATTTTCATATTTAGCTAAAACCTTATCAAAAGCTTCTTCAATACTGATAATATCACCTCTTTGGATTTCTTCTATTGACTCTTGTACTTCACGTTTCAAAGCAGCATGAGTTCTATTATATTCATCAAGTGAAATTAATACAACACTTTTATCATTTTTAGTGGTTATGATAATTTCTTCATCATTATCACATGCATCATCAATCAGAGTCTTGAGATTGTTACGGGCATTTGTATAGTTTACAGCTTGCATATTAATCCTTCTGTGTGTTTATATGACAGGTTTCTGTCATTTTAGCATATTTATTCAAAAATTTACACCTTATTCTATTTTGAGCTATATAGTAGACTTTTATATGTCATAAATAGTAATTCCAACACAAAGGATTTATTATGTATGTAAGATATGCAAGAGTTTCAACTTTAAGCCAAAATCTTGAGAATCAAATAGACCTACTTAAAGATGCCGGCTGTAAAAAGATCTTCTCAGAAAAAAGATTTGGTAAAAATAAAGCTAATCGTGAACAGTTTAATATTATGATGGACTTCGTTCGAGAAGGAATTGAAGCTGCAAAGAAAAAGGAGTTCAATTTGGAAGAAAAGCTATTCTAAATAGCAAAGAGAAAAATGTCATATATAAAGAACATGAAAAAGGAAAGTCTGTAGCATGGTTGTCAAAATTCTTTCATGTTGCTCGTAATACAATCTATAGAGCTATTAAAGATGTAGCTAAAAAGAAATAGTCAAATTGACTACTTCATAATGTTCCAAAATCCAGTTCTATTTGGAACATTCTTTTTGTTACGAAAGTCTGTTCCAAATATAAGACTTTATGAGGTTTAAGTTTAAAATCGTTTCGAATACTGAATATAACATATTTTATTCTGCAAAATTTAGTTGAGTCCCCTAATATATGGTATTTCTAGTACCATTGAGTTTTCACTTAATTTAACTCTTCGCTTGACATAGTTTAGTCCTCAGAAAAATATAATCATCATATGAATAACAACAAAAAATCTGAACCCAACAAATGAAAATTCTTAAAGAGACATAATCAAGATAATAAGCATATTAATAGTTTAGAGTGGCAGCTGAATAATAAATTTCGCTCCATTTTCAGTATTACTAACAGATAATTTACCTTTACAATGCTCTTCTATAATGGTCTTAGACATATAAAGTCCTAGGCCAGTGCCATCTTTTTCGCATTTAGTACTAAAATAGGGATCAAATATCTTTAAAACACATTCCTTGGGAATTCCTCCAGCATTATCTTCGATACTTAAAATCGCATAATTATCGTTTTTGTAAGAACTTATCCATATTTTTGGACTTAATATTTGCTCTTTAAGTATCGCGTCCGCCGCGTTATTTATGATATTTAAAACCACCTGTCTAATTTCATTGATATAGGTATTTAACTTAACGTTCGGATGTAAGGATTCTTTCTCAATACTGATTTTCTTTAAATCAAAAATTGGAGCCATTATCTCAAGGCTGCTGTCAACAATTTCCTGCAAGGTTGTTTCTTGAGCCTCTTGCTTTACTTTAAAAAAATCACGAAAATCATCAATCGTAGAAGAAAGGTACTGAGAAAGAGAACTAATCGACTCCAGTCGTTCCTGGAAAAATTCTTTTTTATACTGATCCATCATAATGTCAAGACTCAGCGTTCCAGTAATTGCGGAGATAGAAGAGAGTGGCTGTCGCCATTGATGAGCTATCATACTTATCATCTCTCCCATCTGTGCCAATCGAGACTGTTGGAGCATATGGGCACTCTGTATTTTTACTTTTTTGTCAAGGTCTTTATTAATTGCGAGTAAAGAATTATTCTTCGATTTAATTTCTTTTTCCGCTGGCAGAAAAATAAAGAAAGCCTCAACAAGTAAAAGTATTAAGAGAAGTATTAAAATTAAAGTTTCAAGGTTTTCAATTTTATGTGTGCTCTCTTCACTCTTTCTTTGAATGGAAAGGACAAAATTATTGATAGATTCAGATAACTTTTGATACTCATTTTCCAAGCTATCAATTTCTATCCTAGACGGAGTGGTAAGGAGTTTTTTCGCATGTTCAATATACCGTTTTTTATCTTTGAGTTCAAAGACATATCCTATTTTTTTAAGAATAACTTCATTCTGTTCAAATTCATTTATTGTTTTTTCAAGTAGCTCATTATATTTTGAATTTTTGAGGTCGAAACTTTCAGTCGTATATAGTAATATCTTTGTAACAAGCATTCTCTCTTTGCCACTTAAGTTGATAACTTCGGCATATTTAGCATGGTCTTTGATCAAAATAATGACGCTAAAATAGAATAAGAGTGAAAATGAAGCAATCAAAAGGAGAGCTAATGTATATCGCATTCTAAAACTTAAGGAAATATTCATATAACCTTCCTTTCAATAGTTGTATTTTAAGAATAAGTATCTATCACTATACTGTTTGAAACATCAATAATACATTAACAAAATTTAATTAAGTAAAATTTTTAATGTTCTTACACAGAGTATAGCACTAACAAAAAGAAATACTTATAAATAATTGGATAAATTTTAATCAACTAAACTATGACTCTTCTTTGTGTATAACAACTTGTAGAGACTGTGAAAGAACTAACCCTATATAAGCAAAAAGAGTCGAGCTAAAGAATATTTTTCAAGCTTCAGACGCTCAAACTCATTTTTTGACGAAAAAATGCCCTAATAAAGTATAAAACTGCTAGATACTCCGCTATTTCTTGCTTGATACTCTCAAGATTACCATGTTTATGTGCTTCTATCAGCTTTTGAAACAGAGTAATCCCAATCAAATTTAATAGTCGTCTGAAATTATAGGTAAGCATAATCAGAGCATTCTCTCCAGCAACCTTTGTTTTGCCACGCACCAGAAAATGACTCCAGCCAAGCTTTTGTTTGATTGTACCAAACGGATGTTCTGCAAGTGCGGCACGTTCTTTTATCATAGCTTTGGCTTTTGATGTTTTCATCTTTGTACGGTGTTCAGTAATGAGTGCTTCATGTTCCCAGCGCCACAGACGTTTTGCATTGGCAATATCTGAAATACACTCTGAATGCAATGGACAAACTTTACATACAGAGCGAGTGCCATAATACATAAAACGCTTAATACCCTTGTTCTCATAGGTGGTTTTTTGTCGCTTCAACACTTTGTCATTCGGACAGATATAGCAGTCCTCGGTTTCATCATAGGTAAATGCATCTCTTGGAAACTTCCCCTTGTCTTTCTGCTTCTTCTGTTTGTCTGGCATGGGGACATAGACATCAATCCCTTCATCGATACATCGCTTTAATTCTTTAGAACTGAAATAGCCCGCATCAGCTGCGACCTTTATCTGCTCATTCCCTGTAGCTTCTTTGGCCTGGGTAGCCATAGGGTAGAGCTGATCGTGATCAACTCCTTTGCTGGAGATATTGGTAGCTACAATAAACTTGTATTTGCCATCAACAGCAATCTGTGTATTATAGGCTATCAGATGATGTGCTGGTTTAGTCATTAAGGTAGCATCAGGATCACTTTTACAGTACTGTTTTACTTGACGCTCTTTAAGGATATTAAGATCAGCATCTAGTTTGGTTTTGCGTTTGTTCAGTCGCTTTAGACATTCCATTTTAACTATTGGTGTTGTCTCTTTGCTCTCACACTTATCGCTATACTCCAGTGCACCTAGATACTCTGTTATCTTCTCATCAACTGACTTTATATCTTTTATAGTTACTTTTTCTGAGATCAGTTGATTCTTTGAAGCGTTAGCACGTAAAAAAGCTCCATCAATAGCAACTACTGCACCATCAATCAAATCTACAGAACGACATAGCATCACAAAGTCACGAAAAAGTTGCTTGAGTACTTTGGGATTATCTTTACGGAAGTTAGCGATGGTCTTATATCCAGGAGTGAGTCCTGCGCATAACCACATCATCTCAACATTACGTTTAATCTCACGCTCAAGCTTTCTAGAGCTTCGAATACTATTGAGATAACCGTAGAGATAGATCTTCAAAAGTAGTGCAGGATGGTATGCTGGTTGACCATCAGAACCACCACTAGATGTAAAGACTCCTAAATCAGCTAAATCAATACTATCAACATAGCTCTCAATTGCTCTTACTGGATTATTCTCATCAACATACTCATCTAGACTGGGAGGAAAAAGAAGTTGTTGATGACGGTTTAAACCCTCTTTGTAGTTTGGCATTCTTCAGCCTTTTTCATTGATATATGACATATCTATTTTAGCTAATTAGTCGTTATAAGTGGCTTTGAGTTCTTTCACAGTCTCTGTAGGTTTTGGAACATTAGTCAAGGTGAAGTCATGATATTGGGTGCTGTTTCAGTGCTAAATAATCATATGAAATATGTTCAGTCTTTGTAGAATTATTTTTGAAAACCCTGTAAATACGGTATTTGATGGTATTATCTAGTCTATCAAGTTAGCTCCAGTATCCGGAGCCACAACTTTTAAACTTCAAAAAAAATATCTCACTATTCTCTAATCTAAAACATAGATATATCAATTTTTTTATTGTATTTTCAGAAGAAAATAATTATAATTCTCGAATTTTTTTTAGCAAAGCTAATAAATAATGTATTACGAGGAATACAACTTGAATTATAATTTCAGCACAAATAGACTGATAGTAAAAGAATGGCACTCTTATGAGCCAAAAGATATTGCTCAGCCAGACTTAGTTAAAGTTGTAGAAAATATTTTAGTACCTGAGGTCACCAAAACATTTCCCATCATGTGGAGAGGTAAATATGACACGAGAAGAGCTAAAGCCTGGATACAAGAACAAGATTCTGATTCTAAAACACTTTTAGCTGTTGAAAGAGAAACTAAAAAGCCAATAGGGCTAATTAATTTTTTTAACGTGGGTGACAAAAGTAGAGGTACTTACTTGCGTTTAGGATATATGCTTTCTAAAGTAATGTGGGATCAAGGATTTGCAACAGAGTTTGTTGAAGGCTTTATCCATTGGTGTAAAGAAAATAAAATTTCTACTATTTTAGCAAGAGTGGAACCAGACAATATTGCTTCGATTCGGGTACTTGAAAAAAACAACTTTTCTTCTGAGAGAACTGATTCAAATGGAATATCACTTTTATTTGAATATAACCTACTTCAATAAGATATTTTAAAATATCATCTACTTATGTTTATATTTTGAGCTACTCTTCATGTACTCATCTACTATTGACAACATCTCATCCATAGATTCACCAGCTTTTTTTTGAATAAAATACTCAAAGTATTCGTCAATATGAGGTTTGGGGTCATACATACTTCTAGTTGATTGGCGTTTGGGGTCTATAATAATGGAATTCTTAAACTCTTTTGCAATAGGGACAATATCAATCACAGCTCCGCTAGTACCAATAGCAATGAAAAGTGAGCACTCTTTTATGGCTTGGCTAAGATAACTATAATTTGGTGCATGTTCGCCAAACATAACTACATTGTGGCGAACCCTATTATTCCCACAGTTAGGACATTTTTCACTTTCACCTTGAGCTCTGTAGCCAATACTATATATCTTGGTACAAGCTTCACAGCGAAGATCAGTTAATGTGCCGTGAAGATGAATGACTTCTTTTGCACCTGCTTTTTCCATTAGATCATCAATATTTTGAGTTAGGTGAATAATCCTTCCTCTATAGTCCTTTTCAAGTTGAGCTAAAACTTTATGTGCATTATTAGGTTTTTTAAATTCAAGCTCATGTCTGCGTTCATTATAAAACTTTGTTACAGCTTTATGGTCTTCTATCCACCCTTTTGTGGAGCAAACTTTCATAACATCGTGATTTTCCCAAAGACCATTACTATCTCTAAATGTACTGATCCCACTCTCTGCAGAGAGTCCAGCACCACTTAGTATCATTATTTTCTTCATGTTTGATCCTCTTTTTGAGTATATCATTATAGGATAATTAATATTGTGTTATGAGAAATAATGAACTGTTTTTTATATAATAGTAGATATTAACTCATAGGGATACAGTTATAATAATACAATGACTTAGCATTTAATAAACAGTATGATATGATTTTGATGAACTCAACTTTTAATGAGTTCTAGAAATATTTAACATTTGAAAATATAAAGGTGATAAAATGAAAAAGCGTATTGGTATTTTAACTAGTGGTGGTGATTGTCCAGGACTTAATGCTGCAATTCGTGGACTTGCAAAGTCTTCTTATGCCTTGTTCGACTGTGAATTTGTTGGTATTCGCAACGGTTACAAGGGTTTAATTGATGGTGATTATCGTGAAATGAAAAAATCCGATTTTTCTGGAATTTTAACACTTGGTGGAACTATGCTCGGCTCTAAAAGAACTCCTTTTAGGAATATGCGAAATATTGAAGAGGATGGCATAGACAAAGTCTCCAATATGATTAAAAACTATAAAAAGATGAAATTAGACTGCTTGGTTACATTAGGTGGAAATGGGACACATAAAAATGCAAACTTATTACGAGAGGAAGGATTAAATGTTATTGGTCTTCCCAAGACAATCGATAATGACATTTATGGCACTGACTTTACTTTTGGTTTCCACTCTGCAGTTGATATAGCAACTGATGTAATTGATAAGATTCATACGACGGCATCTTCACATGATAGGGTTATGATTGTTGAACTGATGGGAAATAAGGCCGGCTGGCTTACTTTGTATGCAGGATTAGCAGGTGGAGCTGATATTGTCTTAATTCCAGAAATTCCTTACTCATTAGAGAGTATATATGAAGCATTACTGCAGCGACAGAAAAATGGTAAAAACTTTTCCATATTAGCGATTGCGGAGGGGGCTAAAACTATCAAAGAGGCTCAAATGAAAAAACATGAGTTTGAACAACACAGATTGAAAATGCAATATCATACAGTCTCTTATAGGTTAGCTGAACAAATTAATCAAAAGTTAGGATTTGATACTCGCGTTACTGTTCCCGGTCACACACAAAGGGGAGGCACTCCTTCTGCACAAGATAGAATATTAGCTACTAAGTTTGGTGCTTTTGCTGCTGAGTTAATTAAAAATGAGGATTATGGCAATACCATTTCCATTGTTAAAAATAAACTAAAAGCTACCCCATTGAAAAAGATGGCACATATGAGAAAACCAGTGACACGCGATACTGATGAGTTTAAGACAGCTCTTCATCTTGGCATTAATTTTGGCGAGTGATTCTTCTACATGAGGTACAATGAAAATATTTTAGCTATCCATTAGCTACTATAAGATTTTAAAGTTTTGAAATGTCGTTTTTTAGGGAGTTTATTTGTTGTGGCTCCGGATACTGGAGCTAACTTGATAGACTAGATAATACCATCAAATACCGTATTTACAGGGTTTTCAAAAATAATTCTACAAAGACTTATAGCAACTGTCAATTTCAATCAATTAACCTGTTTATGTAATGAATTATTGGATCATCATTTAAGTGACATCTACCCAGTTAAATATAAGATTATGAAATGACCCATATAAAGGAAACAGTTCTTAACTCAACAACCTCTTATATTTGGAACAATTATCAGTAACGGGAGCATTGTTCCAAATAGCATTGAATTTTAGAACATTATGAAGCATTCAAATTGACTATTTCTTTTTAGCTACATCTTTAATAGCTCTATAGATTGTATTACGAGCAACATGGAAGAATTTTGATAGCCATGCTACAGACTTTCCTTTTTCATGTTCTTTATATATGACATTTTTCTCTTTGCTATCTAGAATAGCTTTTCTTCCAAATTGAACTCCTTTTTCTTTGCAGCTTCAATTCCTTCTCTAACTCGCTCGTTAATAAGATCTCTCTTAAACTCTGCAATAGCACCTAACATGGTAAATAATAATCTTCCTGCTAGTGTTGTAGTATCAATGTTTTGTTGAATGACTTTGAGATCTACATTTTTATCTTCTAAAAACTTAGCAATATTTTGAAGGTCTATAACAGACCTTGCTAATCTATCAAGCTTTGTAATAAATAGTATATCTCCTTCACGAACAAAGTCCATAATGATATTAAACTGTTTGAGATCAGCTTTATTCTTAGCAGATTTTTTTCAGAGAAAATCTTTACACAGCCGGCATCTTTAAGTTGGTCTATTTGATTCTCAAGATTTTGGCTTGAAGTTGAAACTCTTGCATATCTTACATACATAATAAATCCTTTGTGTTGGAATTACTATTTATGACATATAAAAGTCTACTATATAGCTCAAAATAGAATAAGGTGTAAATTTTTGAATAAATATGCTAAAATGACAGAAACCTGTCATATAAACACACAGAAGGATTAATATGCAAGCTGTAAACTATACAAATGCCCGTAACAATCTCAAGACTCTGATTGATGATGCATGTGATAATGATGAAGAAATTATCATAACCACTAAAAATGATAAAAGTGTTGTATTAATTTCACTTGATGAATATAATAGAACTCATGCTGCTTTGAAACGTGAAGTACAAGAGTCAATAGAAGAAATCCAAAGAGGTGATATTATCAGTATTGAAGAAGCTTTTGATAAGGTTTTAGCTAAATATGAAAATTAATTTTTCTCAAAAAGCATATCAAAGGCTTGAAGCATTAGCAGAATATATCTATCAACAAAGTGAATCAAAAAAAACGACTGTTGTTTATGTAAAAAAATTGCGTCAATATATTACCCAGACTCTTAGTCATTTTCCCCAAGCAGGTAGACCTAGTGAGGAATTAGCACCAAATACTAGGAAACTAGTGTATCAAGGTTTTAGTATTATATACCGTATCTCAGATGAGGGTATAGAAATCCTCACAATTTATCGTGAAAATCTTTATTGAAACTCACTATTGATTTTATATTTTGTTCCAAATATAAGTGGAGTGGTAACTTCAGAAGGTTGCCTTTAATCATTTTTAAAAGTGGATTTTCATCATATCCAGCTTTCTTTCACTTTGAAAAGGTAAAAGAAGTATTGTAATTATCTCTTTCTGCCTTATAGTTTATAAACCCTTGTCTATTAAGTAAACTGTTAATCTGTATAGGTAATTCGTAACCCTCAGATATGATTTCGATTACATCTATATTATCATGTTCTTGTAGCATTTTTAACTTCTTGTACATATGAAAATCTCTAGGATCCTTTTGGATATATAGGCTTAACTTTTTTAGGTTTGGCAATGAATATACTTGTGGGATAAAAGCAGATGAGTAGTCTTTAATATTAATTGCAAGGCTTCCAATTTTATATACCTGATAGCACCGAAATGACACCGAATGTTAAAAAAGTTGGTTGAAGTTCAATGATTTAGGAGTTTAAATTGTTGTGGCTCCGGATACTGGATTCGAGAAATAATTTTTCAAAATACCGAGGACAAGGGCTTCCAATTGTGTGACTTCGGATTTGAGTATCATAAATTTTCCTTAAGGTATCATAATTATTTTACTAATTATATTTACTTTTCGCTTAGATATTACTCTTGTTAAGTATATTATTGATATCATTCTAAAATTTTACCTATAGGGAACAAAATGAAATATATACTAATAACAATTTTATTAATTAATAGCTTATGTGCTGATTATTTTGATAAAGCTTCTGAGGCTTATGGTAGTGGTAACTATGTAGAAGCTTTAAGACTATTCAAATTAAGTGCTAATAAAGGAGATGCTGACGCTCAGCATAATATTGCATATATTTATGAAAATGGATATGGCCAAGTACACCAAGACTATAAAGAAGCCTTAAAATGGTACAAGTTGGCTGCTAATCAAGGATTTATGCATTCTCAAAATAACCTTGCTTTAATGTATGAAAACGGAAGAGGAGTTGAAAAAAATTACAAACAAGCTATTCACTGGTACGAACTAAGTGCAAGGCAGGGTTCCCATAGTGCTCAGCTTAATCTTGGTGATATATATTATAAAGGTCGTGGAGTTGAAAAGAATTACCACAAAGCACTATATTGGTATAAGTTAAGTGCAACACAAGGTAACTCAAGTGCTCAATACAATCTTGCTTTAATGTACCAATACGGTGAGGGTACTAAAAAGAATCAAGTAGAAGCTATTAAATGGTATAAGTTAGCAGCTAATCAAGGTGAATTAATGGCTCAATATAACCTTGGTACTATATACCATTTTGGAAATGGTATCAACAGAAACTACAAGGAAGCTGCTAAATTGTATAAATTAAGTGCTAATCAAGGTTATGCAAGTGCTCAACTTAATTTGGGAGTGTTATATTTTAATGGGCAAGGTGTAAAAACAAATAAAATAAAAACATATAAACTATGGTTACAAGCAGCTAATCAAGGAAATATTCAAGCTCAAAATAACTTAGATAGTCTTTGTCAAGAAAGCCCATGGGCTTGTAAATAACTTAACCTCTCAAATACCACAAACTGACAGATTCTCTATTATGATTTAAGGCCTTACTTACTTCAAGCAAGGCTCCTTTATATCCAAGCTCACTAACTTTTTCATGAAATAAATTTTTAGCAAACTGATAACGATAGTCATGAGCTCTTAAATTCGGATCCAGTTGTTTTAGGTCTCTATTGAAAGATTGCTTCGAGGGTATACTCTTCATATTCAAAATAAGCTCTCTATCTTTATGATTGATAATCTTATCATGATAAATTTTACCACCCTTACCAACGACACCAGTTATCTTATAATCTCCATTACCTAATGGCTTAATATATTTATGAGGCTCTTTCGCTATAGCCATAGTTTCAGAAATTCGATACCCATTATTCAGCATAATTCTTCCCAGTACAAAGCTTTCGTACCTTATTTCTTTTAAATCTTCTAAGATACTTTCAGATTGTAGTCCCCGATTTTCTGTATCTTGATTGATAGGTGTTGAAACTTTTATATCATTGAACTTCTCTTTAAAATAATTTTCAGATACTCCAACAGTAATATTAACCTCTTTAAATGCACTTAATAGACTGTTAAAACCACTTAAATAGTTTTCTACGGTAGAAAGTGCTAATCCGTCTAATCGTTGCTCTAAAAAGCCGTTAAGGTTCTCTTCATTTAAAAGGAGATTAAATTTGCCGTCTTGTCCAGTTGATTCCAAGTAGTCTGAAAAATCCTTAAAATACATATTCCTCTTGGTTAAGAGTGCTTCCGAATGTGTTAAATTATCATTAGCTTTTTTTGTGCCCAAGGCAAATAATTTAAAATTCATGTCTCGTTGCTGTTTTTCAAAACTGGAACCCTTAAGTGACGGCATTTTCTGACCCTCTTAAATATCTATATATTGTTGAAGCGGATACACTTACATTATGTTTTATTCTAAGCTCTTTAGAAATTCTATTTGCTCCTAACCCGTTATGGTTCATTAGCTTTATGTCATGCTGAAACTTTCTTATAATAGGATTTTGCACTTGAAGCTCTTTTGCTTCTCTTGTTATTTGTTTTTCTTGAATATCTTTGATAATAAATATTGATTGAATAATTTGATTAACTGTTAAAGTATCGTCTTCGAACATACATTTGTTTAAATGTCCTTTCACTCTCTTTGCATATTCTTCGATTTCTTCGACTGAAAAGTCTAAGACCTTACTTGCTCGTTGTTTGTAATTGATTGTTAATTTCATTTCATACCTCTTATTGTTTATTAAATATGTTGCCTAAAAGGTAGTTTATAAATATCTATTCGGATTGTAGTTCAGATATGTAGTTTATTTTATGAAAAACATACAAAAAAATTACAGGGGCTAAGCCCCAGTTAGTGAAATAGACAAAAACAGTTCAGTAAGTGTTTATTATGAAATATACTTTAGTACAACCTGTGAAATTACTGCGGAAAGTATTCCCTCAACTGTGGTGTACCACACCAGTTTAGCAAAACTAAGTCTCATTATTGACTTCATGTTAGACCCTTTAATTAAATTTTATACACTGTTATATATGTGAATTTAGAAATATAGTCAATCTTCAAAAGAATTTCTAAATTCTTTTTCATGACTTAATCTTGAATAACTTATGAAACAGTTCAAAGTCGCTATATACCTCCTTATATAGTATTAAAGCCTCAGCCGTCACTATCCCATGAATGAAATAAATTTCATGTGATAGAGACGGCTTAAAATGTTCTCAGTAAATAGATAAGAGTAATGTTTTTTTAATATCCTCTTTTTTTTCCTATTCTTACGGTATTAGCTCTATATATTACTGGTACAAAATAAGTGTTTGTGATGGGGCAAAAATTTGCCCCATGTATAAATTTCTAAATTTGTATGATTTGAGCAAGATTAATTTTATGAAATGGTATATAATTTTTTCAGTTCAATTAAAAACTACTAAAATCAATTAAAGGAGACTCATGAATGAGCAAAACAAAATCAATTACAAAAACAATAGGTACAGAGCAATATACTGATAGTAGAACTGGAGAAGTTAAAGAGTTTACAGTTATAAATACAGAAGAACAAACAGATTTCAACTTTCAAAAAATATGGATAAAAGATTTAATCACATTATTAAAGGCACTTGGAGGCAGTAAAGTCGAGGTGTTCTGTTTACTGCTTGAGAAAAAAAATGCTGATAATATTTTTATAGGTAGCATTAGCGATATAGCAAAAAAAATAAAGGTAAGTGAAAATACCGTTAAATCAGCTTTAAAGCTTATGAAAGAGCTTGACTATGTGAGAATGGTTATGCATGGTGTTTATCAAGTTAGTCCAAGTTTAATAGTAAAAGGTAAGTCAAAAAAGAGACAAATGCTCTTAGCTGATTATAATAATATTAAAGTAGCATAGTGTAGATTAAAATCCTACACTATCCAGAATATTTTGGAGGGTGTCCATTTCAAAACCTTTGCCGTAAGTATCAAGAGTTAATTTAGTTTCGCCTTTGGCATGACCAACTATCTCTTGAAGCATAAAAATAGAGTTAGGCTTGTCGATATTGGCTTTAATAGCTCGTTTAATAAATGTACCTCTAAATGTGTGGAAGTTTTTCCCTTGACCCTGATTGACTGCTTTATAGAGTTGATACCTTACTTTTTTACCAAAAGCATTTTTAGTCATATTTGGGATTAAAGGGAACGAGGTATTTAAGACCATTTCTAAAATATCTTTATGAATAGGAACTTTTCTTATACCCGCGACACTCTTACTTTTTGTAATGTCAAAATAATAAATCCCAGTCTCTTCGTCTTTTTTTATACTGTCTTGAGTAAGAGCATTTATCTCATTTTGTCTCATAGCTGTATATAGAGCAATTTGGAAGACTTTTTTAATAATTGGTTCTTTATATTTATAATTCATAATCTTATTAATATCAGATTGAGAATAGTTTTCTACCTCTTGTTTTCTATTTTGTTTATCTTTCACTTCGTCTAATGGAGTGACGGGTTTTGCATTATTATGAGAAATTAATTGTCTATCAAGTGCAAACTGTAAGAAGTTTCTTGTGTATGTGAGGTGCTTGTTTATTGTTCTATTTGAACTTGTTTTTTGCTTGACTTTGAAATCTTTAAATGCTTCAAAATCCTCTACCGTTAAAGAGTCAATAAGAGAGTCTTTAAAAAATGATATAAGCATTTTAAAAGTAGTATTATATGCTCCAATACTATCGGCACTTACACGATTATCAGCTTTTTTTCTTGCAATGAATTTATCTCGTAAAAGTTCAAAGGTTAAATCACTTGTATTAGTTTCTGAACTCTCAATATGTTGCTTGACTTCCTTATAACGGTTAATGGTTGCTTGTATCTGCATTTCTTTAACACTTTCAAGGGCTACTCTGAGTTCTTCTTCTGTGTCATACTCGAACATGAGTTTAAAGTCACCTGTGTCTATTTGAAACATTTCTTCTCCGTCAATCAGGTCTAAAATCTTTCTTCGTTTAAGGGCGACCTTGATATTTTTAGTTTTTAGGGATATTCTAAACAATTTCTGCTTAATTCTTCGTCTATAGTAGAAAGTTTTGCCAACTTTGTATAATCGGAGTGCTGTAGTATCATATTTTTTTTGAATAGTATCATAGTTTATGTATTCTGTGTCTAAATCTTGCTTAAGAGTCGTATTTATGGGTGTATGTGGGGTGTTTAAAAAAGTGGCTCCGGATACTGGATTCGAACCAGTGACCAAGTGATTAACAGTCACCTACTCTACCGCTGAGCTAATCCGGAATGTTGATAGGGCGAAATTATACTTTATGAGTTATAAAAAGTCAAGTAATTGGGCTACTTTCTTCTTTTTCTTGTTAGATTACTTTTAGGGACTAAAAACTCTAAGTTTGAAACATTTTTTATTACAATTTTTTCTGTTTTTAAAAGCTTGTCTAAACGACTTTTACTATCTTCATCAAAGAGCAGGTTGATGTCATCCATAGTTAAGGGGCGTTTATCTAAAGTGTTTAATATCTCTTCATCGGAGTAGTATGCATTATTAGGTTCGGCATGAACTCTCGACGCTATATGAATGGGTAGAGAGCTATCAAATGCCATTGCGATATCATGGAGTTCTTTATAACTCGTTCCCATTACGGGATATGCCGGTGGTCTATCTATTGTTCCTATATCAATGCGTTTACAGTGTACTTGAAGTAAAACATCATTGAGTTTTTTAACTTCTTCAGGTGTATCGTTTAACTCATGGACAAATAGTACTTCTATAAAAAGTTTCCCTTTATACTCTTTACTAAACGCGATAACCTTTTGCGCAATCTGGGAGATGTCAATATCTTTATGAGGTCTATCTATCTTTTTAAATATATCTTCGCTTATCGCATCTAAGGAGAGTTTGACTTGATCTAGTTTGAGTAAAGAGTTATAAGTATCATCATATACCAGATTTGCGCTATTTGTTAGAATAAGTGTCTCTGTAGTGTTTTTAATCTTATCTATCTCATCTATAAGTTCATTGAGATGGGGGTAGAGTGTTGGTTCACCGTTGGCAGTGAGCGTTATAACGTCAACTTTATCGTTAAGGTGATGAGAAAGCTCTTTAATGATTTCATCTACTGAGATAGTTTTTACTTGTTTATCTACTGTAGCACTAGGTGCGAGTTCACAGTAGAGACAATCAAAATTACACTGTTTTATAGAAGGGGAGAGGTCAACCCCTAAACTCATGCCAAAACGGCGTGAGTTTATAGGACCGAAGATTATATTATTTTCCGCTGACACGATGACATTCATTCACAAAGTGAATAGCATTTTCAACTGTAACGTCAGGTAAGATTCCATGGCCAAGGTTAAATATATGGCGTTTACCGCCCATAGTCTCTTGAATCTTTTCAACACATTTAGTAGTAGCTTCCTTTGAGTAAAGACGACATGGCTCCATATTTCCTTGAAGAACGTACTTGTCACCTAATTTCTCTTTTGCAAGAGACATAGGAGCTCCCCAGTCAACGCCAAATACGTCAAAGTTTCCATAGACTTTGTCATAAAACGCAGGAACACCTTTAGGAAACATGATAATAGGAATATGAGGGTACTTCTCTTTTAAATACTCTGCAATCTCAACCATATAACTCCAAGAGAATTCATCATACATACCTGGCTCAATAGCTGCTGCCCATGAGTCAAAAATTTGGACTACGTCTATACCAGATTGAATCTGTTTTTCCATATAGAGCTTTACAACTTCAGTCACTTTTTTAAGTATGTTATGCAGAAGTTCTGGATTTGAGTACATCATCTTTTTACAGACGTTATAAGTTTTAGTTCCTTGTCCTTCTATCATGTACGTAGCAAGGGTCCATGGCGCGCCAGTAAATCCGATAAGCGCTTTATCATCACCGCGTTCATCTAGCTGAGTACGTAGAAGTTTAATTGTATCATATACATAAGTAAGTTTGCTTGCTGCTTCGTCTCCACCTATAAGTCTGTCTAAATCAGCTTGTGTTTGAAGAGGGTCAGAAAACTTAGGACCTTCACCTTTAACAAATGATAAATCCATTCCCATTTCATCAGGAATAACAAGGATGTCGCTAAATAAAATCGCTGCGTCAACGCCAACGATGTCTAATGGTTGAAGAGTTACTTCCGCAGCTTTTTTAGGGTCATGACAAAGGTTTAAAAAGTTTCCAGCCTCAGCACGCACTGCCATATATTCTGGAAGGTAACGTCCAGCTTGTCTCATCATCCAAACTGGAGTGTATGGAGTCTCTTTACCTAGACATGCATCTACAAATATTTTTCCCATTAGTATCCTTTTACTAAGTGTATAATTTTTTACAACACTGCGTTTAAACGCAGAAGTGATTCACTCTTTTAATTAATGTTTCCCAACTTTACCAAGAAAGTATAAACCGACAGCCACAGCCATTATAGAAAGTGCAAAATATAGCATATCTAACGCTCCTGAGTATGCCGTATGACCTACTTTTTGAAAAAATCCAACTACAAGTACCATAACGATTACTTTGGATATTTTATCTTTTAGTTGGTCAAGTGAATGAATTGCAAGGATCTTATTTGTCTCGCCCTCTTCACATTTTGCTGCGTCAATTTCAGATATAAAAAGTTCATAAAGTCCAAAAGAGAAGATAAGCATAACTACACCGATGAGATAAAAATCAACAGCACCAATAATTCCACCGACCACGTCTTCATGAAATGTTTTGGGGTGGGCGTGATTACTATATGTAGTGTATACAAATTTAGCAGTGTCATAAATATCTACCGATGCAACTATAAAAAGAATGATGCCACCAATAAGACCAAAAATCACCGCAAGTAAAACTATAAATCTAGTTGACCAAAGTGAACTTTCAAATAATTTTTCCATTGCTACTCTTCTCCTTCCATCTCTACCCATTTTTGAGCGATTCTAACAGCGTTTGTCGCGGCTCCAACTCTAAGGTTGTCCGCTACAACGAACATATGAAGTATATTTTTAGAATATACATCATTTCTAATGCGACCTACAAAAGTCTCATTTTTATCTATACATGTTGCAGGCATAGGGTAGAGCGCCTCATCTGGTTTATCTAGAATTACTATGTTTGGCGCACGAGAGAGTATTTCTCTCGCTTCAGTTGCATTCACTTCACTATCAAAAGTAAGTGTTAATGCTTCTGCGTGACCACGAAGAGTAGGAACGCGAACACAAGTAGCACTTAGAGCTATGTCTTTATGCATGATTTTAGTAGTTTCATTTACCATTTTCATCTCTTCTTTAGTGTAGCCATTTTCAGTAAAGACATCTATCTGAGGAATAACATTTAGAGCGATTTGCTGGTTAAACGCTTTGTGCTCAGCTTCATCTAAATTAAATGCGAAAAATGCTTGCATTTGAGTTACTAGCTCTTCCATTGCAGTCTTTCCAGCTCCACTTGTCGCTTGATACGTACTAACGTCAACTCGTAGTAGGTCATAAGCATCATCAAGAGGTTTAAGTGTTTGAACCATCTGAATAGTTGAACAGTTTGGATTTGCAATAATACCACTGAGTCTCCATTTTGCAATATCTTCTGGATTCACTTCAGGAACAACCAATGGCACATTTTCATCCATTCTAAAGTGTGATGTGTTGTCAATTACTACTGCTCCAGCTTTAACCGCATCGGGTGCAAACTCGGCACTAACGCTACCGCCAGCGCTAAAAAGAGCTATATCTATCTCCTCTTTTTCAAAAACATCATTTGTAAGTTCTATAATGTTTAAAGATTGACCATTAAACTCAACTGTTTTGCCCACGCTTCTAGCGCTTGCGAGTGGCACAAGTTTGTTCAGTGGAAAGTCGATTTCTGCTAAAATTGTTAATATCTCTTCACCGACAGCCCCATTTGCTCCAACTACCGCTACATTATATTTTTTCATTTTTTTTCCTATTTTTATATTTAGTTATCTTTACTTGCGCACTTCTAAAAAAAGTTCTTCTTTTTGTATCTCTTGCGTTTCACTAAGTATTACGGATCGCTCAACTACTGAGATAAGTTCTCTAATGTTTCCAGGCCAGTTATAATCTAAAAGTTCATTTTTAGCCTCAGGTGAAAATTCTTTTAAATCAAATCCATATTTCTCGCAGTTTTGCTTACAGATTTCCTCAGCGATTTGAAGTATCTCATCTTTTCTATCTTTTAATGGCGGTATATGAAGAGGAATAGTATTTAATCTATAGTATAAATCTTCTCTAAATTCACCATTTTTTATCTTTTCATTTAAGTTGGCATTTGTTGCGGATACAACACGTATATCTATCTTGATTAACTTTGACGATCCAAGACGACGGACTTCTTTTTCTTGTAAAGCACGAAGAAGTTTTGCTTGAACGCCATAAGGCATTTCACCTATCTCATCTAAAAAGAGTGTTCCGCCATTTGCTAGCTCAAACTGTCCCGCTTTTGCTTCACTCGCATCAGTGAAAGCCCCTTTTTCAAATCCAAAGAGTTCACTCTCTATTAAGTTTTCAGGTATTGCCGCCATATTTATGGCTACAAATGGTTTTTTAACTCTTGGTGAATTCTTATGTATGTAAGAAGCAAAAACCTCTTTACCAACGCCACTCTCACCAAGTAGCAAAATACTCGCATCAGTTTTGGAAGCTTTATCTGCTATATTTAAGACTTTACTGAGAGCTTTAGACGTACCAATAAAACCACCATTAGTTTTTTTAGACTTCTTTACGGTTTTTTTTACCTTTTGAACTTTATCTTCGCGTTTGATTGCTCCAACTAGCGCATCTACATCAAAAGGTTTTAGAAGAAAGTCCTTAACGCCAAGGTGAATCGAATCAATGGCACTCCCTAATGTTGCATTTCCTGTCATAATTATAACTTCAAAACGACCATTTAACTCTTTAACAAACTCTATACCATCCATTCCTGGCATATTAATATCTGTAATGATTAAATCAAAGCTGTCATCAATGGATTTTAGGGCGTCTTTAGCATTTTTGAAGGTTTTAATTTCAAACTCTTTATAGTCGCTCATAGCGATTTCAAGAGATTTTCTCATATTAATGTCATCTTCAACGATTGCTATTTTCACTTATTATCCTAAGTTAACCCTATTTTAAAGGTGAAATTTTAACAAAATTATCATTAAAATCGACTTTGAAGCAAGTTGTTTTGAGTGTCAAAATTGTAGTTGAAATATTTTGATAGTTTGTTGTTAGATCTCTATAGCTAACATTTAAACCTAGACTATGAATATACTCGACAAACTCTTCATTATTAGCTGAAAGTATATCTTTTAGATTTTTTTTATCATTTGTTTCTAAAAAGATTGGATTATATGGCTCTCCTGAGCATTTCTTCATTGCTGGGGAAATTTCAAGTGATTCATTATACATAATTGCATTTTTTACCACATATCTATAGGAGATAAGATACTCACTAGCATTTAACGCGAGTGAGAAAAATAGTAGGGTAAGTGTTAGTTGAATTGCGAGTGTGAAAGTACGATTTCCATCTCTACTTCGCATAAACCCTCTTTAAAAGTTGTCTCAACTATGTTGGCATTTTTAACCATTGCTTGAACATGAGTTCTAACAGTTGAGCGTTTAACCATCATATTTTTGATTAGGTCTTGACCATCTACTCTAACACCTTTTACTTTTTCAGCGATGAGTCTGTACGAATCAGCAATAGCCGCACGCTTTGCAAGTGCATAAGCTTGAGCAGGTGAGTAAGTATGCATAGGTGCGACGCCTTGACCTATTACACTAATAAGAAGGTCTTTGTCTTTTTCTAAAAGCTCTTCTTGGTGTAGGTCCATAGTATTGTCAGATATATTTTCTGGGCAAACTACGGGTTCCATAATTGGCATTGATTGAACTGTTGTGTCTGAAGAGTTGATAGCCTCAGAAAAAGAGAGTGTGCTTAAAAGAGCTAGTAATACTAATGAGTATTTCATTGCATATCCTTATTGGAGTATGATATACTCCAAGATTTATTACAAACTACTAAGCAAGTATTATTCCAAGATTAGGGTTGGTGCATTCTCATCATAATCATCATCTTCTGTTTTGTCTACTTTTGGACAACGTGAGATACTTGCTACTTCATCGCCTTTTACTATGTAAACGCCAGATGTATTTCTACTTGATTTTGATATAGTTTGCATATCAACACGTATCATTTTACCTGCATTTGTAAGAGCCATCATATCCATCTTCTCATCAACCATGAGACATCCAACGATATGCTTACCAGTTTTAGCCGTCATTTTCATAGCTATAACGCCAGAACCACCACGGTTGGTAAGTCTGTATTCACCTGCATCCGTACGTTTTCCTATACCTTTTTCAGCAACGATCAGAATCTCTTGCTCATCATTTGCTATGATGTTTGCATCAACTACTACATCACCCTCATGTTTGAACTTAATACCTCTAACACCACGTGTGCTTCGTCCTTGCTCACGAGTTTTTTCTATCTCAAATTTAATACACTGAGCAAGTTTAGTTACGATAAATAAATATCTAACGCTTTGATCTGCGATTTTAGCTGTGATTAGCTCATCATCTTCATCAAGAACGATAGCTCTAACGCCGTTACTTCTAATATTTGAAAATTCACTTAAGTTTGTACGTTTTACAACGCCATTTTTAGTAAAGAATACAAGACCTTTTTCTTCACTAAAGTCTGTAGTTGGGATGATAGACTGTATCTGTTCGTCCGGCATAAGGTTAACAAGATTAACAACCGCCTTACCTTTTGCAGTTCTACTTCCCTCTGGAATTTTATAAACTTTCAGCCAGTGTAGTTGTCCACGGTCTGTAACAAAAAGAAGCGTATCGTGAGTGTTACATGTGAAGAAGCTCTCTACAAAATCATCTTCGTAAGTAGTAACGGCAGTTTTGCCTTTACCACCACGTTTTTGTTTTTCGTATGATGCAAGAGGAACGCGTTTGATATAGCCTCTATGAGTAATAGTAACTACCATTGGCTCATTAGGAATTAAATCTTCAATGTCTATGTCATCATAATCATCTTCGATATCTGTACGTCTCTTATCAGTGTATATTGCAGAAACTTCATCGAACTCATCTTGGATGATTCCTTTTAGAACGGCTTCACTTTTTAAGATTGACTCTAAGTACTCTATCTGTTTCATTAGCTCAGCTAATTCATTCTCTATCTTTTCTATCTCAAGACCAGTTAAACGACCAAGTCTCATTGCAACGATGCTTGCTGCTTGGATTTCACTAAAGTCAAATTCACTAACAAGGTTGTTCTTAGCGTCTTCTTCATTAGTAGACGCGCGGATAACTCTAATAACGTCATCAATGATGTCAATGGCTTTTTTGAGACCCTCTAAGATGTGAGCACGAGCTTTTGCTTTTTCAAGGTCAAAAATTGTACGACGAATAATAATAGTTTTACGGTGATTGATAAAATGCTTTAAGATGTCAATAATACCAAAAATTCTTGGTTCTTGATTTAATATAGATAGCATGATAATACCAAAAGTATTTTGCATGCTTGTCTGTTTAAAGAGATTGTTTAAAATAATTTCACTGATTGCATCGCGTTTAAGCTCGATAACTACACGCATACCATCACGGTCTGATTCATCACGAATTTCTGAAATTCCATCAATCATTTTGTCTTTAACAAGGTTCGCCACATTTTCTATAAGACGTGCCTTATTGACTTGGTAAGGAAGTTCATCTATGACAATAACATCTCTGCTACCTTTTTTCTCAATATGAGTTTTTGCACGAACTTTTATACGTCCACGACCAGTCTCATAAGCATCCATAATACCTTTTTTACCAAAGATGATACCACCTGTTGGAAAGTCTGGTGCAGGAATATGTTCCATAATCTCAGCTAGAGTAATATCTGGATTAGCAAGCAGCGCTTTGAGGCCATTCATAATTTCAGTAGGGTTGTGTGGAGGTATATTTGTTGCCATACCAACTGCAATACCTGAAGATCCATTTATAAGAAGGTTTGGAACACGAGTAGGCATTACATCTGGCTCTTTAGTAGTACCATCATAATTTTCAATCATATTTACAGTGTTTTTATCTAAATCTTTTAGAAGTTCACCTGCATATTTAGTCATACGTGCTTCAGTATATCTCATCGCAGCTGCTGAATCTCCATCGACTGAACCAAAGTTTCCTTGACCATCAACAAGTTCCATTCTCATTGAGAAGTCTTGAGCCATACGTACGAGTGCATCATAAACAGCTGTATCACCATGTGGGTGGTACTGACCAATTACATCACCAACTATACGAGCTGATTTTTTATATTTTGCACCAAAAGAGAGGCTAAGTTTATCCATCGCATATAGTATACGTCTATGAACAGGTTTGAGTCCATCTCTTACATCTGGTAGTGCACGACCAACGATTACACTCATGGAGTAATCAAGGTAGCTGTTTTGAAGAGTCTCTTCAATATTTATAGTTTGTATGTCGTCGTTGTTTAGCAAATCGCTCATTAAAACACCCTAGTATCTAAAAATAAAATTTATCTATAATAGCTAAATATACATTAAGAAAAAGTTTAAATCTAAAATTTATAGTGTAATAATTTAAATATGTGAGAAATTGAAGCTCAAATTAGTACTGATTAATTTTTAGGCAGTTTATAGCAATTGGAGTAGAAGTTCTGTATTATAATTTGCCCTGAAAATATAAAAAAAGGATTCACATGAAGAAATGGTTACTAGCACTTTTATTTGCTTTACCTACGTTTGCATTTGCTGAAGATGCACCTACACTAGATACTGGAGATACAGCTTGGATGATGATGTCTGCTGCGTTAGTATTACTTATGACGCCAGCGGGTCTTGCACTATTTTATGCTGGAATGACAAGAAGTAAGAATGTACTTAATACATATGCAATGGTATTAGGAGCGTTTGTTGTTGCATTTGTTGCTTGGATAGCAGCAGGATATTCAATGGCGTTTGGTGATGGTGGTTCAATGCAGAGTTACATTGGTGGCTTTGGAAATGCATTCTTAAGCGGTATTAACTGGAATGACTTAAGTGGTACTTATCCTACTTATGTATTCGTTGTATTTCAAGGTACATTTGCTGCTATTACAGTTGCTATTGCATCTGGTTCAGTTATTGAGAGAATCAAATTCTCAACATGGTTAGTATTTGTTGCTATCTGGACAATCGCAGTATATGCTCCTATTACACATATGGTATGGGGTGGAGATGGTGCACTTTTATTTGATGCAGGTGCTCTTGACTTTGCAGGTGGTACAGTTGTACATATGAATGGTGGTTTAGCTGGTTTAGTTCTAGCATTCTTAGTTGGAAAACGTAATGGTTACCCTAAAATCGCAATGAAACCTATGAGTGTTATGTTGACAGCTCTTGGTGCTGCTCTATTATGGTTTGGTTGGTATGGATTTAATGGTGGATCTGCATTTGGTGCAAACTCTATCGCTGGTCTTGCTTACTTAACAACTACTTTAGCAACTGCTGTAGCTGCAATTACTTGGATAGTAATTGAATGGATAATTTTCAAAAAACCAACTTTATTAGGTGCTGCTTCAGGTGTTGTTGCTGGTCTAGTAGCTATTACTCCAGCTGCAGGTTTTGTTGATGTTGGTGGTGCTATGATTATTGGTTCTGTAGGTTCTGTAATTGCATTCTTTGGTGTTGCTATCCTTAAAAAGAAACTTGGATATGATGATTCTTTAGATGCTTTTGGTATTCACTTTTTAGCAGGTCTATGGGGTGCATTAGCAACTGGTATATTTGCTTTAAACGATCAAGATTTATTATGGGATGGTCCACTTAAGGCATCTGGTGATAGAATGGGACAGTTCATGGTTCAAGTTGAATCAGTTGTAGTTGTTGGTATCTTTACATTAGTTGGAACAGTTGTAGTTTACTATATTGCATCAGCATTAACTGGTGGTGGAAGAGTTGATGAAGAGACTGAACAAGTTGGTCTTGATGAAGCAGTTCATGGTGAAAAAACTCTAAACATATAGTCATAGTATAGATTTTGTTTAGAGAAAATAGTTGATTAAAACTATAAAAGTGGTTACAATTTAAAAATGAATTACTAGAGGGATGAAAATCTCTCTTTAAATATTATGGAGTTTTGAAATATGAAAAGAGTAGAAGCGGTTATCAAACCATTCAAATTAGAAGATGTTAAAGATGCACTGGCTGAAATTGGTGTAACAGGTATGACAGTAAGTGAAGTTAAGGGTTATGGTCGTCAAAAAGGTCACTCTGAACTTTATCGTGGTGCTGAATATGTTGTAGATTTTTTACCAAAAATCAAAATGGAAATGGTTGTTTCAGACGATATGGTTGATCAAACAACAAATACTATAGTTGAAGCAGCTCGTACTGGAAAAATTGGTGATGGAAAAATTTTCATAAGTGATATTGAAAAAATCATCAGAATTAGAACTGGTGAAGAAGACGCTGAAGCTATATAGCTTCAGACTATTACAAACATACACTTTTTAGTGTGTGTTCTCTCTCTTAAACCCCTCATTTAATTTTTTACATATACTTTTTTTGATAAACTCTTTTTACTAAATAAAAGGGAATTCATGTTAGAAGCTGATTTTAAATATATTATCGATACGTTCTTCGCACTATTTGCTATGGTGCTTATTATCTTTATGGTACCAGGTTTTGCTATGCTTGAAGCTGGCCTAGTTCGTACCAAAAATGTTACCTCTGTTCTCACTATAAATATAATGATTTATGCTGTTGCCTCTATGGCTTTTTTACTTTTAGGATATGCACTTGCATTTGGTTCATGGGAAAATGACAGCATGAGTAAATGGGCAGCATTTCTTTTTCAGATGGCATTTGTTGGAAAGACTATTAATATTATGAGTGGTGGCGTGAGTGAACGTGTTCGTATTATCCCTTTAGCAATGTTTGCAGTTGTTATGGGTGGAGTGATTTATCCACTTGTTGTTAACATTAGCTGGGGTGCAGATATGCTAGCTGGAACTTTTTTAGATATTGATATGTATGATTTAGCAGGCTCTACGGTGATACACTCTACTGGCGGATGGGCACTATTAGCTGCTATTATGATTATTGGCTCTCGTAAAGGTCGTTATCAAAATGGAAAAATACGTGTTATTCCAGCTTCAAATATCCCTCTTGTAGTTCTTGGTGCATTTTTACTTTGGATTGGTTGGTTCGGTTTTAATGGTGGAAGTGTAGGTTCTATATCTTCGGTTGAAAATGCTGATGCCGTTGCTAAAACTATTATGAATACAAATACGGCAGGACTTGCTGGGGCAATTATTGCTGGTTTTATTATGTATGCAAGATATAAACTCTTTGATATTACGATGATATTAAATGGGGCACTTGGAGGACTTGTCGCTATAACTGCAGGACCTGACCTTTATGATATGCATACTCCAATTTTAATTGGGGCAATTGGTGGAGCTCTTGTTGTATTTGCAGTTCCTTTATTTGATAAACTAAAACTTGATGATCCTGTTGGAGCACTCTCCGTTCACCTTGTTAATGGTATATGGGGGACACTAGCAGTTGGTATTTTTGTAGATAGTGTATCATTTATGGCACAATTAAAAGGTATTGTTGTTGTCGCACTGTTTACATTTACTAGCTCGTTTATAGTACTTTTTATTATAAATAAAATATCAAATTTCCGTGCTGAAGATGATGCTCAGGTTGAGGGTATGGATGTTAACGAGTGTGGTGTTGAGGCATATCCAGAGTTTAAACGCGCTATATAAAATTAAGAGATATTTTCATCCAAATTTATATGCATATTGAAACTCTACTTAACACTTTTGTAACAGATATTTAGATAATATCTGTTCATGATAAGACACTCCTCCTCTTTTTTTCTTTCTGTAGTCATACATCTCGCTTTTGGGGCTACAGCACTTCTTATATACATGAGTCTTCCAAGTAAAGATATTACGCCAAAAGAAGAACTGATTTGCATGAGTCTTAGTTGTTTTTCTGAGCAAAAAAAAGTCTCAGAACTTAAAAAAATAACAAAAGAAAAAGTGATAAAAAAAGTTCAGAAGCACCCAGAACCAAATATAGTAAAGCAAAAAGTGATTAAACACGAAGTAGTAAAAACTAAAACTCCTAAAAAAGAAGAGATCAAAAAAGTAAAAAAAGTTCTCATAAAGAAAACGAAAGAGTTACAAGTACCAAAGATTGAGAAACCACAAGAGAAAAAAATTGAAAAAGAGATACCCAAAGAAGAACCGATAATAGAGAGAGTAGCTGAAGCTCAAGCTCAAGCAGTGAAAATAGATACAAACAATACTATAGAGCCTCCTAAAAAGATAGTAATAAAAGAAGATCCAGATAAAGTGTATGTTGAGAATCATATAGATGAGATAGTTTCGCTTTTAAAAGAAAATCTATACTATCCAAGAAGTGCAAGAAAACGAGGAGTTGAGGGGAGTGTAGTTGTTCGATTTACTATCTTAAAAGATGCAAAAGTAGAAGATATTAAAGTGCTCTCTTCAGACAAAGAAATCCTTAGTAGGGCGGCTATAAAAACTATTGAAGATCTCTCTTATATGTTTCCTAAACCACAAGAGAGACTTACTATTAGTCTGCCTATTAACTATAAACTCAGATAGAAGTACAGATTATAGTAATGGATTATGCTATCTCTATTAGCGTTATAATTCTATAAATTGTAAATAACAGTATATTTAAGTAAAGGACAAAGAGAGACTATGGAAATAAATTTAAATTTAACATTATTAGAAAAAGAGTCCATTGCGTTAAGGGCAGATGAAAACGGCTTTGATACTATCTCTTCATATATTAAAGTTGTAGGCTTAAAGTCACCTGTGCATGAGATAAAGCCCATTGAGGCTATTGGTTTAGCATCAATTGAAGTCAGTATAGAAGTAACTGCAGAGCAAAAAGAGATAATTGAAAAAAAAGCTAAAGAGAGTAATTGTGATGATATAAATACATATCTTAAGTTTATGGCTTTAAATGCTCTGTTTATGCTAACAGTTGAAGTACGCTCAAGTGGAAAGTTAGATGATATGTTAAGCAGAATAGCTAATCAAAAAGGAAAGTAGTCATCTGTATAGACCTAGGTGTTATACACCTAGGTCTAATAGTACGACTTGGGTTTAGCCCATCTCTACAGAGTCTATCTCAGTTTTAAACTGTTCTATAGAAAAAGTAACTAAGTCAGCTATCTTTTGAGGTGTCTCTTTAAGATAAGTTCTCCCTAAAGTTATTTTACGAGTTGGCTGAGTATACTCACTTACAACATACTTTACTAAGATGTAAGGGTCTCCTGAGGCTGAATCTTTTGTACCTTCTGTCACTGCAATCTCAGGTATATGGTATTCAATATCAATATCAGGATCAATAGCAAGATTATTGATAAGTAATACAACTTCGTCTAGTTTAGTTTTTAGTTCTGTGTTCATGATAGTAATTCCTTTGACATTTAGTTAAAGCCTTTCACTCAGAATAGATAATTGTTAGCTAATAGCTTTGAAATGATTATAGCACTATATTTTAAATGATACTTACAAATTTAATATCTTCTATCTCACTATTTACTCATTAATCCTGGATATAGTTCTGCAAAAGATTAAATTAACTAACTCTTAGTTAGCAGACAGAAGGATTAAAAATGAATGAGACAATTGAAAGTATAACAGAACACCATGAGAGAATTAGAAGCTATAGTCATATGATAGAGATGACAGTAATAGTATTAGTAAGTTTAGTGAGTTTATATGGTTCATATTTGGTGATAAATTAATATTTGAAGTGGTGACCCCGAGGAGAATTGAACTCCTGTAACATGGATGAAAACCATGGATCCTAACCGCTAGACGACGGGGCCACTAAGTTGTAGAAAATAAATGGTGTCCTGTGATGGATTCGAACCATCGGCCACATCATTAAAAGTGACGTGCTCTACCAGCTGAGCTAACAAGACATTTGCTCTTAATTGTTAAGAGGTCGAAATTATAGACAAATAGGTAATATATGTCAAGATAACAGAGCCTAAATTATAAAATTTATAATCCCATAGTATGAAAAGAAGATTTTTGTTACTTAATGAACGTTAAGTCATTAAAAATATCTAATATTTATAGTTCTTATATTTAAAAATCATTTACTTCTTAGGAATATACTTCGTACACTTTAAATCAAAGGTTGTAAATATAATGATTTCTAAAATACAAAATGTTAAAAATGAAGTAAGTAAGGTAGTTGTTGGACAAGAAAAGATGATAGACTCTCTTTTAATCGCGCTATTGTGCGAAGGACACATTCTTATAGAAGGCGTTCCCGGTCTTGCTAAAACTACAACTGTTAACGCACTATCAAAGGCTTTAGGTCTTAACTTTAAACGTGCTCAGTTTACACCAGATTTACTCCCTTCTGACATCCTTGGCGCAGAGATTTATGACCCTCAAAACAATCAATTTAAAATCAAAAAAGGTCCAATCTTTACAAATCTTTTACTCGCAGATGAAATTAACCGCGCGCCAGCAAAGGTTCAATCTGCTCTTCTTGAAGTTATGCAGGAGAAACAGGTTACGCTTGGTGACGCTACATTTAAACTCTCCCTTCCATTTTTTGTAATGGCAACGCAAAATCCGGTGGAGCAAGAGGGAGTTTATCAGCTTCCAGAAGCGCAACTTGATAGATTTATGTTAAAACTCGTAGTTGATTACAACACTAAAGATGAAGAGTTGGAAATCGCTCGTAGAATCTCTAGTGGCAAAAATGAAACTATAAACGCAGTGCTTAACGCTGAAGATATTGTGGAAATTAAAAAAGCTATCGCTGATATTCATGTGGATTCTGAAGTTGAAGAGTATATGATAGAGCTTGTAAACGCGACTAGAAATCCAAGTGAGTATGGACTTGAAGATATCGCAGAGTTTATTCAGTTTGGAGCGTCTCCTCGCGTTAGTATAGATATGTTTAAAGCAGTTAAGGCAATGGCGTTTATGCGTGGAAAGGATTTTGTAACGCCAGTAGACGTTGCATATATAGCTAAAGAGTTAATGCGTCACCGTATAGTGCTTACTTATGAAGCAGAGGCTGAGGGTGTTACAACTGATGAAATTATTCAAAAAGTACTTGAAGCCGTAGCAATTCCATAGAGGTGCAGAGTTTTGAGTAAACTACAAAAAATCTTAGTAAGGGCCCGTCGTCAAGTCTTTTCTGAAATGGTGGGGAACAACCCTTCCATCTTCCAAGGCGAGGGTTATGACTTTATAGAACTTCGTGAGTATATGGCTGGTGATGATATCCGTCATATTGACTGGAATATCACGGCGAAGATGCAAAAGCCTTTCATTAAAATCTTTCGTGAAGAGAGAGAACTAAATGTAGTGGTGGCATCTGTATTAAATGGAAGTGTACACTTTGGTTCTAAAAAGTTTAAACAAGATGTTATAGCTGAGATAGTGGCGCTACTTAGTTTTTCAACTCTTAAAAATGGAGACCTACTAAGCTCCTATATTTATACTGATGAGATGGTATCACACCTAAAACCAAGTAAAAAACTTCATCAGGTACAAAAGAGCGTAGATGAGATTTTAAACTTCGACGCCTTAAATAAAAAAGTAGATTTTAAATTTATCGCCGATTCTCTGTTTAAAAGACTTAAACGCAAGTCTCTTATCATCATTGTAGGTGATTTCTTTGAGATACCGGACTTTAGACTTTTGGCTAAAAAGCATGAAGTGGTAGCCATAATAGTTCGTGATCATTTAGAAGAGAAGCCTCCTCAGATGGGTTTTTCATCTTTAGTCGATCCTGAGAGCGGTTCTATTTTAGAAGGCGACTTTAACAAGAGCAGCGTAAAAAGTTACGCCGCTAAAGTTCATGCGCATGATAGAGAGCTCTACTCAAGACTAAGAAAAGATCAGATTAGATTTACTAAAATATATACAGACAGCAGCGTTGGCGTTTTACTACGTAGACTCTTTGAAGGTAGATAGCATGGAAAACCTAGAGATTAAGATTCATGACATAAAGCCTCTTATGGAGATACAAGAGTATTCTCTATACTACCTAATTGTGCTGGTAGTAGCTGGAGCTATAGTTTTATCTGTAGTTGTGTTTTTTATACTGAAGTGGTTTAAAAATAGAAACAAGTTTAATATTAGAGAAGAGCATAAAAAGCTTTTACTTGCGATAGACTTTAAAGACGCTAAAAAAGCGGCTTATGAGATTACGCTTTTTGGGGCTACCTTTAAAGAGGATAGTCAACGCCATACAAAAACTTATATCGATTTACAAGAGAAGCTGGAGGAGTATAAGTATAAAAAAAGCGTAAACGCTTTTGATAACGAGACTGTGCGTTTAATAGAACTCTATACAGGAATGATAGATGTTTAACAGTCTCTATTTTGAATACCCTTATGTGGCGTTAGCGCTTGTGGCGTTTATACTTTGTGAACTCTTTTGTAAGATGAAACTTCCCTCATTTTATTTCCCTCATGCAGCACAGTTTATGAACTCTACCATCTCCGCTTCAAAGTTTCTCTTTCTTTTGAAGTGGCTAGGAATAGTTCTTATGGTCGTGGCGTTAATGTCCCCTGTAAAAGATGAAGCTTATGAGTTAGAACCTAAAAAAGGGCATGAACTGGCGATAATCATAGATGCGTCGCAATCTATGCAAGCAAGAGGATTTGATGATAATAATCCTGGCATAAGCCGTTTTGACATTGTAAAAGCGATAGTGAGCGATTTTATAAAAAAGAGAGTGACAGATAACATAGGTCTGGTAGTTTTTGGAGAGTACTCTTTTATAGCATCTCCCTTAACTTATGATGAGAATATTCTCTCACGAATAGTCTCACAACTCCAAATAGGAATGGCAGGAAAATATACTGCTCTGTATGAGTCTCTAGCTCAAGGGGTAAACCTTTTAAAAATGAGTGAATCAAAATCAAAAGTGGCTATTTTACTTACCGATGGATTCTCAACGCAGGGCGTAGATAAAATACCTTTAGACGTTGCTCTTGACATGGCAAAAAAAGAGGGTGTGAAAGTCTATCCCGTAGGTATTGGCATGCCTCATGAGTATAATAGAAACGTACTTATGAAAATAGCAAAAGAGACTGGAGGAGTGGCGTTTGGCGCTTCAAGCGCTAATGAACTCAAGGCGGTTTATGACAAGATAGACGAGCTTGAAAAGGTTGAGATTAAAAATGAGACCTTTACTTATATGAACTACTACTATATTTATCCGCTTTTTGTGGCATTTATACTTTTAATGACATATGTGTATCTTAGAAATAAAAGAGGAGTGAACTGATGAATTTTTTACATCCTGAATTTTTATACTATATGATAGTTCCTCTTCTGATTTTGTTTGGACTACTCCTAACGCAAAAGGCAAAAGAGACGAGTTTTTTCTCCGCTGAAGTTATGGATAAACTTCGCGTTGGCTCAAACAGTTTGAGTATGAAAGGAAGAAATTATCTTTTTTTACTTATGGGTATTTTGATAGTCATAGCGCTCGCAGGACCTGTGATAGACGATGGCAAAGTTGAGGTAAAAGCAAAGAGTGCTGACATAATGATTGCGCTTGATATCTCTGACTCGATGCTTGCTTCGGACGTCTATCCAAATAGATTAAAACTTGCAAAACAAAAAGCGCTAGAACTTTTAAAGCTAGCGCCAAACGAGAGAATAGGGGTGATAGGCTTTGCGAAAAACTCCTACCTAGTCTCTCCTTTAAGTTTTGATCATAAGGCGGTGAGTTTTTTGCTTCGCCAACTCAACACTAGCTCTATCACCGAGAAGGGAACTAACTTTCTCTCAATGCTAGAAGTGGTTGATAGAAGCATGAAAAAAGAGTCTAAAAAGTATCTACTTATCTTAAGCGATGGGGGAGATAGTGAAGATTTCTCACACGAGATAGCATATGCTAAAGAGCATAAAATCGCCATTTTTGTTTTAGGCGTAGGAACAACCAAAGGCGCTCCCATAAAGCAGGAAAATGGAGAGTTCATAAAACAAAATGGAAATATAATAGTCTCTAAACTTAATGAGAATATTGCGGACCTTGCAACAAAGAGCGGTGGCGTTTATATAGAGAGCGTAAACTCAAACGATGACGTAAAAGCGATGCTTGAAGAGATAGACGCTCATAGTGAAAAAAGAGAGTTGAAGTCTGAAGAGATTGCAAGATATATCCCTCTATTTTATTATCCACTTGCTCTGGCTCTGTTGATTTTACTCATTGCCACGTCTTCATTTTCTAAACGCGAGATAAAAAACGTCTCGGCGATGTTTATGGCGGTTATGTTTTTAACTAACTCCGTAGAGTTAAACGCGGGAGTTTTAGATTTTGTGCAACTTGATGAGGCAAAAGAGGCTTATGGTAATGAAGAGTATACTAAGAGCGCAGAGATTTACGAGAGTTATTCAAAAGAGACCGATAGTGCTCAGAGTAGTTACAATCTAGGAAACTCTCTTTATAAGCAAGGTAAGTTTAAAGAAGCTAGAGAGAGTTATGAAAAGGCGGCTTTTGAAGACGCAGCTCTAAACGCTAAGAAACTCTCTAACATAGGCAATAGCTATGTAAAAGAAGAAGCTACAAAAGAGAACTTGCAAAAAGCGGTTGAGGCATATGAAAACTCTTTAAAGCTACAAGAAGATAAACAAACGCGAGAAAATCTTGAGGCTGTAAAAAAAGCGATAAAAGAGCAAGAGAAGAAAGAAGAAGAGAATAAAGAGAACGAAGATAAAGATAAGCAAGATAAAGATAAAAAAGACGATAAACAAGACAAGAAAGATGACGAGTCAAAAAAAGATGAAAACTCAGATGAGAAAAACGAGGATTCACAAGATAAAGATAGCAAAGAAAAAGAGGATAAAAAAAGCCAAGAGCAAAAAGATAAAGAACAACAAGAAAAAGAAGAGCAAGAGAAGAAAGAGCAAGAGAAGTCTCAAAAAGAAAAAGAAGAAGACAAGGCTGAAGAGCTAAAAGATGAAAATTCTACTCAGCAACAACCACAGCAAGTAGATATGAGTGATGAAATGAGCGATGAAGAACAAAACAAATGGCTCAAACAGCTTAATAAGCAACAAAATACATATATGTATATGTTAAATCAAGAGAATAAAGTAGAGGAGAATGAAGATGCAAAACCTTGGTAGAATAGCCCTTTTTATAATATTTTTAACAACTACGATTTACGCTACGGTAACAGCAAAGGTTGAACCAAGAGTTATCTCCGCTGGAGATGATGCTGTTTATGTTTTAACAATTAGCGGAGAGGATATAAAAAAACCTATCATTGATAGCATATGTGGCAATGATATTACCTCTACAGGTTCACAAACAAGTATCCAATCTATAAATGGGGATTATCAAAAGAGTTACTCTCTGCGTTATAGCTTTACCCCTTTTAAGAGTTGTACTATTGATGGTGTTGAGGTTGAGATTGATGGCAAGATAGAGAAGTCAAATAGTGTGAATGTTGTTGTTGAACCTATGAAACAAGATCTGAGAGCTGACTTTATTCTTTTACTTGAGCCTTCAAAAAAAGAGCTTTATGTTGGAGAGCCATTCACTTTGACACTTCTTCTTAAGCAAAAGAGAAATGCGCAAGCTGTTGATAGCAAGTTTATTGCCCCGGATTTTAAAGGTTTTTGGACAAAAGAGGAATCTCAACCTAAACGCACAGATGATGGAGAGTATATTACTACAACTGTAGTTTATAAACTAGCGGCCCAAAGAAGTGGAGTCTTAAGTATTCCACCTGCACAGCTAAAAATAGCTTCGCGTGTAGGCTCAAACCAGTGGGGAACGCTTATTCCTCAAGTGAAGTGGAAAAGTTACTACTCAAATGAGTTAAGTATCACAGCAAACCCTCTTCCTAATGGTGTAAATATTATTGGAGACTTTAGTATAAATGTAAGCGTTGCTAAAACAGAGATAAATTCCAATGAAGCGGTTAACCTTACTATCAATGTAAATGGAAATGGAAACCTTGAAGATATAAAGAGTTTTAAACCTTATTTGCAAGGTGTGAATGTATTTGATGAGAAGATAGTTGTTAAAGGAAATTCACTGACTCAAAAGCTAGCGTTTGTAAGTGATAGAGATTTTACAATTGAACCTTTTAAACTTGAATACTTTAGCATTAAAACTGGAAAAATAGAGACTATTCAAACGAAGGCTATTGATATAAAAGTAAGTGGAGAAGTGACGAGCCAAGAGAGTAAAGTAAAAATTAAACGCGATGAGACTACTTCTGAGCTTAATCAAGAAGTTAAAGAGGTGGTTGTAACAAAAGCAATAGATAAACTATGGATAGCCCTTGCTTTTGTTGTTGGCATAGCTTTAGGGGTACTTGGAATGTTGTTTAAAGCTAGAAAAGGAGAGAGGAGAGGAAAAAGTATTGACTTGCAAGATGAAAAGCTACTCCTTATAAAACTTCTCCCATATAAAGATAACGCAGACGTAAAAGAGATAGTGGATATACTTGAGAATAATATCTACTCAAAAGATAAAAAATCACTAGATAAGAAAAAAGTAAAAGAGATAATAAAAAGTTACTCTATATCTTAAAATAGTGTTTTTCTAAAAGTATAGTGGCATAAAGCCCTAAGGAATTTTAAATGGCTACAGGTATATTAGTAATATTAGATGACATAGCAATGCTTATGGATGATGCAGCTGCTATGAGTAAGATCGCTACTAAAAAGACTGTAGGTCTGCTTAGCGATGACTTAGCTGTAAACGCTCAAAAAGCATCGGGATTTGCATCTTCAAGAGAACTACCAGTTTTGTGGGAAATTACAAAGGGCTCTTTTAAAAATAAACTAATCATTCTGCCTATTGCATTTTTGCTAAGTGCATTTGCTTCTTGGCTTATCATTCCTATACTTATGATTGGTGGCGTTTATTTAGCTTATGAGGGTACTGAGAAGATAGTAGAGTACTTTTTTCATAAGAGTGAAGATAAAGACGTAACTAATCAAAAAACTATTAAAGGAGATGCCGTTACATTAGAAAAAAAGAAGATAAAGTCAGCTGTTATTACTGATTTTATACTCTCAATCGAGATTGTTATAATGGCACTCGGAACTGTTCTAGAAGAGAGTCTATCTATACAGATTATAGCTGTAAGCGTAGTCTCTATTATTGCTACTATCGGAGTTTATGGTCTTGTAGCTCTTATTGTAAGAATGGATGATTTTGGATTTAAGCTTATATCAATGTCAAATGAAGAGAATGCATTAGTTGAGAAAATAGGCAGACTTTTAGTAAGCACGTTACCAAAGTTGATAAAAGTTCTAACCGTGGTAGGTACGGTTGCCATGCTTCTTGTTGCAGGTGGAATATTTGTTCATAACGTGCATCAGATTCATGATTTACTTCATGGAATTCCATCTATACTTGGCGAATTGATTGTTGGTCTTGTAGTTGGATTGATTACCGTTGGTCTGCATTTAATTTATTCTAAAATTAGAGGGAATTTTGAAAGTGAAGAGAAGAGTCTCTCTTAGTCTAAGATATCGTGGAGTTTATTTCCATCTTTCATCTCTTGGTGGACTTTCTCCCACTCATCACTTAAAATAGCTTCTTTAAGTTCTGTAAGTTCATCTTCAAAAAGTTCTATAGCCTCAATGAGGTTAGTTTTATTTTGTCTAAAGATATCTTCCCACATGTTTGGTGAACTCTTAGCAAGTCTACTCATTGAACGAAATCCACCCGCGGCAAGAGCTAAAATATTACGTTTATTCTCTTGTTTCATAACAGTGTTGGCAATAGAGTAAGAGATGGCATGGGGCATATGAGATATAAACGCGGCATGTCTATCGTGTTCAGCACCTCGCATAAATGATTTACGCATATTTAAAGAGGTGAAGATTTTTTTGGCTGTTTCACACTGATGTTTTCCACTATCTTCAAGATCACAAAGTACGACTACCTTGTCTTCATAAAGACCTTCTATAGCCGCTGTTGGACCAAAGTTTTCAGTTCCTGTCATTGGGTGAGCTGCAACAAAGTTTTTTCTTATGATGGGAGGTACTGAAGATATAATCTTCTCTTTTGTACTCCCTAAGTCTATGATAGTGACATCTTGAGAAACATCAGTGAGTTTTTCCAAAGAGGCGATAACGCCATTAACTGGTATAGCTAAGAAGATTACATCACACTTTTTTACAAGCTCAAACTCTACAATTTCATCTACTAAATTAAGTTCTAGGGCAGTCTTTTTATGTTCTTCATTGTGGTCGTAACCGACTATTTTATTTATATAATCTTTTGCTCTAAGACTAAGTGCAAGCGAGCCACCCATAAGTCCAAGACCTACTATTGCTATGTTCATATACTATCTTTCATAAATATTTTTACGATTATACTATCTTTAGTTAACATTCAAGCTTTTGTATTTAGAAGCTAACGAAATATTATTTATATAAATCATCAAGAGCACTAAATAGGTCAATAGAATCATTTTCTATATTTTTAAATAGTTCTATAATTTCATCAGACTTAAGGCTCTCACTCTCCTCAAGCATCTGTATAATCGTCTCAATTTTACTATGAAGATTTTTATGCGGTGCTTGAATATTTTTAAAGCCTTGCTTATTACTAAATCTTGACTTGATATCATCAGCGGAACACCAATTCACAAGGCTACAGTTATTATGCTCTTCCACACTACTATTTGGCTTACCAACAAATGCACTTGAGTAAGTATTGTTCTTGTATATCATATGCTCTAGTTTAACCATGTTTGTAAAGAGTTCATGACCTATAGATGAACTATCATCTTTTAACGTCTCTATATTTGTAACCATTTCAAAGAAACCACTTTTGAAATCATCAAGTTTTTCTTGTGAAGAGAGAGTGTATTGCTCTATTTTTTCACTATTTTCAGCCATACTCATTGAGTTTTGCTTTAGTACACTAATATTTGCTTCAACTTCACTAGTAGCTTTTTGAGTTCTCTCAGCTAGTTTTCTTACTTCATCAGCAACAACGGCAAAGCCACGGCCATGCTCACCTGCACGAGCTGCTTCAATAGCAGCGTTAAGCGCAAGTAAGTTGGTTTGATCAGAGATATCTTTGATTAAAGATATTACACTGTATATCTCTTCAACGTTAGAAGAGAGCTGTTCAGAAGATATTCTAGAGTCTGCTATCATTTGAGATATTTCAGAAATAGTACTTATAATTTCATCAGTCGAGAGGGAAACAGTTTGTACAGTCTCACCAGTGAGTTGATTTAACTTATTGATTTGAGTTATTTTATCGACATTATTTTTTAAACTATTACGTAGGTTGTTAGAGTTGTCAATTGAACCGGCTATCATACTATTGGAGAGAGTAAGGGTTAGCATGTTTTTGTTCATATTTTCAGTTGCTTCTTGAGCGGATCTTTCAGCTATGACCGCTTGTTCTTGTTGCTCTATAGATAACTGTTCAACTTTATTTAAAAAAGTATTAAAACTAGCACTTGCTTGACCTAGTTCATCATTTGTATTTACTGGTAGCCTTACTGCTAAGTTAGCATCTCCTTGAGAGAGTTCTTTTGTAACTCTATCAAGCTCTTCAATAGGATTTGTAACTGTTCTTTTAATAATATACATGATTAAGAATAGTATGATTAAATCTATAACTATGATGATAAGTATTTGTCTGAGGGAAGAGTTCTGAGACTTTTGTATAAGTGATTCTACTTTAGAGATACTCTTTCCAGCTACTGCATATCCAACAAGTTCATTAGAGAAGTCATAAATTGGCTCAGATATTACAAAATATTCATCTGTAATCTGATAATTCTCCGTATCTCTTATATTTACATTAATTAGATCATCAAAGAAGCCTTTATTGATAATCTCTTCTTTAACTGCTAGAGTGAAACCATTGGTGTTTGCTGCATCTTTTAGAGATGTTGCAGTAGATAAATAGTTATCATCCATAACTATTACTAAGTCGTATCCGTAGTTCTTTTTAGCATCTTTAACAATTGAGTTTAATCCCTGCATAAACTCTACTGAACCCAAGTACTTATTATCTTGAATGATTGGTGCCAATCCTCTTAAAACTAAACCGGCGCGACCTAACTCGATAGCGACAATTGGCTTTTTATCCTCCTTAATACTAACAATAGTTTTTCTAAAAGAGCTTAAATCATCTCCAAATTTTTTCGGTTTCCATGCTCTTAAGAAACTATGAACATTTTCATCATGTATATGAATTTTTATATTTTTATAATTTGTATACTCTTTAAAATCTTTTGAAACAGTTTTTAAACCATTTATAGCAATCTCTCTATCTTTTGTTTCTAAAGCTTTTACAACATTATAGTTGTTAGATATATTTATGGCGTTTGTGAGACCAATATTCTCTTTTGATTTAATCGCATCTTCATAAAAAGATCTTAAAGATTTCTCTTCGCTATTGTATATCTCATCAATCATATCTGCGTTTGAATACAAATAATTAACGATGATTATCATGAAACCCATTATCATTGAAGCAATTAAGGGTATATGGACTTTTTTACTGATGGATAAGTTTTGAAAATTCATTCTAGATTCCTGATCTATAAAGTTTAGGTTAATATCTTAGTATAACTGTGTTAAATAAAGATTAAATTTTTTTAATATTTTATCTTTTTTACATTCAAAATATAGAAATTTAAGCTTACTTTCACTTATTATTAACCTCATTAGAGGTAAAATCATCTCTTATTTTAAACATGGAATTTTAATGAAAATACTTTTACCTTTTTTGCTCCTCCTCTTTTTTACATCAAATATATCTGCAGAAGTTGTCAAGACTATTAAATACAAGGGAATGGTTCAGTTGTCAGAGTCAGTCGCGCTAAGAATGCTTAGCTTTGACAAGGGTGACGACATTACTTTAGAGATGCTGGATGAGGCTGTAAAGAAGTACTTTAAACAGGGTTACTTTAATGATATATGGGTTGAGTTTGAAGAGGGAAACTTAACATTTTTCTTTGTCGAAAAAGCTATTATCTCTAAGATTGAGCTTAAGGGATGGAAAGATACTGATGAAGAGGCAAAAGATGCTGTTATTCAGATAAAAAAAGGTGCTCTTTATAATGAAAAGACTTTAGAGGCTGCAAAAAAGCGCATTATTGAGGCTATTTCGCAAGAGGGAAAGATAGATAGTGTTGTTGAGATAGAAACAGAGTATCTTGAAAATGGTAGTGTTAAAGTTATATTCTTGGTTAATGAAGGCGAAGAAGTAATTATAGAAAAACTTAAATATAGTGGTGTAAATGGTATAGATAGTGACAAGTTTGATACTGTAATCGCAAATAAAGAG
The DNA here is from genome assembly GCF_017357825.1 of Sulfurimonas aquatica. NCBI lineage: Bacteria > Pseudomonadati > Campylobacterota > Epsilonproteobacteria > Campylobacterales > Sulfurimonadaceae > Sulfurimonas > Sulfurimonas aquatica. The sequence goes on from NZ_CP046072.1 coordinate 797,828, forward strand.
CATGACTTTATGGGTTGGTTTTGGGGACAAAATGATGGAAAGATGTCTCTTAGAGATTTGGAATATGACAACCTAAGAATTCGTGATCTTTATATGCAGTATGGATATCTTGATGCAAAAGTTCAAGAGCCATTTGTTAGAGTAAATTTTAATCATTATACTGCAGATATGAGTTACAAAATAGAAGAGGGTGAAGTCTATTCTATAGAAAAAATTGCTATTTTTCAGTCTGAAAATGTGATGGATGAAGAGAAGATTAGAGAGATAATATCACTAGAAGAGGGTGAAGTTTTTAATATTAAAAAATTTCGCTCTGATGCTGAAAAGATAAAAACAGCTATCGCAGATAAGAGCTACGCTTTTGTTCAAGTAGTACCTGATTTGAAAAAAAATAAAGATAATAAAACAGTAGAAGTAGTTTTTAAAATAACACCGGGTGATAAAGTAAAAATACGTAATGTAGTTATCTCTGGAAATAATAGAACACTAGATAGAATAATACGTCGTGAACTTTATCTTGGACCGGGGGACATGTACTCTTTGACTGACTTAAAAGATTCGAGAAACTCTCTTGGGCGTTTAGGTTTCTTTGAAGGCAACACTATAGAAGAGAAACGTATAGATAATCAAACTATGGACTTAGTAGTAAAAGTAAAAGAGGCACCAACTGGTAATATTCAAATTGGTGGTGGATATGGATCTTATGGTGGACTTCTTTTTAGTTTAGCTGTTAATGACAGAAATATTTGGGGAAGTGGTATAAATGTTGGGGTAAAAGCAGAGAGATCACAAACAACACAGAGTTACTCTTTTAATATCTCTAACAACAGACTCAATGATAGTGACTTTAGTGGTAACTTCTCTATCTTTCACTCGGCATATACGTATAATGATTACTCAGTATTTAGTGATGGGGTGAGTGTTGGTGTTGGTCATAGGTTCTCCCGTTTTGTCTCTGGGTATTTAGGATATGGGTTCTCTAGTAACTCTTATGATTTTGATGACACTATCGATTTGAGTGTTACAGATACATTTTATTTTGAAGATTACTCTAAAAGTGGTGTAACAGTAAGTGCTAAATGGGATAATACAGATGATTATTATCTACCTCGTGTGGGTTTTGATTTGTCTCAAAGTTTCGAGAAGACTGGACTTGGTGCAGATGCAAACTATTTAAAATCAAGAACTAGTTTTGGTAAATATTTGGGACTAAAGGAGTGGATAGATTTTGATGCTATCCTTAGATATAAAGCAAGACTAAGTATGGTTATGAATAATGGTTATATACCATTAGCGGAAAAGTTTTATATGGGTGGTATAGGTAGTGTTAGAGGATATGAGTCCTATTCACTCTCTCCATCTATTGCAGATGCTAATGCCTTTGATGGCATAAGAAGACTTGGGGGAGAGAAAACTTTTTCTAACTCACTTGAGCTTAGTATTCCACTAATCCCTAAGGCTAAAATGCGTCTTGTATCATTTTTGGACTGGGGTTTTATAGGCGATGAGTCAATAAATGAGATATCACGTGGGGGGTATGGACTTGGTTTAGAGTGGTTCTCCCCTGTTGGACCAATTCAATTAATGTTTGCCAATCCTCTAAATGTTCAAACTGGTGACAAACCATCTAGTTTTGAGTTTACTATGGGACAGAGATTTTAATCAAAAGTTCTATTCTAGGAGTTGAAAACTACTCTTAGTGTCTCATGTGAGCACTCTAATTTCTTTACTGCATCCTCTGCAATATAGAGCTTATCTTTTGAGTCTATAATAATAGTTCCATCTTCTATTTTCATCTGAAAATCAATATTACGAGGTCTATGACTTAGTAGTGCAATACTTAAGGAAAGTAAATAACTAAGTGCCTTAGTAATATGTTCTGCTGGAAGTAGTTGCGCATATTTTTGAAGATGTGAAGTCGTAGGTAGTCTATTTTTTGCATACTTTGTAAGTGTAGCTATTAGTGTGATGTTTTTATGTGTAAAACCATACTCTAAGGCACTCTGTATGAGATAATATGTATGTTTATTTTGAGAGTAAAAGTGTATATTGCTCCCTGTTGGATAAAGCTTAGCAGCAATACCAAGTTCATATCTATAAGATTCATCAAGAGAGAGAGTCTCTTTTGTTAAATCAAAAAGTTTCTTACTTAACGAGTTTAGCAGTATAGAAAAGGCTTTATCTTGCACATGAGAGTCTATAAGGTACTTTATAGATGTATTGTAGTTATGAGGAAACTTATGTTTTGAGTTTCTTAGTAAATCTGATAAATAGACCCCTTCTCTAACGCCAACACCACTTGTTATTACTTTATGTATATTAAACTTTTTTATGACTCTTTGTAGTATAAGAGTCCCTGGTTTAATTACATCAAGTCTGTTATTTTTAATACCTAAGGCAGAAAGTTCATTACTGCTTTTTGTATCAAGTATCTTTTCTATATACTCAGAGAAGGTTTCTAAAGAGTACTCATAAGCATGTATTTTATCTAGAGGGTAGTTTTGTGATTGAAGAATAGCACTTGATATGGCTCTGAAAGTCCCACCTATTCCTATAAGGGTAGATATATCAAAGTCAGATATAAGGCTAAGTTGTGCATCGATATACTCGATCGCTCCATCGATGTCGTCATTATCAAAATAGAGCTCTTTTAAGCGTACTGTTCCGAGCTTTAGAGAGATAGTATTAGAAACACTGTCCTTGTCTATAGCACTTATCTCTGTTGATCCACCACCTATATCTATACTCATTGCATTTGATTGTTTAGGAAGGAGGTTTGCACATGCTATCGCACCAAAATAGGCCTCCTTTTCTCCACTAATGATCTTAATATTGAGTTTTAGCTTTTTTTTAACTTCTCTTAAAAAGTCTTGTTGGTTAGGGGCATCACGAAGAGCAGAGGTAGCTACACAGAGAAGTTTTCTAGCATTGAAAGATTCACTAATTTTTATAAAATCAGCCAATGCATTAAATGCTCTTTGCATAGGAATCTCTTGGAGATTACCATTGTCTTTATAAGCATTTTCAGAGATACGAACTTTACTTTTTTCTTCGTGAAGTTGGTGAAATGCATAACGTGATGTTTTCTCATAAACAACCATTCTAACTGAGTTAGAACCGATGTCAATGACTGCAACACGTTTTGCCATAAGTATTACTCTTCTAAGTCTAAATTTTTATATTTAAATTGAAGTTCCGCTATAGATTCTACGTTATCTTTATCTGGGACAATACAATCAACAGGGCATACTGAAATACATGCTGGTTCATCATAGATACCTACACATTCAGTACAACGATCTGGATCTATGAAGTAAATCGGGTCTCCCTCTTCAATCGCAATTGTCGGGCATTCTTCTCTACAAGCATCGCATGCTATACATTCGTCATTTATTATTAGAGCCATTGAAAAACCTTATATTATTTATGTCACGATTTATAGCGAAACTAAGCTTTATTGTTTTTGAATCCCATCGCATTTCTTGGAATTATACAAGATAGTTGAGAATTGAGTTGTAAAGAAGCTATAGTTCCACTTGCTCCATCTTCTCTATTTCGTAGTTTTATTTTCGCACCAAGGGCATCTGCAGCACTTTTTGCTAAAAATAGACCAAGCCCAACACCCGGTTTATTTCCTTGGCGTTTAAATGGGGCAAAAAGATCAACTCCTGTGTCTATTCCACATCCTTCATCAATGACTTCTATCAATAAGCCATAATCATCTTGAGAACTTCTTAGCGTAATTGATTTTTCTTTTGGGGTAAATTTTATAGCGTTTTGTAAAAAATTTTGAATTATTTGGTTTAGTAGGCTAACCTGTAGTGTAGCCATATAGCCACTTGGCTCAAAAGACATATTGAGCTCTTTATGCTCATTTTCTGCTAAGAGTTTAAAGTCATTTGCTTTTTGCTTGAGTATTTCTATAACATCTACTTCCACGGGCTTATCAAGTTGTGCTCCCTCTTGTCTCCCGATATTTAAAATATTTGAAACTATAATGTTCATCTCATCTATCGTTTTGTTTGTGACCTTAAGTGCATCTATATACTCTTCAGGTGAGCGTTTTTTGATAAGTGTTACTTGGTTTTTTAACTTAATAACGGCAAGAGGAGTTTTAAGTTCATGGGCTGTCCCGATAAAAAGCTCTTTTTGGTACTTTACAAAGTTTTGGATTCTTGATATTAGATGGTTTATAGTTATACCAAGAGGCTCAAACTCTTGAGGAAGCTCTTCAATCTTTAAAGGTTTAATGAGATGCTCATTCATGTTGGAAAGTCTAGAACTCAGTACTGTTATAGGGTGAATAAGCATTTTTGAGATGGATATTGCATATATAATTACTAGGAGTAGTCCCGCTATGTTTATTATAAAAATATAATTAAGTATTTTATTTAAAAGTTGTTTTGTCGTAGATATATCTTTGGTGATTTTTAAGTAACTCTTCTCTTTTGCATTAAATGGGTGTATAAGTGTTAAATAAGTATGTCCATTGAGAGTTTTTTCATAAAAGTCTAGTTCAATGGCACTCTCTTTTAGGTAAATTATTTCCACAGTTAAAGAGAGGTAGTTCTCTGCAAAGGATTCATCTTGTCTAAAAACAGACTTGTAGTCAGATATATTTTTTGCATACTTTAGAAGTGCATTATGTTTGTCATCATATATAGATTTTTCAATATAAAAGTAAAGAATTGATGAAAATATTAATATGAGAGTTAGAGATGATACTATGAGTTGAATGATGAAATTTTTACGAATACTGTGTTTGATAAGCATACTACTACCTTGAGGAGATATTTCTAAATTATAACTAAAATGTGACTATTATCTCTTTAGAGTAAAGAAAAAGTTAGGGCTGATTGTAAAGTTTTATTTGATTGCGTCCAGAAGCTTTAGCCTGATACAATGCTTTGTCAGCATGTGCATACAACTCATTGACAGTTATATTGTCATCATGGCGTTTGATTGCTACTCCTATTGATGCTGTGATAAATTTTGAAGCATTACTATAGGCATGTGTTATATTTAAACCCTCTATAGATTGAAGTAATTTTTGTATATGTTTATGTATGTTTTGAATAGTTCCAGAAGTAAATATGATACCAAACTCTTCACCTCCAAGTCTAAACGCATAATCACCCTCTCTATTTGCAAAAGTATTAAGAACATCAGCAATTTGAGTAAGGACTATATCACCTTGGAGATGCCCATAGTTATCATTGTATAGTTTAAAGAAGTCTACATCAAGCATCAAAAAAACTATACTCTTTTTATCTCGCTTACTTCGGTTTATCTCTTTAGCTATTGTTTGATTAAAATATCGTCTATTGTAAAGAGAAGTAAGTTCATCAGTGATAGATAGCTTCTCAAGTCTCTCTTTTGCTTCTTTTAGCTCATTTTCTTTGAGTTTATTGTCTGTTATATCAGTATGAGTTCCAATCATCCTAATTGGGTTTCCCATCTCATCAAACTTGGCAATACCACGAGCTAGAACCCAGACTAAATGCCCATCTTTATGTATCTGTCTATACTCTAGATTATAGAACTCTTTTTCTTTGGAAAAAACTTTTTGAATCTCTTCTTGAGCTAAGATTAAATCTTCAGGGTAAACACTCTTTTTCCAAGATGAAAAGCTACTTCTAATCTCATCCTCTTTATATCCTATAATAGCTTTCCACCTTGGAGATAAATATACTTTATCCTCGAGAATATCCCAATCCCATAAGCCATCATTACTACCAGTAAATGCATAATCCATTCGCTCCTTATAAGCGAGTAGTTTTTTCTCCGTATCTTGTAGTTTTTTCATTGTGGCTAATTCAGCTTTAGATTTTTCAAGTTCTTTAGAGAGGTAAATAGGAGCTACTGATTTTTGAATTTTTACTAAGAGCTCTTTTAAATGAATTGGCTTGAGCATATAAGCATCCACACCTACATCTATTGCTTTTAAGAGCATTTCTGGCTCATTAAACGCAGATGTAATGATTATGGGCATCCCTGGATTCTCTTCATGAATAATTTTAATCATCTCTAAACCATTCATTTTTGGCATTTGAATATCTGTAACAATGACATCTGGAGAGAATTTTCTAAAAAGCTCAAGTCCCTCTTCACCATTTTGTGCTAAATGAAGAGTTGTGATTTTTTTTCGTAAAAAATATGCAACTTCATCAGCAACATCTAAATCGTCTTCAACATAAAGTAGGGAAATATTACTTAACATTTAAATCCTTTAGAGTGGTCGCTAATGCTTTTTTATCTGTATTGGTTCGATTATATCATATGTTTGTAAAATTTTATAAGTGCTTGATTGAAGTAAAGGTATGTTGCAAACCCAAGTAAAAAAAGGGTTTGCAAGAGAGGTCTAATGTTTAACTAGTTAGTTGATTTCTTTTGGGAAACAAAATCTATAACCACGACGACGCACTGTCTCGATAGTTGTGATTCCTAATGGCTTGTCCATTTTTTGTCTAATCTGATTAATCGCAACTTCAATAACATTTGGAGTTACTAACTCTGGCTCTTCCCATATTGCATCAAGAAGTTGTTCTTTAGAAACAATTTGATCACGGTGACGAGCTAAGTGAGTAAGTACTTCAAAAGGTTTACCTTTAAGTTCTATCTCATTCTCTTTATAAGTTATTTTTTCCTCTTCAGGATTGATAGTTAAGTCTTCGATTTCAATGATATTACTTCCACCAAAACGTAAACGTGCTTCAATACGAGCGATTAGAACATCAAAATCAAATGGTTTTCTGATGTAGTCATCAGCACCAGCTCTTAGAGCTTCGATTTCACTTTCGTTATCATCACGAGCTGAAAGAACAACAACAACAGTTTTTGGAGTGTTTGATTTGATATCACCAATAATATCAACTGAATTACCATCAGGTAACATCCAGTCCATAAGCACTAAGTCGTAGTTACGGATATCAAGATAGTACTCACCATCTTTAAGTGTCTCAACAACATCACTTTGGTAACCAAACTCTTTTAGTCCCTCAGCAAGCATCTTGTTTAATGTTACTTCATCTTCTATAATTAGAATGCGCATTAATAGTTTCCTGTATATGAATATTTTGGCGAAATGATAGCGTAATTTTAGGTTAACTTAAAGTTTTTTTCAATTTTCTTTAAAAAAAAATGAAGTTTGGATTAAGAATTGAATTTGTATGAATTTGCTACACTTACCTTGCAGTCGGGTAAAATAGAGGGTTTTGTTATTTTTAAGTTTAGAGTTTTTATGTCTGGAAAGTTTTTTTGAAGTTTTTGAGATAAATCTTTTAATGCATCTTCAATAAGTAGAAATTTTAACTCTATCATAGTTGTTTTAACTAAACTTGCTACATCCGCATAGTTGATAAATTCTTCAATATAGTCGTATTCTATCTTGATGTTAATAATAACATCTTGTGGCGTTTGGCGTTCGAAGTCTAAAATACCTATAATTGTCTGGAACTTTAGATCTTCGATTTGTATAGTCATTAAACGACACGCTTCTCTTCACCCTTAAGTAGACGAATAATATTTGGTATGTGTTTGTAGTAAAGTATAAAAACTATAAAGACTACAGGTGCATGTGCCATCTCTGGATGAATGATAAAGCTTGAAATTAAAAGAGCCATAACGCCAGTAAGTGAAGAGATAGATGATATCTTAAGTGTTTTAGCTAAAACTCCCCAAACAACAAGTGCTATAAGTGTCTCATATGGAAGCATAAACATCATCACACCCATACCTGTAGCAATACCTTTTCCTCCCTCAAAGTTCAAATAAGGTGAAAAACAGTGACCAATAACTGCTAAAACAGAGATGGCCCAAAGTGTCGCTTCACTAACGCCACTAAAATATGCGACTATTAAAACTGTGACACCCTTAAGCGCATCAAGAGCTAAAGTAGCAATACCTAGTTTTTTAGCAAGTGCAGGATTACTCTCTTTTACAACACGTAAAACATTTGTTGCACCTATGCTCCCACTCCCACTCGCTTTAATGTCAACACCAGCAAACTTTTTTGCGAGTAAAAGACCAAAGGGAATACCACCTACTAAATAAGCAGCTATAAAAAACTGAACATTGGTATTAAATAAAAATTCCATTATAAACCTTAAAAATATTTTTGTGTGCCATTCTACAGTTAATATGCTAAAAATATTTTGATATAATTGCGATACTATTAAATACAGGAATATTTTTTGCAATTAAGTAACGATGAATTAAAAATAAAAATCAACGAATTAAAAGAGAAATTGGATGTTACAGTTGTAGCTCATTTTTATCAACGCGATGAAGTTTTTGAAATGGCAGACATAACTGGAGATTCATTGGAACTTGCAATGAGAACACAGGCCGATGATGCAGAGTTTGTACTCTTTTGTGGTGTTGGTTTTATGGGCCAAAGTGTAAAAGTACTCTCTCCTGAAAAACGTGTAGTTATGCCAAAAATAGCTTGCTGTGCGATGGCTCGTATGATAGACTCACTTTACTTTGATGACTCAGTAAAGTATCTTAACGATAACGGCATATCAAATGAAAATATACTTCCTATCACATACATTAACTCTAACGCAGATGTGAAAGCTAAAGTTGGCGAGATGGGTGGAATGGTTTGTACTAGTTCAAACGCAAAAAAAATTATTACTAAAGCCTTAGAAGAGGGTAAAAAAATTCTTTTTGTTCCAGATAGATGTTTAGGTCAAAATATAGCAAACCAAATGGGCTTAAAATCTATGGTTATAGGTCAAGAAGGAAACCCTATGGAGTGTGATATCTTATGTTACGATGGTTTTTGTTCGGTGCACCAACTCTTCACTGTAGATGATATAGAGTTCTATAGAAATAAGTTTCCAGGTATCTTAATAGCTACACACCCTGAGTGTGATCCAGCTATTTGTGATGCAAGTGATTTTGTAGGTTCTACCTCTCAACTTATTAAGTATATACAAGAACAGCCAGAAGATCAAAAGATAGCAGTTGGTACAGAGTTTAATATGGTTAACCGTCTTCGTCCTAAAAATACATATGTACTTAGCTCAACTAAACCAGAGTGTCCAACAATGAATGAGACCACTTTAGAAGATCTTTATGTAACACTCAAAGCTATAGATGATGGTGAACCTATTAATGAAATAGAAGTAGATAAGCAAACGCAGAAGTGGGCAAAAATTGCGCTAGAGAGAATGTTGGCGTTATGATAAAGAAATTTGTAAAAAAAACGCTTGATGAAGACGTAGGTCGCGGAGATCTATATGCTCTTGTTGAGCCTGCAGTAAACGCGAGTGCAAAAATTATAGCAAAGAGTGACGGCGTTGTAGCAGGAGTTGTATATATAGATGTATTGGCTGAGCTTGAAGCATTTGAACTTAGATGGAATAAAGTTGATGGAGAAAGTTTTGTAAAAGGTGATATCATCGCTACTATTAGTGGTGATTCACATACCCTTTTACGAATTGAGCGGACTCTTTTAAATATACTTTTACATGCAAGTTCCATAGCTACGCTTACAAAGCAGTACAGAGATATTGTCGAACCTTATGGTGTGAAACTTCTAGATACACGAAAAACACGACCAATGTTAAGAAATTTTGAAAAATACGCAACGCGAATAGGTGGCGCAGTGAACCACAGAATGGGACTTGATGACTCATTGATGATAAAAGACACACATCTTAGAACTATCAAAAACTTAAAAGAGTATATTAAAAAAGCTAGAAAAGAGATACCCTTTACTACTAAAATAGAAGTGGAAGCTGAAACATTCGAGATGGCTAAGGAAGCATTTTATGCAGGATGCGACATAGTAATGTGTGATAATATGAGACCTGAACAAGTTAGAGAAATTGTTGAATATAGAAATGAAAACTATGGACATATTCTTTTAGAAGCAAGCGGAAACATTTCTCTAGAAACAATTGAGTCTTATGCTAGAAGTGGTGTAGATGCAATTAGTACAGGGGCATTGACTCATCAATCAAAATGGATTGACCTCTCTATGAAAATGGATTAGGAAATTTTAACTTAAATGGCTGATGATCAGGAAAAGACAGAAGTGTTTTTTTATTTAAAAGATAAAGGAACAAGTACCTTAATCTTGGCTCGCCGCTTAGGCACTAAAGAAAAATCTATAACAGATTTTTGTCGACTCTTCTAGGAATTTAAAATGGCTGATGATCAGGAAAAGACAGAAGAACCGACCGACAAAAAGATAGAAGATGCCAGGAAAGAGGGAAATGTCCCTAAGTCACAAGACGCTTCTGGTGTTATAACTCTTTTTGTAGCTATACTAGCTGTGTTAATGCTTTTCCCTTTTATGGCTGATCACATGTTCCAGCTCTTTAAGTACTACTTCTCTTTAGTTGGAACCCCATTAGACAAAGTTTTTATGATTGATATTGCGATTGTTTCCATTAGAGAAATATTGCTTATGGTCCTACCTCTTGCAATAGCTGTAGCCGTTGCCGGTGTAGTTGCCGCACTTGCTCAGTTTGGCTTTCTTTTTACAACAAAGGCAATTATGCCTGACTTTAAAAAGATAGATCCAATAAAGGGGGCAAAAAATCTTTTTTCTGTTAAAAAGATGATTGAGGGTGTGAAGATCACCTTTAAAGCTTTTACTACTCTAGGTGTTGGCTTTATCTTTTTCTTTTTCTTCATTAAAGAGCTACCTACTGTTACCCTTTTTGCATTGGCAGATCAGCTTGATTGGTTGAAAGATAAAATGATTATTATCGCACTTGTTATGCTTCTTATTATATTTATATTTGCTGTTATTGATGTGATTATTGTTAGAAAACAGTACTTTGATGGCTTAAAAATGAGCAAGCAAGAGATAAAAGATGAAATGAAAAATATGGAGGGTGATCCTCTTATAAAGTCTAAAATAAAACAAAAACAGATGGAAATATCAAGGCAGAGAATGATGTCCGAAGTTCCAAATGCAGATGTAGTTATTACCAATCCAACACATTACGCCGTAGCAATTAAGTATGATGAAGAGAAGACTAGAGCTCCTATAGTAGTAGCAAAAGGGATGGATAATATGGCACAACAGATTAAAAAAGTAGCTCGTGAAAATGGGGTGCATATCATTCAAAACCCTCCACTTGCTCGGAGCCTTTATGCTGAGGTTGAGCTTGAAAAACCGATTCCAGAAGAACTTTTTGGCGCAGTTGCTGAGGTTTTAGCATATGTGTATAAGATGAATAAGAAATAGTATATAATTTCAAAAAAGTAGATGTTCTTATGAATTTAAAAGAGATTAATGAAGCTAAGCATATAGTTATAGAGACTGATAGTGACTCATTTGCTAATGCAACTGCCATTTACTCTTATATTTTAACTCTGCATAAAAAAGTTTCACTACGAAAAACTACAGATATAGATGTGAATCTCTCTTTTTTACCTTGGTATGATAAGGTAAGAGATACTATCGCTTCTTCTGCTGACTTGAAGATAGTCGCAACTAGTGATAGTCGTAGTCTGTTTGAGCTTTTTAAGAGCAATAATATCAGTATTAATAAAAAGATGGCTACATCTCTTTATACTGGAATAATGCTAAGGTATAAAAACTTTTTAAGTGACGATTGTGATGGTACAATTTTTGCTATTTCTAGTGAACTTATAAGCCTTAATGCTGAGTACAAAACATGTACTAACTTTTTGACTAAAAGAGTTCCATTAAGCCTTTTTAGGCTCAAAGCTATAATGTTTAAAAACTTATTACTTAAAGAAGATGCAAAAGAGGCACATGTTTATGTAGCTGAGAGTGATTTAAGAGCTAGCGGGACTAGCCTTAAAGATGCGATAAGTATTGCAAATGAGATTTCAAATCTTGTAAATGTTGAAAAAGTTATTCTCTATGAGAGAGATGAAAACAAAAATATTATTAAAATTTTAAAGGAAATATAATTTTGAAAAGCAATAAAAATGGTTCTTCGTTCGTCTTGTTATTTATAGTACTTCTAGTTATTGGTGGAGGACTTTTTGTCTACTTTTCATCAATGTTTGAGAGAAACGTACCAAATATTACAATGCAAAGTAATGGATATTGGAATCTGAAAACACCGATTGAACTTACTATAGATGACGAGAGTGGCGTTAAGTCGTATAAAATAATGCTAAAAACCGATAAAGAAGAAAAAACTCTTGAGTATGAACAGCTAATTAACCCTCAAACATCATTGAATCTTAAAGTTGAGCCACCAAGATCTGCTTACGCTATGAAGGATAAAACGATTGATATTGTAGTAGAAGCCGTAGACGTAAGTAAGTGGAACTTTTTTAAAGGAAATGCAACTTCTAAAGTTTTCAAACTTATAATCGATAAAAAAAGACCCAAGTTAAATATAATAAGCAACTCTTATAAAATTTCTCGTGGTGGATCGGCTCTTGTAATATTTAAAGCTGAAGATGAAAATATTAAAGAACTTTATATAGAATCAAATGATGAAAAAAAGTTTATTCCTCAACCGTTTTATAAAGATGGCTATTTTATCTCACTTTTAGCATGGCATATAAATAATAAAGATTTCAAAACAACCGTCATTGCAAAAGATAGCGCGGGAAATGTTGCCAAGGCGTATATTCCTCTGTATTTAAAACAAAAAAATTATAGAGTGTCAAATATCAAACTAAGTGATAGATTCTTAAAAGGAAAAATTGCCGAACTAGCTGAAGAGTTTGTTGAAACACAAGGCATAGAAGGCTCACTTGAGCAGTTTAAAATTATAAATGAAGATGTAAGAGCTAAAAATGAAAAGCTAATTCATGAGTTAACTTCAAAAGTTGCAGAAGATAAAGTGGATAGTTTTAATATAAATAAGATGTACCCACTTAAAAACGCTCAAGTAGTTGCAACATTTGGCGACCATAGAAAGTACTCATATGATGGCGTGTATATTAGTGAGTCCTACCATTTAGGACTTGACTTAGCAAGTAACGCCATGGCTAGCATTAAACCTCAAAATGGGGGTAAAGTTGTATTTAGTGACTATAATGGACTTTATGGAAATATGCCTGCAATTGACCATGGTTTAGGTCTTTTCACTATATATGGCCACTGCTCAACTGTAAAAGTTGGAGCTGGTGATTTAATAACTAAGAAAGAGCCTATAGCTAACACAGGTAAAAGTGGTTATGCTATGGGCGATCACTTACACTTTGGAGTACTTGTTCAGGGTATAGAAGTTAGGCCTCAGGAGTGGATGGACACTCAGTGGATAAAGCTAAATATTAATGATGTTATTAAAAGCGCTAAAAAAATTATAGATAGAGGGTAAGGGATAGGATATGTATCAAACAACTATTAAAAAGCCTGTTGAACTTGTAGGAATTGGTCTACATAAGGGTTCCCCAGTAAGATTAAAGCTAGAACCTTTAGAATCAAATAGCGGCATTGTTTTTTATAGAAGCGACGTTGATGTTTCTATCCCGCTTATTCCAGAAAATGTTGTTGATACAAAGATGGCAACAGTTATCGGTAAAGATGGGCATGTGATTTCAACCATTGAGCATATGCTCTCTGCAGTATATGCTTATGGGATTGACAATCTTAGAGTTATAGTCGATGCTGACGAGATACCTGTAATGGATGGCAGTAGTGCAAGCTTTTGTATGCTTTTGGATGAAGCTGGCATTGTTGAACTTGATATGCCTAAAAAAATTATGCGTATAAAAAAGGAGATTGAAGTTAAAGAGGGAGAGAAGTATGTGAAACTCTCTCCATCACCTGATCTTCAATATGACTTTACCATTAAGTTTCCTCATCCAGTGATTCAAAAACAAGAGTATGTTTTAAAGTTTACCAAAGAGAGTTATAAAAAAGAGATATCTCGCGCGCGTACGTTTGGGTTTTTACATGAGGTTCAATACCTGCGTTCAAAAGGTCTAGCACTTGGCGGTTCACTTGAAAATGCAATTGTTTTAGATGATAAGAAGATTTTAAATCCAGAAGGGTTGCGTTTTAGCGATGAGTTTGTAAGACATAAAATTTTAGATGCTATTGGAGATATGTCTTTGATTGGTATGAATTTTATAGGAAACTATGAAGCGATGGCTGGAAGTCATGACTTAAATCATAAACTTACTCTAGAGCTTCTAAAAGATGCAGATAACTATGAGGTGGTTGAATTAGTTGGAGAGACTACCAAAGAGTTAGCAAAAGCATATGCTTAAAAAAGTCGACGTTCTTTTAATTACACTCACTTCACCAATTAAAGTTGGCATTTATGAAAGAAACACACTTATTGAGACCATAGAGTCAGATGAAAGAAGCTCCGATATCTTACCCCTTATTTTTGATGATATTTTTAAAAAATATGAAGTGCAAAAACTCTTTTATGCAAATGGTCCAGGAAGCTTTATGGCTATAAAAGTAGCTTACATATTTTTAAAATCATTGAGTATTTTAAAGAAAATACCACTTTTTGCTACAGATGCATTTTATTTTAATAAAAATGAGCCTATAAAAGCGATTGGAAAGCTATATTTTGTTAAAATTTCATCAGAAATAAAAACTCAAAAGTTAGAAATAGCACCCGAAGTGGTTTTTACACTTCCAAATGAGCTTGATTATAATGAGTTTAGTAACATTACAACACCACTCTATATGATAGGTGCTGTTGGATAATAGGAAGTATAATTGACAGTAAGCGTACCCGCAACAAGTGCTAATCTTGGACCTGGATTTGACTCTTTAGGTTTAGCAGTAGATTTAAGAAATGTAGTAGAGTTTCATCCATCAAAGTTTTTTAGCGTTAGCATAAAAGGTGAGGGTGAGAATAACCCTCGTTTAAAAGGCAATAACCTTTTTGTTAGTATCTTTAACGACCACTATGCGCGTTTAACAAAAAAGACGCAAAATTTTAAGTTTACTTTTCACAATCAGATACCTATGTCTAGAGGGCTTGGAAGTTCATCTGCCGTAATAGTTAGCGCTATAGCTTCTGCGCATGAAGCTGCGGGGATTAGAGTTTCTAAACGCCGTATTTTAAATCATGCCCTTGTATATGAATCACATCCGGATAATATAACGCCAGCGGTAATGGGTGGCTTCAATGCTGCAACAATAGAGAAAAATAAAGTTTTTTCACAAAGAAAACATCTTCCGGATTATCTGAAAGCAGTTGTTGTTATCCCAAACAAACAGATGAACACGTCAAAGTCACGTACTGTATTACCAAAGTCTTACTCAAAAGAGAATGCAATTTATAATCTTTCTCATACAGCGTTGACGGTTGCTGCCTTTTTTAATGAAGATTGGGAGATGTTGAAACTTGCTGCACAAGATAGGTTTCATCAAAAAGCAAGAATGAAGACGCTGCCTGAACTTTTTGCTGTGCAAAAAGTTGCTTACGAGTCTGGAGCGCTTATGAGTACGCTTTCTGGAAGTGGTAGTACCTTCTTTTCACTCGTGTATGACGATGATGCCTCAATGATAGCAAACAAGTTTACTCAGAAATTTCCAGACTTTATTGTTAAAACTTTGGATTTTGATAACAATGGGCTTATAATAGAGCGATAATGCCTATTAATTAAAGTAAGATTTAGATATAATGGCGAAAAATTTACATCATCCAACTAGAATGTGTGTATCTTGTAGACAAAGAGATAATCAGTCTACTCTATTTAGATTCAGGTGTATTGATAGTGAATTGGTTACATTTGAAGGAGTTGGTCGAAGTATTTACTTATGCCAACTTTGTCTAGAAGATGAAAAGAAACTTTCTAAGTCACTTATGCGACAATGCAGAAGTGGAGATAAAGAAAAACTTATGAACAAACTAAAGGAGATCATCGCTGATGATAGAAAAAGTTAGAGTACACGAAATTGCAAAAGAACTGGGTATAGCTTCAAAAGACGTTTTAGATAAAGCAAAAAAAATGGGTCTTGAAGTTAAGTCTGCGCAAAGTGTAGTTACAATGGAACAAGCTGAAGGGATAGCAAACTATATAATGAATGGTGATGATGAGCCAGAAGTTGCACCTGCAAAGCCAACAGTAAAAAAAGTTAAAAGTGAAACTTCTAACGCAGCTGTTGAAACTCCTAAAGAAGATACAAAAAAAATCGTTGAAGAGAAAGTAGAAGAGACTCCTCCCGTAAAAGCTGTAGAAAAGACCCAAGAAGCAAAAGTTGAAGTAGTCGAAGCTGTAGAAGCTACAGAAAAAGTTGAAGCTAAAGCTGAAATTAAAGAGAAAGAGGAAGCTCCTAAGAGTGCTACATCTGGTATAAAAGTTGTTACCCCAACTATTAGACCAGGACTTAAGAAAAGTGGTTTAAAGATTGTTAAAAAGAAAAAGCCAAAAGTAGAAGAGAACTTTTCATTACCTCAAAAACAAGCCTCAGTATCATCATATGGAAAGATGAGTGCTGAAGTTTTAGAGGAACTTGCTCAAAAGAAAAAGAATAAATCATCATCAAGTAATGCTAGAAAGCAAGAACAAGGTAAGAGAATTGACATTTTTGGTGGGACAATGAGCGATGTTTCCATGGATATGGATGATCAAGTAGTACTACTTGATTTAAACTCTACAGAACGTGCTCCACTTCCTGCTGAAGAGCAAAGAAAGCCTCGTGCACCTAAGCCAGCTGGAAGAAATGCAAATAAAAAAGCAGCTCCACGTGGTAGAAAAGTTCGTAAAGATAAGCGTAAAAAATATGCAAAAGCAACTCAAGAAGATGAGATCATCACTCATGTAGAGATTCCTGAAGATATTCGCGTTTACGAATTTGCAGAAGCTCTTAATCGCCCAATATCTGACATCATCAAAGTTCTTTTTGATCTTGGTATGATGATGACTAAAAATGATTTCCTTGGAAATGATGAAATTGAAATTCTTTCTGAAGAGTTTGAAGTTGAAGTAACTATTATTGACCCTAAAGATGAGTTTACTCATGATGAAGAGGATATAGAAGAAGATCCAGATGCAACAGAACGTGCTCCTGTTATTACGATAATGGGTCATGTTGACCATGGTAAAACATCACTTCTTGATGCAATCCGTAAAGCAAAAGTAACAGATGGCGAAGCTGGTGGGATTACTCAACATATTGGTGCATATACAATTGAACAACATGGCAAAGCAATTACGTTTATAGATACACCGGGACATGCCGCGTTTAGTCACATGCGTCAAAAAGGTACAGATATAACAGATATTATTATCATTGTTGTTGCTGCTGATGATGGTGTGAAGCCACAAACTCTTGAAGTTATAAAAATGGCTCAAGAATCTGGTGCTCCTATAATTGTGGCGCTTAACAAAATGGATAAAGAGACTGCACAACCAGATATGGTTAAAGGCCAGATGGCTGAACATGGAATCTCTCCAGTTGATTGGGGTGGAGATATAGAATTTGTGCCAGTTTCTGCTAAATCAGGAATGGGTATTGATGATCTACTTGAAAACATCCTTACAACAGCTGAGATACTAGAGCTTAAAGCAAATGAAAATGCACTTGCAAAAGCAGCTGTTATAGAGTCTTCTCTTGAAAAAGGTCGTGGTCCAGTTGCAACTGTAATAGTTCAAAATGGTACTCTTAGAGTTGGAGATTATGTTGTTTGTGGTGCAGCTTATGGTCGCGTTAAAGCGATGATGGATGAGCATAATAAGCAAGTTAAAACTCTTTTACCATCTCATACTGCAGTAATCGCAGGTCTGAACGAAGTTCCAGCTTCTGGTGAAGTTATGACTGTTATGCAAAATGAAAAAGAGGCAAAAGAGTTTGCTCTTAAACGCCACGAATACGACAGACATAAAGAACTTTCAATTAGTACGAAATCTTCATTAGAAGATATGACTGCTATGATTGCAGAGGGTAAACTGAAATCTCTTAAAGTTGTTCTTAAAACAGATGTTCATGGTACGCTTGAAGCTATTAAATCATCTATTACAGCACTTAGAAATGATGAAGTAAAAGTAAACATCATCTCTAGCGGTGTTGGTGGAATTACTGAAAATGACGTTGAACTTGTTAATAACTCCGAAAACTGTGTACTTCTAGGATTTAATGTTCGTCCTACTGGTGCAGTTAAAGCATCTGCTAAGCAAAAAGGTGTTGAGATTAAAACATACTCAATTATCTACCAACTAATAGATGATATTACTGGTATGCTTACTGGAATGATGTCTCCAAAATATACTGAAGAAAATACTGGTCAAGCAGAAGTTAGAGAAGTGTTTAAAATTCCTAAAGGACTTGTTGCCGGATCTGTCGTTGTTGAAGGACGTCTTATCCGTGGTGGTATGGTTCGTGTTATTCGTGATGGAGTTGTACATTACGAAGGTGAACTTACTTCACTTAAACGTTTTAAAGATGATGTAGAAGAGATTGGTAATGGTTATGAGTGTGGTGTTGTCATTAGTGGATATGATGACGTTGTACCTGGAGATATACTTGAAACTTTCAAAAAAGTTGAGCAAAAAGTTAGTTTATAATAAACTATTCCCATTGTAGCAGTGAGGACGTCTTGTCCTCGAAGCTTGCTAAATCTACCAAGATAAAAGGTGCATAATGACAGAAGCACAAATAAAGCTAAAACGTACAGAATCTGTTCTTTTAGAACTAATCCCCCAAGCACTTGGCTCTATGAATGATAAACGACTTCATGAACTTAATGTTGTAGAAGTTGTATGTTCTCGTGGTAAAAGTGACGCAAAAGTTTATATAAATCCGTATGAATATACAGAACAAGAAAAACGAGACTATCTTAAGCTGTTAAGAAATGCCCGACCTATTGTTGAAACCTATTGTCTTAAAGATCAAGGTTGGTATCGCTGTCCAAAATTCACATTTGAATTTGACGAACAACTTAAAAAATCACAAAATCTTGAAGAACTGTTTAAACGCATAGCAAAAGATACTAAAGAGGAAGAGTCATGAGTTTACAAAGCGATATAGAGTCGGTAATAAAATCTGTAGGACTAGAGCTATATGACGCTGTAGTTGTAAGTGAAAATGATGAAACAATATACCGCATAAGTGTTATATCAACTGACATTGAAGATGGCAAACGTAAGGGAGTTAGTCTTGATACATGTGTTGACTTAACACATCTTATCTCTCCTCTACTTGACGTAACACCTCCAGTTTCAGGTGAATACAGACTTGAAGTTGGAACTGCTGGTATTGAGAGAAAGCTCTCATCAATAGCTCATTACAAAAAAAGTATAGGTGAAAAGGTCTCTTTAGTGCACTCTGGTAAAGAAAAAACTAGAGGTACTCTAAGTAAAGTAGAAGGCTCTAAAGTTTTCGTAGAGAGTGAAGGTGAAATTACTGAAATAGAGTTCAATGATATTACTAAAGCTAAAACTTACTTTGAATGGTAAACTAACAAAACAATAATGATAATAAATCATAACTTTTATATGAAATTAGCCTTAGATGAGGCTTGGAAGTATCAAGGTTTTACCTATCCTAATCCAGCCGTTGGCTGCGCTATTCTTTCTCCAAGTAGAGAGATTTTAGCAGTCGAAGCACATCACCGCTCAGGTGAAGCGCATGCTGAAGTAAACGCTCTAAAATCCGCTTATTATAAACTCACAAATGACGCATATATTTTATCACTAGAAACTTCAGCGGATATACACGCTTACCTTATAAATAATCATAATAATATGTTTAACAACTGCTCACTATATACAACTCTTGAACCTTGTTCTCATTATGGCAAAACGCCATCATGCGCTTCATTAATTAGTGAGTTAAGCTTTAAAGATGTATATGTTGGAAGTTATGATACAAATAAAAAAGCTCAAAATGGAAATACAATTTTACAAAAAAATGGTGTTAAAGTAGTAAGTGAAATATTACACAATGAATGTGAAAACCTACTATTTCCTTTTAAAAAGTTCTTAGAGGGCAGATTCGTTTTTTTTAAATGGGCGCAGCGTTTAAACGCAACGACTGATGATGGAATCATTAGCTCACATGAATCAAGAGTTGACGTACATAAAATGAGGGATGTATGTGACTTACTTGTTATTGGTGGGAATAGCGTACGAGTTGATAGACCAACACTTGATGCTAGATTAGTGGATGGTAAAGCTCCTGACATATTAATAATTTCAAGAGATAAAGAGTTTGACAGAAATATTCCTCTTTTTAATGTCAAAAATAGAAAGGTATTTGTAGAAGATAACTTTTCAAAACTTAGCGAATATAAAAACATAATGATTGAGGGTACTTCAAAAATGTATGAGCTTTCACGTGAGTATGTTGATCTATACTTATGTTATTTAGCGCCTACTTTTGGTGGAAGTAGTGGATTTGATAATATTAACGATAAGTTTGATATTTTAAATGTTAGACAAGCGGATGAAGATATAATTATGTGGATGAAAAGGATATAAATATGAGTTCTCACGGAAAACAAAATAAGCAAAAACAAGAGAAAATTGTCTCAATGTTTGATGATATCGCTCCAACGTACGATACAGCAAATCGCGTTATGAGTATGGGCGTTGACAAGTCCTGGAGACGAAAGGCTTGTGATTTGGCTTATGAATTTTCTGCTAAAGATTCATTAGATAAAATTGTTGACGTAGCTTGTGGAACTGGTGATATGATGGATTTTTGGCGAGATCGCGCTGAAAAATCGGGTATCGTTATTGGTGAGATAGTAGGGGTTGATCCATCAAATGGCATGGTGGACGTAGCTCGTAAAAAATATCCAAAATTTCATTATCATATATCAAAAGCGACAGAAATTCCACTTGAAGATGAGAGTTCAGACATATTAAGCATAACGTACGGTATACGTAACGTTGTTGAACGCGAAGAGGCTTTGGTTGAATTTAATCGTGTACTTAAAAAAGACGGACTTGTCGTAATCTTAGAGTTTATGAAAAATGAAAACCCATCTTTTCTTGGAAAAATTAGAGATTTCTATATGAATAAGATACTTCCAAAAGTTGGTGGTTTTATCTCTAAAAACTTAGAAGCTTATGAGTATCTTCCTAACTCTATAGAAGATTTCTCTACGGTTGAAAATATGCAAAATGAGCTAAAAAGTGCTGGTTTTGATATACTATACACAAAAAGTTTTTCTATGGACATATCTACTCTTATAATCGCTAAGAAAAGATAACTCCTTTAATGAATACACTTAGCGTCTCAGCGCTTAATGAGCAGATTAAGGGTTTACTAGAAGAGAGTTTTAGTCGTATTTTTGTAGAGGGTGAACTCTCTCGCATTACGTTTCACAACTCTGGCCATGTATACTTTACTTTAAAAGACTCCTCTTCAACTTTAAGTGCCGTAATGTTTCGAGGAAATGCTTCAAAGCTCAAGTTCCAGCTTAAAGAGGGACTTAAAGTTGTAGTTGATGGAGCTATTACTCTATATAAACCTCGTGGAAGCTATCAAATTAACTGTTTTTCAATTGAACCCGCTGGTCATGGAGCGTTAGCGCTAGCCTTTGAGCAGTTAAAAGAAAAGCTTGCGTTAAAGGGTTACTTTTCTAGCGACTTAAAAAAACAACTTCCAAAATTTCCTTCGCGTTTAGCTTTAATCACGTCAGCGACGGGGGCTGCGCTTCAAGATATGCTTAGAGTCGCTAACGGTCGATATAGACTACTAGAGATAGATATATATGATGTATTAGTTCAGGGTCAAAACGCCGCATTGGAAATATCAAACGCCATTAGAAATGCTGATAATAAAAATTATGACCTTATGGTTATAGGGCGTGGTGGAGGAAGCATAGAAGATCTCTGGGCGTTTAATGAAGAGATAGTCGCAGACACTATCTTTAATGCTGCTACTCCTATAGTATCCGCTGTTGGACATGAGATAGACTGGGTTATAAGTGACTTTGTATCTGATGTAAGAGCCCCAACGCCAAGTGCCGCGATGGAGATTGTGCTTCCTGATACTAACGAGCTTTACCAATACTTAGATTCCATATCTTCTCAGATGACACAGATTTTAAAGCAAAAGATATACAATAAAAACCAAGAGTTAGAACATCTAAGAAAATCTTACGCTCAGCACTCTGTTGAGAAAAAAATGATGAATAAAAAAGAAGAGATAACTAAATTAACTGAGGCATACTCTCAAGCAGTATCTTATAAGTTTCAAAATTTTGCACGTGAAGTTGAGTATATAAAATCAAACTATCCTCAAGCTATTAATTCAAAACTGACACAAGCTAAAAGTCAAATAGAACATATAAGAAAAATGTTTGAGTCTAATCATCCTAAACTCAAAAGCAAGAGAGGCTTTGCTCAAGTCTCTAAAGATGAAAAGGTAATAGATATAGCTGATTTAAAAGTTGATGAGATATTTGAAGTGCAAAGCGATACAATAGCTATAAGTGCTAAGGTTATCAAAAAGGAAAAAATTATATGAATTATCCAGAGTTTTTTAAAACTATAAAGCCTATAAAAGTAAAAGATCCTCTCTCGCAAGTTTTAGGCGCTTTTGAAGCAGGTGAGTATGAGTTTTCTTATCTTGATGTTGTAAAATCTGCAGGACATTCATGTCCAACTGTTGCAGGTGCTTATATAATAACTCAAGAGGCACTTAAAGTTCTCTTCTTTGAGCAAAGAGCAGTTCGTGGCAATATAAAAGTTGAATTTGAAGAGTCGCTAGAAGAGGGGGTGGCAGGCGTTGTGGGCAACGTTATCTCTCAGATTACAGGTGCGACTGATAAGAGTGGCTTCAAAGGACTACAAGGTCAATTTGCTCGTCATTCACTAATGGCCTTTAATGCTGATATAGACGCATCGGCGAGATTTACAAGGGTAGACACAGGTAAAAGGGTTGACGTTACTTATAACCCAGAAGCAATAAAGCCAAACCCAAATATGATGAAGTTAATGAAAAAGCTTAGTTCAGGTGAATCAACGCCCGAAGAGGTAAAAGAGTTTGGAGAACTTTGGCAAGAGAGAGTTCAAAGAATCTTTGAAAACTTGGATGCCGTTGTGGAAGTTAACGAACTCTAAATTATTTTAAGCTTATTGATGGAAAGTATGTGTGAAGAGTTACTGCAGTAGATGCAGAGAGCTTTTTCATGATAAGGTCAAACTTATCTTCTTTATTCCAAACGGCTTCTTTAACGCCACTCAAGGCTACGACCTCCGCTTTAGCGTCATAAGCCACGCCAATGGAGTCCACTAAACCAACTTCCATCGCTTGAGCGGCTGTGAAAATATGCGCATTTGCAAAGAAGTCGCGTTTATCAAACTCTAAATTTCTTGCATCAGCCACATCTTTTGTAAACATATTATATGTTCCATGTATTACTTTATTTAGCTCATTTACCTCATAGGCCTCCCAAGCTCTATCTGGAGTACCTACTTTTTTATATTTTCCTGCTTGAACACTTTGAGATTTAACACCAATTTTTTCCATTACTTCACTCAGGTCAGCCCCTTGCATTATAACGCCAATGCTTCCTATCATACTCCCAGGATTTGCTATAATTTTGTCAGCCCAGATACTTGCATAGTAGCTTCCGCTAGCCATTGTCCCCTTCGCATATGCAACAACTGGTTTTTTCTCTTTTAAACGTTTAATGGCATACGCTATCTCAACAGAGGGCGCTACAGCTCCACCAGGTGAGTTTATACTGAGTAGAACGCCTTTTATCGATTCTTTCTCTGCTGCTTCATCTATTTGCTTTACAATTGCCGTCGCGTCCATTATGGGACCGACTAAAGAGATCTCTTGAAGGTTGTTGGTAGTTAAGTCGCTTTCACTTTGTGGAGCAAAAAGTAAAAACAGTATGAGAAGAAATATCATAGCTTTGAAATGTTCTTGAATAAACTTCATCGGTATCGTGATTGGTAAAAATAACTTTTTTATAAATTCCATAAATAATCCTAGTTTTAAGTTTTGTAAATATATCTAGCAGTTGACTAAAGGGTATCTGTATCTTTTTCAAGTTTACCATTTATATAAACTTTTGAGATGTTATAACGATGCAAGATAAGGTGCACTGCTAACTCTTGCGTAGGTGGCGAGTCTAAATCTAAAACAATCATATCTGCATTTCTCCCCTCAGAAATCTCTCCCGTATTTAAGCCAAGCGCGTCAGCAGCATTTATTGTCACTGCTTTAATAAGTGAATTTGCAAAATCTACAAGAGGCGCATTTGCATGTGTAAATAGAGATATTTTCATCTCTTCAAAGAGATCAAGTTTATAGTTTGAACTTAGTCCATCTGTTGCAACTATCCAGCGAATATTTTTATCATTGAGAGTTTTAATATTTAATATCCCATTACCTAATAGTCTGTTAGAAATAGGGCAATGAATGATAGTATGCTTCTCTTTTGCAATATGACTTAGTTCACTATCATCTGCCTGTACTCCATGCGTTAACAGCGTTTCGTAGCCATTAAAGTACTCTAGAAACTCTTTAGAATCAGATACTTTAGTGTTTTGTTTAAGAAGTTTTTGAAAAAAATCTTTAAAATCACCCTGGCTTTTATCTAGCCAGTCCCTCTCTGCTTCACTTTCCATAAAGTGAGCAGTAAGTTTTAACTTTTCATTTTTTACTATTTCAAGCGCTTTTTTAATAAGTACTGGATGAACGGAATAGGGAGAGTGAATCGCAACTGCTGGGTGAAAACCTTCGCGTTTAACAGTTTTTGAAGCGTCTAAACGCGAGAGAAAGTCTGTAAAAAGTGCATCTGCCATTGTTGCTTGAGAACCTATAAGCTCATTAAAGTATACAACATTCTGTTTTGCATTTGCACATACGTCTAGGTCCATCCCATGTGAACTTATCGCACCAAATGTTGTAATTCCAGAATTTAGCATGTCATCACATGCCTTACTCATACAGTTTGAATCACATCCACCTATTAAATCTTCACGGTTTTCTATTACGCTATAAAGCCATCCCATAAAGTCACCATAACTAAGTTCTGTTGTATTTCCTGAGAACTCTATATGTACATGAGCGTTAATAAGTCCTGGCATAAGTAGAGAGTTTTCTCTCAAAGTTGTGATTGAAGCATCAGGGTACTCATCTAAGAGCTCGTCTAAGGGAGCTATTTTATGTATTTTTTTCTCAAATGCTATAGAGAGGTTAGATGTTACTCTATCATTCATAAGTATGAAGTGAGGTGTTATTATTTGCATAGTTTCTCTTTTAGTAGTTTTTATTTATCTATAAAGTATTCAAATTAAATTACAAAGTTTTTTGTATTTTCTATTATTTGTTGAGAGTGTTTTATTATATACTCTCTCATCTCTTTTTGTGGCAGTGGTTTAGAGAAGTAATACCCTTGTATGTAGTCACATCCATGATTCATAAGAAAATTAACTTGCTCAATAGTCTCAGCACCCTCTGCTATAAGATGTAAATCTAATGTCTTGGCAAGTGCAATTATAGCTTTACTTATGGCAACATCCTCTTCATCATTTGGCAGTTCTTTTACAAAAGATCTATCAATTTTAAGCTTGTCAATTGGGAGTCTTTTTAGCTGAGAAAGGGAAGAAAAGCCTGTACCAAAATCATCAATAGCCAAAGTAATACCTAGGGCACTTACTTGATTTAATATACTTATCGCCTCTTCAGGTTTTTTCATAATCTGACTCTCGGTTATCTCTATCTGTATCCACTCGGGATTACAATTTGTACTTTTGAGTAAATCTTCTATAAAAGGTATAAACTCATCACCTTTTAGCTGTAGTGAGCTCATATTTAATGAGAGAAGTCCTGGGTTTAGACCCTCTTTATACCAATCTACAACTTGTAGCATTGCTTGTTTCATAACCCATTGGTCTATGGGAATAATAAGCCCTGTCTCTTCAGCAAGAGGAATAAATTTATCTGGTGGAATCAGCCCTTTTTCGGGATGCATCCAACGTATAAGTGACTCCAAACCAACAAGCCTGTTTGTTTTGGCATTTGTTATCGGCTGGAAGTAAATAATAAACTCATTTTTTTCAAGTGCTTGTCGAAGATTCGCTTCCATAAGAATAAGTTCTAATGCTTTGTCCGTCATATCCGAAGAGTAAAACTGAAAATTATCACGTCCTTCATCTTTAGCTTTATACATTGCTGAATCTGCAAACTTAAGTAAGTTTCTTGCAACTCTGTTATCTTCAGGATATAGACTTATTCCTATGCTACTTGATAGATAGAGTTCATGATTAAATATATGTATAGGTTTACGTATAACCTTTAATATCTTTTTCGCTATTAAAGAAGCATCAGTGGCTTTGCTTATACTTTCTAAAATAATGGTAAACTCGTCCCCTCCAAGTCTCGAGAGTGTATCTCCCTCTCTAATTACTTTTTTAATTCGCTCTGCAGTGATTTGAAGTACGTAGTCACCAATATCATGACCTAGAGAGTCATTAATATGTTTAAATCTATCCAAATCAAGAAATAAAAGTGCAAATATATCCTCATTGCGTTGAGCCTTCTCAATAGCATGGTCTAGCCTATCGCTAAAAAGGATTCTATTTGGAAGCTTAGTTAGTACATCATGGTGTGCTTGATGATTAAGTTTATCATTAAGTTGTTGCTCTTTTGTAAGATCAACAGCATTTCCTACTAGACCTATAATATTTCCATTTTCATCATAAAATGGTGATGTGGTAGTATGAAGATAAACCTCTTGCCCATTTGGGTAAGTTACCCACTGAGAGTTAAAGACTGCTTCCTTATTTTCAAATATTTTTTCATCTAAGTCTCGAAAGTGCTCAGCAACTTCTTGGGGAAAAAAGCTAAAATCATCTTTACCAATTATCTCTTCTCTTGAATGGCCTAAAAATTTTTCAAAAGAGCTATTACATCCCATGTAAACAAAGTTTGTATCTTTATAAAAGATGAGATTATTTACATTATCTATGACACTATTAAGTATATTCATACTCTTTTTTGTCTCTTCTTGAAGTTTAATATGAGTGCTAATATCTAGAACAGTGCCAATTATCTTTATAGGTACATTATTCTCATCAAAAAATAGTTCAGCCCTTGCATGGACATTTCTTACTCTACCATCTTTTGTTTTGACATTATGATATATATCAAACTCTTCTACACCAGCAATTAGGTTCTGCATTGCGGTTTGAACTTTTATCTGATCAGGTTCATCTAAGTAACTCATAAAAGCTTCTACACTTGGTGCAGTACTTTGAGGTTCTTCACCTAAAATAGCATAAACACCATCACTCCAGATTTGAGTGTGATCCACTAGATTTAGTTCCCAACTTCCAAGCTTTGCTAGTTTTTGCGCTGCAGTAAATTGTTTTTGTATGATTATATTAGAATTATTTTTTTCTATATTCATATTATTCATTGATGAATTATACATTAAAAGTATAAATTTAGATTTATACTAGTGACCAACTCTTTTTAATGTTGTTTTTGTTAAAATAACTAACTGAAATATTTAAAAAGGAAAAGAATGAAGATAGTAGTGATCCAAGGGCCAAACTTAAACATGTTAGGTGTTCGTGAACAAAATATATATGGTCCAATGAAATTAGAGCAAATCCATGCTCAAATGAAAGAAGTAGCAACACAAAATGGTGTTGAGATAGAGTTTTTTCAAAGTAATTTAGAAGGCGAAATTGTAGATAAAGTTCAAGAGTGTTATGGTGAGGCACATGGTATTATTATTAATGCTGCTGCATATACACACACATCTATTGCTATTCGTGATGCAATCTCCGCTGTTTCAATTCCTACTATTGAAGTTCACATTAGTAACATTCATAGACGTGAAGATTTTAGAAAAGAGAATATGATAGCTCCAGTCTGTTCTTCTTCTATTGTTGGTTTTGGACCTTTTGGCTATCATCTTGCAATGATGGGTATGCTTCAAATAATGAACGAAATAAAAGTAGCTCAAGAGGCTCAACAAGCACAACAAGCTTAATTCATGTATTTAAAACACTCTCTTAGTGATAGGCTTGTTATTTTTAAGAGTAGGTGTTTTCCGTATAAAAGTGTAACAAATAGCAAATACCTTAGATACGAAGCTATTATTGGTATTGGTGGTAATGTAGGTGATGTGAAACGCCGTTTCAATCATCTACTTATTGTGATTAAACGCCATGTAAAAGTGGAACTACTTGAGACTTCGTTGATTTTGAAAAATCCTCCTTTTGGATACAAAGAACAGGATGATTTTTTTAATTCAATTATTGTTTTAAAAACCTCAATGGAACCTAAAATATTTTTAGATTACTTAATGAGACTTGAGAAAAGATTTGCAAGAAAGAGAAGTTTTGAAAATGCACCAAGGACATTAGATTTGGATATTATTTTTTTTGATGATAGAATTATTAACAGTAAAAAATTAACAGTTCCGCATCCTCACTGGTTTAAACGAGAGAGCGTAGTGATTCCATTATCAGGAATAAGAGTATGAAAATATTAACTTTTATGGGTAGAACACCATCAGAAGCTCTTAAAAAAGCAAAACTTGAGATTGGTGATGAGGGTATGCTCATTGAGACTAAAGAGATCCGTAAAAAAGCTTTAGGTAAGGAAGCACTCTATGAAATAGTAATCGGAATAGATGAAGAGTCTCTTCCGGATAGCTATAAAAAAACTACAAAACCACTTTCAAAACAGCAACCCGTTAAACAACAGAGTCAAGAAATTCTGTTTGATATTTCCAACGCAGCACAGCAAATTGCTAAAATATCTAATGTCACAGATCCACTAGAACAGTATATGACACCTACTCAGCATAGGGAATCCCCAAGTATAAAAGTTACTGAACCATTAGAGTTAAAAGAGATAAAAACAGAGATAAACAAGCTTACCGATAAAGTAAAGATTATTCAAAATATGTTCTGGAATGAAAAGTCTCCTGATATTCAAACGCAGATACCATCAGAGTTTTCAGAAATCTATAGACTGGCGTCTCAAAGTGGTATGAATAAGGATCATTTAGATGCTTTAATGCAGATAACCCTTGAGCATATGCCTTTTAAAATGAGAGAAAATTCAGCGACAGTTAAACGCTACTTCCAGACAATACTTCGTAAGATGGTTCCAATAAGAAGAGAGAGCACTCTTGAAGTAGGATCTAAAAAAGTAATAATGCTTGTAGGACCAACCGGAGTGGGGAAGACTACTTCTATCGCTAAGTTAGCGGCAAGATACTCATTTTTGATGCAGAAAAAATACAAAGTAGGTCTGGTAGTTCTTGACACATATCGAATTGGTGCAGTTGAACAACTAATGCAGTATGCAAGAATGATGAAACTTGGTATAGAGACTGTTGTTGATCCACCAGAGTTTACAAGCGCGCTTGAGTCTTTAAAATATTGTGATTATATTCTTATCGATACCATGGGCTCTAGCCCTTACGATAAAGGAAAAATTGAAAAAATATATGAGTGTCTAGAGTCTAATGGTACTGGATATGAAGTAGATGTCGTCTTAGTAATGCCAAGTTCAATAAAGTATGAAGATTTAAAAGTAACATATGATAATTTTTCCACATTAGGCGTCGATACGCTTATGTTTACAAAGTTAGATGAGACAAAAGGCTTTGGAAATATTTTTTCTCTTGCATATGAGACAAAAAAACCTATCAGTTACTTCTCCGTTGGGCAAGAAGTTCCAGAAGATTTAGTCTGTGCCAGTAGTGATTTTCTAATAGACTGTCTACTTAGTGGCTTCAATAGGAGTAAGGTATGATAGGTAATCAAGCCAAAAAACTCGAAGAACTTGTTTCATCAAATGCAAGTAAAAAGTCTAAAAAGACAAGGTTTATCGCTATTACAAGTGGAAAGGGTGGAGTTGGAAAGAGTACTATAAGTTCGAATTTAGCATATGCCCTTTCACAAAAAGGTCTCAATGTTGGAATATTTGATGCAGATATTGGCTTAGCCAACCTTGACGTTATGTTTAATGTAAAAATTAAAAAGAATATTTTACATGTTCTCAAAGGTGAAGCGACTGTTTCCGATATTTTAATTCCCATCACAAGAAACCTTATTCTAATCCCTGGTGAGAGTGGCGATGAGATACTGAAGTACTCAGATATGGCACTATTTGAGCGTTTTATGGAAGAAGCACAGGTCCTTGATAAACTAGATGTTATGATAATTGATACGGGTGCAGGAATAGGAGAACATATTCAAATGTTTTTAAATGCAGCTGATGATGTTATTGTTGTAACGGTCCCAGACCCAGCTGCAATTACAGATGCTTATGCTACAATTAAAACTATTGCAACGCTCAGAGATGATGTAAGTATGATTATGAACCAGGTAAAAGGTGAAAAAGAGGCATTTGGTGTTTTTGAAAAGATTAAAAAAGTTGCCAGTGCAAATATTAATACTAAGCTGAACTTACAGTTAATGGGGAAGATAAATAGTGATATTAAAGTCTCTTCTTGCGTGAAACAAAGGGCACTTTTTACCGCACAATACCCATCTTCACAACCTAGTAAAGATATTGGGGCGATAGTTGTTAAGATTATCTCTAAGCTGGAACGAAATATGCTGGTTACATCAAATGAAAGTGGTCTATCAGGGCTATTTAAGCGATTAATGGAACATTTCTAAGTTGATATTTGGGGTAAAAGATGTTAGGTGAAAATTTTGTTTATTTCTTTACTGTTCAAGGTTTTTTTGTCGGAATTATTTTTGGCATTCTAAAATCTCTTGATGCAAATGGACTCTTTATGTACACATTTGTAATTACTGCATTTTTTTATCTATTTTCACATGTTATTATTGCTCTTTACTATAGAACAATGACTGTAAGATCATCTTTCTTTCCAAAAGATGCTCATGAAAAGGATTTAGACTTCTTTGTTAAAGAGATAAATAAACGCGAAAAGATAATAGATGCCGCGAGCAAAATCACCGACATTGCAGTTAAAATGAATTCTGAAGCTATAAGCGAAAAAGATTCGTAATGCAAAATGTATACCAAAACGAATTAAAACATAAAGAAGATGAGCTTGCTATTCAGTACCTACCTGCTGTTAAAGCAATGGCATTTAGACTTAAAGAGAGACTCCCAAGTTCTATTGATTTTGCAGATCTTTCAGCTATAGGAACAGAAGAACTTATAAAGCTAGCACGAAGGTATGATGAATCACTTAATGATTCTTTTTGGGGATATGCAAAAAAAAGAGTTTATGGGGCTATGCTAGACTACTTAAGAAGTTTGGATATCTTAAGTCGTGCAAGCAGAAAATTAGTAAAAGCTATAGATTATGCTGTTGAAGAATATTTGCTTACTCATGATGAAGAGCCAACAGATGAAGAACTTGCTAAAATACTAGATGAGTCAGTAGAAAAAGTACACGATGCAAGAATTGCATCAACTATTTATACGGTTATGCCTCTTCACGATCAGCTACAAGTAGGTGATGAGGGTGCCGCGTTAGTAAAGGTAGAAAAAGATGAACTTATTGATGTTATTAAAAAGGTTCTCTCATCATTTAAAGAGAGAGAACAGATGATAATTCAACTCTATTACTTTGAAGAGCTTACTCTAAAAGAAATTAGCTCCATATTAGATATAACAGAATCAAGAATTTCCCAAATACATAAATCTGTAATACAAAAAATTAAAGAGAGTATAGGAGCTTAAAATGGCAGACATACTTTCACAAGAAGAAATTGATGCCCTCTTAGATGTTGTTGAAGATGAGGGTGATGATGTCCTAGAAGGTGCTGGAGATGAAGGCTTACTTCCTCAAAGACAAGTAACACTATATGACTTTAAACGCCCAAACAGAGTCTCTAAAGAGCAACTCCGTGCCTTTCGTGGTGTACATGATAAAATGGCTCGTTCATTAGCATCCCAGATATCTTCAATTATGCGCTCTATTGTTGAGATACAGCTTCATTCAGTTGACCAGATGACATATGGTGAATTTTTAATGTCTCTACCAAATCCTACAAGTTTTAATGTTTTTTCAGTTAAACCGTTAGAAGGGAGTGGCGTTATAGAGATAAATCCTTCTATAGCCTTTCCTATGCTTGATCGTCTTCTTGGTGGAAAAGGTGAGCCTTTTGATGCAAGTCGTGAGTTCTCTGACATAGAATTAAGTCTATTTGAAACTATCTTGCGTGTTATGATGAGTACACTAAAAGAGGCTTGGGGCCCAGTAATGGATATTTATCCAACTGTAGAGTCAAAAGAGTCAAGTCCAAACGTTGTTCAGATTGTTGCACAAAATGAGATTGTTGTAATGGTAGTTATGGAAATCATTATTGGACATAGCTCGGGAATGATGAATATCTGTTATCCCGTTATTGCACTTGAACCAGTTCTACCAAAACTCGCAAGTCGTGACTTGATGCTTAATGAGACAAGTTCAAAAAAGAGTAGAAATACTGAACTACAAGTACTACTTGGTGGTGCAAAAGTAGATATTGACGCAAACTTAGGAAACGCGGACTTAAGTATGTCAGATGTTCTTGACATCAAGGTTGGAGATATCTTAAGACTCTCTAGTGCTGCTGATGATATCGTAACAGTATCAGTTGATGGAAAAGAGAGATTTAAAGGTGAGATAGGTCTTAGGCGTTTTAGAAAGTCAATACAAATCACTGAGATAATAGACACTGAAAAAGATGCGGTTAAACGTGCACTAGAGAGCTTTGAAGAGCAAAGAAAAAGTAAAATCTCAGGCGTGAAAGAGATAATTTACGAGAAAGTAGAGGATGATGATGAGTGATTTCATAAAATTATTTGAGAGTGAAACTATTGGCACTATTGAAGCATTAGTTGGTGCTGCTCCTGTATTAGATCTAAAAGAAGAGCAAGAATTAAGTATTATTTCAAATATTATTCCTCCTATAGTACTTGTTAAAGTAACAGTCTCTGGCGATGTTGATGCTGATGTCATGGTAGCACTTCCTCCTAATTTAGCGGCATCTTTATCCGATATGATGATGGGTGAAGAGGCAAGTGATAGAGAGGATGTTAGTGAAGACGATATAGATGCGACTAAAGAGATAGTCTCAAACATATTTGGAGCTATCGCTAATACACTTTCTGCTCAAAAAGAGTTGCCAGTTCTTTCATTTAGTGTTAATAGTGTAGAGAATATTGATGCTGATAATGAGGTCAGTTTAGAAGATTTTTCTAAAATGTATATATATAATTTTTCAATGGATCCTCTTCAATCACTTATTATGCTTATAATAGATGAAAAATTAAGTAATGCTCTTTTTGGAAGTGTAAATAGTACACCAGACAATGATCTTGATCTCCATAGTAGCGACTCAGACTCACAAGAGCAGTCTCATAGTGGAAGTTTATCTAACGAAGAGATGGGTAATATCGGTTTAATCATGGATGTTAAACTTCCTGTTAGAGTTAGAATTGGTAAAAAGAGAATGCTCTTAAAAGATGTTCTGAATATGGATATTGGTTCTGTCATAGAACTTAACCAGTTAGCAAATGATCCACTTGAAATATTAGTTGACAATCATGTGATAGCACAAGGCGAAGTTGTAATTGTAGATGGTAACTTTGGAGTTCAAATAACTACTATTGGGACTAAAAAAGAGCGATTAACGCAACTTAAAGGGTAGAAATGAAACCTAAAAATGATGAGTTAACAAAAAAGTATATTAAAGATATAAAGTCTGCAGATGTCTGGAGTGTATTTAAAATTATTGCTGACTTTGTAAAAGGTTTTGATGAATTAGGTGATTTGGGTCCAACCGTAACAATTTTTGGAAGCGCTAGAACTAAAGAAAATAGTAAGTATTACAATCAGGCCCATTTTCTTGCTGGAGAGCTAGCTAAAGAGGGTTATAATGTAATGACGGGTGGTGGTCCAGGAATTATGGAAGCTGCTAACAGAGGTGCTTTCAACCATGAAGTTGAATCTATTGGTTTAAACATTGATTTACCTTTTGAGCAGACATTAAATCCTTATACGACTAAGGAACTTAGTTTTGATTATTTCTTTTCACGAAAGGTTATGCTTGTAAAATACTCAATGGCATATGTAATTTTTCCTGGTGGGTTTGGAACTCTTGATGAACTATTTGAATCATTAACACTAGTTCAGACGAGAAAAATTACAGGAGTGAAAATTTTTGTTATAGGAACTGAATTTTATCAGCCACTTATAAACTTTATTAAAGATAAATTAGTAGAAGAGAAGATGATTGATAAAGAGGATTTAGATATGATAATATTAACTGATGATTTAGCATCCGTTGTAGATGAAATAGGAGTTTCTTTGATGAAACAGATAGATGTACTTGAAGATGTTGGATTAAAAGACACTACTTACTATAAATCATTGTCAAGTTTGAGTAAATAATGGCAAAGGTTCTTATCGGAATGAGCGGCGGAGTTGACTCTACTGTTACTACATTAATGTTAAAAGAAGAGGGTTATGAAGTAGAAGGTTTATATATGAAGCTTCATTCAAAACCCGGATACCATGAGATACATCAAGCTCGTGCTCAAAAAGCTGCTGACTTTGTTGGTATTAAACTTCATGTATTAGATTTACAAGAGAATTTTAAAAAAGAAGTCTTTCAACCTTTTATAGATACATATGAAAAAGGTGAAACTCCAAATCCTTGTGCACTATGTAATAGGGAGATGAAGTTTGGGGAAATGATTAATTTCGCAGATAAAGTTGGTGCTGAATATTTAGCTACAGGACACTATATAAAAACGGATGGAGAATACTTCTATCAAGCCGAAGATGATACTAAGGATCAAAGCTATTTTTTATTTTATGTTGATAAAAAAGTACTTCCAAGATTACTTTTTCCTTTAGGAAGTAGAAAAAAGAAAGATATTAAAGAGATTGCAGCTTCTGTGAAAGGTTTGGAATCATTCTCTTCTCAAGCAGAATCAAGTGAGATATGTTTTGTTGAAACTACATATACAAACTTATTAAAAGATTATGTACAGGTAGATAATCCAGGAGACGTTTTAGATAAAGATGGAAATGTAGTAGGTGAGCATAAGGGTTATATGCACTACACAATTGGTAAACGTAAAGGTTTTACAGTAAAAGGTGCTCATGAGCCACATTTTGTATTAAGCATAGACCCTAAAAAAAATCAAATTGTTGTTGGTAAAAAAGAAGACCTAGAATGTAGCAGTGTTGTACTTGATAATTTAAATATGTTTAATGAAGAAAAAGAGTTTGATACAACAGTAAAACTGAGATATAGGACAAAAGCAGTGCCTTGTCATGTGAAAATTGAAGATGATAGAGCATATGTAACTCTAAAAGAGGGTGTCTTTGGGGTGGCAATCGGCCAAGCAGCAGTCTTCTACAGCCAAGACAAACTAATAGGCGGGGGATGGATCACAAAAGTATAAGTAACTTTTAACTGCTATCTAAAGCCCTAAAGCCATACCAGACTATAAGATATAATAATAAGAGAAAAAGAACTAAATTAGACAAACAAATCCCCACAAAAAACAATCTTATAATTCTTTTTCTCAACCCATTCATATTAAGCAATCTCTAAGCAACATCCTCCTATAATTCCCATCCACAAACAGAGACACCTTGTTTAAAACGAGGATACGAACACTTCATGTTGAAGAGTTAAGAGATTGTTTGAAGATCATTGAAAACTAAGCAAGTAAGAAGACTAGATTTTAACGAATCAGTTGGTATTACTTAGAAATAACTAATATAACAACAACCGTCTATTCTATTTTGAAATCCACATTAGTTTTATAGCTTTTATGGTTTCCCAATAGTGTAGATAACTATACTTTAATACTTTAACTAGTATTAGAAGCTCTGACTAATTCTTTAAGCAGATTAGTACGAGTAAAAACAAAGCCAATGAATTTAATTCTTGGGCAAAAGATCAGTAAATAATCACAGCAATGTGATCTTTACATAATCAAGTCTTCGGACAACAATTATGGAGAGTTTGATCCTGGCTCAGAGTGAACGCTGGCGGCGTGCTTAACACATGCAAGTCGAACGATGAAGCCTAGCTTGCTAGGTGGATTAGTGGCGCACGGGTGAGTAATATATAGATAATGTACCTCTTAGTCTGGGATAGCCATTGGAAACGATGATTAATACTAGATACTCCTTCTTCTTCTAATTGAAGTCGGGAAAGTTTTTCGCTAAGAGATCAGTCTATATCCCATCAGTTAGTTGGTAGGGTAATGGCCTACCAAGGCAATGACGGGTAGCGGGTTTGAGAGGATGATCCGCCACACTGGTACTGAGACACGGACCAGACTCCTACGGGAGGCAGCAGTGAGGAATATTGCACAATGGAGGAAACTCTGATGCAGCAACGCCGCGTGGAGGATGACGCATTTCGGTGTGTAAACTCCTTTTATAAGGGAAGAAAATGACGGTACCTTATGAATAAGCACCGGCTAACTCCGTGCCAGCAGCCGCGGTAATACGGAGGGTGCAAGCGTTACTCGGAATCACTGGGCGTAAAGGACACGTAGGCGGGTAGCCAAGTCTGATGTGAAATCCTACAGCTTAACTGTAGAACTGCATTGGAAACTGGTTACCTAGAGTATGGGAGGGGGAGATGGAATTAGTGGTGTAGGGGTAAAATCCGTAGATATCACTAGGAATACCGAAAGCGAAGGCGATCTCCTGGAACATTACTGACGCTAAGGTGTGAAAGCGTGGGGAGCAAACGGGATTAGATACCCCGGTAGTCCACGCCCTAAACGATGAACACTAGTCGTCGGGATGCTAGTCATCTCGGTGATGCACTTAACAGATTAAGTGTTCCGCCTGGGGAGTACGGTCGCAAGATTAAAACTCAAAGGAATAGACGGGGACCCGCACAAGTGGTGGAGCATGTGGTTTAATTCGAAGATACGCGAAGAACCTTACCTAGCCTTGACATTGATAGAACACACTAGAGATAGAGTGGTGCCCTTCGGGGAACTTGAAAACAGGTGCTGCACGGCTGTCGTCAGCTCGTGTCGTGAGATGTTGGGTTAAGTCCCGCAACGAGCGCAACCCTCGTCCTTAGTTGCCAGCAGGTTAAGCTGGGCACTCTAAGGAGACTGCCTTCGCAAGGAGGAGGAAGGTGAGGACGACGTCAAGTCATCATGGCCCTTATGGCTAGGGCTACACACGTGCTACAATGGGGCGTACAGAGAGTTGCGATACCGCGAGGTGGAGCCAATCTCATAAAGCGTCTCTCAGTTCGGATTGAAGTCTGCAACTCGACTTCATGAAGCTGGAATCACTAGTAATCGTAGATCAGCAATGCTACGGTGAATACGTTCCCGGGTCTTGTACTCACCGCCCGTCACACCATGGGAGTTGATTTCACCCGAAATTGGGAAGCTAACCTTCGGGAGGCTACCACTTACGGTGGAATTAGCGACTGGGGTGAAGTCGTAACAAGGTAACCGTAGGAGAACCTGCGGTTGGATCACCTCCTTTCTAGAGTAAAGAGTAAACATTCGATTGTTTATCTTACAAAGAAAATCTCACAAGAGATAAGTTTGTTATTATTTAGTTCTTCTACTTGCTTAGTTTTCAGTGATCTATTTTTATAAATCACAATAGATTTAAAGTGTATAAATGGGGGGTTAGCTCAGCTGGGAGAGCGTCTGCCTTGCACGTAGAAGGTCAGCGGTTCGATCCCGCTACTCTCCACCATTAATCTTTAAATCAATTTTTAAAAATCTAATTTAAGTTCTTAATTTTAAAGAATTTAAATTAGACTTTTATTTATAATCGTCTTGTTCATTAAATTACAATTGTTAAAGTCAACAACTTAATTATAGAAATATAATTAAACTAAATAACTACAATAAACAGATCATTCATCTTATTGAAGTGTAGAGATACATTAAATAAGGTAGTGAACGCAAATTAGAAAAAAAAGATATTAAGGGCCATAGGTGGATGCCTTGGCTGGTAGAGGCGATGAAAGACGTAATAGGCTGCGATAAGCCTCGGGGAGCTGCCAATGAGCTTTGATCCGGGGATTTCTGAATGGGGCAACCCAGCATGGTGCGAATCATGTTACCCTTCGGGGGGCGAACCTAGGGAAGTGAAACATCTCAGTACCTAGAGGAAGAGAAATCAAACGAGATTCCCAGAGTAGCGGCGAGCGAAATGGGATTAGGGCGGTTAGCGATAGCATATTTATTAGCAGAAGAGTTTGGAAAGACTCGGCATAGAGGGTGATACTCCCGTAAGCGAAAATATTTATGTGGTACTAGGTTAACGAACGAGTAGGTCGGGACACGTGTTATCTTGACTGAATATGGGGGGACCACCCTCCAACCCTAAATACTACTACCAGACCGATAGCGAACTAGTACCGTGAGGGAAAGGTGAAAAGGACCGCGGTGAGCGGAGTGAAATAGAACCTGAAACCTATGGCTTACAATCATTCGGAGCACTATTTTAATGTGTGACGGACTGCCTTTTGCATAATGAGCCTGCGAGTTGTGGTATCTGGCAAGGTTAATCGAACGAGAAGCCGTAGCGAAAGCGAGTCTTAATAGGGCGAATTAGTCAGATGCTGCAGACCCGAAACTAAGTGATCTATCCATGTGCAGGTTGAAGCTGGTGTAAGAGCCAGTGGAGGACCGAACCCGTATAGGTTGAAAACTGTTGGGATGACATGTGGATAGGGGTGAAAGGCCAATCAAACTTAGTGATAGCTGGTTCTCTCCGAAATATATTTAGGTATAGCCTCGAGCATTAGCATGAAGGGGTAGAGCACTGACAGGGCTAGGGCTGCTTACCGCGGTACCAAACCCTATCAAACTCCGAATACTTCATGTGTAACCTCGGGAGTCAGGCGTAGGGTGATAAAATCCTATGTCGAGAGGGGAACAACCCAGACTAACAGCTAAGGTCCCAAAGTCTTGTCTAAGTGGAAAAGGATGTGGAGTTGCTGTGACAACCAGGAGGTTGGCTTAGAAGCAGCCATCCTTTAAAGAAAGCGTAACAGCTCACTGGTCTAGCGATTCTGCGCCGAAAATATAACGGGGCTAAGACAAGCACCGAAGCTTTAGATTTGGTATTTATACCAAGTGGTAGGAGAGCGTTCCATTCAGCGCTGAAGGTATACCGGCAAGGAGTACTGGAGCGGATGGAAGTGAGCATGCAGGCATGAGTAGCGAGAAAAGAAGTGAGAATCTTCTTCGCCGTAAACCCAAGGTTTCCTACGCGATGCTCGTCATCGTAGGGTTAGTCGGGACCTAAGTCGAGTCCGAAAGGGGTAGACGATGGCAAATCGGTTAATATTCCGATACCGACATTATATCGTTTGAGTGATGGGGGGACGCATAGAGTTAGACGAGGTCACTGATGGAATAGTGGCTCGAAGGACGTAGGTCGTGAAGTAGGCAAATCCGCTTCACATGAGACCGAGATCTTACAGGCAGACCAATCTCTTCGGAGAGCGGTTTGAATCGTCGATACTGTCGTGCCGAGAAAAGCCTCTAAACGAGATATAATGTTGCCCGTACCGTAAACCAACACAGGTGGGTGAGATGAGTATTCTAAGGCGCGTGGATGAACCATTGTTAAGGAACTCTGCAAACTAGCACCGTATCTTCGGTATAAGGTGTGCCCTATTTGTTATGAGATTTACTCTCAAAAGCATTGATGGGTGGCAGCAAAGTGTCCCTCCCGACTGTTTACCAAAAACACAGCACTCTGCTAACTCGTAAGAGGATGTATAGGGTGTGACGCCTGCCCGGTGCTCGAAGGTTAAAAGGATCCGTTAGCTTTGCGAAGCGGTGAATTGAAGCCCGAGTAAACGGCGGCCGTAACTATAACGGTCCTAAGGTAGCGAAATTCCTTGTCGGTTAAATACCGACCTGCATGAATGGCGTAACGAGATGGGAGCTGTCTCAACAATGGATCCAGTGAAATTGTAGTGGAGGTGAAAATTCCTCCTACCCGCGGAAAGACGGAAAGACCCCGTGCACCTTTACTATAGCTTGACACTGCTATTGGGATATTCATGTGCAGGATAGGTGGGAGCCTTTGATTCATAGACGCCAGTTTATGATGAGGCATCCTTGAGATACCACCCTTGAATATTCTGATAGCTAACTCCGTACAATTATCTTGTGCGAGGACAATGTCTGGTGGGTAGTTTGACTGGGGCGGTCGCCTCCTAAAAAGTAACGGAGGCTTACAAAGTTCGGCTCAGGTGGGTTGGAAATCCACCGTAGAGTATAATGGCATAAGCCGGACTGACTGTGAGACATACAAGTCGAGCAGAGTCGAAAGACGGTCATAGTGATCCGGTGGTTCTGTGTGGAAGGGCCATCGCTCAAAGGATAAAAGGTACGCCGGGGATAACAGGCTGATCTCCCCCAAGAGCTCACATCGACGGGGAGGTTTGGCACCTCGATGTCGGCTCATCGCATCCTGGGGCTGGAGCAGGTCCCAAGGGTATGGCTGTTCGCCATTTAAAGCGGTACGCGAGCTGGGTTCAGAACGTCGTGAGACAGTTCGGTCCCTATCTTCCGTGGGCGTAGGATTGTTGAGGAGAGTTGACCCTAGTACGAGAGGACCGGGTTGAACGTGCCACTGGTGCACCAGTTGTTCTGCCAAGAGCATCGCTGGGTAGCTACGCACGGATGAGATAACCGCTGAAAGCATCTAAGCGGGAAGCCAACTCCAAGATGAACAATCCCTGAAGTACGCTTGAAGACTACAAGCTTGATAGGCTGGGTGTGTACGCATCGCAAGATGTTTAGCTGACCAGTACTAATAGTACGTTCGTCTTTTTTATTAAGTTCTTAAATGAACACAATTCGTTCACTACCTTATTTAGTGTAAACAATTACATTAATAAGCAGAAATGTTTAAAACAAGTTATTTAGTTATGTTGACTTTAACAATTATACTTTAATGAGTACAACTCATTAACCCTTTTAACTGACTTTTACAGTCAAAGTTAAGAACATCTGGCACTAAATGCCGATACTCCCGTCGCTAAAGCGTAAGTGGAGTGCAGATGATGTCTTTAGCTTTGATTGTCTAGGTGGCTATAGAGAGGGGGAAACGCCTGGCTCCATTCCGAACCCAGAAGCTAAGCCCCTCATCGCTGATAATACTTATCCTTTCAGGATTGGAAACGTAGGTCGCTGCCTAGTTAATCGTTATTTCTTCTTTTTTACTTCTAATCATTACTTTATTTATTGGCTTTAACCTTTTTTATTCGATTAATTTTACTTTTTATTTATAACCTATACTTTACTAACTAATAATATGATATTATTTTATATACTATTTTAGGATGATATATGAAAGAATATATAAAAGATCAAATCAAAAAATCATATGAAACAAAACAAAAAATTTATGAGAATGAAGAATTATTAAACAATATAGTGGATGTTGCAAAAAAATGTGTGAAACTTTATCAAGGTGATAAAAAAACTATTTTAGCAGGTAATGGTGGAAGTGCTGCTGATGCTCAACATATAGCTGCTGAACTTGTTGGTCGTTACGGTTTTGATAGACCTTCGATACCTTCTCTTGCATTAACTACAGATACATCTAATTTAACTGCAATTGGGAATGACTATGGGTATGATCATGTTTTTTCTCGTCAGTTAGAAGGCATGGGGCAAAAAGGTGACATATTTATTGGTATATCTACATCTGGTAACTCTATTAATATAATCAAAGCATTTCAAAGTGCTAAATTAAAAGGTATTACAACAGTAGCATTAGTTGGTAGAGATGGTGGAGAGATGGCTAAGATTGCTGATATTTCTTTAATAGTACCATCAGATTCAACACCTCGTATTCAAGAGTCTCATATTTTAATCGGTCATATTTTATGTGACATTATAGAAAAAGAGATCTTTGCTGATGGTGTTAGTTTATAGTGCATGAATAAAACTCTTTTCTTAGATCGTGACGGTGTCATTAATACTGAAAAAGATTATCTATATAAAGTTGAAGATTTTGATTTTATAAATGGTATTTTTGACTTATGTAGATATTATCAAGATTTAGGTTATTTAATTGTTGTTGTGACTAATCAATCTGGTATTGCTAGAGGATACTACTCTGAAGATGATTTCAATATTTTAACAAATTGGATGCTTGAAGAGTTTTTTAATAATGATGTAATTATAAGCGGTGTCTATTTTTGTCCACATCATCCTGATATTTCAGGTGAATGTGAATGTAGGAAGCCTAGTCCTGGAATGCTATTTGATGCTAAAAATGATTTAGACATTGATTTAGAAAACTCTATTATTATAGGTGATAAAGAGAGAGATATAGAAGCTGGAATTAATGCTGGTCTAAAATTAACTTACCTATTTGATGAGAGTAATAAAGTAACTAATTCTAAAGCTACATATATACTCAATAAGTTTGCTGATATACGGGAGTAAATAGATGTTTATCTTAAATTGTGGTGGAACTTTTAATAAAAGATATAATAAATTAAATGGGGAGTTAGAGGTACCATTTGATAATAATGCAATTGAGAAGATATTAGATAGTTCAACAGAAAATAATACTATATCTGGAGCTATTTATAAAGATAGTATTGATATGCTCAGTAGTGATAGAAAGGCTATCGCAGATATAATATTGCACTCTGTCGAAGATAAATTTATTGTTATTCATGGAACAGATACTATGAGCCTAACAGCTGAATTTTTAGCAGAAGTTATAAAAAATAAAACTGTTGTTTTAACTGGTGCTATGAAACCTTTTGAAATAGACAATATTGAATCTACTTTAAACCTTGGGATATCTATAGGGTTTGTAAATGGAAATAATAAACACGGGATATTTATAGCTATGAATGGTTTTGTTGAACCTTGGAACAATGTAGTAAAGAATAAAGTATTAGGAAAGTTTGAACTTGTCAGATAAGGTAGCCTGTTCGCACTGTCATTTAGAGTTTTCTACAGATATTATGATCAAAGAAAATGAGCTTTACTTTTGCTGTAAAGGATGCCAGGGTGTTTATCATCTTTTATGTGATGAAGGACTTGATACTTTTTATGATAAAGCTGGCGATTCTAAGCTAGCACCTCCTAAACTACAATATGAAAACTCATCTAATTTTAATACAAAATCTTTTTATGAAAAGTTTGTTTCAAAAAACTCTGATGGGTTTAGTGAGGTCTCTTTAATAATAGAGGGTATTCATTGCTCAGCCTGTGTATGGTTAAATGAAAAAGCTTTACATAAAATGGATGGTGTCGTTGAGGCCAATATTAACTTTACAAACAATAAGGCGTCGATTGTTTGGGTAGATGATATTCTTAAACTATCACAAATTATTGATATGATTAGAGCTATAGGTTACAATGCTTACCCTTATGACGCGTCACTGCAAGAAGTTCATGCAAATGAAGAACGCAAAGAGTATTACCTTAGAATGGCCGTTGCTATTTTTGCTTCTATGAATATTATGTGGATAGCAGTTGCACAGTATGCTGGATATTTTACTGGTATAACACAAGAGACAAAAACTACACTAAACATTGCTGAATGGGTTCTCTCAACTCCTGTACTTTTTTATAGTGGATGGGTCTTTTTTCGGGGTTCATATTATGGACTAAAGAATAAAGTAGTGAATATGGATTTACTCGTGGCTACCGGAGCTTTATTAACATATATTTACTCTATATATATTACTTTAACAGAATATGGTGAAGCATATTTTGACTCTGTTAGTATGATTGTTACATTTGTTTTAATTGGTAAGTTCTTAGAAGTTCTTAGTAAAAAAAATGCAGCAGATGCTTTGGACATTATCTCTCAGCAAATGCCAAATGAAGTAAATGTGGTTCGTAACGAAAAAATAGTGCCTTTAAAGCTTGATGATGTTGCTATTGGAGATGTTGTTGTTTTAGTATCGGGAGAAAGAGTACTTTTAGACGGTGAAATTCTAAAGGGTGAAGGCTCATTTGATGAATCAAGTTTAACAGGCGAGAGTAAACCAATATACAAAAAACATTTAGATAGCGTTATAAGTGGGACGCTTAGCATTGATGCAGATATACATTTTAAAGTATTAAAAGATTTTAAGCACTCAACACTCTCCAACTTAGTAACATTATTAGAAAATGCAATTCAAAAAAAGCCTAAGATTGAACAGTTGGCAAATAAGCTATCTGAACATTTTTCAACTACAATACTTGTTTTATCAATTATTACTTTTTTTGTATGGTTTTTTTGGCCTCATAGTTTTGAAGAGTCCCTAATGGTTAGCATTTCTGTAATAGTTATAGCTTGTCCATGTGCCCTTGGACTAGCAACACCAGTTGCTACTTTAGTTGGGCTTAGTCTTGGAGCCTCGAGAAGAGTTTTATTTAAAGAAGCGGCTCAACTTGAAACAATGGCAAAAAGCAATGTGTTAGTTGTAGATAAAACAGGAACATTAACATTTGGGAAGCCAGAAGTTGTTCATGAGCATATATTAAGTGATTTTGAGCATAAATACCTTTACTCATTGGTAAAACCTTCTCATCATCCAGTTGCACAAGGAATACAAAATTTTTTATTGGGAAAAAATGAAGCAGTAGAAGAGTTAATATTTGACACTTATACTCAAGTGCCAGGCAAGGGGATTATAGCAAATATTGCAGAGAATGAAGTTATTGGTGGAAATCTTTCATTTATGCTTGAACATGGAGTTATGAGCGAATATGAGAGTAAAAATACACTCTTTTACTTTGCAATCAATAAAAGCATTGTCTCTATATATGAGTTGAGTGATAAGATAAAAGATGGCGCTAAAGAGTTAGTTAAAAACTTAAACGCTAAAGATATTGAAGTTGTCATGCTAACAGGTGATCATAAGCATAGTGCTATGCATGTGGCTAATGAAATTGGAATTACAAATATTCATCATGAATGCTCACCTAAAGATAAGTTAGAATATATTGATGAGTTACATACTCAAAACAAGAGAGTTGTTATGGTGGGAGATGGAATCAATGATATTTTGGCACTTGCTAAAGCAGACATAGGAATCGTTATGGGAAGTGGTAA
Source organism: Sulfurimonas aquatica (assembly GCF_017357825.1). Classification (NCBI taxonomy): domain Bacteria; kingdom Pseudomonadati; phylum Campylobacterota; class Epsilonproteobacteria; order Campylobacterales; family Sulfurimonadaceae; genus Sulfurimonas; species Sulfurimonas aquatica. Next base: position 842,716 of record NZ_CP046072.1, read on the forward strand.
TGACATTGCAGTAGAAATAAGCGATGTAGTTTTACTTGATAGTACTTTAGGTGCCTTATTGGATGCTTTTAATATTTCAAGAATTACATTCAATCTTATTAAGCAAAATTTTGTAATATCACTTCTATACAATGCCATTACAATACCATTAGCTATGGCAGGATATGTTATTCCTCTAATAGCAGCACTCTCTATGAGTTTTAGTTCTCTTTTAGTCGTTGGAAACTCATTAAGAATAAAATATAAATTTAATAGGAGTTGATTGTATGGATAATGGAATAATAATAATGATGTTAATTGGTTCTTTAATCTTGGGAGGAATAGCACTCTTTGCATTTCTTTGGGCTGTTAAAAATGGCCAGTTTGATGATGAAGAGAGATTTTTAAATGCTGTTAAGTTTGATAGTGAAGAGGATTTAAATGATGCTGTTCAAAGAGAAAAAAAGTTAAAAGAGTTGAAGAAAAAGTAGAGAAGTTACCAAAAAAGTAACTTCTAAAAGAGATTATTTACCGATAGTTTGTGCAAATGCATCTAACTCAGCATCAGAAAATCTTCCAACCTGACCTTTCATGATACCTTTCATTGGTCCACCATAAGTTCCATTTTTGTAACCTTTAAGTGAAGCAGCAATGTCAGCATGAGTCATTTCAGATACTACTTTAGATTTACCCATAGCTTTTTTAGACCAATCTGCACCATGACAAGCTAAACATGCTTTACCATTTACAGCTGCTGCCATAGAAGATGTTGCTAGTGCTAAAGTAGCTATTGAAGCGATAACGATTTTTTTCATTATTAATTCCTTGAGTTTATATTTCAATTCGTATTATATTGCTTTGTGTCTTAAATACTTGTTAATGAATTTAAAGGTATTATTTTATTCAAATAACTTTACTATGGGTGTTACAAATGAGATATATAGAAGATGATTTAACAAATAAGACAATCCTTATAACAGGTGGTGCAGGATTTATAGGTTCTAACTTGGCATTATACTTTCAAGAGAACCATCCTGCTGCAAAAATTGTAGTATTGGATAGTTTTAGAAGTGGAGAAACACTTTCCAATGGTAACCTCAAAAGTTTTGGTCACTTTAAAAACCTTATAGGCTTTAGGGGTGAAATCATTAGTGGTGATATAAATGATAAAGATTTATTGCTAGACTTAGAAATAAACTATAAATTTGATTATATTTTTCATGAAGCAGCGATTTCAGATACAACTGCTTTAGAGCAAGACCTAATGATAAAAACAAATGTTAATGCATATAAAGATCTTCTTGATTTAGCGGTAGCGCATGATGCGAATATGATTTATGCCTCTTCAGCAGCTACATACGGGAATGCAGAGTCCCCACAAAGAGTTGGGAGAGAAGCTCCAAATAATGTGTACGGATTTTCTAAACTAAGCATGGATAATTTAAGCCGTCAATATATGGAAACTTCAGATATCAGTATTGTAGGTCTACGTTATTTCAACGTATATGGTGCCGGAGAATACTTTAAAAATAGTACCGCTTCAATGATTTTACAATTTGGACATCAGTTGTTAAGTGGGAAAAATCCCCGCCTTTTTGAAAACAGTGATAAGATACTTCGCGATTTTATATATGTAGGCGATATCATTCAGGCAAATATTAAAGCGATGAAGCCAAAAGAGAGTGGTATCTATAATGTAGGGACTGGTAAGGCGCGAAGTTTTCAAGATATTGTAGATATTCTACAAAAAGAACTAGGTACTTCATTTGAGTGTGAATATATACCTAACCCATTCATAGGCTCTTATCAGTTTCACACAGAAGCTGATATTACTACAACAAAAGAGGCCCTGGGATATGAACCAGCATATGAGATGGAAGATGGAATAAAAGCTTATGTAGGTGAAATTAAACGCATTTATGAGAGTGAAGTTAAATAAATGCATATACTTAAAAAAGCTAAACCAAACATACTTGTGATTGGTGATTTAATGATAGACCATTATTTGTGGGGAAGCTGTGAAAGGATCTCCCCTGAAGCACCTGTTCAAGTTGTAGATATAGCAAAAGAGACAACAGTGCTTGGTGGAGCGGGAAATGTAATTAATAACTTAAATGCACTTGGTTCTCAAGTAAGTGTCTGCAGTGTTATAGGTAGTGATGATAATGGAGATGAACTTATATCGATGCTTCAATCGATAGGAGTAGATAGTAGTAATATAATTACTCAAAAGGGAAGAAAGACATCTAAAAAAAGTCGTGTAATAGCTGTTTCGCAGCAGATTCTGAGATATGATAAAGAGAGTAAAGATGATATTTCTATAGAGTCTGTAGAAAAAATATTGCAATCTATTAAAAAATCTGTATCATCATATGACATGATTATTTTATCTGATTATGGCAAAGGTGTTTTAAGGGATGAACTATGTAGAGGAGTTATAGAATTAGCTAATGAATCAAATGTTAAAGTATTAGTTGATCCAAAAGGGAGTGATTTTTCTAAATATCGCGGAGCTTATCTTTTAACACCAAACAAAAAAGAAGCGATACTAGCAACAGGAATAGATATAAAAGATGAGGAGAGTCTAACAAAGGCACTTCTTAAACTCAAAGACGAGTGTGACTTAGGCATATCTTTAATTACTCTCTCAGAAGATGGAATAGCAACTTATGATGATAAGCTAGAACTTTTTCCAACTGTAGCCAAAGAAGTCTTTGATGTAACGGGAGCTGGAGATACAGTTATAGCTTCTATTGCATTTGCCCTGTCTGCTGGTAAAAGTATACAAGAAACAGCTGCATTTGCAAATCTTGCTGCTGGAGTAGTCGTTGGAAAGATAGGCTCTGCAACTGTAACCCTAAATGAGATTGAAGAGTATGAGGCATCTCTGCATAAAAGTACATCTGATGCACATATTAAAAGTTTTAGTGAAATAGACGCTATAGTAAAAAGGTCGCGTTTAAATGGAAAAAAAGTTGTCTTTACAAATGGCTGTTTTGATATCTTACATGTTGGTCATGTGAAGTATCTTCAAATCGCAAAAAGTTTTGGAGATATCTTGATAGTTGGACTTAACTCTGATGAATCAGTCTCGCGTTTAAAAGGCCCAACTCGTCCTGTAAATATTGCAGAAGATAGAGCTTATCTTTTAGCGGCTCTTGAAGCTGTTGATTTTGTAGTTCCATTTAGTGAAGATACACCTTATGAGCTGATAAAAATGATAGCTCCGGATGTTCTAGTTAAAGGCGGTGACTACGAAGGTAAAGAAGTCATCGGAACGGAATTTGCTAGTAAATTAAAACTTGTTGATTTTGTCGATGGCAAGAGCACAACAAAAACTATAGAAAAAATACAAGGAAGTACATGTTAAAAGTAGTAAGTACAATAGCATTTTTAGCTGTTTCAGCATTTGCAATTCATACTGGTGAGTTAAATATAAATGATACTGATTTAGAAGTTGGTGTAAAGTTAGATGTAGGTCAGTTTAACGATGCAACTGAGCCAAACACAATGTTCATTGGGGCTAAATATTTAGGTGCTGATAAGGGTCATTCTGATAACACAAATACAGAATTGGATCCTATGTTTGAAGGAAATTTCTTAGTAATGAGAGAGATCGGAGATAAAGGTCTAAGTCTAGGAATGGGTGCAAAGTATAAGTATACTAAAGATTTTTCTGCACTTCCATTAGGTTTAGAATTAGGATATAAAATTCCTGCTACAGATTTAGTTCCTATGTCAATAAATGGAGCACTCTATTATGCACCAAAAGTGCTATGTTTTGAAAATGGCAAAGATTTTACATCTTATAGAATTTATTATGATGTAGAACCTATTGAAAATGCTATTATCACTTTAGGATATAGAAGTCTTAACTTAACTCAAAATACTGGAGGTAGTTTTAACTATAACTCTTCATGGTACTTTGGATTTAAAGTAAACTTTTAGTCTTTTAAATCTAACTCTTTTACAGCTTCTATAACTTCAGAAGCTGTTATCTCTTTCATACAATTATGATGCTTTAGAGGGCATTCTCGTTTCATACATGGACTACACTCCATCTCATGTCTTACAATCAAACCTTTTTCATTTTTCCACTGAGAAGTCTCTTTATATCTTGTTGGTCCAAATATTGAAACGGTTGGTACATTGTATGCAGCTGCTACATGCATGGGACCGCTATCGTTTGTAATAAAAAGAGAACATCCAGCAATGAAAGAGCAGAGCTCATTAATAGATGTTTTTCCTGCTAAATTTGTGTAGTTTTTTATCTGTAGGGCTTTAAGATTATCTTCTATCTCTTCTGCCATCTCAACTTCGTTTGGTCCACCAAAAATTATTATGTCATACTTATCGCTGTAAGAGGATGCTACTTCTGCAAAGCGTTCTGGATACCAGCGTTTAGCACTACCATAAGTTGCCCCGGCATTTATGCCTAGTGTTGGTCTATCAAACTTTTTTCTTTGTATGTATAGTTTTAGATTTGGACTTTCACCATTAAAATGATCTGTATTTATCATTGCAAGTTCTGAGTACTGCTCTACTAAGTGCTTATCTGTTTTAATTTTTGGCGTATGTGAAAGTAGAAGCTTAGAGTGCCAAGAAGATCTTGCAATGCAAATAACCGTTGATGTGAAACGCAGTAGCAGTGACGAGTGTATTTGGTTCCTAAAACTAACTGCAAGTGAAAATTCATCGAGTTCTTTTGCTAGTTTATATGTTGCAAATAGGCGCGAGGATGATTTCTTTGTCTCATCTACAATTGCTCTCTCACATAGTGGATGATGTTTAAGTGCTTCTATGCTTACATAACTTCCAATAAAGGTAAATCTAGCATGAGGGTAATGCAATGATAAGAGTTCTATCGCTGGAGTAGCCATTACAGCATCACCTAGCCAGTTTGGTAGTATTACTAAAATTTTCATGTACGCTTCTCTATAATATAATAGTGAAGAATATAGGTGCTTATATATACTATAAAAAATGAAGTAACATTATCACTAAAGAAATGTCCACCTGCTATTATACGAGCAAAACTTACAGCTACTCCATAACCCAGAGCAAGCGTTATCCAAACTCTCTTGCGTTTACGAGATAAAAGCGCAAAGCCTAAAAGACTAAACGCTGCCGCGCCATGCCCACTACTAAATGAGTTGCCACCTTGATCAGAAATTATAAACGCAGGAGTGAAAACTTTATCTCCTCCAAACTCTTTTATCTCTCCTGGTCTAGCTCTCTGCCAATTTTGTTTAAATGTTGAGTTAACAATGAGTCCAGGTGCTAATGATAGAACAAGAATTATATAAATAATCGTTCTTCTATCAATATGGAGAAAATTTTTGTGTGTGAATATATTGTAAAAGAAAATTCCAATGCTTCCAATAGCAAGCGTAGAAATAAGAGGGGGAACAGATTTATAAAAAAAGACTTCATAAAAGGAGCCTTTTAGATAAAAACCATCATTATAAAAGAGTGATGAAATATATAAATCTATTTGTGGATAGAGTACAAAAGTTATAGAACAGAGTATAAACAGCGTCCAAATAATAATATTTACGTTTAATATTTTTTTGTTCATTATATCTTTCATATATCCTCGTTATAGGCAGTTTACTTTTTGCGATACTTCTTTGATGATATATAAATATATCGGTGATGAGCCAATATTTAATGTTTCATCTTTTATTAACTCTCCATCTCTTGAATAAGCTTCAAAGAAATCTTCATTTTTTAGCGTTGTTGATTTAGTCGACCAGTGAATTTGTAAAAGCTGATCATTTACCAGACACTGAAGTATATAATAGTCGCGTTTAATATCAAGTCTTAAAAATTGCGCATTTTTTAGATTTTTAATCATGAACTTATATGTCTTAAATGCTGAGCGTTTACATAAACCATCTCTATTATCAATGAGTCCATATCCTGGAGCAATGAGTTGGTGCCAGGAGACACTCTCTACTTGTTGTGACGCAAAGGCAAGCATGTAGTAACGCAACATGAAGTCTGCGTAAGACTCTTCATCTATGCACTCAAATTCACTAGTGGGAGCATATGGCGTAGTTCCAGAAATTGGCCAGTTGGTCTCAGTAATATGTAACTCTTGTGTAGTTTTTGGACTAAGCCATATCATAGTACTTAGCCATGCTATTTTATCAGTTAAGGCAAATATAAATTGGATATTTTCAGGGGCACCACGTCTATCTACATATAAAAGTGATGATATACCATCATATTTGTACTTATAAAAGTTAAAAAGCGTATGAGCGGTAAAGTGATACTCAAAATCTATAACGCCACTTCCGATAAGTTTGATATTTGGAAAAGAAGTAGTTTTCAAATCATAAGCCACCTGATAAAATTTTGAGTACTCATCTACTGAGAAAAATCCCCATTTAGCGCGATTTATAGTTGAACCTATCTCATATATGTCAACTGAATAACCTAAGGTCTCAAATATAGTTGAGAGATTATTTTTAAGAAGTCCTAAGTCCTCGATATTTTCTCTATCTTGGAGTATTTTTAAAATTATTTTTTTATTTTCTAGTTTTTGTATAAACTCTTTTAATTCATTTAGAGAGTTCATCTCCCATAGCTTAAAACGCAGGAGAATACGATCTATGTTTAACTCTTCGATAAACTCAATAGTTTTCTCAGGCTCTCTTTGAAAATCAACTCCCATTGAGAAGAACTCGTTAGAGTTTATTTGCTTGCGTTTAACAAATGGCATCAATACTAAAGATATTGGAAGGACAATGAGCGCAGTAAGAATTGTTTTTAAAAGCGATAATGACTCATTTTTTCGCATCTTTTTTTTAAAAGATTTATCTTTGAGCTGAAGAGGTTGATCGGAATACGTATCCCATTTAAAAGGTGCTTTCATAAGTGCAATTATATCGGTTTTAGGATAAAATCAGCTTATTAAAATTATGTGAGAAGATAAATATGAACATACTCGTAGTGCGGACTGATAAGTTAGGTGATTTTATTACAGCTCTTCCCGCAATGTATGTACTTAAAAAGCATGATGAGAAAAATAGAATTATCGCATGCGTCTCTGCAATGAATGAAGTCTTAGCTAGAAAGTGCGACTTTATTGATGAGGTGATAGTAGATAATCCACATAGTTCCGTTGAGGAGTTATCTACTAAAATTAAAAAACAAAATATAGACGCTTCTATAACGCTTTTTTCAAGCACGAGAGTGGCCTTTGCTCAGTTTTTAGCGAGAATTCCCATTAGAATCGCTCCTGCGACCAAGTTAGCGCAAGTTTTTTATACTCATAGAGTGAAGCAGAGACGAAGTCAAGTCAAAATGGCTGAGTTTGAATACAACTTAGAACTAACGCGAGAACTCTATAGTGAAATTAACTTGGAGTATAAGAAGCCACTCTTAGTGTTAGACGATACAAAAAACGTTTATGACGTATTTTGTATGAATAACGACATACGAAGAGACATTATGGCTTTTCATGTAGGGTTTGGAGGCTCTTCCGACGCTAACTGGAGCACTACAGAATACGAGCAACTTATCCGTGGAGTACTTAAAAAGAAGAAGTACCAGGTAGTAATGACATTTGGTCCTGATGAGAAAAAACTCTATGAAGAGATGCAAATAAGACTTCGTGGAGAAGACGTTGTTTTTTACTTCTCTTTAGATGGACTTACCTACTTTGCTAAGCTCATAAGTAGTTTTAAACTTTTTGTGAGCACGTCAACGGGAACATACCACCTTGCTTCTTTAGTTGGCTGTCCTACTATGACATTTTTTGGAGATTCACTTTTTGCGAGCTCTTCGCGTTGGAAATCAGTAGGCGATATAAAACTTCAAAAGCATTTTATGTTGTCTGTTGATGAGATTAAACGCCAAGAGATGTTTGATGAGGTAAAAAAGGAACTTATAGATTACTAATTATTTTCTCTCTCATAGAGTAAGTAGTGGTTTGCTTCGTTTGGACCTATGTACTTATACTTTAATTGACTTACATTGCAGTCTTGAAATGAGTCTTTAGTAGTTAAATAGTATTTTATATCTGCTTGAGTGTCAGTTAATTCAGCTCTGTAATAGCGTTTTAGATTTGCCGTTAGTCCAATATTATTATAGAATTCATCTTTATCTTCAGGAGTATTAACACATGTTTTAACTTTACTATAGTGATCTATTTGTACTTTAGCGTTGACAAAGTCACTATAGAAGTTTTTATATCGACTATTTGTGTTATATTTTTCATAACTTATAAAGAGAACAACAACAATTAAAATTGTATTTAACATTGTAAGGACTTTATTAGAAAAAAACTTTTTTAAAAGAGTTGTAATAGGTTCAAGAAATAAAATAGCTAATGCTATTGCAAAAAAAGCAAGAGATGGGAAAATATAGTAGTCATGTTGTCTAGGACTTATTTCCAATGGTAAGCTTCCACTGAGGCCTATGAGAATAAAAAGCCAAAATAGTCTTGAAAAATTTATCTTTAAAATCTTTTTATATCCTATTAAAATGAAAATATACGAGATTATAAATATAGAACTAAAGTCTATTAGTAATTGTTTTATAAGTTTAAAGTGTCCATTCCCACCACGTGAACCATCTATAGAACTTATAATCTGATTTTCAAAATATATATGAAGGTAATTATTGGATGGAGGGTAGGCATAAAGTAATGAAAATAAACCTAAAGAAATAATAACTATAAGAAAATAGAATTTCAACATCTCTTTAAGCGAATAAGTTTTTGAAAATAGTAAAAAGTAGAAAAATGGTAGAGCAAAAGGAAAAATTGTTACTGGCCCTTTAACTAGAAAGGCACTAAAAAGTGCAAAAGTGAAACCAAGTGCATATAACAATATATTTTCTAAAGATAATACATATTTCAAGAAAAAATAAACACTTAAAAGAATGAAAAAAGTAGCCGGAACCTCCAGTAGGTTGTTTTCAAGAGTATTGCTTGTAATTGGAAAAGCTAAAAAATAAAATAGAGAAAGCAATAGAACATTTCGTCTTTGCTTTTTGAAAAATAGGCCTATTATCGCAGATATTAAAAATGATATTAGAACACCAAGACTGATTCCATAAAGTTTATCAACCAGTATTGAATCTCCAAATATATTAAATGGTAGTGACATAGTATATATTCCAAGTGGAGGGTGCTCATAAAATTTATTAAATATAGAATCAGTAAAATGGAGATTCCAAAAAGTTGAGCTTCCCTCAACTAAATCAATGGCCATACTCATATAGACGAGACTGTCAGGATGAAAACCTTGGGGTATTACTCTAGTTATAGTTGTGAGGAAAAAAAGAAGAAATATTAAAATAGAAAGATTAAAGTTTTTCATTGAGTTGTAAGTTCCTTTCGTATAATTTTATATACTTGTAAAAGTTTGTTGCCATATGAGAAAATGCTATTATAAGTCCTGCATAACCATCCAAAAAACCTCTTTTTATAAAGTAAGTTTTAAAAAATGAAAATTGTGCATTTAGAATTGCTTTAAGCGGTGAGGATGATTTTTTTCCAACATTGTCTTCTGCATAAATAGTTGAGTATCTGTCAAGTTTAACTATGAAGTCAGTTACAGTTGCATAAGGGTAATGTTTTACTATTCCAGTAAGTTTTTCAATACCAAAGTTCTCAGTAATGATTTTTTCGTGGACTTTCTTAGCTGTAAAAGAGGTCATGTTTTTATTGTAAAGTCTTACAATAATATCGTTGCCCCAACAATATTTTATCTGCGTTTGTTTATAATAATTGACTCTTAACATAGAGTAAACTTTTTTTTCATCTAAAGATATATTTTGTAGGGTTGCTGCAAACTCATGAGAAACAATTTCATCTGCATCTAAAGAGAGTACCCAGTCATTTTTTGCATAAGTAGCGGCTATATTTTTGGTTTCACCAAATCCTAGAAAATCACCTTGAATAAGATTTACATTTGAGAATTCACGAGCTATTTCATCTGTTTTATCTGTTGAATTATTACTATATAGCACTATGTCTTCAAAGTCATTGAGTGAACTGAGAACTTCTTTAAGAGTGGATTCGCCATTTTTTACGATTATAACGCAAGAAATATTTGTAATAGTACTAGTCATTTACCGGTTTACCTTTTAATCGCTTTTTAAAGTTTTTTATTTTTTTATTTTGGTTTGAGTGGTATAAAACTCGTGAAGTAAAGTCATTGTTACAACCATGATGAGTCATATACTCTTGTGCCATAATTGTTAAGATTTCGTCACTAGCCCATAATTTTGAGAAGTTTAACGCTCTATCTTCATCACTTAAATTATAGAACTTCATCCTATTTACATCTACAATTTTAAATATATAATCAGAGTTTTCTTTTTTTATGAGAATGTTTCCGGGAGAGTAATCATTATGAAAAATATTATTATTATGAAGTTCAAGTGTAAATCTGGCAAATGCTTTGAAGACTTCATCTCTATCTGTAAAGTCTGTATCAAGCATAGGCTCTCTAATTGTAAAGTCATATTTAAACTCTTCACTCACGTAGTAGCTATCAAGGAGTAATCCAAATTTGTAGAATTCTATGTAGCCAATGGGAATTGGGGAGAAACTTCCTAGTCTAAGTGAATATTGATACGATTTTTTTGCTTTTGAATCACGAAAAAATGAGTAAGCTATTTTATTAATTATATTTGGTACTTTAAAAGACTTTACAACTGTATCTATGTTTTGGAAACTGATTATTTTTAATTCGTTTCTTGCTTTATGAATTGTTGATGTATTTGAATAAAAATATGATTTGATATTGAATAAAAATTTTTGAAATTTATTGTATTTTTCATTTAGTTCATATTTATGGATCATTCAGTATACCTAGATTAAATAGATGTTTATATATTTTTAGATAAAATAAAGATTGATTGTATCGTAAGATAGCTTATAAATGAAACAGTGGAGATATTGTGAAAATAAAGTTTGCTAGAAACATTGAAAAGTATATTAAAAGTAAAATTAACCGTTTATTTATAAATAAAGATGACTTTACAATTATTTCTAATAATTGCTGGGGGACATTTATTTATAAAAAATATGCAATACCATATCAATCCCCTTTTGTAAATTTAGTAGTGTTTGCACCTGATTATATCGAACTATTAGAAAACTTTTCATTAGAAGTTTTGCATAAACTTTCTTTTATTGAACATAAAGATTCAAAACATAAAGATGAATTAATAAATATTGGGATTTATGAAACTAATTATCCAATTGGTATATTAGACAATAAATATGAATTGCATTTTATACATTATGAATCAAAAGAAGATGCAGAAAATAAATGGCGTAAACGCATAGAAAGAATAAATCTAAATAAATTAATATTTAAATTTAGTGATGGTGATAAGTTTGAGAGTAGTATGGCAGCAAGATTCGACAAGTTGAAATTTAGAAATAAAGTCTGTTTTACCTCAGAAGAGTATAAAGGCTTAAATAGTGTGATTACTTTAAAAAAGTTTAAGAATAAAGGTAGAGTAAGAGATGAATGGAAAAATTCTAGAAAAGAATTTAATCCAACAGTGTTTATTAATAATATTATAGTTAATGATGATTTGTAAAATATGAAAAAAAATATTTTAGAATTTTGTTTATTTTGTAGTTATTTATTAACTTAAATTTTAATCAATATAAAATATTATATTTAAAAGATGGTCTATGATTGAGTATAAAAAAAATGTAAATTTGCAAGGAATTCATAAAGTCGGCATCATAATGTTCGGACTTATGGGTGATGTTTTAATGAGAACTACTGTTATTGACGCCGTTAGAGATATCTATCCTGATTGTGAGATAACGGCAATCTGTGACTATAATACTAAAAATATTTTATCTGGAAATAAAAACGTAAATCAGATTATAGAATTTAAGAGAAATCATAAAAGTAAATTTCGAAAAAATATAAATAAAATTAAAAGTGCTCTAAGGGTTAGAAAAGAGAGACTTGACCTGTTAATTGATTTATATGGTGGAGGGTCGAGTCCATTTATTACTTACATGTCATCAGCTAGATATAGACTAGGTTATGCACATCAGAAAAAAAGATATGCATATAATCTTTTGAGTGATTATATTCCCTACGAAAATGCAACAATTGACTCATTTAATAAACAATTACTAGCTATATTAAAACCCATATCAAATTCTAATTTTCCCCTAAAACCTATTTTTAGCATTTCAGACGAGGCTAAGCAAAATGTGAATGATTACATTAGTACACTTAAGATGGATAAAGATAAAGTCTATACAATTAACCTTGGTTCTGGTGGTGAGGAGAAGCTACTAAGTAATGAACTTTATTTCAAAGCGATAGATTACATATTTAATAAGTATAGCTTCTATCCAGCGATAGTACAAAATCCAAATCAAGAGTATTTACAAAATAGTCTAATTAATGATTTTCTGATTGACTCAACTATTCCGTATATTAAATTAAAATTATTATCTATCGATGAAGTTGCAGCGTTTATAAAAGAGACAAGATTCATAGTGACTCCCGATACGGGTTTAATGCATCTCTCTTTTGCCATAGATAGTTACGTATTGAGCATTTTTACTTATACTAATCCAAAATTAGTTGACATAGACAATATGAAGTTTATTCCAGTTTATGAGGAATTTCAAGATAACATTTTATATAAAACACAAAAAATAGAGTTTGGAATGATTCAAAAGAAAATTGATATGCTATTTAAAAGACTTAATAGTGAAAAATAAAAGGATACTAGAACTCTGCTTGTCTCCAGATGCTGGAGGACTTGAGTTGTACATGCTTAGAGCTTCAGAGTATTTAGCAGATAAGCATGATGTAACTTGCATTATAAACGCAAATGGCAAACTCAAAGAACATTTCAAAGAAACGGACTTAAATTACTTCGAAGTAAAGAGACCTTCATTTTTTGAGACATTTATTATTGCTAGCAAGATAGCAAAGATAATAGATGATAATAAAATTGATGTTCTTCATTTTCATTGGACAAAAGATATCTTAACTGCAGTGTTAGCTAAGAAGATTTCTAAAAATAGACCTAAACTTGTTCAGTCGCGACATATGACTATGACAAGGTTTAAAGACGACTTTTATCATAAATTTTTATATAAAAATATTGATCAGATACTAGCGGTAACACTACAAGTTAAAGAGCAGTTACAAAAGTTTATACCATCTAGCATACAACCAAGAATTGACCTTCTTTATCCGGGCACTATTATTCCTGAACCTATCGCTTCTCAAGAGGTGCAGACTTACAAGGAAGAGTATAAATTAGGTGACTCTTTTATAGTTAGTATTGTTGGACGGATAGAAGAAGCAAAGGGACAGCATATTCTTGTAAAGGCGGTAGAAACGCTTTTAAAGCAAGGTTTAAATATTAAGATAGTAATAATTGGACATGCTATGAGTGAAGAGTATTTAAAAAACTTTAAAAGTGATATCGAAAAAAGAAATATGACAGAGAGCGTTGTCTTTACTGGTTTTACAAATAAAGTCCACTCTTTAATGCAATTGAGTGACTCTCTTGTATTAGCAACTAAAAAAGAGACTTTTGGCTTAGTCTTGATTGAAGCTATGGCATCAAATATTGCAGTTATTGCTAGCAATAATGGCGGACCATTGGAAATTGTAGACAATGAGAAAACAGGTTTGCATTTTGAATCTGATAGTTATGAAGATTTAGCAAAAAAGATAAAATTACTTTTTAATGAAGAATTTAAAAAGGAAATAGCAACCGCAGGAAGAGAAAAAGTCTTGAAAGTATTTAATAGCAATAAGCAATTTACAAAACTTTATGAACTTTTAGTGAATTAAGTTTTTATAGTAGTCTGATTTTTATCTACAGCGATGAATATGCCAACGAAAAGTACAAAAAGTGCCGCTGTAAATTGTTTCATCCAGAGAGGCTCCGCTATAAACGCAACTAAAAAAATTGTTAAGAAGAGTATTTTGATATTTCGGAGCTCATCTTCTTCTATTTTTATTTTATATATTTGATAGAGTAGATAGAGCATAAGCATTAAACCTATAATTCCAGACTGAACTAAAACCATTAGGTATTGATTATGATAATGGGTTGTACTGCAGTGCTCAATAGTGTTTTTGTCAAAATTTAGATTTAGATTTTCAAGCATAACCCTTTTTGCTTCTATTTTATGGTCGCCAATTCCAACGCCAAGAAAAAAATTATCCTGCATGGACTTATATGTAATTATCCAAAATGCAGCCCTTAATCCCCATGAAGTATTAAAGTCTTGTTGCTTAAGCTTTATTATATCTGATTTAGCAAAGTCGACTCTCTCTTGAAAAATAGGAAGTGCCTTATAAGCTCCAAAAAATATGCTAAAAGAGAGTAATGAAAAAATTATTAAAGATTTTAGTGAAACTCTATATTTAATAATCATTAATACAAATAAAGCAACTAGGTAGGCTAACTGTCCTGTTCTTCCAGTAGATATAAATAGGTTGATTGTCACAGTTAGAAAAAATAAAAACAGTAGAAGTTTATCTCTATAGCTATAAATGGATGAAAACAATCTATTTAACAATAATATAGATGTAAAGGCTAAGTAAACACTATAATCAATATGCATCATAAAAGGACTTGGATAGCTTGGTGGCCTACCATGAAAAGGATAAATATCAAAAAATATAATGTATGCTAAAACTTCACTAACAAACATTCCGTATAAAAAAGCAGAGACTATGGAGCGTATATGAGTTTTTTGAATTTTACTAGCAAAGACAAAAATAAGTAGCCAGTACAAATAGTCCTGCATAATAGCTAAGGCCTCATATTTGTCTTGTGAATAAGCAAAGGTGAAAAACTGAAATACAAGAAATAAAAGTATTGCGTTTAATGGTTTGGAATGCTTTATAAATTGAAATTTTTCTTGAAATTTTCCCTCAAACAACCAAAAAAGTACAAAAAATATTTCATAAAAACTTATCATTGCTCTAGATAAAGGAAGAGTAAAAGCAAATATTATAAAAGAGTAATAATAAGTTTTTTCATAATTTATTTTTGATTGGAGGGATGTTATGAATCTCAATATATTTCCTAGTATAATTATTTTATAAATTTAAAGCTTTTTTAGACCATTTTTACATACATAAATATCTTTTTTTGTTTCCATAAGTGCTTCTGTTTGTGAGGCTATTTCTTTGTTGAAAATACTTATATGGTGAAGGTGCACAACAGCGGCAGCGTTACGAGAAGATTTCATCCTAACCCCAAAATGTCTTAACCTTCTTTCTACATCGGTGTCTTCGCCAGTAGTAGGTAAAATAAAATCTTCATCGTATCCATTTATCGTTACTAAGTCTTTTTTATAGCATGACCAATTGCATCCAACAATGTGAGAATCTTTGCGTCCAAACTTATTTAGAATTTTAAGTATCAATGAGTTGGGTGAGAAAACAATTCCCTCTTCTATATGTCTAGTTTTATCTTTCATTAGTTTAAAGTAGTTTAGTAAATAGCTTTTTTCAAATTTTTTTATTGAAATTTTACCTTTTCTTAACTTTTCGCTAAATCCTTCACCAGGCTCGCTTCTTCTTCCGCAAAGAGCGGTGTTAGGCTCTGAAAGTTCAATATTTGCCTTGACAAAGTTATGGTAAGGAATACAATCGCCATCTATAAAAATTAAATAATCACTCTTTGATGTTTCAATGGCTTTATTTAATATTTTCTCTTTTCTCCATCCAATATCTTCTTGTGAAAGGTGAATAATATTGTTATAATTTAAAGAATCAACATACTCTTTTATATTTAGGTGCTGCGCATCCTCAGCTATGATTATCTCATCTGGAATTTTAGTCTGAGACTCTAAAGACTCTATGATTAACTGGAGGGCTTTAAGATCTTTGTATATTGCAACGATTACAGCTACTGAAGGGCTTAACATATTATTCAGCTGTTTGGGTATTGGTTTTTAATAAATCTTCAGGCTTAGCATGCGTCCATTTTCCTCTAGGTTTGTCAATGTATTGGAAATATTCATTAGTGAAACTTCCTTGAACGCATGTCAGTCTATAAAATCTGTAGTTTACTTTTTTATCTCCAATAGCATCGTTTAAAACACTTGGTCCAGTTAGCTTGTAAACACCACCGTCAATTTTTTTCTTATTAATATTATCAACAATTATCTCAAGAGTTTTTTCAATAACTGGATTGTTCTTTTGTGTAGCGATAAAGTAGTTTGTATAGTGTTCTTTGTTTAACAAAAATACTTCTGTATCATCCTCTTTGATCATTTTTGAAATAGGCCAAACTGTATGAGCATCTATATCCATATAAACGCCACCATGTAGATTTAAAGTAAAAAGTCTCCAAAAGTCGGCCTGTGAAGCTCCATCTGTAAGTTGAGTGTAGGCATGTATCATGTCCGTTGGAGCATTGGCAGTTATAAACTCAAGTCGGTCTTCTGTGCCCATATACCTATATTCATGGTCAGGTGAAATTATGCGATTGAAAAGATAGTTGATATATACAGGTAAACTTACTTTATTTGTATAGTTTGTTTGCCAAATTATTTTTGGAATTTTGCTTGATTTACTTGATTTTATAAGGGGATCGCTCTGCTTTGGTATAGTAAAACGTAAGTTTGGAAAAATGAAATGAAATGGATAGCTAATAAGCTTAACAACGGCACCTAACAACTTTATTACTCTATTACTTACAACAATGGCTAGACTCATTAAATCTCCTATATTTATACTTACGAATAATAACTGAATTATATTTTCATCTATATAAAAGTTCTGTATTTGTCTATTCTATCAGTAAAGTTATACTAAAATAAATAATAATTTTATGGAGAGATATTTGAAAAAAGTACTAAAAAGATTTTTGCCTTATATAAAAGAGTATAAACTACAATACATATTAGTTCTTTTTGGGATAATTTTAACAGTGTCTGCAACTACTGCAACGGCACAAATTATGAAGCCTCTTATGGATGAGATGTTCATAAACAAGCAAGAAAATATGCTTTTTTTGATTCCAATATCACTAATTGCTATATATTTTATAAAAGCGATAGGGCGTTATATCCAATCTGTATATATGTTATATATCGGACACCATATAGTGACTCGTTTTCGAGAAATTTTACTCAGTAAAATTATCAGCTTGGATATGACTTTTTTATATTTAAACCGTAGTGGAGAGTTGATTTCACGTGTTACAAACGATATTAGCCGTATACAATACTTTGTATCAAATATGCTTCCTGAGCTTTTTCGTGAAACTTTGACCGTTTTTGCACTCGTAGCTTATGTCATCTATTTAAACACTCACTTGGCCTTTTACTCTTTAGTCGTTACCCCCTTAATTATCTATCCCCTAATACTCATTGCAAAAAAATTAAAAAAATATTCTCATCGTTCACAATCAAAAAACGCAGATGTTGTTACGAGGCTGACAGAGGTGTTTAATAATAGTGAAATTATTAAAGCAAACGCCACTGAGAAATATGAAACAGATAGATTTGCAGTCCAAAATTGGCAATTTTTTAAGATAAATATGAAGTCGGTTTATGTGGGTGAAATAGTTTCTCCTTTTATGGAAATAATTGGAGCCTTAGGTTTAGCTGCAGTTATATTTATTGGTGGTAGAGAGGTTTATGATAACAAGATGAGTGTAGGGGAGTTTACCGCATTCTTAACAGCGGTTGGCCTTGTATTCCAACCAATCCGTCGTATAGGTTCTATCTACTCAAGAATTCAAGATGCTGTAGCTGCGAGTGAGAGAGTTTTTGAAATACTAGATACACAAAGCAGAATTCTTGATGGGAAAAAAGAGCTAAGTAGTGATATAAAAAGTATAGAGTTTAAAAATGTAGTACTTAAATATGAAGATGCTTTTGCCCTAGATAGTGTTAATATAACTATTAAACAGGGAGAGAATATCGCTCTTGTTGGAGATAGTGGAGGTGGAAAATCTACCTTTATAAACATGCTGCTGCGTTTTTATGATCCTGATAGTGGAGAGATAAAAGTCAACGGCGTTAACATAAAAGAGTTTACTCAAGAGTCTCTTAAACACCATATATCACTTGTTTCTCAGCGCATATATATTTTTCAAGATACTTTGGCAGCAAATGTGGCTTATGGACAAGAGATAAATGAGCAAAAAGTATATGAGGCGTTAAATCTTGCTGATGCAAGTCAATTTGTCTCTTCAATGGATGAGGGGATATATACAATGATGGAAGAGTTTGGCTCAAACCTCTCTGGTGGTCAACGCCAGCGTGTTGCAATTGCAAGAGCAATTTACAAACACTCATCACTTTTACTTTTTGATGAGGCAACTTCAGCTTTAGATAATGAAAGTGAAAAACGTATTCAGTCTGCACTTAATGAGTATACAAAAGATAAAATAACGATTACAATCGCACATAGATTAAGCACGATTGAGCACGCTGATAAGATACTTGTGATGCAAAAAGGGGCTATAGTGGCAAGTGGCACACATGATGAGTTATTAAGCACTTCAGATGTATACAAAAAGTTAGCAGGAAAATTTGAGTAAGTAGAGTTATGAGAAAAATTAAACGAATAAAAATCACAAGTACATTTAAGCCGATGGATATGAGTCAGGTTAAAGTTGGCGATGTTATTGACTTTGATTGTTATATTCAGCGTTTTGATGATATGGTGATTATTATTACTGCTGGAACTAAGATAACAGACAAGGAAATAACTCTGCTATCCAAGTCCGATAAGCATTTTGTAGAGTATAAAGAGTATAAAAGGCTGTTTCCAGATGCCCAGAAAGAAGAGAGCATGGTCTCTTGTTATAGTTTAAAAGATAAACTACAAGACAAACAGATAGATTATACAAGTGAATCAAAAAAAGTTTATGATAGTATTGTGCATTACATGGAAGGACACTTTACTAAAAAACATAAACTAAAATTAGAGTGCATCGATGAGTATATACATTTTTTAGTTTCGAGTATTCATAAAAAGGACTTGATTTTTAAGCTCTTATTAGAGCATATGTCACATGAAAACAGGCACTCTGTACACTCAACGAACGTAATGGTATTGGCATTAGCGTTAGCTAACTATCTCAACTACTCTTTTTCGCAAATTAAATTATTGGCAAAAGCGGCAATTTTACATGATTTAGGAAAGGCTGACATCGATAAGAGTCTTTATGAGAAAAAAGGCAAGTTAAATGAAAAAGAGTTTAGCGAGATGAAGAAGCATCCATTTTATTCTTATCAAGAAGCACAAAAATTAGGAGTAGATGATTCACAAATCTTAAATATAATATTGCATCATCATGAATTTTTAGATGGCTCAGGGTATCCAAATGGACTTCAAGGGTCTAACATTAGTCCCTTTACAAGAATAGTTACAGTATGTGATATGTTTGATGCAATGACAAGTGAAAGAAATTTTAGAGATAAAAAAACAGCTCTTGAGAGTTTGAAAATTATGAAAATAGAGTATAAGCATAAATTGCACGTAAAATTTATTGATGATTTTATTAAGTTAATCTCTAAAGCATATGCAGCTTAATCACTTCTTTAACACTTTTTAGAGATAATCGCAATCAAGATTAATATCTCTTTAATTAATTTATTTAAAAGAGATAGACTGTAAAGGGACATAGAAAAGATAATGGAATTAGACTTCGCAAAATACATAAAGTACTCAAAACCAGGACCGCGTTATACTTCTTACCCTACGGCCTTAGAGTTTAATGACACATACAAATATGAGCAGTATATTCAAAAGCTAGAGTCTCAAGACAGCTCCCGTCCTATTAGCTTGTACTTTCACCTTCCATTTTGTAAAAATGCTTGTTATTTTTGTGGGTGTAATGTTGTATTTACTTCTAAGGAAGATAAAATGCTGCGTTATATCGAGTATCTTAAACGCGAACTAATAATTTTATCTGGGCATGTTGATTGTAAACGCGAAGTGATTCAGATGCATTTTGGCGGAGGGACCCCTACCTTTTTTTCAGCAGAGCAACTTAAAATCATTATCGATGAGATAAAGTCATACTTTCCAAATTTTGTTGATGATGCAGAGATATCTTGTGAAATTGATCCTCGTCATATCAATGAAGCACAAATGAAAGTAATGAGTGAGGCTGGTTTTAATCGTGTGAGTTTTGGTATTCAAGATTTTAATGAAAAAGTACAAATAGCAGTTCACCGTGTACAGCCTTATGAGATAACAAAAAATGCGATGGATTTAGCAAGGAAATACAATATGGTTTCCGTAAATGTAGACCTTATATATGGTCTTCCTTTTCAAACACTAGAGACTTTTAAAGAGACACTCTCTCTTGCTTTAAGTCTAAGTCCAGATAGATTTGCAGTTTTTAACTATGCACATGTCCCTTGGCTGAAAAAAACTATGAGAAAGATTGATGAGACGACACTTCCTCTTGCTGATGAGAAACTTCAAATCATGCAGTACACTATAGACTTTTTAACAAGCAATGGTTACAAAATGGTAGGAATGGATCACTTTGCAAAACCTGAAGATGAGCTTTTTAAGGCGATAGAAAAGGGTGAACTACATAGAAACTTCCAGGGCTACACTACTAAGGGTGGAGCAGACTTAATTGGTGTTGGCCTTACTTCAATAGGTGAAGGTGTCGATAGTTACAACCAAAATTTTAAAGATATGAAGCTTTATGAAGAGGCTATAGATGCAAATCGTTTGCCATTTGAACGCGGAGTAGTCTTAAATGAAGATGATCAAATTCGTCAGTATGTGATTATGGAACTTATGAGTAACTTTAAAATCGATATCAATAGATTCCAAAAGCTTTTTGACATTGAGTTTAAAGTATATTTCGCAGATGCTATTAAAGAATTAGAACCTTTTGCTCTAGAAGATTTAATTATTATGAATGACGAGAAAATAGAGTGCTCCCAAACAGGAACACTCTTGGTTAGAAACATAGCAATGGCGTTTGATGCATATATGCATCAACATGCAAGTAGCACAAAAACATTTTCAAAGACGGTGTAAAGATGGGTAAATTATTAGAAGATATTTTCAGTTTTGATGAGATACAAGATGATTGTGTCAAGTGTGGTAAGTGTATACCAGTATGTACGATTCATATCGTAAACCCAGATGAGGTGACATCTCCACGTGGTTTTATAGATCTACTTGGTGCTTATAAACGTGGTCAGTTAGACTTAGATAAAAATGCTAAAGATATATTTGAATCATGTTTTTTATGTACTAACTGTGTTGATGTATGTCCAAAAGAGTTGCCAACAGATATGATAATTGAGCAAGTTCGTTCAGATATAGCGGATAAATTTGGCATTGCATGGTATAAAAAAGCCTTTTTTCTACTACTACGTTATCGCTGGATGAATGATATAGCGTTTAAACTTGGTTGGGTATTTCAAACTTGTGGCTTTAAGATAAAAGCTGAAACTGACTCTATGAACTCGCGTTTTTCTATTCCAATGTTAAAAGCGGAGAGAACACTGCCTAGTTTGAGAAAAAAATCATTTTTAAACTCTCACCCAGAAAGTATAGATAATGGCGGGAAAAGAAAAGTAGCTATCTTTATAGGGTGTCTAGCAAACTATAACTATGTAGATATTGGAAATTCACTATTAGAAATCCTAGGAGCTTTAGAGATAGACGCTTTTTTAGCAAAATCTCAAAAGTGTTGTTCCGCTCCTGCATACTTTACAGGTGATTTTGATACAGTTGATAATAACGCGAAGTTTAATATCGAATACTTTGAGAGTTTTTCTAAAGACGTAGAAGCTATCATCGTTCCTGAAGCTACCTGTTCAGCAATGCTTAAAGTTGACTATGAACACTACTTTCATGACCAACCAGAGTGGAAGGCCCGTGCAAAGGCTATTATGGAAAAAGTTTATATGGCTACAGAGTGGTTGCAAAATCATACTGAGTTAGAAGCGCTTTTAGCCACTAAAAAACAAGATACGAAAATAGTTACTTATCATGACCCTTGTCATGCAAGAAAAGTTCAAGGAGTATATGAAGCACCTAGGAACTTAGTGAGACAAAACTATAACATCGTTGAGATGAGTGACCCTAATGCTTGTTGTGGTTTTGGCGGAGTGACTATGCAGACTGAAAAGTATAGATTTGCCAAAGCGGCAGGAGTTCCTAAAGCGGCTATGATTAAAAAAACAGGTGCTGAGATAGTAAGTGCAGAGTGTTCGGCTTGTAGAATGCAGATAAATAACTCTATGGGTTTAGCTGGAGTTGATACAGTCTTTAAGAACCCAATAGAGCTAATAGCTGAGGCACTAAAAAACTAGATGGAGCATTTTGTTTGGGGTACGGACCCAGTTGCACTCTCTTTTGGAAGCGTAAGAGTTTTTTGGTACGGTATTTTCTTTGCGAGCGCAATTCTCTCAGGTTTGCAGTTTATAAAATGGGTATATAAACGCGAGGGTAAAAGTGATGAGTCTATGGATGCTCTTTTTACTTATGCTGTTATTGGCATAGTTGTAGGGGCGAGGCTTGGACACTGTTTCTTTTATGACCCGGCATATTATTTAGCAAATCCTCTTAAAATTATTGCTGTGTGGGAGGGTGGTCTTGCCTCTCATGGCGGAGGCATCGGCTTTATCATTGCACTTTGGTTTTATGTAAGAAAATATAAAATGAACTTTATATGGTTACTTGATCGTGCGACTATGCCTACGGCAATCTTTGCATTTTTTGTTCGAATGGGTAACTTTATGAACTCAGAAATAGTTGGAACAAAGAGTGAACTACCGTGGGCTATAGTATTTAGTAGAGTTGATGAGTTTGCTAGACATCCTGCCCAAGTGTATGAAGCTATTTCGTACTTAGCTATATTTTTTCTACTTACGTATTTATATAAAACTAGAACTTCTTTAAAACCTGGAATTCTCTTTGGAGTTTTTTTAACTACAGTTTTTTCAGCAAGATTTTTAATAGAGTTTGTAAAAACAAAGCAGGCAGCATACTCAACTGAGATAGCTCTTAGTACAGGTCAACTGTTAAGTATCCCATTTCTTATTATTGGTGTGGGATTTATCATTTGGAGTTATAAAAAGTAGTGCAAACAGCTATCTTCATATACTTTATCTTTGTAAATATAGCTGCGTTTGTGGTCTATACTTTCGATAAGTTTCGCTCTCGTGTTGGAGCTTCTCGCATTTCTGAAAAAGAGTTGCATACTTTTTCACTTATAGGTGGATTTTTAGGAGCGACGTTAAGCATGGCTCTTTTTCATCATAAAGTCTCAAAAGTCTCTTTTTTGCTAATACATATCGCTATTATGATACTTTGGATAGCTTTAATTCTTTACTATTTTACTCAAATTGATGAGCTCAACTTTATCTCTTAAACTATTATCTATGATGTCTATGTTTTTTCTTTGCTGAATGCACTGAAGATTTCCAAAAATGATTTACCGCCCAGTAAGCTGATAATGACCCGATAACAGAGTAAAAGAGCGTTCCTACATAGAGTGGTATAAAAATATTGTCTATATTCTCACTAAACCAGTTAAGAGTCATCTCAACAGGAGCTATCTCAGAACCTAGAAAAAAAGCACCCGTCATATACTCCATATAGTACATTGGTGGCATTGTAAGGGGATTACTAAGCCAACACATAGCTAACGCGATGGGTACGTTAAAACGTACAAAGGGCATGAAAAGTAGTACGGCCGCCATCTGCATTGGCATAGGTATAAACGCTATAAATATACCTATAAGAACGCCACGAGATATCATTCTTCTATTAGTAGCTAAAAACTCTGGTGGTATTTTCGACTTTTTTATAAAGGCTTTTAATTTTTCACTTTTTGAAGTCTGTTTAAGTGTCTTTCTTATCATTACTTTTACCTAAAATAGCTTGAGGCTTATCAAAGTAGTATCCTTGAGATTTGTTCACGCCTAGAGTAATGAGTTTATCATTAATCTCTTTATTCTCTACATACTCGCCTATTGTTTCTATGCCCATCTCTTTGGCAAACGCTACTATTACTGAGGTAATAAGAGCAGAGCGTTTGTCATGGGCAATCTCTTTTATAATACTACCATCAATTTTTATGAAATCAGCTTGAAGACGCATTAGATGTTCAAAGTTTGAGTACCCTGTACCAAAATCATCAATGGATATTCTACATCCATAAGATTTTACCTTGTTTATAAACTCTTCAATTTTGTCAAAGTTCTCTATACTTTCACTCTCTACAATTTCAAATATAACTCTATTTGATATATTATATTTTTCTAAAGTTTTAATAATAAAGGCTGTTATATCTTTATCTAAAATATCATCTATTGTAATATTTATAGAAAATTCATAGTCTGTCTCTTTAAATACTTCAAAACTTTTTTTAATTACAATTTTTGTTAGTTGTTTATAAAGTTTTGCTTTTTTTGCAATTTCTAAAAAATGAAAAGGTATGATAGGGTTGCCATCCTTGTCAATGAGTCGTATAAGTGTTTCATATTTGTTAATTTTGTTATTTGCATTGTCAACTATGGGTTGGAAATAAATGGTGATTCTATCATCATAAATAGCATCTTTAATCTCTTTAATCCATCTTATATTATTCTCATACTCAGTTGAGAGCGATAATTCATCACTATAAATAACTAATATTTTTGATCTTCTTTTAGCTGCAATAAGCGCCATGTGCGCCGTTTGTAAAAGAAGTTTATTTTTTTCTAATGATATACCAATCGTTACATTAAGTGATATTTTTTGATCTCTAATCGTTATAACATTCTCACTATTATGATGAATTAAGTTTGTTGCTATAGCAATGATTGTCTCGGTGTTTCTCTGTGTACATGTAATTATAAATTCATCACCACTCTGTCTATATAGATTTGCGTTATCTATATGCTCTATTTCAGACAAAAGAAAGTTGGCAAACTCTTTTAGTACTTCATTACCAAAATCCTCACCGTAGAGATTATTGATTTGACTAAAGCTGTCTATATTAATAAGCATACATGACACTCTTGGAGGATCTTTAATTTTGTCTAAAAGGGCATTTCTATTTTTTAGTTTTGTTAGACTGTCTACATATAGCATCTCTATAAGCTTGTTTTTTTGTGCTATAAGTTTACTTATATTGTGCCTGATAGCGATAAACTCTACTATCTCATTATCTTTATTAAGGATAGGCGAAATAGTAGTATCGACCCAGTAACTGCTACCGTCTTTAGCAAGGTTTTCTATATGTCCATGCCAGGTTTTTTTTGAAAGTATTGTGTCCCAGAGCTCTACGAAAACAGACTTGTGAGTACTTGGATGGCGTACTATGTTATGGTTTTGTCCTATAACATCTGCTTGTGTATAGCCCGTTATGTTGTAAAAGTTTTGATTTGCAAAAGTAATAAAGCCATCAAGGTCCGTTCTAGTAACTATAAGGTTGTTGTCAATGTTTGATTTATAACTCTCAAGATATGAAATATTGTCACTGAGTCGCTGATATGCATTTTTGTCATTTTCATTTATAAAATACTTTATAAGATAGTATATACCCGACAAGGCAGCAGATATATTTAAAAAGATAAAAACTTCTATAGTACTTTGTGAAACTTTTTGTAGCGGAAGTTGCATCAACCACTGGTCAATAAAAACTGAAAAAATAACTAGGGCTATAAAGGAGTAGAGCCAGTATATGGATTTTGATTTTTTTTCATGTATAAGGGATGCTATAGGAGCAAAAAAGGCCCATAGAAATATATAACCACTCTGCGCAAATCCCCCAAGAGACCACATTAGAAAAAATGGCAAGAGTAAAATTAAGAACATTTGTGTTTTTTGCATTATAAGAAGGTTTTTATTTTTACTAAAACGCCAAATCGCATAGAGAGATGAAGTTGCATAAGCTAAAGGGATAACTGAAGAGAAATTATGACCTAAAGAGAGGTAGATAACAAACCACACAAGGCAGACAGGACCAATAATAACAGGAACCATTGTAATTGATATTTTTTTTAGTCTAATCTCTTCAGTATCATTGGATTCTAAGCCACTCTGTAAGGTCTTATCTAAATATTTTTTAATTATTTTAAATATAATTCGTTACCTGTTATGTGATATTTTTTTGATTATATCATAGATATATGAATATATTATGAATAAATTATGAATATATTGTGAATAATGTAAAGAGTGTGAATAATATGCTAAAATTACACATATAAATAGAAGGTAGAGAATGTCATTTGAAAAACTAGGAGTGTTTAAGCCCCTGCTTGATGCTATAAAAGATTTGGGTTATGAGAATCCAACATCTATACAAACAAAGGCAATACCTTATGTCTTAGCAAAAAAAGATGTTTTTGCTACAGCACAAACAGGAACAGGAAAAACTGCTGCATTTGCACTTCCTCTGCTTCAGCGTTTACGTAAACGCCAAGAGGGTAAGGGTGTGAGAGCTGTTATACTCTCTCCAACACGAGAACTCTCTATACAGATATATGAAGATATAGAGAAGTATGCTAAAAATATGGACATCAAAACTATGATTTTAGTGGGTGGAAAAGATTTAGACGCACAAAGAAACAAGCTTAAAGCGGGTGTTGAGATTGTTATAGCTACTCCTGGAAGATTGATGGAACATATGGAAACTGGACTTTCTTTAGTAGATGTGGAGACGTTTATACTTGATGAAGCAGATAGAATGCTTGACATGGGTTTTACTAAAGACATTAGAAAGATTCATCCACTTTTACCTAAACGCCACCAAACGCTTCTTTTCTCAGCAACATTTAGTGATAAGGTGAGAAAGCTTTCAAAGTTGATACTGACGAAGCCTATGTTTATAGAGACTGCAAAGAAAAATACAACAGTAGATACTATAAACCAAGTTGCCTACTTAGTGGATAAAGAGAGAAAAGCGGCACTTTTGGCTTACCTCATAGGTTCAAGAAACTACCCTCAAGTCTTAGTTTTTACGCGAACTAAAAAGAGTGCTGATGAGTTAGTTATAGAGCTTAAAAAAGATGGACTTAAGTGTGGAATCATTCATGGAGATAAAACAAAGGCAAATCGTCTTAAAACTCTTACTCAGTTTAAAGAGGGGCACTATAAAGTTTTAGTGGCGACGGACATCGCTTCTCGTGGACTAGATATTGAGCATCTTCCTTATGTTATAAACTACGAACTTCCATCTATTCCTGAGGATTACGTACATCGCGTTGGACGTACTGGTCGTGCTGGGCGTAATGGTGAAGCAATCTCTCTTATAGATATCTATGAGAAGTATGATATGAGAGACATTGAAAAGCTTATAGGTCAAAAAATACCTCAAGATACGGTTGAAGGTTTTGAGCCGGATCCTACTATTAGAAGAAAAGACGTAGACGAGGTAAAACTCAAAGCTGAACATAAACGTGCCTCAGATAAAAGAGAACGTAAACATAGTAAAAATAACTCCAACATGCCACAGACAAGAAAACAAGCGATAGCATCAAAGAAAAAAAGAAAAACTACAAAACGCGACTAATGTTTGAAGACTTCACTCTTGAGATAATCTACAAAGACGATTATCTCGT
This sequence comes from Sulfurimonas aquatica, assembly GCF_017357825.1. Taxonomy (NCBI): domain Bacteria; kingdom Pseudomonadati; phylum Campylobacterota; class Epsilonproteobacteria; order Campylobacterales; family Sulfurimonadaceae; genus Sulfurimonas; species Sulfurimonas aquatica. The sequence goes on from NZ_CP046072.1 coordinate 870,230, forward strand.
CGCAATCAATAAGCCCTCCGGACTTTTGGTCCACAAATCAATGATAGACCGCCATGAAATTTACTATGCTATGAAAATACTCCGTGACCAGATTGGGCAGTGGGTATATCCTATTCACAGACTCGATAAACCAACTTCTGGGGTACTTCTCTTTGCTCTAGATAGCGAGAGCGCAAAGCTAATGAGTGAGCAGTTTAAAAAACATACAATACAAAAAACGTATATTGCAGTAGGTCGTGGATATACACCAATAAAGGGCATTATAGACCATGCACTCAAAGAAAAATTAGACAAGATTGCAGATAAAGACATAAGTAAAGAAAAAGAGCCTCAAGAGGCAATCACAGAGTTTAAACTACTTGACACGGTTGAGATAAACGCCGCAGTGGGCAGATACGATAAAACGAGATACTCATTAGTGGAGTTAAAGCCTAAAACTGGCCGAAAACATCAACTCCGCCGCCATATGAAACATATGAATCATCATATTTTAGGCGATACAAAGTATGGAAGAGGAGAGCATAATAAATTTATACGAGAAAGATATAATATGAATAGATTGCTCCTTCATGCTATTGGCTTAGATATTTTACATCCATATACACAGGAACCATTATGTTTAAAGGCTTCTTTAGATGAGACATTTAAAAGTATTATTAATGAATTTGGGTGGAAGTTAGACTATAATAAATAAAAAAGATAAAGTGATATTATGAGCGAAATAGAAGCAATTTATTTAAAAGATTATAAGAAGCCTGCGTTTAGCATAGAGAGTGTAAATTTAGAGTTTGATTTGTATGAAGAGTTCGCTATTGTAACAAATATTATGAAGATGAATAAAGTTGATGGGAATGAGAAAACTTTAGAGCTTCATAGTACTGATTTAGAGTTAGTAGAACTTTATATCAATGATTTAAAACTCAAAGAGAGTCGCTACATTATTTCAAAAGAGTCACTGAGCGTACTTAACGTACCATCGGAGTTTACTCTCAAAGTAGTCAATAAAATTTACCCACAAAATAATACAGAACTCGAAGGCTTGTATAAGTCAGGTTCGATTTTTTGTACGCAAAATGAACCGGAGGGTTTTCGTAGCATAACACCATACTTAGACCGTCCTGACGTAATGAGCGTCTTTACCACTACTGTGATAGCAGACAAAGAAAGCTACCCAGTACTACTTAGTAATGGAAATAAAGTTGATACAAAAGACAGAGTCGATAAACGCCGTAGCGTTACTTGGCACGACCCTCATCCAAAACCCTCTTATCTTTTTGCGCTTGTCGCAGGTGATTTAGGAAGTATAACTGATGAGTTCACAACTGCAAGTGGTTCTAATGTAGAGTTAAATATCTACTGTGATAAAGGTAATGAGTCAAAGTGTTACCATGCAATGAAGTCGCTTAAAGAGGCAATGCTTTGGGATGAGCAGAAGTATGGTCGCGAGTATGACTTAGATATCTACAACATTGTCGCGGTAGATAGCTTTAACATGGGGGCAATGGAAAATAAAGGTCTGAACATCTTTAACTCCGCTTATGTTCTCGCAGATGAAGATAGTGCGAGTGACGCAAACTTTATGGGTATCCAGTCCGTTATAGCGCATGAATACTTTCATAACTGGACAGGAAACCGTATTACCTGTCGTGATTGGTTTCAGCTTACTCTTAAAGAGGGACTTACGGTGTTTCGTGATCAATGCTTCTCGGCTGATTTAAACTCTGCAGAGGTTCAACGCATAGATGACGTAAAATCTTTAAGAGAACGCCAGTTTGTAGAAGATGCGTCTCCAACGGCACACCCAATCCAGCCAAAATCATATATATCTATGAATAACTTTTACACCTCTACCGTTTACGAAAAAGGCGCTGAGGTTATAAGAATGATACATACCCTTTTAGGTGAAGAGAACTACCGTAAAGCTACTGACCTCTATTTTAAAAGTTTTGATGGACAAGCGGTAACTACGGATGATTTTTTATGGGCTATGCAAGAGGCAAGTGGAATTGACTTGAGTGCGTTTAAGACTTGGTATCATCAAAGTGGAACTCCAAAACTAAAAGTAGAGGAGAGTTTTAGTGATGGCGTTTATAAACTTACCCTAACGCAAGTTATTCCAAACGCCGTAGATTCAACTAAACAAAACCCTTATTATTATCCTCTTAAAATGGGACTTCTTGATGAATCTGGAGAGGAAATCCTCGCACAGACTTTAGTCGTGAGTAAAGAGAGAGAAGAGTTTATTTTCCAAAACCTAAAGAGCAAGCCTATTTTATCTATAAACAGAGCTTTTAGTGCACCTATTATCGTAGAACAAAAGAGTGCCGAATATGCATTTTTAATGAAGTATGATAGTGATAGTTTTGTAAAGTATGAATCAGCGCAAAACTTTGCCGTAGAGACTATAGAGTCCATGATGAGGGGCCAAGAGATAAACAGCTCCTTTGTTGAGGCTTATGGACATCTTCTTGATTTAGATATTGACCTCTCGTATAAAGCGCTGCTTTTGGAACTTCCATCAGTCTCAACACTTATGCAACGCCAAGATGAAGTGGATTTTGAACCTATATATGAGGCTAAAGAGAAGCTGGCTAAGCATTTAGCTGTGACCTTTGAAGATAAAGTAATGAAACTTTATGTTGATAATCATTTTCCAAATGTCTCGGCAATAGATAGTCTAAACATGGGTAAACGCTCCCTCAAAAATAGAGCTCTTAAAATACTTGCACCGTTAGAGACTCCAGCTATCGGTAAACTTACACAAGCACAGTATAATGAGTCTCTAAGCATGAGCGATAGAGTTGTTGCTCTTGATATTTTAGAGAACACCTTTAGTGATTTTGCACTTGAAGCACTGGGTGATTTTTACTCCAAATATAAAGATCAAACATTAGTTATGAACAAGTACTTCTCTATACTCTCAGCTTCACATAGAGAGGGTGTCTTAAAAAGGGTTATAGAACTGCAAAATGATGAGGTTTATGATGAAAAAGTTCCAAACCTTGTTCGTTCGCTCATAGGGGTGTTTGCAAGAAACTATAAGTACTTCCATGCAAAAGATGCAAGTGGATATAAGTTTGTAGCTGATAAAATTATAGAGATAGATAAAATAAATCCTCAGATGGCTTCAGGCCTAGCAGGTGCATTTAAAATTTATAGTAGAATAAACACTCTCAATAAAGAACTGATGAGAGTAGAACTTCAGAGGATATTAAACACTAAAGAGTTGTCAAAAAACTCTTTTGAAATAATTTCTAAAATTCTTAAGTAGATAAAACTAGATAAGAGGGGGACTTGTATGAAGAGTGAAATTCCTGTGTTATTCTCATCTATGGATAAGTTTATAGACTCAAAAGAGGAGATTTTAAAACAGTGGCTCGCTTATGAAACGCCAAAAAAGATACTCAAGCTTCACCTTATTGACAAAGAGTTTTTTATCCAAAATTATGCTGGTGGAGTGTTTGATTATTTTATAGGAGTTATCTCAGGGGAGCTTGAAATTGGTAACTGTCCTATTATGCAAGATCTTTTATCATACCTCAAAAACAGAGAGATTGAAGCTGATGAGCTTTTTGAGATATGTAGTCATTTTAAGCGTGCTATGGTTGATTTTACATACGATGAGGGGTTTAATTCAAAAAATATTTTTGATGAGATATCCTATATCTTTGACAAAAACTTCAGAGGTATCTTAAAGTACTATACAGACACGATTTTTCAAAAACTTATAGATGCAAGACAAGAAGCGTTGAGTGCTTCTCAAGCAAAAGAGTATTTTCTCTCAAATATGTCTCATGAGATACGTACACCACTAAATGCTATACTTGGATTTGTTCAAGTACTCTTAGATGATGACGTATCAAAAACTCATCGAAACTATCTAGATATTATTCACAATAGTGGCCAAAATCTTTTAAGTATTATCAACGATATTTTAGACTTTTCCAAACTTCGTAGTGGAGAATTTACACTTGATCCGAAGGTCTTTTCACTTCATGATGAGTTAAGCCATACTATGGAGCTTTTTGTAGCAAGTGCAAATGCTAAAAACATTTCCATCATCTCTTTTATAGACCCTCGTATACCCATAGAACTCTATGGAGATGCTCTTAGAGTAAAACAGATTCTTTCAAACTTTTTAAGTAACGCTATAAAATTTACTCCAGAAAATGGAATGATTAAAATAGAAGCATCATATACAAGTGGTGTGCTTAACGTCAGTGTTAGTGATAACGGCATAGGAATCCATTCTCAAGATTTACAAACAATATTTTCAGCATTTGCACAATCTCAACACTCAGTAGATAGTCGTAGTGATGGAACAGGCTTAGGCCTCTCTATATGTAATCAGCTTGCACAATTAATGGATGCGGAGGTAGGTGTCGAATCAACATTAGGTAAAGGAAGTACATTTTTTCTAAAAGTACCTATGCAAATACACAATAAACAGAGTAAAGTATTTAAAAAGATAGAAGAGTTTCAAAAACTTAAAACTGTTTTTTATATAAAAGATAAAAAAATAGGCTACAAGCATGAGTCTTTTATCAAATATGCCAATATATTTAATATGAATATTTCAGTAGTAGATAATCTTGATGGGGAGTTTGATTTATGCCTTTTTATTCATGAAGAGAGTAGTGAAGACCTTTTACAAAAAATACTTTTAAGTGATAAAAAATTTATAGCTATTATGAGCAAAAAGTATGATCTATATGAAGAAAACTCACACATAAATAGTATCTGCTTTCCTCTATACTGCTCCAAAATTCATACAGCTTTTGAAGAGCTAATAAACCCTGAAGTATACATTCCTTATGCGAAGAAAATATCTCAAAGATATAAGGGACATCTCTTGATTGCTGAAGATAGTGAAGCGAATCAAGAACTTATGAAAATACTTTTAAGTAAGTATGGTTTGACATATGATATAGCCAATAATGGTCTTGAAGCTCTTGAGTTGTATAAAGCAAAAAAATATGAGATGATTTTGATGGATGAGCAGATGCCAGTAATGAACGGTAATGAGTCTATAAGAAAAATAATTGAGTATGAGGAGAGTAGAGGCTTGGGACATACACCATCCTCTGTACTCACTGCAAATGTACTAAAGGGTGCTAGAGAGCGAAATCTTCTGAGTGGCTTTGATGCTTTTTTAGGTAAACCCATTGTTTTAAAAGAGTTAGAGAGAGTCTTTTCATCTTATCTTAAAAGTGAAAGTATAAGTGCTCGTCTAGAGCAAAGAGAAGAGAAGCAAGAAGTTAAAATAATTCTAGGGCTAAATAAAGCGAAACTACAAAAAGAGCTTCTTTTAGAAGAAGATGAACTACTTATGCTTTTAAATCTTTTTTTAGTAAAAATGAAAAAAGTTTTAGCACAACTTAGTGAGGCTATAGCTGATAAAGATTATAAAAAAATCGGCTTATTATCTCACTCCATAAAGGGATCTAGTAGTAACTTTAGAATAAAGAATTTACAGGATATTTCGACTGAGATGGAAAAAGCTGCTAAAAAAGATAATAGTAGCTACTTATATGAAAAGAGTTTAAAAGAGATTGTGAGTATCGTTGATAAAATCAAAATAGTATAAATCACTTCTCTATATAATATCCAACGCCCGAAGCACTTTTTATAATGTCAGTTGCTAACTTATTTCTTAAACGCCAAACTAGTGTCCTTAGACTGTTTTGTGTAGCATCTCCATTTTGCCAAACATAAGTTACAGCCTGCTCAAATGTGATCACTTCATCTAACTTAGCAACTAAAAGTCTTAAAAAAGCATTCTCTTTTTTTGTAAGTTTTATCTTCTTACCTTTATAGAAAATCTCAAAACCAGAGACAAATATATGGTAACCATCTCCAAATTTTATAATTTCTTCATCACCTGTTTTTTGATTCTTGAGCATATCTCCAATACTATTATGAGATAAAACAATACTATTTTTTCGATTGTTTTCCATATCATATTTAAACAGAGCCATTTGAATGGTTGCATGTAGAGAGTTCGGGTCAAATGGTTTTACAATATAGCCGTAAGGTTCAGTTTCTTTGGCTTTTTCAATGACTTCATCATCACTATAAGAGGTAAGGTATATAAATGGGATATCGTACTTTTGACGTATGATATTTGCTAAGATGATACCATCATCACTCTCTTGTAGAGATATATCAATGATGACAATATCTGGAGTATGAGTAAGAATCTTATTTTCAGCTTGTTCTATATTGTCACAAGCACCAACAACACTATAACCATATTTTTGTAGCGACATGTTTAAGTTAAGTGATGTTATCTCATCATCTTCAACTATTATAATTTTGTTTTTATTCATATGAAATTATTATAATACAATTTGTAATAATTAACAAGAAAATTATATATTTTTATAATATTTTATTTTAAAAGCTGTAGCTTTGAACTTGATGGGTAAAGTACTTTTCCAGAAGGAACAACAAGCGAAGAGTTTTTCAGGTGAACATCTTGGTCATCAAAAAAGATATGTGCCTTAAATGATTTAAGAATCTTACTCTTCTCTAAGCCACCAAGAAAAAAAGCTTCATCTACATAAACACCCCAATGTCTTAATGTTTTTATCACTCTTAGATCAGAGGGTGCGTTTCTTGCAGTAACAATAGCTATACGGATAGGAGAGAACTCCATTTTCATAGGTAGACGCTCTTGAAGTTTTGCTAACTTCTTTAAGAAGGAAGCAAAAGGTCCCTCATTCATAGGTATATTTTGAGACTTTTGTTCGTTGTTATGAAAAGCTTCTATACCTTCTTCTTTATAGACTAACTCACTACTCTCATCAAAAAGTACAGCATCTCCATCAAAAGCAATCCTTACTTGTTCATCTGAAATATCAGGCTTATACTCTGGGGGTATATTTAAAACTGCTGAGGCACAGACACCATTGTCTATGACCTTTTGAGCATCTTCTTCATTAGTAGTTAAAAAAAGATCTACATCAAACGCTTCAAGATAATCAGCACTAGATTCCCCTGCAGTAAAGGCAGAGCGAGTGATACTTAGCTCTAACTCTCGAATAGTGTTAAGTACTCTAACACCAGTGTCAGGAGAGTTCCTTGACATAATGACAACTTCAACAAGTGGTGCCTCTCCCTTTTTTTGATATCGATTTAGATTCAGTAATGCTCTGACAAGTGGATAGCCTATACCCGTTTCAAGTAATACGTCCTCATGCTTTAGCATAAACGCTCTGTAGATATCTATCGCGGTGTTAGGGTGTCTTTTAAACTCCTCTTTATAGAGGTTGTCAGCTTCACAAAGATCAAAAAGTGCTGTTGCTGAGATACCTATTACCAGTGTATTTTCTAAATTAAATGCCAAAGTAAATCCTTTTGTAAATTTATTATAGTAAAATAATTACATTAAAGGAAAACATGGCTTATTTTACATACATACTTAAGTGTAGCGATGCAACTCTCTATACTGGAATCACTACAGATATTAAACGCAGAATTGATGAACATAATAACTCTGACAAGGGTGCAAAATATACAAGGTTGAGACGGCCAGTCGAACTTGTTTATAGTGAAAAGAGTGAAGATAGAAGTAGTGCCTCTAAACGCGAGTATGCCATAAAAAAGATGTCGCGTTTAAAAAAACTGGAGCTTATAAATGCTTAGCATATATGTAGATGGAGATGCTTTTCCAAATCCTCTTAAACCAATACTTTTTCGCTCAATTGAGCGTTTAGGTATAAAAACAGTAGTTGTAGCGAACAAAAAGATAGACATCGGAAAGTCAAAAAATATCACATATATGATAGTAGACGCTGGAGCAGACGAGGCAGACCACAAGATAGTAGAGATGGTCCAAGAGGGTGACCTAGTTATAACTGCTGACATACCACTTGCAGATAGAGTGATAAGTAAGAACGCACATGCGATAGACCATCGTGGAGAGCTTTATAGTGTTGATAACATCAAACAGTATCTTGCAATGAGAAATTTAATGGATAAGATTCGTGAGAGTGGAGAGATAACCAAAGGTCCTAAGCCTTTTTCAACTAAAGATGCACATGAGTTTGCAAATCAAATTCATAGGTTTTTGACAAAACATTTTAAATAACTAGAAATATAAAAAAATTTAGGCTGGAATATCTAGTCTAATAGTATTATCATCTTCTTTTTTTTCATTAATATCATTTAAATTATTTTTATAGGTATCTTGACCTTGTACTTTTTCTAAATCTTCTTTAGCTTTTTGCTGTTGTGCTTTCATCTCCATAACGCGAGCACTCGCCGCAACTGCAAAGTCTTGAGAAGATGGTTCACCCGCAGCCATTGCAGAAGCTATCACTTGTCTTGCATTTCTAATAGCCTCTTCAGGAGTGGATGCGGCTGGAGTAGTTATAGATACTTCTCCACCAATAGCATACATCTTTCCATCAGGACCCTGTTGGTAACTAAAAGAAGCTGCCCCCGTCATTCCACCACCAGCTCCTTGATGAGCTGACTCATGTGCTTTAACTTCAGCATCACGAGCTGCTAAATCTTTGACGAGTTTTTTTTCATCTTCGCTAAGCTCATCCACAGATGAAGCAGATCTTTGTTCTTTTTCTTTTTGGAGTTTTTCTATTTGAGCTTGAGGGCTTTTGTCCTCTCTTTTTCTAAGAGGGTCCTCTTCAACGACAAGCATCTCTTTGTCGTTAAGTCGAATAGTATAATTTGAACCGATATCGTAAAGTGTACTTAATCCTATCTGCATAATCTCCATTATAGCACTTAAACGCTATTATTTCAATAACTAATATTATATGGATAAATAAATGGAATTTGAATTAAAAGATGAGTATATAGAACTTTTTAAACTACTCAAAGTTTTAGATTTAGTAGATACAGGTGCTCAAGCAAAGATGATAGTCTCAGATGGTTATGTTCTTAGAAATGGAGAGGTTGAGTTAAGAAAACGAGCTAAGATAGTCGCCGGTGACCATCTAACAGTAGGTGGTGATGTAACTATAGACGTAGTTGCCGCTAAAAAATCATAAATAGATAGATAAAGAATATTTTGACTACTTCTAACTTCTAGTATGTCAAGATATTTTTTTATTAATTAAATAGTTTCCTTCCACAATCATTTCACAATTACTTCATATACTACCCTTGTAATAAAAATAAAGGATAGCAAAATGAAAACATTTAACAAAACTTTACTAAGCCTAACAATGATAGGTTTTGGACTTTTTTCAACAAATTTACTAGGTGCCCAAGGGGTTAGATTTACTATAGTTGATGGCGATGTTAGTCAAAAGTATGCAAAGATGATTAGCACAAGCCTTGAAGATACAGGCTTTGTCTTGTCTGATCCACATGAAAGAATTAATGATGCATATGCAAAAAGATATGGTAATCCAGAAGATCCAGATTATGATAAAGATGAGTGGAATGTAAACTTGGATAATCTTGGGTTTTACACTATAGCGCATGATGAGAAGTTAAATAAACTACTTAAGGTTGCTCCAGAGCTTGGTGGTTTTTCACCTTTTAATCATCTTATTTATAAGAATAAAAGTGAAAACAAAACATATGTAGGTCATTTAGACCCAAATACAATGCTTGATATTGTCGGGGTTAAAGATTCTAACGTAAGAGAAGAGTTTGTATCTCTATTTGATCCACTTGATAAATGGATTACTGATGAGTTGGGTGGTGAAGTAAAAACAACAACATTTGACTCGTTGTCTGCAAAACCAATGATGACATACGAATTTGAATTTGATAGACCAGAGGATATAACAGAGTTTACTGCAACATTTCAAGAGGAGTTTGAAGCTGCTTTTGAAGAGAACAAGTACATCATAGCCGGTTTTAAAGACTTCAAAGAGGGGTATGAAGATTTAGAGATGGAGTTTGAAGAGTATGATGCTTACTGGGTTTACTCTTTATGTCATTTTACATTCTCATACAACATGTTTAATAAGGGTCGTCCAGATACGGGAGTTTTTGCACCGTGTTCAATGTATATGTATATCAAAGAGGGAACAAACAAATTAGTGATTGGTATGCCAAAATTATCAAACTGGATTGCTGTAGGCAGTGTAAAAGATAGAGCAAAAATTGAGTGGACTAAAAAGATAGACAGCGAAATCATGTCGATTATGAAATCTCTTGGTGCTAGAGAGATTTAAATTTTAAGTGCACCACATTAATATGTGGTGCACTATATAGAGAATATGTTTATTAACCTTAAAGTCCTAAAGACTCTAAAGTTTTAAGTGTTAAAGCACCTTGAGATAACTGATTATCTTTTTGGTAAGCTTTTATAGCTTTAGTAGTTTCAGGTCCGTAAATACCATCAATGCTTGTAATAGCATACCCTTTTTCTTTTAGTGCAGTTTGAACTTTAGAAATTACAGCAGGATTTGTGTTTGTTTCACATAAAATTTCTTGCCATCTTAGGTATGAATCTGAAGTTTTTGAAACTTTTTTATATGAACTGTAAACAGCTGGAATCTCTTTTGTTCTTTCTTGAGCTGGTGTGTCAACAACTCTTGTTTTAACGATTTTACTAATACATGGGATTTCAACTTCTTTTGTAGTTGCTGGAGTAGCAATTACTTGTCTAGTGATTGTTTTGTAAACAGCTGGAGTTATAACTTCTTTTGTAGAAGCAGGAGTATCAACTACTTGTCTAGTGATTGTTTTGTAAACAGCAGGAGTTATAACTTCTTTTGTCGTTGCAGGAGTATCAATAACTTGCTTAGTTACTGTTTTATAAATAGCAGGAGTTACAACTGTTTTTGTACTCGGAGTAGTTGTAACATCTTTTGTACTAATTGTTTTATATACAGCCGGTGTAATTATTTTTTTAGTATGTGCTGCTACATCTACAACTTTTGTCGTAACAGTTTTATATTTTGCAGGTACTTCAACAAGACACATAATCTCACCTGTTGAATCATCCATCTTTTCTATTGCACCATGACCTCTCTTCCATGTTGAATATGCATTTGCAACAAGAACCTCTTCTGTTACTGTTTTATAAGTAGCTGGAATAGTAACTAGTTCTGTTTTTTCTTCTGCTACCATTACTTCTTGTGTTGAAGTCCCATAAGTTGCTGGAATAACTACTAGCTCTGTTTTCTCTTCACTAATAAGTACTTCTGAAGTTACAGTTTTATATGTAGCAGGAATAGCTTTAAGCTCTCTTTTTTCCTCTGCAACCATTACTTTTTCTGTTTGTGTTTTGTATGTAGCAGGAATAACTTTAAGCTCTCTTTTTTCCTCTGCAACCATTACTTTTTCTGTTTCATTTTTATATGTAGCAGGTACTGATATGAGCTTAGTACTAGGCTCTCTTATCATTACAGTTTTTTCTACTACTTTATAAGTAGCAGGAATAATTTCTATCTCTGTTTTAGCTTCTTCTTGTAATCTCTCAACTAAACTCTCTTCGTATACAGCTGGAACAAGAACACGTGCATAACACTCTCCAGTTTTTGCATTTGGTGGGATAAGTGCATTTGAAACTGCATTTGCATCTTGTATCTCTGTTGAATGCGTTTGAGCTTCAGTCATGCTAGCTTCCATAGGCTCTCTTGACTCTAAGTCTTTTATTTTACTATTAGCATTATTGAGCTGACTTGTAGTGCTATTTAACTGATTTGTAGTACTATCAAGTTTTCCTGCTTTCTCGTTTGCTACATTTAACTCTTGTGTTAACCTTTGTATCTCTTGATCTTTTTGAACGTCTGTCATAGTAGAACAACCTGAGATCGCTAGAGCGATAGAAGATGCAACTACAGATGTTTTTATATATTTATACATTTGAATCCTTTTTTATTTTGGGAATTGTAACCACAACAAATGAGTTATTAGTGAGTGAATATATATAATTTTTTTTAATATAAAAATCACTCTTTACTCATTAATCAATGGTATAGTTCTATTAAATTTATCAAGGAATGAAAATGAAAAAAATATTTATATCTTCGTGTATGGCGATGTCTCTTTTTACAGTTGGGGCAAATGCTAAAAATTGTATTATGGTTGAAGAGTTAAATGTAGAGTTTAAAAATGCTTCTACTATATATAGTAATGATACTGAGAAGAAAGAGGTTCATAATTTTGCTAAATTTATGAAAGAAACAGATGTTTATGCAGTTATTGAAGGTCATACTAACTCTATAGCTAATGCTAAGTATAACTACGACCTCTCTACAAAAAGAGCTGTAAAAGTAATGAGTGAACTAGAGGCTTTAGGTGTAGGCAAATCACATGTAAGAGCTATGGGTTTTGGTGAAACCACACCTTTATATGACAACAGTACTAAAGATGGAGCAGACAAAAACAGAAGAGTTATTGCTGAGGTATTTAATTCCGCAGAGGAACTTGATGCATATATTAAATCACAAAAAAGTAGAATTAAAGGTATTGTTTATAAAGAACAATAATACCTATATCCCTATTGGATAAATAGGGAGCTCACTAATCCAATAAGTCCACCAAAGACTAAACCCCCTACATTTACAATCTTTTACAATCTTCTATAGCTACCTAAATAAGGCATTTATAAGTCTTTCATTATTCTACCAGTATTTACAGTCTTTTGCAGTATTATGCTATTATCATCCTATTTGTTGTAAAACTTTGTTGTAAAAAATACTTATAGTAGGTATTTACAAGGGATAAATAATATTACAACATTTTATTTGTTGTAAAAAATAGGTTTTAGCATGAGTTTGAGACAAGAATATCCACACGAAAAAATTTTAGATAGATATATAATGAGTAACAAATTAATTGGTGAATCTATGCCACATATAACTAAATCACTTAGAGAATATATGAGTATTAAAGATATCGAATTACTAGAGTCTTTACTAGAGACAGTAACAATTTACAGAGCTACATCTATACTCGAAGCAAAAGGAGATATAAATGATATTGGACAAAGTTGGACACTTGATATAAAAATAACTCAATTCTTTGCTTATAAAAATATTCATCAAGAAACAGATAGATGTGTAATGACTTCAACAATCAAAAAAGAGTTTATTTTTGCTTATATTGGAGAAAGAGAAGAAAGTGGGTGTGTAGTTAATTATACAAAGTTAGAAAATATAAGTTATTCTAAAATAAAGGTTTGAAAAATGGGTTTTAGAAAGATAAGAGCTAAGAAATATAGTGGAATTTATGAGTATTTCAAAGACAGTGATAAAGATAAAAAAACTATAGCTTTTTATATTTCATATCGTGACCTTGATAATAAAGTTAAAAAAAATAGATGTGATGCTACAAGCAAAGAAGATGCTTTACAAATTTTAAATGATAAAAGAACAGAATTAACAAGAGATAGAAACGAAATACAAAAAGATGCTTCACTCCTACACCAAAAAGTAATGAATAAAAATTTAACGCTTGAAGATATTTCGAAACTTTATTTTCCTACTAAAACAGCTAAAACAATTAAAATGATTAGTGCAGGGTATTACAGTCATATTAATCCTATATTGGGAAAGATAAAAATAACTAAGATTAAAACTACTGATATAAAAAATCTCAGTGATGTACTTAAAGAGAAAAAATCAAGACATGGAACACCACTCAATCCAAGAACGGTAAAAAAACAAATTGCTAACTTAAGAGCCTTGTTTAATTGGGCAGTAAAAGAAAACTATGTTGATAAAAACCCTGTTGTTATAAAAGAAATCATTAAAGTGGATGCCAATGAAGCAGGACGGGTTTTATCAGATGAAGAACTTGAAAAACTATGGAACTTAGATGAGTTTCAACTAAAACCTAGATTATTATTGTTTTTAAAAGCTTGTTACCATACAGGAGCTAGACCGTCAGCCGTTATGGACATACAAGTAAAGCATATTAACTTTGATAAAGGAGCGATACATATTAGAGCCATGAAGCAAGGAAAACCCTACGATGCTAGAGTAAGTAAAGAGTTATTAGATTTACTTCATGAGTGGATACTAAAACATAACTTAGTACATGATAACTTCATTTTTTTCCCAATGCAGCTATATAAGAGATCTACAACTGACAAAGAACGAAAGTCTATTAAAAATAGTTCAACAAGATACTCAGGTTATGCAGAACTACTAAGAAAAATATTTGATAAATACTTTAATCAAAATATAGGAACTTATGATCATGCTTATAGAGTGACTGTTTATACTATGAGGCGAACAAGTGCAACAAATGTTTATAAAAAATTTGGAATAGTTCATGCAAAAAAGTTTCTAAATCATACCGAGATTAATACCACGATGAAATATCTAAATATTGATGATGATATGGAGGTAATTGATTATGGGCTTTAAATATAACACAGGCACTATTATAAATCAAACGAAAGAATATGAATACCGAATAACAGATAAACATGATGATATACTTAAAATATATCTTGGTATTGATGCTCAGGGGTATATTAATGAAGTTTTTGATTATGTAATGGAAAAAGATTTAAGCTTATTAGATAATGAACAAGATATAAAACTAAAAATAAAAAATTTGGAAAAAAAAATATCAGATATTGATAAAGAAGTAGTTGTTATTAAAACTGCTAAAGTTGGAGATATGACTGATGAAGAAGTCGAAGGCGCATTTAAGAGAATAGCTGAACAAGAAGGAGGATTTAGTGGTATGTTTGAATATAATAATCTTTGTTTTGCAAAATATGTGCTTGAAATGCCAATGCCTAAGTTTATTAAGTATATAAATCTAAGTACAGACATTGCCAAACATGCACAAAGTAACTTTCAAGCTCTAGTATTGTATTACATGATAGGAATATTTGATGAACATTATAGTGCTAAAACTTTGATGATTAAATCCAAAAATAAAACAGCAGAAAAAGATTCATTTATAGCATCACTTAATCATCTTAAAACATTACTTCCTGATTCTATTTTGGACTATGAGTCCGCTATCGATATTATTGATATGAATTTTAAAAATGAAACAGAATATGATAATAAATTTAAAAGTCGTATTAAGAATAAACTAAAAGAAGCGGGATTTAGTAAAAATAAAATAGATAGGCATATTATGTCTATTTTAGAACAATATATAAAAGTAGGTTCTTTAAACTAAATACAATTCTTTTACCCTCCATAACATTACATTCTGTCCTAATATTTAAGAATAGAATGTCTATTCAAACGAATTCAATTCTAGTAAAATTTCAGCATATTACAACATAGCTTTACTAACTTTAGCATTGGATAGCACATCCTTTTAGTTTAGTCAAATGTATAAATTAAAATATAAGGAATTACTATGACTTATGAAGAGTTTTTAGCCATGCTAAGAGACAATTACAATAAGATGCTGCTCACAAAAAAAGAAACAGCAAAAGAGTTAGGTACAAGTGAAGCAACTATTGACCGTTTGAGAAAAAATGGACTAATTACATCTAAAAAAGTGCTAGGACAAATAATGTTTTCTATAGATGAAATCGCTCGTTTTTTAACAGTAAGTTAGTTTATATTAGACTTGAACTCTAAAGTAGATATTAAACAATCTTTCTAAAAAAATATAGGAGATGTAAAATGTAAAAATAATCCTTATTAAATGAGATTAAGAAGAGAATATTTCTGTGTAGTTACTGAAATTCTACTCTATTAACTCATACAAGTCAATACAACAATGGTTTTTATTCATTATGAATAATCAAAAAAAATAGACACATTCTCGATGTCTATTTTTAAGCATAAAGGAAAAATTATGAGAATACAAACTGATAGTATTATTTTTCAACTTCAACATGAAAATGAAGGATCGTTACTAATTGCTGAAAGGCTAGCATCACATATGAAATGGAAACTTGAAATTTTAAAATCAATCCCTGTCCGGCCAATAAAAAAGCATAAAGAACTATGGAAAAAAACCTTTGGGCGAGATATACCTAAAAGTGCTTCTTTTATAGCTATTTTAGAAACATCTAGTGGTATAAAAATTATATTAATTAAATATGGAAATTCTAAGTTCCTACAAATAGAATTTCATGGTCTTGATGGCCTTACAAAAGATATATATTCTCGTAGTGATAATGCAGTATTATTAAATTCAACGTTAAAAGAATTTATTAAATTATGGAATGAGCCTGTAAGGTTAATGCGTTTAGATAGAAGTGTAAACATAGCTGGCCAAAAATGGGAAGATTATACTAATAGTAGACAGCATAGAAAATTATGTCGTAAACGTAAGCCTGAGTTATTTAAAACAACAACAATATTTTATCAGAATAAAAAAAGAAGATACATTAAAGTACTTGCCTATGATAAGCAACAGTGTAATGGTCTTGATTATGCTGTTACTCGTATTGAATGTAGATTTTTAGCTCAATACTGGAATAACTTGTCTGGTGAAATATCAAATGTGATTGATATAGCTATTAAAAAAGCAGATTTGTATATAGAAGAAAAACTATTATATTAAGTGTATGTAAAAAGTATTCTATATTAAACACCTACAAAGTATGTTTAGATGGCGATTGGAGGAGGATGAAAAAGTGTACATGAGATTTAAGTAAAACAGTATTTTAGAGAAAGATGTTAATTTGATAATCAACATAGTCACACAGTAATGAAGATGATGAAAAATATAGGTATAGGGTAGGTAACATGTCAAAGCAAGTAACTGAAAAACAACAAAAGTTCTGTGAAGAATTTATGCTTACAAGAAATCTTACAAAGTCTGCTCTAGGTGCAGGATACTCTAATACTTTCGCACTTAAAAAATCATATCAACTTATGAATGACCAGAAGATACTTAAGAGGATTGAAGAGTTGGAAAAAGAGTATTTCACCAACCACTTTAAAACACTTGGTATTAAAGCTGTTGAAGAGTTGATGGTAATCATAAACAGTGGTACTTCAAGTGAGAAACTTCGTGCCATTGAAATTGCCTTAAAGCTCAATGGTTTTACTCAAGGTATTTCCATAGAAGCCAATACGAATGATATATCTATAAAAGTGAAGTTGCCAGATGGAATATGATATAGATTTATCTAGTGCTAGTGATTTTATGAATAAAAAAGCATATGATATGCTTCATATTTTGGCATCTAGATACATCATTAGTTATGGTGGTGCAGGCTCAGGTAAAAGCTATGGAATTACACAATATATTTTGATTATGATCTTAACTTTAGAAGGGCATAGATTTTTAATAGCAAGAAAATATGCAACATCTCTGAAACGTTCAGTCTTTCAACTCTTTTTAGATTTAATTTTAGAATGGGGACTATCAGATCTTTTTAAAACCAATCTTACTGATATGACAATCACTTGTCTCAATGGTAATAAGATAATGTTTGTCGGCCTAGATGACGTGGAGAAGCTGAAGTCAATAGCAGGTGTTACAGGCATATGGATTGAAGAAGCCACAGAAGTTACAGTAGAAGATTTTATGCAACTTGATCTTCGTCTTAGAGGTAATACTAAACATCATCTGCAGATTTTACTTTCATTCAATCCTACTTCATCTAGATCATGGCTTAAAAAGAGATTCTTTGATAAAAAAGATGATAATGTTCATATTATCCATACTACATATAAAGACAACAAGTTTATTGATGAGCACTACAAACAGACACTTGAAAATTTAATAAATCAAGATGATAACTTTCATAAAATCTATGCCTTAGGTAAATGGGGTACCCTGAAAGGACGTATATTTGAAGAGTATAAGACAATTGATATATTGCCAGAAGATTATCAATTACGTAAGTATGGTTTAGATTTTGGATTTAATGCTCCGATGGCTCTCATTGAGATACGAGAAGACAATAATAACCTTTATCTATATGAGTGTTACTACAGAACAAAGACTACAACTGATGAGTTAATACAGTATATGAAACAAGAAGGTATATCAACCCGTGATTCTATTTATTGTGATAGTGCTGAACCTGACCGTATAGAGACGCTTAAAAATGCTGGGTTTAATGCAATAGCAGCAAAGAAGAATGTAAGAGCTGGTATTGATGCTGTTAAGTCTAAAAGTCTACATGTATCTAAACAAAGTACTAATCTAATAAAAGAATTTGATAACTATAGCTGGAAAGAAGATAAGGATGGCAATAGCTTAGAAGAACCAGTTAAGTTCAATGACCATCTTATGGATGCATTGAGGTATGCTGTATTTACTACAGAGAGACACGCTCGTCAAATTATTGTTAGTCCAAGAAGAAAGACACGCTTTGCAGGATATGGAGACTATAGTGGATTTAAAGGATTTTAAATTAGCCATCTTATACACAATTAAATACATAGGCAAAACAATACAATAATATTAGGACTATTAAATAATGCTAGAGTTAAGTTAGAGCATTGCAGATGATATTGTCACCGGCAGACCTAAAATAGGCATCCAAGATTATTGTTAAGTCCTGTTTTTGGATTTATCTCACATAGTCCAAAAGATACCTGTCCATTTTAGGTCCGCTAGTAACACTCAGATAGAAGTATTTGAATGTGTACTAAATGGATACATGAAAGAACCCACTAAAGAGAATAGAAGTTTAAACGATACAGTCAAGTTGTTAAGAGGCGAGTGCATGTATGCAATAATAAGGTATACAAGAAGCAGATAGAGAATATATATGGTCATTTTAATATCGTATTATGTAACTAAATATAATATTAAATAAAATTATAATACTTAAAAGAACTAATTACATTATTTTAAGTTTATGATTTGTTTTAAAAAGATAATATATGTTAATTGAAGTAATAATGTTATTTCTGCTAATAGTTTAAAATAAAGGATAAACCATGAAAATATCAAAAGTATTAAGTAGCGATAATGAGTAAAAAATTAATTACAATAATATCTATATTTATTCTTTCAATAGTATTTCTATCTCAGATTACTTTGTTTGTTATTCAACCAATGGGAGCAATACCAAAGGGCAAAACATTGGTAATATGGAAATTAAACAAGACTAATTTTATAGATAGTGCAGATGCAATGTGTGTAAGAGAAACTGGCAGTTTAAATATATTATGTAGAGGTATGATGATGTCCGCAGTAATAAGTAAAAGTTCTGTACTTATGAAATTACCTTATAGTAGCTCACTATATAGCATATCAACAGGTGGAAAGGAGTATAGCAGGTAATGGAAATAATTTTTTATGGAATGATATTAGGAGTAATACCAGCAATGATAGCTCAATCTAAAGGTCGTTCTTTTTTACTATGGTGGTTTTATGGAGCAATGATTTTTATAATAGCACTCCCCCATTCACTACTTATATCTAAAGACCAAAAATCAATAGATGAGCAGTCATTATCAGAAGGTATGAAAAAGTGTCCTTATTGTGCTGAACTTATTAGAAAAGAAGCAACTATATGTAGATATTGTCAAAAAGAACAAACAACTAAAGAGGAAATATAAATGAAAAACAGATTCTTAATATTAGCATTAGTAGTACCAATGTTATTAATAGCAGGAAATGCTAAGGATAGAAATAGACAATAATGAAAAGTATAATTCGACAGGCTCCTCTTATGTTGATTATGAAGAGATTAGTTCACTAATAAAAGGATTGAAATATATTGAGTCTATTACAAAAAATCCCACAAAACTTAAGAATTATGAAG
The DNA here is from genome assembly GCF_017357825.1 of Sulfurimonas aquatica. Lineage (NCBI taxonomy): Bacteria > Pseudomonadati > Campylobacterota > Epsilonproteobacteria > Campylobacterales > Sulfurimonadaceae > Sulfurimonas > Sulfurimonas aquatica. The sequence goes on from NZ_CP046072.1 coordinate 889,824, forward strand.
CAATATATAAAACAAATGGTGAACTTGAGATAACAAATTTCAATTCCAGTAGTGGAAACTTAGTTGCAGTTCAAGCAGGTAGATATAGTGGTAAATCTATATATCTAGAATTAAGTCAAGTCAAAGAGTTAAAAGCAATTCTTAGTGAAGCATATACAAAAATAAAATCAATGAAAAAATAAACGTGTTTCATGGAAACATCATAATTTAGATTGTTTATGTAAGAATAAATTAGTAATAAAATGTAAATAACTTAGAAAAGGTTCTTTTGTGTTGAAAATTAGTAAGGTCGAATTAGTTATATTCTTAATTTCGTTGGTTGTGACTACAATTTTTTATTTTAGTAATCAGAATATGGCTTCTTTTCTTATTATTCCTCTTGCATTTGTTGCTACATGGATTTATATGATGCCAACAGTAATAGCTGAAAAGAGAGCATCCAAGCCTTTTTCTTATAGGAGTGCTGAATTTTTTATTAGGATTTACACTTTTAGTATGGGTAGCTTGTTTTATATGGGCTTCTACAAATAGAAATGAGGAATCGAATAATTCAATAAGAATAAATATTGCAGAAGAAATTGAAAAATTAGATGTATTAAGAAAAAAAGGATTACTAACGGATGAAGAATTTAAGCAACAGAAATTGAAAATATTAAACTCTTAATAGCCTCTTTAAGCTTCTAAAATAAAAGTCAAGAGAACTTGCATTATGTTAACCACTAAATCCCTATAAAAGCCACTTTAAGGTTTAAATTTCAATAATTAGTATTCTATGTGTTATTCTTAAGAGGGTAAAAAAGGATAAAACCCTAAATATAGGGATTTGCTACTTTAAGAAATAAAGTTTTTGTGAGTTTAAGTTTTACTGCTCCTTTATGGACTTTACTTCCATACATTGTAGCTCAAAATTAATATTAACCTTTTATATTAAAAAAGCTATTTGTAAGTAAATATGTAATACTGTTATATAAAATTAACTTACAATGGACAAACATGATATACAAGAAACTAAATTTTATAATACCTGTAGTAATAGCATCAGGATTAATGTTGTCTGGGTGTAACTCAGGACCAAAACCTACATTAGTGCATATACCTTCATTGAAAACTATATCAAAAGCTGAGATTGGACAGAATATGTTTGAAAGTATTTATGCTGTTTATAAGCATGAAAATGAGGTGAAATTCTTAGATAACATAGACAAAAGTAAATATACATATGATAGTGATAGATATACATTTTATATGAAAAAAATAGATAATCAATGTGTAATGATTAGAGAGAATGGTCGTACCCATCTATATGATAAAAATTGTGATGGTGTATTTACTCATGGAAATAATGATTTATTTAGTGATGGAAAACTTGATAAGGAAGTGAGATATACAACTGTTCCAGCTAAACCTAGTAGTATACTACCAAGTTCATGGAAATATGATGTCTTGTATCAAGGTAAAATTGAAAACAAGCTGAACATAACATTTCGTGAATACTATTACTCACCTACAGTTCGTAATTTTATGATACGAGATTCGTTTACACAAAATATACAGTATGAACTTAATGAAAATGGTAAGGCAATGATTGGTTTTAAAGGCTTGAGAATCAAAGTACTAAAAGCAACAAATTTGGATATTGAATATCAAGTAATTAAAGATTATGACAAGATATAGAAGGAAGATTATGACAAAGTTATTATTAATAGCCTTACTAATGGTCAGTTTATTACTTACTGCTTGTGGTGGTGGAGATTCTACTACTGGTACAAATACTTCAGACTATCTGATAGTAGCTGGGAATACTAAAGGTTTTGAAATGAAATCAAATGGTAAAGTTTTATCAGGTGGTACAGGTTGCATTAGTGCTAGGATATATGATAGTAATGCTAATAGCCTTGCTCTAAGTAATAAAGTCGTAGACCTCACTCCAGGAACATATACTGCTGTATTTACTTCAAGGAGTAGTACATCACCAAATTCAATTGGTGCATTATATACAACTGAATCTACTTTTCAGGTTCCAGCTGTAATTTATAATAACCTTTATTCAATCACTGCAGGTACTACACAACTATACAAACTTACCATATCACAAACTACATCTTTTGCAATGAGTAGAACACAAACAGCTTCAAGTTTATATGATGAAAATTTAAACTACATCACCACTTCAGATACATTTACATTAAATACAGGAACTTATTATTTATTAGCATATTCAATTAACTGTGGCGTTGCAGGTAGTTTCAATATGGCTGAACTTTAACATCTAAATACATGAGATAGTTACAAGGCTAGAGAAGATAAAGGCTCAAAAAGAGTACCAAGTAACCAAGGGATAATGAAATGATATTAGATGGTCTATATCTATATAGATATGCTAACAGTGATAGAATTGAATTAAATGGGATTCACAGTAAAGAATCAATTATTGAACTGATGGTAGACGAATGGATTTACTATATGGAATGTCATAAATGCGGTAAATCAGACTATTGTAAATACACGGAACCACATAATGTTAACCCTGATAAAAAAGCTGAAATTAAATGTGGAGTTGCAAAAGATTTTATTACTAATTATATAAATAACACTTTTGATAGTATCGAAGATTTAGAGATTGAACAAAAGCAAGCTTATTTAGATACAGCTTATTACTTATCTCAATATGTACAAAGTGCAGAAATAGGTATTGGTACTTTGATAAATGAAGATTATTTAAGTGTATGGGGAGAGTTTGCACCTGCACTGTATGGTTTTACTAAAGAGCCATTAGATTATTTAAACAAAGCTCATAAAGAAATGAAGCATGTAGGAATGTTTAGAAGTAAAAAGAGTTTGATATTAGTTGAAGGCTATAGTGAAAATATTTTTGTAGATAATTTTTCTGACATCAAGGTAGTGAATTATGAAGGAGAAGGTAGAATAAGATACGACAAGATAGAATTTTTAGTGCAAGAATATCAAGAAGATGGTTACGAAGTTTATTTACAATCTGATATGGATGGAAAACCACATAATGACAAAGTAAACAAAATAATTAATGGAGGATTAATAAAAGAAGAAAATATATTTCAATTTAAACACGACTTTGAATCCTCCATTCCAGCAAAACTTTTTTATACAATACTAATAGATAACGAATTGATTAGTGATACATTTGAAAACTTTGAAGAAGGTATAGATTTACAACGAGGTATAGTTCATTATGTTGAGACGAAATATGATATTAGTATTAATAAAAGAATGATAGCAACTGAAGTTAGTTTAGCAATACATAAATATTCTAGAAGAAGAAACCTATATCAAGATGAAAGGTTTTTAGATACTGAAATAGGAAAGTTTTGGAATTTTATAAGGAAAGTAAACTAAGTGAAATTATTACTACCTATTCTAATCTCAGTCAGTCTGAATGCAGATATAGGGGTACTAAAAAAAGTAGTTGATGGTGATACTCTTAACTTCACAAATGATAAATGCAGACTACTTTATATTGACACTCCTGAAAGTAAGAGAAACAAGAAAGCTAAGCTAGATACAAAGCAATGTAAAAACTTTACATTAGATACTATGGTTAGAATAGGCAAGCAATCAACAGAACATGCTCAAACACTTGTTGAGGTTGGTAAGTCATATAAGTATGAAGTGATTGGTAAAGATAGGTATAATCGTTCTCTATGTGTTGTATACACTCCCATAGGTATATTTAACGAGTTGATGGTTAGAGATGGTTATGCAATGCCTTATGAGAGCTATATGCCAAGTAAACTAAAAAGTAAATACCACAAATTATCTAGAGAGGCTAAGCGACTTAATCGTGGACTATGGAAGTCTTATGATATTGATTGTATAGGTAAATATTGATTAATGAAAAGAATACCATACAAAAAACTTCAAAAGTATAATAGAATAAGAAAAAATACATATTCAAAACTACTTCGTAAATATTCTGTTAGACAATGGTTGACTTGTATACGACAGATAAATATAAAAATGTATAACTATGAAATTTATGACCAAAATAGTAGACTTAAATATAAGCCAGAGTTCCTAACTGTTAATGCAGACATGGCGATTAGGGTGGCGAAAGATAATAACAATGATTTTGAACTTCCAGTACCTGGACAATGTGATTGGCTTACTAGCACAGAAATTAATCTAAGTGATGGTCCAAAAAGTTTAATTAAACTATTTGGGGTTGGTGGCATATCATTAATGGCGGTATGGCAAAACAGGCTTCTGTACAATCAATCAAATATGCTTGCTAGAATGCATGTCCTATATAAAAACTATGATAGCCAAGTTGTATCTGCTATAGGTATATCAATTAAAGATATTTATGTAATATTATTAGCTCTTTCAGTTGTATATCAAAAGAAAAAGAAGATTTATTTAAAAAAAGATGCTCTTATCCATCCTGAAATAGAAAGCCTAAGTAAAGATAAAATAATAAAATTTTTAGCTTATTTTTCAAGAACATCAGTTCAGTATAAAGCAGAGGCAAAACAAGAGAAAATATATGAAAACAGCTTTGGTAAGTTCAAGTATCTTATTAGATATCCAATTATAGAGCTAGAGGAAGATTTATATATAGTCCCCGTCTTTGAACAACTCCTTGATACTCTATCTAATAACTTGTATTTTTTATTATTGGAACATTTTCACAATATTAGTAAAAAGTCATCAAAGAAGTTTCTTGATAATTTTGGCAATATCTTAGAAAAATATGTTTTAGATTTGGCAGGAGATGTATTTGAAGCAAAAAATATAATTAGAGCCGACGATATTGTACCAAATGCTAATGAATTAAGATGTGAAGTTGTAGCATATGATAATAATAAGGCATTAGCTATAGAAGTTAAAAAAATGAACTTTAAACGAGATGCTATAATTGATATAGATAAAATTCATATTGATGATGTGTTAGAAAAACACTTAGTAAAAGCTTTCAAGCAAATTGAGAATACACTGAATTATGTAGATAAAGAAGTGCAGTACGGAATTATTGTAGTTCCTGATATTATGTTGAGTCTCTCAAGTATGATTGATTATATGAAGGTTCGCTTTAAAGGCACAGCAAAGTTTGATGATGGAATATTTATCTGTACATTATCATGGTATGAAGCTTTAATGGCTAATAAAGTCGACATTGTTTTTGATATATTAAATAAAGCCTTTGAGCGAGAGTTTCATGAAGGCAATGATATTATAATGGTAATGGATGATATGAAACAAAAAGGGTATAACATAAAAACACTCAATGAGAATTTAACAAACAGCACTTTAGATATATTAAAAACAATTGAAAAGAAATATTAAGAGGAGCATCTCTCTATAGCTTAGTATATTTTTTAGCACTTGTTCCCTGTAGTAGGTGAGTTAAATGCATATAGAAAGAACTTTAGATTTGATTTTGAAGAAGCGAGTGGTGGTCAATATGGTGAATGCAAGTTCGATGTTCTCTTTAAAGATAAAAGAGCTAGAGTAAAAGAAGAGCTTAGCGGTGTGATTGCAAGAGACTATCTATACTTCAACAAACAATATAAAATGAAACTCTCAAATCAAGAACTAAAGAAGTATCAAGCTTTGAATCACCAGTATCTTCTAAGATTATGCATTATTTACTGGAATGATAAAAAAAGTGGTGCTTTTAAAATATATTATGTATAATTTAGAAAATTTAATGGATACAGGTATTAATAATGAAATTTTTAGTTTTTTCTTTATGTCTTTTATTTCTTACTGGTTGTTTTGACAATCCAATAAAAAAAGCTGCTGAAGCTTTAAAAGTTGGTGATGTATCAAAAGCTTTTACTCTATATAAGATTGCAGCTGAAGATGGTAGTTCTAATGCACAATACGAGTTAGGGCTTATGTATGAGAAAGGTTTACTAGGAACACCAGATTATCAAAATGCTTTTAAATGGTTTGAGCAATCTGCCAAACAGCAAGACCCTCGCGGAGAGTTCAAACTAGCTTATTATTATGAAGGTGGCATGGGAATACCAAAAAATTATAAAAAGGCAATAAAATGGTACACTCTCTCAGCAAATAAAAATTATTCCTTCGCAATATATAATTTAGGAGTAGCTTATTATGAGGGCAGATTAATCAAGCAGGACATGCTGAAAGCACTAGATTTATGGAAGCAAGCTGCTATGTTAGGAGATGCATCTTCTCAATTTAATATTGGAGTACTGTATTCAGAGGGCAAAGTAGTCGCGAAAAGTTATAAGGAAGCAGCTGAGTGGTATAGGCTAGCAGCAGAGAAAAATTATACTCAGGCTCAGATGAATCTAGGTTACTTGTATGATGAAGGTTTAGGAGTTCAAAAAAATAAAATTACAGCTTATAACTTATATATTAAAGCAGCAGAAAAAGGTCATCAAGGTGCTCAAAATAATTTAAACATATTATGTCGAGAAAGTTCTTGGGCATGCAAATAACAAATCAAATAATTAATCAGTATACTATAATCTTCAAAACTAAAAGGTATTAATATGTAAAAAATAGTTCTTACATTGTGATGATTTTCATTTATATATAATTTCTTTTAATTTATCAATATTAATAGGTGGATTTTCTTTATGAAGCATTGCATGACAATTTGGGCATACTGGTCGAAGGTCCTTTATTGGGTTTAATCTGTATTCTTTTCCAATCTCAGAAATAGGTCTTATATGATGGACATGTATAAAACCTGTTCCAATAGCACCATATGTATCTTCAAAGTTAAACAAGCATACTTGGCATTTTAAGCCATAGTATTCAATACATTTTTCTCTTGCACTGGAGTCTCTTTCATAACGATTTACTGTAGTTTCTTTTTTTGCACCTTCGTAGTGAATTTCAGTTTCATCTATATCATCTGGGTAAATAATAGTTGCCTGACGATTTAGCATATTGGTGTACTTATGAACTATTTGTCTACTCTTATGCATATTGGTTGGAGATTTTTTTTCATAGTACTCGATATTTAACATTACAGATTGGAGTGCATTTTTAAGTATGCTTTCACCAAAGTCCTTTAAAAAGTTTTCAAAAAAATATTCCAAAGTTTCGGCATTATTTGTTCTGGCATAATGACGACCTTCATACATACATTTAAAGTTATAAATTATATCTGATGCAGAACCTCTATTCATACCAAGTTTTTCCGCTTCAATTAATGCATTTTTTTTACTAGTTTGATTAAAGTATACACTTTTGGCAAGTTCATAAATATATGTAATTTCTTTTATTGTAATTCTTGGCATGACTAATCCTCTTTTAATTTTTCAATTAAATTATACCTAGCTAGTAGTAATGCTACAAGTGATAGGAATATTAATAGTAATTTCATATGTTTATATACCTTCTAAAGTATGCTTCAAGCTTTTTATCGTAGCAATATACATATGTTCCCTTAATAGCTCTATACATTATAGTTTTATATATATTGATAATGTAGTCGTGAAGTTGACTCTCATTGATACTAGCTTTACCATTTCTATCGTGGTAATTCTCTTTAATAACTTCTATTTGCTTAGTAGTTTCATTGTATGTAATCTCACTACCAAATATAATTCCTGAATAGTTTAAGTCATATCCTTGTGTTGTATGTATACAACCCATTTCTGTAATGTCATTAACAGAATTAATCCAATCTTCTAGTTTTCTATTCCAATAAAGGTCTATGCCGTCAATAGTTACATCTGGTTGAGTACTTTCTTTTGAAACCCACTTCCACGAATAACCAGATATTATCCTAGTAAGACCATGCTCTTTCTCTTTTTCTTGCAAGGAGTCTAGCATAAATTTCATAGATGAAAATAACTTAAGTTCATAGTGAGGTGCATCCCACTTTACTAACTCTGATGTATTGTTTGTAAGTAGTTTATCAACAAATTCTATATAGTCACCACCACCTTCAACTCTCAACTGAGATTTTAATACAAGTACATTTGCTTGCTGTTTTATAGCATCAAATTTCTTTTTCTCTATATCCGAAGGTTTAATGGATTGCTTAGCATCATAGAAGAACAATTGATTATCACTTGATAACATTATCCAGTCTAATTCTGTACCTTCATACTTATCAAGATTAAAATGCTTATTTGTTTTATCAAACTCTCCGTACCCAGTGATGTTCTTTCTTCTTTTTAATCGGTGTGACTCATCAACAACAAGTAAATCATAATGAGCCTTCTTAACTTCATTGGGTCCAATAACCATACTAGGTGTTAGTCCATGTATACTTTTAAAAACTTTCTTGAGAGTCTTTCTAAGTGGTGTCATAGGAACAACTAAAGCTATATTTAACACCTTCTTCCCGATTTTTACTTTTACTCTTTGGGCTAATTCAATAAGAGAATTAACTTCTAAGTCACTTTCTTCATCTTCATCGACTTCACTCAATAAAAGCTTGATTAGATAAACAGCTAGTATTGTTTTTCCAGTACCAGCACTACCTTGTATGAATGTTGTATTTGTAATTTCAGGTGAGAGTAAAGTGTATAAATAACTCTTTAGAGATGTAAACTGGTCATCAGAGAGACTTTTATATGGAGAATATTTAAATAAATCAGAGTTTTGAATATCTAGAAGGTCATGTTTTACAAGGTTCTCGAACTGAAGGTTTTTCCATATATCTTTAAATGTATTTTCGTATTTCTCTTTTTGATAATACTGATGATTTACTATTCCATCATTTCCGTTAAGAAGTTTATAGTGACCATCTCCAAGCATGTTCTGAATAAGGTTGGACTCTATGTCTAGTACAGATGATTTATTAAAGTAATGGCTAAATATAATCTTGATATTTTTTAGTTTCTTTTTTTCTGGATGAGCTAAATGTTGCTTGAGCCGATTAATTATATTAGTTGTTTCACCAATGTAAGCTTGTTTATCTTTTTCACTATAAATTATATACACTGTAGGAAAATTATAATACGTAGGTGCTTTATCAAGAATATTATAAGAAGCAGTGTGGTCAAATATAAAGTCTCTAGTTATGCACTCAAATGACATTAAATATCCGTATACTTTTTAAATGAGCCTTTCACCTTATCAATAGGGTATTTCTCTTCATTCTTTTTCATCTTTTCGATAATTGCTTCTTCTAAGTCTATATCTAGCTTAGTGCATAGTTTCAATAAGTAAATGGCAATATCTGCTACCTCTTCTTTAGCATGTTGTTTTGTACCTGAAGGTAAATTATTAGATTGTTCTTCAGTTAACCATTGAAATATTTCGTTTAGTTCACCTACTTCTCCAGTTAGAGCCATTACAATATTTTTTGGTGAGTGGTATTTATTCCAATCTCGTTGTATTGAAAACTGTTCAATTTTATAATTAATCTTTTTTATATCCATGTAATAATAACCTTTTATAATGATATATGTTTAAATATTATAACTAAACTAAATCTTCTCAATATATCAATTTATTAGATAAATGAAAACTAGTGTAATATACAATGAAAAGGCTATAACTTTGTTAATAAAGAAAAAGATTGAAGAATATACTTCTTGTAAGCAACTAATTGAGGAGCATTTGGAGAAATTAGAAAACCATAAATTAATGTCATGTAAATTAGAAGATGTTCCAAGTAGTTCACATAATTATATTTATGCTGACGGTACTTTTAATATAATGAAAGTGAGGTCTATTGTTGGTGTCGGGGAAAAAACTTGGATGCAAGCATTAAATGACATTTTACCCCAAGGTCACAACTTTTCATCTGAATACAATTGTAGTGGAAAAAGAGATGGAAAAAATCCGTTTAGTTTAGCTTATTTTAATGCTTCTATAGAAAATAAATCTGAACTAGGTCAAGGTAATGAGACTGATAGGGAATGGGCAGTTGTTGAAATAGATGGTAGGATTCATGTTAGAAATGGAAAGCATAGAACAATCATTGCTCGAGCACTATATTGCTTAGGAATGATAAACTCAGAGATACCAGTCAATAAATTATGTAAAATAAGTTAGTTTATTGAGTTATAACAGTACATACCATCACCAGCATTCGTCTTAGTCTCTTTAGTACCATTGCCTATCATTTCATCTATCTTTTGTGTATTTTATGATTATGTAAAAAGAATTCTTTTTACATAAGTGAATATTTTGCAGTTTTTGTCAATATTTAGCATATTTAGAGTGATTTGTTGTAAAAATATGTTGTAAAATTAAATAAGTAATCTCTTTGTGCTACCTATTATAGGGCTATATGAAAAATGAACTAACAAGCCCAATTAGCCCACCAAAAACTCCACCCCAAACGACTAGCCACTCTAGATGTTCTTTTATGAGTTTTTGGAGAATCTCTTTTACGAGTTGTGGCGTTAGCTCGTTTAGTCTCGTGTCTATGACACTCTCAATCGACTTTAACATATCATCATTAAGTGATGAACTTTGCATATGAGTAGCTAATGTCGCGTTAAATGCTTGCGAGTTTACTATCTTTATTACTGCAGCTTTCATCTTTAGTGAAAATGGCTCTCGAAGATTATCTAGTGCTGCTTCTCCTCCAAACATACCGAGCATTCCACCAAATGATGACTCCATTACCGTTTTACTTAGTGCATCAAATGCAGGTGTGAAATCTGTCTCTTCTATGATAGGCTCTAGGTTTATTTTTTTCTCTTCATCTTCAAAAAAACTCTCTAACTGCTCTCGTGTAAAAAATTCACTCATCATTAGGTTTTTTATAGCCTCTTTGAAAGCCTCGAAACGCGAGGGAATGACGCCCGAGCCATAAAGAAAAGGAACTTTTTCAAATAGCATATGAACAGCAAGTTGGTTTGTAAGGGCTCCAGAGAGTGCAAAAAGACCGCTAAAGAGTAGGGCGGAGTGTAGTTCCAAAAGAAGATATGAGAGTGCGATTAGTGCTACTGCTATGAGGTTAGTTATTAAACTTTTATTTATTTTCAACATTTTTCCTATTGGGCATATTTAATAGTAATTATACAAACTGAGTGAATCTAGAGCTAATAAATGTTAAAGCTCTATTTTATATCCAACGCCAAAAACATTTTTTATAGTTCCCTCGGGAAGCTTCCTTCTTAAACCTTTGATAAGAGTTTTAAGAGCATCGCCTCTAGGTTCATCTGAGTCATACCATAACTCATAAATTATATCATCTGAGCTAAATATTTTGTTTATATTTGAAAATAGTAGACTTAAAAGTTCTATCTCTTTTCTTGTTAAAGTATCTACTACATCTTGATGCATCAACTGTTTGTTTTCTTGGTCCCAGTAGTATGAATCTTTCATTTTTATTATTGTGTTTGAAGTAATCGAAAAGTTATGTATCTCTTCTTGTGCCAACTCTATGGCACTTTTTAAGTCCGAGCGAGAAACAGGTTTAACAAGATATTTTGTCAGCTTTAACTCACTCGCATTTAGAAGTGTTTCGACATCAGAGTTGGCAGTTAACATGATAGCTCTTGTTGTGTGATCACTCTCTCGTATCTTTTGAAGAAATTCAATCCCGCTCATCCCCGGTAGATTTATATCTATAATTAAAATTGTAGGATGCTTTGTTTTATAAATTCTAAGTGCATCTTGTGCATCTTTAGCCTCATAGATGGTATCAAAAAAACGTTTTAAATACTCTACATAGTTACGTCTTACTTCAGTTTCATCTTCTACATATAGAAGTTTATACATTGACTTTTTCTTTTCCATTCTTCCTACTCTTTTGGTAGTGCTATATAAAAACAACTACCATCATTTTGATTTTTAACATTCAAGGAGCCATCTAGGCGTTCATTTAGGATTTTTTTTGCCATATAGAGTCCTAATCCGGTCCCTTGCGACTTATGCTTCGTTGTATAATAAGGCTCAAAAATCTTACTCATAACACTTTTAGTAATACCACCAGCATTATCACAAATAGCAATGAGATATTCACTTTCATTTTCAGTAAGTTCAAGCTCTATTTTTGCATTATAAGTGTTTCTGTTAAGTAGGGCATCTTTAGCATTGTTTAATAGTACAATTATTATCTGTTTTAATTCACCATGATAACATTCATGTTGAGCATCTATCATTAAGTTAGCCTTGAGTGTGATAGATTTCTCTTGTAGACCAGGCTTGAACATCTCTATTGCATCTTGTAGGGTTTCATTGAGGTTAGCTTTTGTTTTAAGAGTGTTTTGTGCAAAATAACCTCTGAAATCATCTATGGTATTTGACATGTATTTTGTAAGTGCTTCTATCTCTAAAAGTTTCTCTTCAATCAATGGTTCATTAATACCTTTATCATAAAGTATTTTATCTATCATACTTACTGAAGAGTTGATTTGAGAGAGTGGTTGTCTCCACTGATGTGCGATATTATCCATCATTGATTTGAGTGAATCTAACTTCTCAGCATCTATTTTTTCTCTTTGAATTTCATCAAACATTACAAACTAAAACCTCATATTTTATAAAACTATAAGTATATTATAGCAAATATTATAAAAAATCCACTCAATATTTATAAGTATAGTGTATACTACAAATATATAAAATCAGATGAAATTTAATCTGCTATTAAAAGGGTAAATATGAGTAAAGAAGCAAACACAAAACCAGATAATGACATTTCACAATTAGGGAATGTTGACCAGATAAGAGAGATACTTTTTGGTTCTCAGTCACGTGAACTAAAAGAAAAATTTGATAAAATTGAAGAGTCTATCAAGCTAATGCATGATGAAATGCGTAAAAAACTAGAGCAAAATCAGCTTGACTTTAACTCTAAAATAGATGCAGAAATAGATGGTATATCTAGAAAAATTAAAAATATGCTTTCAAAGCAACACGATGAATTCTCAGATGTTAGAGAGAGCGCGCTTAAGCAGGAAAAACGACTACAAACTTCTCTTGAAAATTTAGAAGAGGAACTTAACGCTAAACGCGAACAAGTTCAAAAACAACAAAATGAAAACAACTCTACACTTCGAAATCAAATGGATACTCTTAAAGATGAACTTATTGAAGTGTTAAACAGTAAAGTTTCTGAACTAGGAGAAGTGAAACTATCTCGTGATGATGCAGCTGAAATTATGATGGAAGCGGCTATGGCGATGAAAGGAACACAGATAAATCAACAACTTTCAATGGCACAGATAGATACGAAATAGTATACAATGAAAGAAAATGAAGAGACTATATCTCAAGATAAGGCTTTAGAGGAAGCTCTTAAGCCAATAGTTAACTCTCTTATTGATAAAAATTATGAGACATCTCAAGATAAAATAGCATCTCAAATGGCACCTCTTATTGGTAGTGCTATTCGTGAGCAGATAAGATCTCAAAAAGATGATGTAGTTGATGCCCTCTATCCTGTTTTAGGTAATATGATAAGTCGTTATGTGACTAAGACTTTAGAAGAGTTGTTAGAGAACATAAATAAGCAGGTTCAAGAAGGTCTCTCCTTTGAAGCTCTTAAGCGAAAAGTACAGGCTAAGATTCAAGGTGTGAGTGAAACTGAGTTACTATTTTCACAAAGTTCAACTTCTAATATTCAAGCCATACTTTTAATAGACAAAGAGACAGGTATAGTACTTGCACATGCCGAAAACCCTAACCATGCAGTAAGTGAACCTGAAATGTTAGCCTCTATGATGACGGCTATTAGAAGCTTCGTTAATGATTGGGTAGAGCAGAGTGATACTCATCAAGAGCTCGGTGAGATAGATTATGGCGGTAACAAAATAATTCTTGAAGCAAGTGGCTATAGTTACCTCGCAGTTATTGTAAAAGGGGCGGCAAGTAAAACTACCTATGACATGATTAGGGGTACACTTGAGAAAGTCGTATTGGAGTATGGTGAAGAGATAAAAGCATTTAATGGAGACCTAGAGAGTTTTTCTAACCTTGAAGTTACTAGGGAGTTAGCTAAAGTCTTAGATACTAAGCAGGTAGAAGAAGAGCCAAAAGAAGCTAAAAAAATTCATCCACTTATATTTATATTGCCGATTCTTTTATTGATTTGGATAGCTTATGCTATGTACAATAACTATCAAAATGATGCATTGCAAAGCCAAGCAAATGAACTACTCTATAAAACGCCACAACTTACATCTTTTCGAATAAATGCAAACCTAAAAGATGAGCAATTTACCCTGAGTGGAGAAGTTCCATTCTCTTACCATAAGCAACTAGCTCAAAAACTTTTAACTGGCATAGATGGAATACAAGAAGTAAAAAATAATATAATTGTCACTTCTGGACTTAAAGACCCAATGCAAATTAGTGCTAATATAAACTATCTATTATCTGGACTTAATACTCAAGAGGGGATAAACATTGATTATTATTACGACTATGACAATGTCACACTCATTGGTAATGTTTGGAGTAGTAACTATAAAGATAAAGTTTTAAATGCCATACAAAAGATAGATGCACAGATGAGCATAAAAGATGAAATTAAAGTTGTTCCACCAAAATTAGATAAGAGTATTTACTTTGATAAAGGCTCATCAAGCCTTACAAAAGAAGCTCATACATCTTTAATAGAGATAATAATACTTTTAGAAAAGTTAAAGGGTGATGGTTTGATAACAATTACATCTTATAGTGACTTGATTGGTTCAGTAAAACGTAACCGTGAGCTCTCTGAACAAAGAACTAGAAATATACTGAACTATCTTCAAGAAGAGGGAAAACTTAAAAATGAGTTTCTTCTTATAAATAAAGAGACCCCGCCAGAGGGAGTTGATCCAAGTGTGGATCCAGAGAAGGCGAGATGTGTCATAATCTCGTATAAAAAGGGAATAAATGATAGCATATAAAGTAGTTATGGTTGGAGACTTTGGTGTTGGTAAAACAAGCTTGGTCCGCCGTATTGTAGATAATAGCTTTAGTGATGAGTATCTCAGCACAATTGGCGTTTCAATATCAAAAAAAAATTTAGATAATGCAACTCTAATGCTATGGGATATTGAAGGACATACAGAGTTTAAACCAATATTTAAACAGTATTTACTGGGTTCTAAAGGCTTTATAATAGTCGCAGATATTACTCGTGAAAATACTATAGAATCTATAAAAAGGCATATAGAACTCTGTCACTCCATTATGCCTGGTTCACCAATCTGTGTGGCCCTTAACAAGTGTGATATGAAACATGATGTGTCTGAGGAAAATAGACAAGAGTTAAAAAAACTTAGTGAAACTATTGTTGATATCTACTTTACTTCTGCTAAAAATGGGGACTCTGTTTTAGAAATATTTACTGCATTAAATGATAGTATAGCCACACAAATAAAGAAAAGATAATGGAGATGATTACTAAGCTCATTTGTGAGAAAAATAAAATATCTTATGTGGTTTTTGACAAAAAATTCCTTATAAAAGATTTTAACTCTTCACTTGAGCTTATAGTAGATGAACCAGATAATTTAAAGCAAGCAACAGATATACGAGAGGTTATGTGGGAGTTTGTTGGTTTAGAAAACCGCATGGAAGAACTCTATAGTGGGCTTGAGAGTGTTATCCATTTTCCGATGATAAAAAAAGATGAGAACTATTATGACCTTGATGTTGAAACATATATCAATGAAGAGAATGAAAGAGTTTTTATCGCTTATCTTATACAAAAACCTAAAGAGTCTCTTGGTTATATAAATATGATAAAAGAGATAAATAGACGAACACTTATCTTAGAGAGTGATGATAAAAAAAATCAAGAAGAACACTATAATCTTATTAATAAAAAATTACTTAGTTTTAATGTTGATATGGATGGGATCATAACACTTAGCAATGATGCATTTTCTTATTTTTTTGACCTCTCAAGTGATCAAATTTTAGGAAAGCATTTCTCCTACTTTTTTAAAGCAAGAGATCTCACCTTACATGGAAACACAAGTATTATTTTTAATGCAATTAACCAAAAAGAGGAGATTATCTCTTTTCATGCTAATATTATTCCCTTAGCAAAAGAGGGGATAACTTATGAAAATATCATTATCTGTCAAGATGTAACTTATCTTAAGCGCATAGAAAAAGAGTTAGTGTTCGCCGCAAGTCACGATAGTCTCACAGGACTTGCAAACCGTTCTCAACTTTTAAAAAAAATGGATAGATCAATTACTAAACGAAATGGAGTTTTAGGTAATTTTTCGATCTGTTGTATTGATTTAGATAAATTTAAGCCAGTTAATGACAACTATGGACACCATGCAGGAGATATGTTACTCAAGCATATTGCAAAAGTACTTACAGATTTCGTACGTAAAAAAGATATGGTTGCGCGTATAGGTGGTGATGAATTTGTTATATTTTTTGATTCTTTAAGTGAAAAAAAATCTCTTTGTAAAATGATAGAAAGAATAGAAGAACTTCCATCTAAAAAACCTTTTATATACAGTGAAGAAGATATTATTGAGTTTTCTTTTAGTTTAGGTGTTGCCTCATTTCCTAGAGATGCTAAGGACTCTCAGACACTTTTAAATGTTGCTGATAAAGCTATGTATATGTCAAAGAAGAGTGAGCATTAAAAAGTATGATGTATAATACTTTATGATTAAATATATACAATACTTTATAGAAAACACAAGACTTAACTATGCTGTTCTAGTTTTTTTAGCATACTTAGGCATACAAGCTTACATAGATATTCCCAAAGAGATATTTCCCAATGTTGAACTTGACAAAATAAGTGTTAGAGGTACTTATGCAGGTGCTAGTGCATCAAACATGGAAAAAATGGCTGTTCGAGAGATCGAAGATGGAGTCAGTAATATAAGTGGTATAGATAAAACGGAGACTACTATAGCTCCAGGTGCATTTACTATGACACTTACTCTCAATGAAAATGCAAATAAAATAAATATTTTAAATAATGTCAAAGATGCAATTGCCCTAACAAAACAGTATCTCCCCTCAGATATGAACGAGCCAACGGCCACCATTATAGACAGAAACAGGCCCCTTGTAAAACTCTCAGTTTCATCTAAAAATCTTTCACGTGGAGAACTCACTGAAGTTGCCAAAGAGATAAAATCTAAAATTTCCAAGATAAAAGAGATAAGCGATGTGACAATTAGAGGGGACTCTGACCAAGAAGTTTCCATAAAGATAAACTCCCAAGCCATAATAGCCTATGGGATAAATCCTGCAAGTGTGATAAGCGCTATCTCAAACCTCTCATATATTTTCCCAATAGGAAATATAGAACAAAAGGGCAACTTCGCATTTATCTCCACGGTTAATGGCAAGGCAGATGTTTTAGCATGGCAAGAGAGTATACTAAACATTGAGTCTAAGTACATACGTCTTGGAGACATTGCAAAAGTTGAGATAATATATCCACAAACAACAACGCTCTCCTCTTTTAATAATAACGCGACATTAACGCTAGTCATCTCTAAAAGTGAAAAAGGAAACTCTCTAGAGCTCTCTAAAGAGCTTAAAAATTATGTTGAAAAAATATCTAAAAATTATGAGGATGTGAATTTTAACTTTTACGAAGATAGCTCAAAGCCAATTAAAAATCGTTTAGATACTGTTATATCAAACTTAATGTTTGGGCTTATTCTTGTTTTCTTAGCACTCTTTATATTAATAAATCTTCGTATAGCATTTATCGTTTCGCTGGGTATTCCATTCTCATTTATTATAGGCTTGCTCTTTATCTATCACATGGGCTACTCTATAAACATAGTCTCGCTTTTAGGAGCACTGATCGTCATAGGAATAGTCGTTGATGATGCTATTGTTGTTGGTGAAAATATCCAACGCCATATTGACGAGGGTATGGAGATTAAAGAGGCATCTATAGTTGGTGTTAAGGAGATGATGCTACCCGTATCACTTGCAACTATTACCACCGCAGCTGCATTTTTACCGATGTTTCTAATGCAAGGTGAGATTGCACTCTTTTTGATTTTGGTGCCTATAGTGGTCGTTATGATACTTTTAGGCTCACTTATCGAGAGTTTTTTCTTCTTGCCACTTCATGCAAGAGAACTTTTAAAAAAGAGTAACAACCTTGTTGATTGGAAAGGTTTTCAAAATTTTTATATGAGGGTTTTAGCTTTTCATATACACTATAAAAAAACATTCTTACTTACATTTTTAGTTATTATCCCTATAGTGACAGTTTTTACTGCAAAGTCTATGAAGTTCCAGTTTTTTCCAAATTTTGATGGAAACAATCTTTATGTGAGTGCAAAACTTGATATAAACACTCCTATAGAAGAGACTTTTTTAATAGCAAAAGAGATAGAAGCAGAGCTAATGAAGCATGCTGAAGAGTTCTCTTTAAAGTCGACGTCTTCGACTACTGGTTATAGACGAAGTCTTTCAGGTGAGACAGAGTTTAACAACAATGTTTTTTACATAACTATGGAGCTTTATGATAAGCAAGAAGAGAATTTTATAAATGCATATATTAACCCTCTACTCAATTTTAGTTTCGACTTTGATAACCCTGAAAAAATACGTGAAAAAAAGACGTTTGAGCTCTCTCCTCGAGCTAGAGAAATAGTAGAGCCCTTTAGAGAGAAGTACAAGATGCTCGAGCTTGGCGTTATGGAAGATAAACCAGGGCTTATAAGAAGCGATATACAAGTAAACCTCTCTGGAGCAGATGATGAACTTTTAGAGAGAAGTATAAAAAAACTAGAAAATGAGATATCACAAATTGAGGGAATATCTAACTTTAGTGACAATATTAAGTATGGAAAATTAGAATACAAAATAGAGATAAATAATTATGGTGAGAGTTTAGGGCTTAGTGAA
This sequence comes from Sulfurimonas aquatica, assembly GCF_017357825.1. Taxonomy (NCBI): domain Bacteria; kingdom Pseudomonadati; phylum Campylobacterota; class Epsilonproteobacteria; order Campylobacterales; family Sulfurimonadaceae; genus Sulfurimonas; species Sulfurimonas aquatica. Next base: position 908,550 of record NZ_CP046072.1, read on the forward strand.
GCTTCCATCTCTAAAGTACTGAGTGATTATTTCTTAGAACGCAGACAATCCACAACTTTTAATGTCAATGGCATCATGGAGATAAAAACGCAAGACTTAGCTAAGGATGAAACGCAGACATTTCTTGATTTTAACATTGCAGTTGGTGATGGTAGATATGTCAGACTGAGTGATGTTGCAAATATAAAAGAGATACGAGACTATGAAAAGATAGATAAACTCAATGGAAATATTGTAAAAACAGTCTATGCAAACGTAGATAAAAGAAAAATAACTCCTGATGAAATTTTAGAAATTTTAGAACCTACGTTTACAGAGATATCAGCTTTAGGCATAGAAGTAAACCTACTTGGCGAAAAAGAGAAAAATAAACAACTAGCAGGCGACATGAAAAAGAGTGTGATTTTGGCAATATTTTTGATATTTATAACGCTACTTTTAATCTTTTCAAAAATTAAATACGTTTTAATGGTTATGAGCGTGATACCACTTTCCATTCTTGGAGCACTTCTTGGGCATAAACTTCTAGGTATGCCACTTACTATGCCTTCTATAATCGGGATATTAGGATTGGCTGGCGTTGTAATAAATGATGGAATAATAATGCTCGATTTTCTTCATGGAACACATAAAAGTGAAGAGTTTTTTACTAGAGCAAAGCATAGACTTCGTCCAATTTTAATCACTTCTATCACAACATTTTTGGGACTGTTTACTCTTATTTTTTATGCTAGTGGACAAGCTGTAATTCTTCAACCAATTGCAATCTCTATAGGCTTTGGTTTGGTATGGGGAACATTATTAAATCTTATCTATTTACCGACTCTCTACGCCATGGTAAATGGGATAAAAAATTACAAGCCTTTAAGAGTAGGTTAAATAACTTTCCCCTATTATGGTGTAATCTAAAATACTGGAGAGTTATTAATGTTTTATAGTGTGAAAAAGACCTATTTACTTTTTTTACTTTTACTTTCATCAATTTTTATAATGAGTGGATGCGCTAAAAGTCAGATTTTGTTAAATACCTATGTTGGTCCCAAGAAACCCAAAGAAGTTACTCAAATGCTTGACAATAGTGACTCATCGTCTGGATACTTAGAAATAGAACTGGTGCATACTATTTTAAGTGCAGATGGAATTATCTCTGATAAGTCATTTGAAAGTAAACTTCTCTCGAGTCTTAAAAAGTTTATCACCCAAACAAACTTTATCTCTGTGAGTGAAGTTGAAGACAACAGTAATATGTCACTTGATATGAGAGTTTTAGTCTTTAACTATAAAGAGAGTACAAACAGTATTGATGGACTTATCGGTGTTGAATTTAACATTCGTAAAGATGGAACCGTTTTTTATACACAAAACTATAAACATAACATTAAACGCTACTCAAAAGCTGGAAAACAAGGACTCCCATCAAAAGGTGAACTATTCTCAGAGGCAGCGGATTATCTCGCTAAAAAACTTATAAAAGATATCTCTCCAATGCAAACGCGTAAACTTGTCGAGCTAATGCCACTTCCATCTTCTTTAGAGTATACGATAGCGTATGCAAAGAGGCAAAACTTTGAGGGTGCTATAAAGGGGATGAAAACGTATCAAGGAGAAAAAACTGCTGAGTACTATTTCAATTTTGGCGTTTATTGTGAGGCTTTAGCTTCCCAAACAGACGACTTAGCACTGCTTACAAAGGCAAACGAGTATTACGAAAAGGCGATGGAGCTTAGTCAAGGGGATAATGAGATTATAATCAAAGGCAAAGCAAAGTTTGATAAGTACTATAAGATAATCCAAAAAGTTGCTGATCAAAAAGCTAAAAATGCTGAAAAAGATAATAACAGCATGTTCCAAATATTATAAACAAGGTAATAGATGTTCAAAGAGTTTAAAAATAAATCATATAAATTAGCACTTATAACAGTACTTGCTATCTCACCATTGTCACTACAAGCTACATCAAGTGGTGGAATTATTGAGGGTTCATCTGAATCATCTAGTGCTGCTATAGAAGATCCTAGTTTTGAAAAGCAGATAGTAAGAATAAATGTAGGTATAAATCTAATACGAATAAATACAGATATCCTAGAAACTATGCCGGTGTCTGCAGATACAACTTGGGTTGATGAGATCATCTCCCCGATGGATTATAATGCTGTCAATAATTTAGAAGACGTAAAAAATGATGTATATTACTCAACTGTAAATATTACTAACCTTATTCAAGGCAAATATCTTAACATTAGAATGAGCCCTTTAGAGGCTAGACTCTATTGGGAAGCATCTATTCTTTATAAAAATGCTAGAAACAATAATCCTGATTATAAATTACCAAGTATGAATCAGTTCCCAGATATCACTGATACAAAATCATATACATCATTTAATGAAGATGAAAAAGTTGCAATTATCAATGTAGAAGCTACTAGCTCAAACCTGTATAATAATGTAGAGGCTGCTGTGATTTCATTACTCCCTGAGGATTTACAAGAGAGTGTAAGTTCTGCTAAAGCTGAGTATGATGTTTCAAAAGAGGAACTAGATGTAGCAAAATCAAATATTGAAAATATAAAAGCATGGCTAGATGACGATGCAAATAGCGACAGTGATGAGCGAGCTGAAAAAGAGGAAGAGTTAGAAGTGAGTAAAGCTTTTGAAGATGAAAAATCATTGGCATTTGATGAAAAGCAGAGTATCTACTTTGAACTTTTAGCAAGTGGAGCTGAAGCGATAGAGTCTAATTTTGATGAATCAAAGGTTCCTTTAGCACAAAAACTTGAGCATCTTTTAGATGCGGTTGATAATAATGCCATTGGCGCACTTAGTATGTTTGCAGCCGCATTCACAGGTATGGGAAGAGGCTATGGCGTTATAGATGATGAAGTTAAAGCTATGGCAATAGCTCAAGGTTTGACAACACTTATAGGAAATCAAAAAGAGTTTATCATACAAAGAGCTACTAGAATGGGAATTGGGACACTATTTGCCATACCAAATATAGGTATAGGTAGTTATTATGCTTCAGCCCAACTAAACAAAATTGGAAAATACCAAGATGTTGTAAACGCTGTTTTAGAGGCGGCAGAAGTTGCTGAAGAAATTGCTGAAGAGACTACTAAAGGAGCTGCTGAATAATGAAAATATTTTTAAAGATGATTTTTTTAACTTCACTTACTACCCTGTTTATAGGGTGTGGTGGAGCTACTGGACCAACACCATCGGCACTTCCACAATGGTATCTAAATCCGCCTCAGTCAAATCAGAGTTTTTACTATGGTGTGGGAGAGGGATCTTCTAAAGATGCTGCAAAAGCCAATGCTTTAGCACAAATAGGTGGAACTATCGCAGTAAACATCTCTTCTGAATTGGACATGAAGACAGAAGTACATAACGATGAGTATAGTGAAAATGTCAAGACTCAGACTAAAGCATCTGTTGAGAAGATAAAGTTCACAGGTGTTAATGTTATTGAAAATGCATATATAGCTGGGAAATACTACAGCTATCTTAATGTAGATAGAGCAGTTCTTTTTGATGCTCAAGAGAGTGCTATGAAAGTTGATTATGCAAATATTAAATCTTTGTATAAAACTTCAAAAGAGGGCAATATATTTGAGTTAATCAAAAATAGAGATAAAATAGAGTCGAAAATATCAACGCTAATGTCAAAGTTTCCGATTTTAAAAGCGATTAATTCAGGATTTAACGAATCTGTTTACTCAAGTGAACTCTCTAAGATAAAAGAAGATTTAAGAAACTCTCCTAGCCGCGCTATGGTCTATGTGAGTCATGAAAATTCAAAAGAGTTAGCTGAAGTTCTTAAAAATCATATCTCTACATATGGAATGACTCTCGTTGATACGCCTCGCAGCGCAAATGAGCAAAAGAATCTTCTTAAAGTAAACGTGAGTAGAGTAGCGCAAGAAAAAAACGTTAAAATGTCCGATCCAAGACTCATAGGCGCTAGTTTTGCCGACGTTACCGTCACGTTAACAACAAGAAATAGTACAAATAACATAATCGCTCAAAATAGAGTAAACATTATCAATATCTCAAAAGATGGATATGCAGCGGCTGTTGTTAAAACAGCAAAGTTTGAAAGAGAGATTCAAAAAAGAGGTATATTAAATATACTCTTAGAAAATGCGGCTAAGTAGCTAAACTTAATATATGAGAGATAGTTTTTATAAACTTTTTATACTACTATCTCTTATCCTCCTCACTCCTCTTTACTCCTTTGAATCATTAGAGTTACAGAAGCTTGCACAGGAGTCTTACTGGAGTAAACTACTCCATTTTAATGAAGTCAGTAGTATTAATAGTAGAGATTTTTTTCTATCAACAGATAAAGAGATAACTCCCTATGGTGAACTCACCTCTACCCTTGAAGCATTTAGAGCAGACCCCGCATTGATATGTAAGTATCCAGCACGTTACAAGTGGTTAAACTCAAAACTCAAATTAAATATTAAGCATAGTAAATGTGAAAAACTAGATATGTTTTTGGCTCATAAGTTTGAGAAAATAAGTATGGTTTTTACATCTGAGAGATATAACTCTTCCGCATCTGTATTTGGACATACATTTTTAAAGCTAAGCGGGAGAGAGAACTCTTTTGTCATTGACTATACTGCTAAGGTACCTGATAATGTTAATGGCCTCTCATATGCATATAACGGCATATTTGGTGGGTACAAAAGTAGCTATAAATTCTCTTCATTTATGTTAAAAGAGTATGAGTATACAAATGAAGAGTTTCGCGATTTAATCACATTTGATTTAAACTTTTCAAAAGATGAGATAGAAAATATTATGCTACATCTCTATGAAGTACTTGAAACTAGACAGGATTACTATTTTTTAAGTAGAAATTGTAGTTCAGAGCTTATCAAACTCTTAGATTTAGGTAGGGAGGAACTCTCTCTCTCAAAAGAGTTGGCTCTAGTAACTTTGCCCATAGAAGTTGTGTATATACTTGAGAAAAATAACTACATAAATAAAATCTCCATTACACCCTCAAAAATCAGACTTTTTAATTCTTTAACATCAACTCTAAGTAAAAAAGAGACAGAGCTTTTAAAAAAGATAGTTACAAAAGAGATAGGAGTGCATTACTTAAGAGATACTAAGGAGATATCAGATGTTCAAAAAAAGAAAATAGTATCTGCGGGAATCTCCTATATAGAGATAGACTCTTTGAGTGATGACTTTGATAAGAGTTTAGTCTATCCTCTGATGAAACTTATAAAACTTCAAGAAGTCTATGGCTACGAACTAGCTTTAAATGATGAAGTACTTAGTGAGATACCTATTTCAAATAAGTATCACCAACTTAGGCTGGGAGGAGTAGCAGGAGATATTCAAGATAGCTATGTAAATTTAGATTATAGATATCTCTATAGGCATAGGTTTGATCTACTTGATAGTGTTGAAAAACATGGAAGTGTAGAGTTTTTAGATTTATCATTGAGAGTTAAAAACAAAGAGTTAGAACTAAATTATCTTACTTTCTTTAACCTAGAGTCATTGCCAATATCCACAGACTACTTTTTTACTCCTACAAAGACAGTACAGATAGGCCTTAAACGAGTGTTTTATGATGAGAATATCTATAGTTATTTTAATTACTCTTTAGGCTATAGAAGAGAGTTGGCAAAAAATTTAACATATCATTTAAGTGCTAAAGTTGGGCTCTATTATTATGATAAACCATCTGCTATGGCTCAGGCTGGTGCATATCTCGAGTACAATAATATAGAAGATTTTAACCTTCAGCTTGCTTATGAAAGTAGCTGTTTTTATAATGCAGTAGATGAATATAAATACATGAAAACAGAGCGATTTTTAATAAAAACAAATATTGCTATTTTGGATAATTATAGGATTAACTTATTTATATCACATGAACGTGATATAGAGATTTACAATAGATTTGGTATTAAATATAGTTTAAATTTTTAATTTAGGTTTAATATCTAATTAATTTAACAAGAGTTATAATTTGTTATATTACTTTAAGGAATGACAATGAAAAGAATATCTTTAAGTTTAATCGCTTTAGCTCCATTTTTAATGGCTGCAGAGCAATATGTAAGTCCACATGATGGTGAAGTGCAAACAGTAATTACGAATCAAGCGGTTGTAAATGAAGTTCTTAGTACTCCTACGACTGTAGAAGCAGCGGAAAATGTCAAAATAGCTAATACTGGTAGTGTTGGTGCTCAAGTTGTGTTTTCTAACAAGATTAATATTGTAAATATTCCTTTGGCATACTCTATCACTGATAGTATTGCAGTAGATGTTGCAGTTCCTTTTGTTCAAAATAGTGTTAATGAGAAGAGTGGTATTGGAGATGTCTCAGTTGCACTTAGTTACAACTTTAGTAATGTAATCGATACAATAGGATTAAACACTACTAGCTTACGTTATAAGTCGACATCAGGTGGAGATGCCCTCGATGGCCTTGGTTCAGGTGCAAGTGCATTTACTCTTTCTCATGCTATAGTCAAGAGTATGGGTTCAATACTTTTACATGGATCGCTTTTATATACTTTAAATAGTGAAAATGATATTCAGGCGAGATATGGAGATGCATATAATGTCATGATAGGTGAGTCTCATTCATGTCTTTTAACGGACTACTTGACCACTACAACTAAGTTGACATATTTTCATAATGACGAATCTACTTTTGGTGGAAATGGAAGAAATGATGAGTTAACTACTGCTGATTTTTATTTAGAATTTAGTAGCGCAAAAATTTTAAGCTCTATTCCTTTAGCGATAGGGGTTAAAATACCTGTAATATATGAAGCCGGTACAGCAACCACAAACGGCTTTAGTCCTGATGCAGGGAACTCAGTTATGGCTTATTTCAGTGCTTCAAAAGCGTTTTAAAAAGAGCTTTCTTAGTGTGCATTAGCACACTAAGAGTATAAAAATCCACTCTAGTAAAACATCAAATATAAAGCTCCCCAGAGGAGAAATATGAAAATTCCTAAAATAGTAAAAGTTATTGAAAGTCTTACAAAAAGATAGAGAAGAAACTTTAAAAAAGGTGGCACTATTTATATTCTATTTGTAAGGAACTGTTTTTATCTTCAGTTCCTTCGTAGCATACTCAATGCCACCAAGTAGATTAATAACATTATATTTCATTTCATTAGAGAGAAAGTCTGCAACTATAGCTGTTCTACTCCCAACATGACAAATAAGAGCAAATGTTTTTGATGTATCTATTTTTGTATTTAGAACATGCAAAAAACCCTCAACATCATAGTTACCCTTTTCATTAAAAAACATGATTGGAATAGAACCCTCAATCAGCCCCATCTCTTTCCACTCACCGGGTGTTCTTATGTCAACAATTTTTATACCTGAGTCAATCATCTCTTGAGATATGTAACTGTTTTTTATCTCTGCAAAAAGAGAGATACTAAAGAGTATAAGTAGTAAAACAATTTTTTGCATAGGATTCTCCAAAATAAATTGTATAATTATATCTATAAAAGCTAAACAGGATAGAAATGGCAGCCTCACAAAAAGCGATAGACAACTCTAATAGACTACGTTACATAAGAGCACTGGAGCGTTTTCATAAAGGAATGGTTTCTTACCTTATGAATACTCCTGAGTTAACACATAAGGGACTTAATAAAAAGATAGAAAATAGCCTTAAACTACTTAAACGCACTCAAGAGATGGACCTTTATAAGGGTGAGTTAAAAGATCTTCAAATGCTTGTAAAAAAGATGATTAGCTATAAAGATTCTGAGGAAGACATAGAAAACATCAAAGAAGAGCTCTTACACAGCTCAAACCAACTTGATAAGAGTAAAAACGCTAAACGCTACAAAAAAGATAAACACTCGGGCTCTATGTTAGATGAGTGGGAGTAGAGAGTCAAAGACTCTCATTAAAAACTAAAAGTAATATCCATAAAGAGTCTGTCATTATTACTATTGGCTTGCATTATCTCTCTATCACCACCAATATAATCAACAATACCCGCATTTGCTACAACACCATCCATTAAATCATACTCAGCCCAAACTCTAGCAAAGCCACCTTTTTGCCAAGATGAGCCAAACATACTTACTAAGGCAGTTGCGTTTAACGTATCATTTAAAAAGCTTTTTGTAGCTCTTAGGGCAGTCTGTATCTCATCTTCATCTACAAAGTCAGGAACACCACCCATCTGAGTCTCATACTCGAAAATATGTCTGTTGGCTATCTCAAGAGATAAAACAGTGTCTTTAACTCCCATATAGTCAAATCCTACTAATAGATCAGCTCTATCTTTTTCATCCGCCGTTGAGTTATATCGCACACCATTTATAAACGCGACTTCGGATTTAAGTAACCAACTTCCACTTGCTATATTTATTGCACTTCCAAGCATATTTATCTTACTTACAACTCTTTTAACACTACTAAGCGGAGTGCTTGGTGATGGGATTTTGTCAAAATGCCATTTTTGATCTAAAACATTTGCCCCATAAAAAGAGAGGTCCCATCCTGAAAAGACACCATTAGCTCCAAGGGCATACTGAAGATTATCAAGCGAATGTTCAGGTTGGACTAACTCTATAAATGGATTTGGAGCGCTACTAAATATATCTAATGCTGGAAAAAACTCACCATTGGGAGTTGCTTCTAGCATAATTCTACTCTCAGCTATGAGCATAGTAGAAAAGTTCCAATCTTCGTGATAATAATCAAGTTTAGCCATAGTTGTGCTAAGGCGTAAGTCTTCAATATCAGTCAGACCTGGAAGACGATTATCAAGAGGGTTTATAACATCAGTGATACGGATACTATCAGATTTTCCCCATACAACTATTTGACGACCAATTTTTAAGTCTATATCTCTAGTGATACTTCCTTGAGCATATATATCATCGATTCTAAGTTGGGTTTGGTAGGCATCTAGAACATTTTTAGCATAGTTTTTATCACTATGAATATCATAAATGAGATCATAAAATGCATCGCCACTCGCACGAAGTTTCCATTTTTTTGATAGTTTATAGTCTGCTTGTAGATACAGAGCAGTTTGTGCTTGATTAAATCCACTATAGTCTATACCACTAACGGTGTGTCTTTGGTATCCATAGGATGATTTAAACGCTACATTACCACTAAGTGATAGCTTACTTGGCTCTTCTTGAAGCTCTTGGACTTCTTCTTCATTTGTGTAATCAGACTCTTCATCAAAACCATCAAGTTCACTCTCCTCTTCAAATCCAGAGATATCATCACTTGATATATCTTCATCAGTAGAAAAACCACTCAAGTCATCATCTATGCTCTCATTTGCTTGTATTTGTGTAGAGCAAAGTAGAGTTATGAGAAAAAGTGAAAGAAGTGATTTTTTTAGCATCTTCTTAGAGACCTTTCTCTAGCGATCTTGTAGTAAAAAGCGACTCATCTAAGTTCTGATTGTACTTAATGTCTGAGAATTCAAATGTAGTTTTATGAAGAGTTTTTTTACCCTTTTTAGTTGTCATTTGCATCTGTGTAGCAGTCCAAATGCCATCAATCTTCTCTAAACCCTTTACCATCATATACTTGAGCTTGTTCCCAGCTTTTATATAGTTAAGTGCTTGGATGATTACAAAGTTGTCTTGTCTTATAAACACTATAGACTTTGTATAACCCGTCTCTTCTATAGTCTTCTCAGACTTTGGCGTTACAAGCATTTGCCATGTTTTATGCCCTTTGATAGTTGGCTCTTTCATAATCTTATAAGTATAGTCTTGAACATTTCTTGAGGTCATATCTGAGTAAGTAAAATCACTTCCCATAAATGAGGAGCTCTTGTCACTTGAAGCGATGCGTTTTACTTTTTGAAGCTCTGGAAGGTAGAGCCACTGGTCATCATCAGCATTTGAATCCTCATAGTCATAAGTTAAAAAAGCTGTGTTTGCTACATCAGCAGGGGAGAGGAAGAACATCAACTTTAGTTTGTCTTCCCCCTTATCTTTAGTAAATGTTTGAAGATCTCTTACTCTTGTGTTTCCACTCTTATCTGTCATAATCATTTTCATTTTAGATGTTGAGTTGTCTCCATCATCTCTATCATGAACTTTTTGCGCTATCTCCTCTGCAGTAATTGCTAAAAGCGAACTCAGTGTTAAACTTGCTATGAGTAGTGTTTTTAAAATCATTATTTATCCTTTGTTATAAGTGTAAGTAGGGCAGGCCCTAATATAATGTTAGAAAATAGAGCGATAGTTATCGCTCCACCTGCTAAGATACCGAAGTTTATAAGGTTGTTAAGGGATGCAAACATATAAACATAAAATCCTAGTGAAAGTACTATAGAAGTCGCTACAAGTGCACGACCAGTTCCTAGCATTGTGTTTTCAACTGACTCTTTTACATGAAGTCCACGATGATGGTATTTTGCGAAGTTATGAAAAAAGTGAACAGTATCATCAACACTTAGTCCTATTACTATGGCACCAACAAGCATAGTAAACATATCTAGAGGCATGTTTACCATTGACATAAAGCCTATAGTCATGATGATAGGAAGTACATTTGGAATCATACTAATTAGTCCAATTTTAACACTTCCAAGAAGTATAACCATCATAATGGCAATGAGTATAAACGCCACTACATAACTCACAGCCATAGAACTCATAGCTGCTGAGAGCGTTCTTTGAAAAAGTGGTACCATACCTGTAACAGTAACTTCAACGCTATCTCCTAACTCAGACTCAAGAAGGTTTGTGAGTTTGTCACTTATCTCAGCATACTCTCCCGCTTCCATCCATGGAAGTTTAAATGTAAGACGAGCTTTTGAAAAACTACTATCTACTAAGTCTTCTAAGTCATCACTTCCACTGTTTTCAAAAAGTAAAAACTCTTGAGGTATAAGAGCATCATTGTCTGTTATGGCATAGTACTCCTCTTGATTTGCATGAAGTGCACGGTGAATCTCTTTAAGAACTTCTGCAACACTCCATCCTTTTCCAACAAAGTGCTTGTCAGTTTTGAGCTCTTGTGCTTCTTGAACGAGTCTATCTATTTTCTTTAAAAGATCAGAGTTATAAAGTCCATTCTCCTTTTTTGTATCTAGGATTACTTCCATAGTTACAGAACCACGAAGTGCATGGTCAACTTTTGCCGTTGAGAGTTTAACTGGTGAGTCATCTGGCTGCCAGCTTAGTGGGTCATGTTTGAACTCAACTGTTGATGCAAAATATACCCAAACTACAATGATAACGACACTACTTATAACAATCTTTTTTGCATGAAAAAAACTAAAATCTGCTATTGCTATTAAAATAGCATCCATCTTTTGAGACTTCTCTATCTGTTTTGCTTTTGCTGGTTTGATTGGTAGAGTAGCTAATATAGCAGGTAGTAATACTATAGTGTTAACAAGGGCTATCATAACACCAGCTGCTGCAAATATACCCAAGTCAGCAATAGGTGCTATAGAAGCAGTTGAAAATGATAAAAGACCAGCAGCCGTTGTAAGTGAAGTCATTATGATAGCTAGGCCTGAGTGACCAAGTGAGTAGCTTATTGCTTTGTTTTTATCCCCATTTGCATTTAGATGCTTAAAAAACATTGCAAGTAGGTGAACAACAGCACCTATACCAACTGCAAGTAAAAATGATGGAAGTATCTGCGTTGGTATAGTGATAGGAGTTCCAACAAGTGCCATAGTACCTACAGTTGTCAGAAGTGAGATAACAACTATAAATATAGGAAGTATAACCGCACTAATTCTACGAAATACTACAAAAAGAAAAACCATCATCATAAGGAGTACTAGTTTTACAAACTTTTGCATATCTTTTTGAACAGATTGTTTGTTATAGTCATTCACTGCGAGTGAACCTGCTATAAAAACATTGAAGTTCTCAGATTTAAACTCTTTGGCAATTTTATCCGCAGCTCTTACCATTTCACTCTTGGATGGATCAGTTAAAAACTCTAACTCTACATTGCTTGAGTCTTCACCAAAGCCTTCAAGCTCATTATTTCCTTTTGTAGCTTCATATGCACTAGGTTCTAAAATGATAGTAGTGAAAGTATGTGCTTCGTTAAAAAGAAGATTCTTATACATAGCGTTATTAAGAGCTATTTTTTTTATGGCTTGGAGCTCTTGCTCATTTTGTGGAAAATTCTCTAGAAGGTCTTCTACTATGAGTCTATCACCTTGACCTCTAGTGTTTCTTGCGTTTACTAAAGAGGTGATGTCATTTAGGTGTGGTACACTGTTTTGAAGTTCATTGTGCAGAGATTGTAGTTTTTTGAGTACTTCTAAGTCAAACACATTTTTAGTCTCAACTACAACCATAATCTTTTCATCTTGACCAAACTGCTCTTTAAACTTTTCATACTTGACTAACGCAGGGTCATTAGCATGTAAAAAGCCTTCAGTAGATGTATCGATAGTAATCTTAGGAATGTTTGATATTACTAACATACTTAGCAGTATCATAAGAAGGATGATTTTTTTTGGATGTTGGGTGATTTTCTCACCCATTTTTTCAAGTCTGTTTTCGCTCTTTGTTCGCCAGTTCATATACTCACCTTGGTATTAAATTATTATAATAATACAAGATTTGTATTAGTCAAACGTTAAGCACTCTCTTCACTTGATTCTTTTAACATTTTATCTAAAAGAACAAATAGCTCTTCAGACGCGTTTTCCATATTTTCAAAGTTACTTAAAATTTCATCTGTATTATTTAAAACGTTCTCTCTCATATTTTCTTTCTCAAGATAAGCTACGTTTTTGTTTGCATTTTTATGCACTACGTCATGAGGAAGAGCAACTTGTGAGTATGTTCTAGTATTTTGGAATCTACGTTTACCCTCTCCACTATACCAAACGCCTAGATTACACTCATGTGAGCTTAACTCTTTAAGTATCTTTTTCATTGACATCATAGAGTTGTAAGCACGAGACTTGTAAAGTATATGGTCTATTTTTGCAAGAACGATAAAGATACTGTTCTCCATGTGGTAAGAGTAGTCCACTATTTTTGTAGAACTTTCACTTAACTCAACAAGTGTTCCTTCAAAGTTTTCTATCTTCTTAGTTGACTCATCAACTGTTTCTTTCATACTCTCAGAGCTTGTTTGTATCTCGCTCATACCCTGTTGGAGTGATTTGATAGAGACTGAGATCTCACTTGTTGCCTTATGTGTTCTCTCTGCAAGTTTTCTTACTTCATCAGCAACAACGGCAAAACCACGACCATGCTCACCTGCACGTGCCGCTTCAATAGCAGCATTAAGCGCGAGGAGGTTTGTTTGATCAGCGATGTCAGTAATAAGTTCAATAACTGAAGTAATACTATTTGTCTGAGATGCTAACTCTTCGATATTCATATTATTTGCACTTACTTGCTCATTAAGTGTATGAAGTTCGCTAACAGCCTCATTGATATTATTTCTTGAGTCATTTGCTAAATCAGCTGCTGATTTTGTTTGATTTGTAACCTCTTTAAGGCTAGTAATATTCTCTTTTATCTCTGTTTGTATCATCGTTAATGATTCTGAAACATTTACACTTTTGACACTCAGTTTAGAGTTAAATGAATCTTGTTGTGTTTTTGCATGCTGCTCTTTCATGAAGTCTATACTTTTTGAAACATTATCAATAGCTTTAACAAACTCGCCATCCATACCTGCAGATGAAATTTGATGGGTAAATACACCTTTTGATGCATCCGTAATTGTTGTGTTTATCTCTTCTATTAAGTTTTCAACATGTTCAAGGAGTTTACTTAAGTTTGCACCCATAACGCCAAGCTCTGTGTCATCACTATGTGAGTCATCACATTTTTGTGAAAAATCACCTTTTTCAGAGTGACTTATAAGAGTTGTAAATCTTGCTATACCCTTAACAATTGATTTTCTAATAAGTGTAGCTACTACAAGAACTAAAGAACCAACAAGTATTCCTGAGAGTAAAACTAGATATTTGTAAAATGCAATTTCAAACTCTAAATCTTGTGATGAACTAGCTAGCTGCTCCTCTTTGATCTTTACAAGTTTCTTAAAAGACGTACGAGACGCGTTTGCGTATGGCGTTAATTCAAGCTTATATTGAGCATACACTTTTGAAGTATCATTTTTTATCTCATCTTCAGATAAGTTTTCCATCATTTCAAGAGAGTTGTTTAAAAATAGTAATGTTGAAGACTCCGCCTCTTTTACTAAGTCAAGGGAGTCATCTTCTGCCATAAGTGTTTCTATAGAGTTAAAATGAGCTTCTATCTCTTCAATCGTATCTTTAAGTTTACTTATTCCTTTGTCATAATCTCCACCGAGCATAATGTCTCTGGTTGTTCTACTAACATAGTTTAAGTTTTTCTCAATCTTTAAAGTACTAAGACCCGCTGACATTGAACTACTGCGTAGATGTTTATACTCTATTTCAATTTGAGTCATCGCACCAAATACAAAGATAGTGGCACCAAAGATAGAAAAAGAGGCCATGATGATGAGGTAATTCATCTTTTTTTGAATACTCATTTTGTCAAACATATAAATCCTTTAAAGTCTAATATTTAATCTGAGGTTTATATTAGCATAATGATTTTGGATATGATATAAATTTTAATAAATTATTAAATATTTCTACTGATTCTAGCTAACTAAACAACAAATAGGAATAATTTTAACTCAAAGACAATATAGCACTCCTCGCAATGTCTATAAAACCATCGGCACCAGGAACAAAAGGAATCAAAGACGTACCAATCCCACCCCAAATCACTAGTAGAGCCATTATGACAATTATTATTGTACTAATATCTATGGGAAACTTTTTTTGTGGGCTCTTTGATGGATAGAAATACATCATAGCAATGAGTTTAAAGTAGTAGTAAACAGAGATAAACGCGGTAAGGATTCCTAGGCCTGTGAGAAAAAACTGACCAGATTCTATAGCAGAGGTAAATATATAGAACTTTCCTAAAAAGCCTATGGTAGATGGAAATCCAGCAAGGCTCAGCATAAAGATACTCATCATTAGAGCTATATATGGGCGTTGCTGAGCAAAACCTTTGAAGTCTTCATAACTCATCTGTTTTCTACTTTTTGAAGCGATAAAACTCAAAACTCCAAAAGAACCAACAGCACTTATGAAGTAAGCGATGAGATAAAACATAATGGATGAGGCTGCAAACTGAGAGTCAAGACCTATAGATGATAAACCAATAAGTAGATATCCACTATGGACTATGGATGAGCCGGCAAGCATTCTTTTTACTAGCGTTTGACTGATCGCCAGCCATGAGCCACCAATAAGCGTTAGTATGGTAAGAACTTGGAGTATCTCTGTCCAAAAACCATTAATGGAAGCAAAGTTAACTATGTATAAACGTAGGGCTATGGCAAAGATGGCTATTTTAAAAGTAGACGCCATAAACATAGTAATAGGATAGGGAGCACCATGATAGACGTCAACTATCCATGAGTGAAAAGGAACAGCTCCAATTTTAAACATTATGGTTACCATAATAAATGTTGCGCCAACAACGAGTAGAGTCATATCTTCCATATTTGAGCTGTTTACATAGAGTGATATATCATCAAGTGTAGTTGAGCCTACTGCGGCATATATGAGAGCAGTTCCTAAAATGAAAAATGCTCCCGTCATGGAACCTAGAACCATGTACTTCATCATAGCCTCAGAACTTATCCCTTTGTTTTTATGAAAACCAACGAGAGTGTAGACACTCAGTGAAGCAATCTCTAGGGCTATAAACGCACTAAGAAGTTCATGTGCATGAGAGAGCATCATCATTCCAAAAACGCTAAAGAGAATGAGCGCAAAGTACTCTCCACTAAAGTATGTACGAGATTTGAAGTAGTCATTGTTTACGAGAAGGGTAAAAATAGCGCCTGCTGTAAACATCATGTCAAATATGCTAGCAAAATCATCAAGTATAAACGTATGCCCAAAGATATCTTCAAAAAGGTAAGTAGTGGTGTAGTTTGAGAGCGTTAAGTACTCCGTTATAAATGAGATACTTAAAAAGAATACGGCTATAAGATTAAAAGTATGAAGCGATATCTTAGTAGAGTTACTTAAAAGCATAAGAACAAACGCACCGATTACAACACTCATCATAGGGAGTGCAAAGTATAACTGCTCAATCATTGTAGTCCTTTTGTCGCAGATAAAACCGCTTCTAAACTAGAAAGGAGTTGTGGCTCAAATGAGCTAATAAAAAGAGATGGAGCGATACCAGTCACTAGAAGTAAAACCATAAGTGGAAAAAGTAAGAGCAGCTCTTTAATATCTAAGTCTTTAAAGTCTGTCTCGTTATTTGGAGTGCCAAAGAGTGTTCTTTGAAGCATCCAAAAGATATATATCATCGCCGATAACATTGTTAAAGCTGTAAATACTCCCACCCAGATATTATATTTAAATGCACCAATAATTATGAGCAGTTCCGCTACAAAACCACCAGTCCCAGGAAGACCGGCTATACTCAGTGCAAAAAAAGCAAAGAAAAAAGTAAAAAGAGGAGCCTTTGAAGCTATGCCTCCAAGCTCTTTTATATTTACAGTTTTAAATCTTTTGTATGTAAGACCTATCATGATAAAAATACCAGCAGATGCTAACGCATGTGTCGCTATAAAATATAGAGTACCACTCCAAGCATACTCATTTGTTAAAAAGAGACCTAATGCAATGAGTGAGAGATGCGACCCCGAAGAGTATGCAAACATCCTACGAAGATTGTCCTCTGTAATAGCTCTTATAGCATAGTATAAAAGTCCTACAAGTGCTTGTGCTATGATAATTTTTGCATAGTAAATAAGAGTGGTATCAAAAAGAGAAAACCCAAAACGCCAGATTCCATATATGCCTAGTTTTGCCATGATTGATGACATGATAACAACAGCAGGAGTAGGTGCTGAACCATAAGCTGGAGCCATCCATGTATGAAAGCCAACAAGTGGGATTTTTATAGCAAACGCGAGTAGAAAACCCGCTGCAAGAATTATGGAAGTTTTTGCGTTAAAATCAATTTTCATTAAGTCAACTAGTGCAAAACTCCAAATTCCAGTCGTCTCAAAGTGCATATATCCAATATAAAGGATTGAAAAAAGCATACTCATCGAACCTAAAATAGTAATGAGTAAAATCTTCATCGAGTTGTACTGATGCATACCGTTTCCATACTTACCAATCATAATGAAAATCGGTAGAAGCATAGTCTCCCAAAAGAGATAAAAAAGAATCAAGTCAAGTGATAAAACCGCTCCACTAACGCCAGTTTGAAGGAGCATCATGTTGTACCAGTACCCTTTTCTATCCTCTTTTAATATGTAGAGATATAAGGGAGGCATAAGAATGGTAATCAGTAGTAAAATTACTAAAGAGAGATAATCAAGGCCAAGGTAGTAGGATATACCACTATTTTTAATCCAAGGAAGATTTATTACAAATTGCATACCCCCATTTGGGTCAAACTCATAGCCAAGGTATAGGACAAGTATAAGCGTGCCAAGTGAAGAGAGAATAGCTCCAATCTTAAGTGTTTCGAGTGATGCTCTAAATACTCCGAGCATAATTGCCATAAAAAGTGGAAGAAAAATTATCTGAGTGAGGATACTTGACATCATAATTTCACTCCTAGTTTATAGATCATATAGAGGGACATAGCAGAGATGCCAACTAAAACATATAGAGCATAATAACGCACCTTTCCATTTTGAAGTTGCTCAAAAAGGTAGGCTGCTTTATGGTACCCGCTTACACTCAAGTTTATTGCGCCATCAAAGATTTTTGGATCGAGAGTTTGCGCTATAAAACTACTTAAGAGTAAAAGAGGTCTTACAAATATAAATGTATATATTTCATCAATGTAAAACTTGTTTATGATGAGTTTTCTTACTCTGTTATCAGGAAGTGTCTCTTTAGCATTTGTTGCAAACATCTTATAGGCTAAGAGCATTCCACAAAAAGCTAAGAGTACATTGAGTGCTCCGAGCATATACTCTACTTCATGAGTTATATGAAGCTCTATGTCTGGAAGCACTAAGAAGTTGTTAAACAAAGATGAGCCACCATAGGCCTCATTAAGACCTAGAAAGCCAACGGTAGTGCTTCCAAACGCCAAGACAACTAGTGGCAGAGTCATCGATGATGAGACATTTTGAAGTTCATGTTTATGCTCGCTCTTTGCATGAAAAACACTAAAGAGCAGTCTAAACATATAAAACGCCGTTAGAGCCGCAGTAAGTGAGCCCATAACCCATAAAAGATAGTTTTCTGAAGCAAACGCCATCACTAAAATGGCATCTTTAGAGAAAAAACCTGCAAATGGAGGGATACCACTAATGGCAAGTGTCGCTATAAACATAGTAATGTAAATAACTCTCAAATCCTTTTTAAGCCCACCCATTTTAAAGATGTTCTGCTCATGATGTAGAGCTATTATGACGGCTCCCGCTCCCATAAAAAGAAGAGCTTTAAAAAAAGCGTGAGTGAAAACATGAAAGATTCCACTACTATAAGCGCCTAGACCTACGGCTATAAACATATAGCCGAGTTGGCTCATAGTAGAGTAGGCGAGTATCTTTTTTATGTCACTTTGATATGAAGCGAGTATGGCCGCAAAAAGTGCTGAAAAAGCTCCTATATAGGCTATGAAAAGTCCAATATCAGGTATTTCACTGTAGATAAAACTGTATCTACTAACCATGTAAACGCCAGCTGTTACCATAGTAGCTGCATGAATAAGGGCAGAGACTGGAGTTGGTCCAGCCATAGCATCTGGTAACCAGACATACAGAGGAATTTGCGCTGATTTTCCCATAGCTCCAACAAAAAGTAAAAAACCTATGAGGCTAAGTCTCTCATTATCTATGAGCTGTATATTTGCTTTAATAGTATCAAAGGTAAAGCCACTCCCCTCAAGAGAGATAAAAAGAAGTGAAATACCTATGATAAAACCAAAATCTCCAACGCGGTTGAGTATAAAAGCCTTATTTGCCGCCGTTACGTTTGAAGACTCTTGGTGGTAAAAACCTATAAGAAGGTAAGATGAAAGACCAACAAGCTCCCAACCTATAAACATCATGATAGGATTATCAGCTAAAACTAAGAGAAGCATACTCCCCATAAAAAGGTTAAAGTAGGCAAAAAACTTTCCATATCCCTCATCACCTCTCATATATCCAGCCGCATAGATATGTATGAGTGTACCTATAAATGTTATAAAAGATATCATGATAACAGAGAGTCTATCAGCCATAAACGCGATAGAGATATTTAATTCTCCTATATGAAGCCATTCAAAGAGTGTTGAGTGGATAGTGGGTACACCATTTATAAGCTCAAAAAGAGTAAAAAGAGATAAGAGTGTGATGAAAACGGGAGATGCTATACCAATGAGAGTATATATAAAAGTGTTCTCTTTTTTTGTATTTAAAAGATAAATAATAGTCAAAATAAGAGCTGAGATAAATGGCGTTATTACGATGAGGTTTAGCATCTATTTCACCTTACTTAGTTTTTTATAATGATCACTATCTAAAGTTCTACTCTGTCTGTATAGATGTGTAATCATTGCTAAAAAGAGAGCCGCTTCAGCGGCAATGACTGCTATAAGAAGTAGTGCCATAACTGAGCCATTTGCATCGCCTAAAAGTTTTGAGAGCGTTGCTAAAAGTAAATTTACCGAACTTAGCATTAGCTCTATGGACATATAAATAACAAATAGATTTCGTCTACTGATAATTCCAACGAGTCCTATGCTAAATAGTATGGAGACTAAAAGAAAAAACATATTTGGAGTCATGATTTGTCTCCTTTATAGACTACTTTATCTCTAGCGATGATTATTGCTCCGAGCATAGCTGCCAAAAGGAGTATGGAAACTATCTCAAAAGGAAGGACCCACTCACTAAAAAGAAGCTTTCCTATGAGTTTAGAATCTATAGAGTCCCCCTTTGTAAAGTAATCAGGAAGAGTTGATAAAACTTTGTAGAGTAAAAGAGTAAAAGGAAGCACTAAAAGAGAAGTGAAAAATACCCATTTAAACTTGTTTGGCTCATCAGGGAGTGCTTCTTCTTTTGCGTTTACCGTAAGAATGGTTAGCATACTAAGAACTACTACTCCACCAACGGCTACCATGATTTGGGAGATCGCTAAAAATCTACTATCAAGTAGAGCGAAGAGTCCTCCAAGAGCTATCATGGCGAGTAAAAAACCAAAAGCACTAAAGAGGGTCTGCTTATTGAGTATCATAGCAAGTGCACCACCTATCATAAAGAGGGCTAATATGGAAAATATACTAATCTCTAGCACAAGTGAACTCCATAAAATCGGATATGAAAAAGCATGTTATTAGTCTCTGGCACATGAACAGACCTCCCCAAAAGCTCCCTTGTTTGCCAAGAGTTGCTCCTTGTCTAGTACAAAGTCCTCGCGTTTATTTCCAGTTAAAGAAAATATACCCGTATCCATTCGAATGGCATCACAAGGACAAGCCTCAACGCAGTAACCACAAAAAATACACTCAAGAGTATCTATTGAAAAGCTCTTTGGCATCTTCTCATCATGTCCATCTTCTCTCTCCTGCGCTTCTATAAACATACAGTTTGATGGACAGGCAGTCGCACACATAAAACAAGCAACACAGGCGATGCTATCATCTGGGCGGTGAGTGAGTCTATGAAGTCCACGGTATCTATCTGTTATATCTTGAGGTTGCTCCTCTGGATATCTTAGAACATCCACTGCGTTTATATCTGAGAGGTTCTTAAAAAAGTGTTTGAAGGTGATTTTCATCCCATCATATATAGCAGGAAGATAGAGTTTATCTCTAACACTACTACTGGCACGTTGTACTACTTTTACATTTTGACTCATAAGGAGACTCCCACAACTACTAGAGCTGTTACAAAGATGTTTAAAAGAGCTAGTGGCAGAAGATAGTACCAGCCCAATTTTTGAACTTGGTCATAACGAAACCTTGGCAAAGTCCAGCGAATAAGAATAAAGAACATATTAAAAATCATCAATTTTACTACAAAGGTAGCTATCTGAATAACTGTAACATATATAGACTGTGCTAAAAGATTTTCACTAAAAAAAGCGAGATAGAGTAAAATAAACTCAATGGCAATAGTCATCACTATAAATGCAATAGTGAAAAATTTTGTCTCAAACTCTCTTCCCTTGTCTTGTGCCATGCCAGGGCGGACTCTGTTGTTTTTTTGCATCCATTTTATAAACAAAGTAACAACTATAGGTGCCGCTATCATGACACAAATAGCGAGGGTAGTGAAGTTGTCAAGCATCATCTGCGTTGAGATGTATGGAAGCTGATAACCGCCAAATATCATGGTGATTATGACCGCACTTGCTGTGTTCATCGCGATGTACTCCGCCATAAAATACATAGCAAACTTCATAGCACTGTACTCTGTCATAAAGCCTGCGACTATCTCACTCTCTCCTTCAGCCACTGTAAAAGGGTTACGATTAGTTTCGGCAAAAAGAGTTATAATGAGTATGATAGAGGCTATAGGTTGCATAAATATCCCCCATGCTGGTAAAAATCCAAAGAGTAACTCACTTTGAGAAGTAACCATGGCGTTAAAGTCTACCGTGTCATATGTAATGATAAACGCGAGTATACTCAGACCTAAAGGCAACTCATAACTCACCACCATAGAAGCAGCACGAGCCGCTCCTAAAAGGGAGTATTTGTTATGAGAGAGCCATCCTCCAAAGATAACGCCAATAACGCCAATAGAGCTCACTGCTAAGTACCAAAATACACCAAAGTCTATAGGTAGAGGTTGGACTCTTAAGTGCTCATCGCCAATGATGAGTGTATCTGCAAAAGGAATGACCATAAACGCCAAGAGTGCTGCTACAAATGTGATGATGGGAGCGAGCATAAAGAGCCATTTTCCACTTTTTATATGCGATGGGTAGTACTCCTCTTTTAGAACGAGTTTTACCACATCTGCAAAAGATTGCACCACTCCACCAAGACGAAAGCCAAAAATGTTGGTTCTGTTAGGTCCGAGTCTATCTTGAACGAGTCCTGCAGTTCTGCGTTCTAACCACACTAGGACAGGTATGGTCATAAGGGCTAAAAGAGTCCCAAGAGCAAAAGAGGAAATGGCTACTATTATGGAAGCTGTACTCATACTTTTAGCCTCTCTAACCACTCTAGGATTTTAGGCATTGGAGTGTTTTTGCGTACCGCTTGTTGTGAGTACTGCGTTATGCCATCTTCATTTGTTAGAGTTCCTGCATTTTCACTATATGCCGCTATAGGCAGAGTAAGTGCGGAGTGTTCGCGTTTATGCGTTAAAAAGTTTATGTTTGAGCTTGCGTTAAAGTTTTGTGGGTGGTTAAAGTTTATGATGAGACTTGAAGTTTTTGGCTCATTTGTATCTATCTGTAGCGTCTCAATGCTCTTATAGTTAGCTCCGCGTTTAGAAGACTTCAGCATATCATCGCCAAAACTTTCATCTTCATATATAGCTAGTGGAGAGTGAACTCTCGCATTTATAGTTTTTGCAAAAAGAAGTATAGCTTCCATCTCTTCTGTATATAGATTTGCATCTATTACTATTGAGATACTATCTTTACTATTTTCTATCAACTGTATGGCATTTTGAAGGGCTTTGTCTTCATCTATCACTTCACCATTACGAGTAGCTGATTCTTGACGGTTCTCTTGAAGTTCTTTATAACTAAGTCGTCCCTCATCACAGATGAAAAATCCGTTAACGGCATCGTTTCTTCTTGGGCGAAATCTATAGACTACATCATCTTTATACTTTTGTTTGTTATGGTCTATGTGGATATTACACCCTTTCGCACACCCTTGACAGATGGCAGGAGTAGTCTCTAAAAACCAGACGCGTTGTGCAAATCTAAAGTCTTTAGAGGTAAGCGCTCCAACAGGACATAAATCCACGACATTCATGGCATAAGGGTTTGATAGTGGACGACCAGGCATTGTTGTGACTTTTGCATCATCACCACGACCGACTATTCCTAGCTCATGTGTTCCTGTTATCTTATCTGTAAAGCGTGTACACCTAGCGCATAAAACACAACGCTCTTGATCAAGCATAACATTTGCGCCAAGGTCTACGGCTTTAGCGTGTTTGACCTTCTCTTGGATTGTGACTTTTGTACTGTGTAGGCCATAGTCCATATAGAACTCTTGGAGTGAACACTCTCCCGCTTGGTCACAAATAGGACAATCAACAGGATGATTTATAAGTTCAAGTTCTAAGATGTCCGTTCTTACCTTACAAATCTCAGGAGTGTTAGAGAAGACTTCCATCTCTTTTTTTATGAGTGTATCACAGGCAATTTGTGGACGCTTTTGCCCTTTAATGCCAACCATGCACATTCTACAGTTCCCATCAGCTCCAAGAGATTCATGGTAGCAAAAGTAAGGAACTTTAACTCCCTCTTTTATAAGAAGATCTATAAGAAGTGAACCCTCTTTAGCTTCATAAGTTTTTCCATCTACAATTATATTTATCATTTCACTCATGATACCGCTCTTTCAAACTCATCTCTGAATTTTGTTATAAAGGATACTATTACGGTTGATACTGAAGGGGCAAAAACGCAGATGGTTTTTCCATTCATAGTGTCCGCTAGTTCTAGGAGTTTATCTATGTCATCTGCCGAGCCGCGTTTATCTAAAATCTTTGCGACTATCTTATCACTCCAACCAGTTCCCTCACGACAAGGTGTACACTGTCCGCAAGACTCTTCATGATAAAACTCTAGTATGTTTTTAAGAGCTTCAACCATGTCGGTATCTTCATCCATAAGTATCATACCGCCAGTACCTAAAGAGCTTCCAATATCTCTTAGAGCTTCATAATCAAGCGTCAGCTTTTCACACTCATCTGCAGTTAAAAGACCACATGAAACGCCACCGGGAATGAGGGCTTTTAGTTTTTTGCCATTTTTAACGCCACCACCGTAATGGTTTATATACTCCATCATGGATATGCCAAATTCAGCCTCGTAAACTCCAGGGTTTTGAACATGTCCACTCATAGCAAAAAGCAGTGTTCCTGGACTCTTCTGTGTCCCGTAAGCTCTATAAGCATCGGCTCCATTTGCTACTATGAAAGGTACGGATGCGATGGTTTCGACATTGTTTACAAGAGTAGGATTACCAAAAAACCATTCGGGCTCTTTTTGTTTTGGTTTTAGACGTGGGTGTCCGCGTTTACCCTCCATGGACTCTAATAGAGCTGATTTCTCTCCACAGATGTAAGCGCCAGCGCCACGGTGGATAGTGATATCCGTCTGATTTAGGAGTCCATCTTCATAAGCCTCATCAATGGCGTTTTGTAAAATATCTTGATACTCTTTATACTCTCCGCGAATATAGATATAAGCGTGTTTTGATTTTATAGCGTAACAAGTAAGAATAATTCCCTCAATAAGAAGGTGAGGGTCATAGGTAATTATCTTTCTATCTTTAAAAGTACCAGGTTCACTCTCATCACAGTTTACCGCTAGGTATGAAGGTTTATCACCATCTTGTGGTATTAACTCCCACTTCTCTCCAGCAGACGCTCCCCCTCCACCTTTACCGCGAAGGTTTGCGTCTTTGATGATTTTTATTATTTCAGTAGGAGTGAACTCTTGCATTTTTGTAAGAGACTCATATGCTCCATGAGCTTTGGCGACTTCTAACGTGTGGCTATTTTCAATATCGAATTTAGAAGAGACTATTTTGCACTCTCTCATAATAGCTCCTCTAAAATTTTATCAACTCTTTCAGTCGTAAGGTTTTCATAGTTTTTATCATCTATCTGCATAACGGGGGCGCTCCCACAAGAGCCTAAACACTCTACATGGATGACGTTTATGTCTTTAGATTCTAAATGTTTGAGTATCTCATCGCTTCCGCAGAGCTTACATGAGAGTGTTTTACACACCTGTACATCAACTTTTTCTACTGGTGAGAGTCTAAACATGGTATAAAAAGTGATGACTCTATAAATCTCCATCGGAGGAATTCCTATCTCAGCACTTATTACGTCTATGGCATCCATCTTGATAAAACCATCTTGATACTGAGCCATCCACAAGCAAGGTAGACAGAGCGCGGCTGGGTCTGGATATCTCTTTTTAAGTTCAGCTATTTTTGTTAGATTTTCTTGTGTAAAGTTAAAACTCATCTATCCATCTCCCCCGCTATGATATTAAGACTTCCTAAAGTCATTATGGCATCCGCTACTTGATAACTCTCTATTATTTTTGGATAAGCGGCTATATGATAAAAACTTGGTGGTCGTACTTTTACCTTGTAAGGTGTTCCACTTCCATCGCTTTGTATGTAAAAACCTAACTCGCCATTTGCCGCTTCAAAGGCTCCATAATACTCGCCTTTTTTTACCTTAACGCCATCTATGACGAGTTTAAACTGGTTCATCATATCTTCTATCCCACCATAAACGCAAGACTTGCTTGGCATGATGATGCGTCTGTCATCTATGTTGAAGTCGCCATCAGGGATTCGCTCTACAGCTTGGTTGATTATCTTTATGCTCTCGTTTATCTCTTCAAACCTAACCATGAGTCTGTCGTAAGTATCACCCACAGAACCCACGACCATATCAAAGTCAAAGGTATCGTAGTAGTAGTAAGGGTTCGAGAAACGCAGGTCGTAAGCGACACCGCTCGCACGTAGGTTTGGTCCGGTAAAACCATACTCTATTGCTTGCTCGGCACTTACTGGGGAGATATCTTGAACTCGTTCATTATAGATGCGGTTATGCGTTATCATCTTAAGTGATTCCGTTACGCCCTTGTCTACCTTGGTAAGTATGTCGGCTAAATCTTTTTGCCAACCATCATACAGGTCATGAGTCATTCCACCTATGCGCATAAAAGAGTTCGTGAGTCTTGCACCCGTAAGCTTGGACAAAAAGTCATAAGCATCATTTCGAGGGTTAAAAAGATACCAGTAGTTTGTCTGCGCTCCCATATCTAGAAGTGCGGCGGAGAGACAAACTAAATGGTCTATAACGCGAGAGAGTTCCGCTAAGATGACTCGTATAAATATTCCCCTATCGGGAAGAGTGATGTCCATCATATCCTCAACGGTTTTTGCAAATGCGATGTTGTTCATAAGTGCGGAACAGTAGTTGAGTCTGTCGGTATAGGGGATGATTTGGTTGTAGTTATGGTTTTCACAACTCTTCTCAAAACCACGGTGCAGGTAACCTACTTCAGTAACGCCAGCTACTATTTTTTCTCCATCAAGCGCTGCTAGCGTTCTGATAGTTCCATGAGACGCAGGGTGTGATGGACCAAGGTTTACTATCATCAGTTCATCTTTTTTCATGTCAAGACCTCTGGAGTCTAGAAGAGGTTTCATCTCGTCCATCAAGTCTTCTGAAGAGCTGCAGTACTGCCCTTTAGTGATTTCATAATCTTTTCTCATAGGATGCCCTACAAACTGATGATGATTAAGTAAGCGCTTGAGATTTGGATGGTTGATGAAGTTTATGCCGTACTGGTCATACACTTCGCGTTCAGCCCAATTGGCACTACTAAAGAGAGAAGATAGTGTCTCTACTCCCTGTTTTTCGTCCACTACATGAACTCTATACATCAGAGTCTCTTTAAACGCAGAGTGACGGAGTATGTAAATGAGCTCAAATCTACTCTGTGATGGATGAGTTTTATGAAGGTTATCTACCGCCGTTATATCTAGTAAAAGAGTAAATCCTAGTTTTTCTTTAGCGTTTGTGATGACTTCTAGGAGCTCATTAGGCTCTATGGTAGTGATGTTAGACGTCATCAAGCTTACCTTTAAACTCTTGATGCTTGACGCTAAAACTCTCTTCGCGTTTGAGTTGTTTTTGTATATCCATAACTGCGTCTAAAATAGCTTCAGGACGAGGAGGACATCCCGCTACATAAACATCTACAGGGATTATCTCATCTATGCCTTGAAGGGTTGTGTAGTTATCATAAAACCCACCAGTAGAAGCACACGCTCCAACGGCTATGACCCACTTAGGCTCAGGCATCTGATCATACACTTGCTTTAAGATGGGTGCTTGTTTGTAGCTTACTGTTCCAGCGACAATGAGAAGGTCCGCATGACGAGGAGAAAAACGCAGTACTTCAGCTCCAAAACGCGAGATATCATAACGCGAGGCTGCCGTTGCCATAAACTCTATGGCGCAACAAGCCGTTCCAAAAACAAAGGGCCATAGAGACGCTTCTCTTCCCCAGTTTACAACCGCATCTATCTTTGTTGTGACGATAGCCTCATCGAGCATATTTGCGTTACTTAAGTCCATTTTAACATTCCTGATTTATATACGTAAACGAGACCGCCTATGAGCAGCGTCATAAAAACAAACATCTCTAAAAGAGCAAAAAGTCCAAGTTCTCTTAGGTTTAATCCCCATGGAAACATAAAAAGAATCTCAACGTCAAAAATCAAGAAGATGATGCCAACAAGAAAAAACTTTACGTTAAAACCATCAAAAGAGTCTTTATGAGTGAGGCGTATTCCGCCCTCTACGGGTTCGTTTTTTCTGACATTGTCACTTTTTGAACCAAGATATTTAGTCAAGTGAAATAGGATAGGGAGCAGGGTGACAAGAACAAAAATCATAATAGATGCTAAAAAAATAGAGTCGGTCATTGCTCTCTCTTTATTATTTTATTTATTATTTATAATGTCCATTATAGCATTAGAATATATAAGATAGAGATTAATAAAGATTAAATATTAGACATATTTGTTTTTATAGGAATCTCAACTCTAAAACAAGTTCCTTTGTCAATGTTTTCCCAAGTAAGTGTACCTTTAAAGTGTCTCTGTAAAATTAGTTTACTCATATATATTCCCAGACCTCTGCCATTTTCCGCTTTTGTAGATACGTAAGGCTCACCAAGTTTTTCTAGCACTTGTTTATCTATGCCACGGCCATTATCGCATATAGTTGTGATTATGGAGTCCTCTTTTTCATCTATTGCTATAGATATCTTTGCATCAGGAGTTTTAGAGTTTAAAAGTGCCTCTTTAGCATTGTTGATGATGTTTAGATATACCTGCAGTAACTCATTTTTAAATATAAAGAGTTTAGTCTCGCTGGCATTGGTAAGTTCTAGGTGTATATTATTGTTCTCAAGACTTTTTTTAATAATCTCAATAGTGGAGTTTAGCACCTCTTGGAGTGTCGTCTCTTTTTTCTCCTCATCAGCTTGCAGGTATCCTCTAAAGTCATCTATGGTATTTGATAGTACCTGCGTTTGGTTGAGTATAATCTGGCAAGATTGTTGAATATCATCTTTTTGAATATCATCTTTAAGTTCCATATCTACTATGATATTGTTAGCCGTCATAGAGACTACTGTAATGGGTTGGCGCCATTGATGTGCTAGCATTGAGACCATATCGCCCATAGCCGCTTGGCGAGATTGGGCTATCATAAGTTCTTCTTTATCTTTGAGCTTATTTTCCAAAATCTTCTGTTGAGTCACATCCATAACTGTGCCAAAAATGTGAGTGACGTCACCTTTTTCATCTAGGTCAAACTCAGCACTCCCTGTGATATAGTGAACTTCGCCACTTTTATTTAGTATGCGGTAGTCGTACTTATAGGGGTGTTTCTTCTTTAGTGCAGATTTATATAACTTTTCTACTTTTTCTCTATCTTCAGGGTGTACTTTAGAGATAAAGTTTTGATGGGAAGCTTCAAACTCTAGTGGATCTTCGCCAAGTATCTCGTACATCTCATCTGACCACTCGGCTAAGTCATTATCTATCTTTCTGTACCACCATCCAGTGTGTGCTAGAGCCTCTGCACGTTGGAGTTTTCTTGTTTGACTTTGAATTAAGTCGCGTAGGTGCATTGTTTGCGTTATGTCTTGGAGTGTTCCCTCGGAGTGTATAAGCTTTCCATCGGAGTCAAACCTATGTCCACCTCTAGCCTCTATGTACTTTATGCGAGAGTCATCCATGATGACTCTGTATGTAAAGGAGTAAGTTTTTTTATGCTTTACAGCGCTCAAATATTTACGTAAAGAAGCAGTACGGTCATCTGGATGTACTTTAGCCCAAAAAATATTACGTGTTGTGGTCTCTGTAGTATCTTCATACTCAAAAATATCATAGATGCTTCTTGACCAATAAAGCTTATCTTCTTTAGCATCATACTCCCAACTTCCTAGCTTTGCTATCTCCTCAGCACGTTTAAGTCGTTTTGTCTCTTTTTTATAGGCTGATTGAATTTTTTCTACTTGTGTAATATCTTCAAAAATACAGTGTGTTTGTACAAAATTCTTATTTTTATCATAAATAGTATAGCCATTATACGAGGCGAGTATCTCCTCACCACTTTTTGTTTTCATCTTAAAGGTAACTCTTCTTGTAAAACCTTCTTTCTTGAAAAGCGGAAATTTTTTTTGAAAAATAGAGTGATACTCAGGCATGACAAACTCAGAAAAATTTCTGCCAAGTATCTCCTCTTCTGTATACTCTAGTAACTCAAGCCAAGCTTTATTTGCCTTTAATATATTTCCGTTTATATCAAGAGATTGGTAGGGGAGAGGAGCCAAGTCAAAAAACTGCTGATACTCATCTTTTAGTCTGTTTATAAGAACGCTTTTTCTATATTTATAAAAATGATAGAGAAGTAAAAGTGCGAGTAAAATGCCAAACAAAAAGAGAAGCTCTTGTAGGGCATCCTTATCCATATGGTATTTGTCATCATAGATAAACCCATCAAGTTTAATATCAACCTCTTTATCAATAAAGCCTAGAGCTTTATAATAGTGTGCTATATCTTTCCAGCGTGATTCACTCATATGACCTAAGGGAACGATGGGAGCACCTATGAGTTTTTGTAATTCATTTGCTTCAAAAAGAAGTAATTCTTGTGTCTTGTTCTGTGTATTGTACTTTTTTAAGATAAGCTCTACAGTCTCATCCATATGCTCAAATGCATACTCCCAACCCTCTAGACTTGCATCTGTAAATGCTTTGACTATCTCAGGGTGCTCATGAAGCATTAACTTAGAAGTAAACAGAACATCGTTATAAAAATCTATGCCATAATCTTTTGGATGCAAAATAGTATATTTGACTCCAAGAGTGTTTAGTAGATAGGGTTCGTTACTGACATAAGCACTAAAAGCATCTGTCTCATCATTTACAAGAGAGAGAATATCATGAGATGTATCTATAAGGTTTACTTCATCTGTAGCAATACCATTACGTCTAAGCATCGCTAATATCTCTACAGCCTGTATAGGATTTTTTGGTAGCATAATTCTCTTTCCAACCAAATCGCTCACTTTTGCGATTCCCGACTCTTTTTTAACGATAAGGTGTATTGGAGAGTGTTGAAAAATAGAGCTCAGCGCTATAAGTTGTTTTCCTTTGAGCTGTTCGACCACAATGCCTGAACCGTAAACGCCAAAGTCTATGTTACCACTGGCAACATCCGTTATAACATTTTTGTCCGTTCCCTCTAGTATCTTTACGTCAAATCCATGCTTTTCATAAAACCCCTTCTCTTTAGCCATATAGTAACCCGCAAACTGAAACTGATGTTTCCATTTGAGCTCTAACGTCACACTCTTGTCATGAGCATCTAGTAATGCAAAATTTACTACTAAGAAAAAGAGTGTTTTTAAAATATAGTGCATAAGAAGAGCCTTATACTTTCATTTTTTTTGAGACAACTTCCATCATCTGCAGGAGTGTGTCTAATGAAGCAGGCTTATCTATAAAAAAGTCAACTTCATCTTTTTTAATATCTGAGTCGCTTGATATACCACTCATCACTACAGTTATGGTGTCTGGTTTAAGTGCTACAATCTTTGAGAGCATCTCTTTACCACTCATTTTTGGCATCTTTAAATCCGTAATTACTAAATCATGAAGCTTTTTTGAAAAGAGCTCAAGTCCAGCTTCTCCATCTTCAGCAATATCCATCTCAGTGAAAAACTTTTGTAAAAAATTGGCGGTCTGATTGCGTATGCCCTCTTCATCTTCTACATAAAGAAGTTTTATATTGCTCATAGCATCATGAGATTCTTTTATATTCATCGTGTCTCCCTAGTATCTTTTAATGGCAACATAATCATAAAAGATGCACCATCTTCGTTATTTTCCCACTCTAGCTTTCCTAAAAGGTGTTTTTCTACTATTATTTTAGACATATAAACTCCTAGTCCGGTTCCACTTGCCGCTCTTGAGGAGACATATGGTTCTCCTAAGTGTTTTAGTATCTCTTTGGGGATTCCTCCTCCATTGTCAGAGATCTGTACTCTTACATATTCATCATCTTCACTCACCTCAATATCTACATAGGCATTTTTTACTTTATTGCTTTTGAGTGCATCTTTGGCATTATTTATTATATTTAAAAAGACCTGTAGGAGTTCATTTGCAAAGAGCAATATTTTGCTTTTAGAGTGATTTACTACATCTATTTTTATATTATTGTTTTCTAAACTTTTTTCTACCATCTCTACCGCACCATCGACTATGTCACAAACGCAGACTGAAGTTTTTTCTTTGTTAGGTTTTAAAAAGTTTCTAAAATCATCTATGGTTTTAGAGAGATGCTGAGTCTGAGTTAGTATCTCATCGCCCATCTCTACTAACTGCTCACTTGCTATCTCTTCTTCTAACTCGATGTCTACTTTTAGATTGTTTACAGCCATGGCTATAACCGTTATGGGTTGTCTCCACTGGTGTGCTATCATCGCTATCATATCACCCATGGCAGCTTGGCGAGATTGGGCTATCATAAGCTCTTCTTTGTGTTTAAGTTCAAGCTCAAGTTCGACGCGCTTTGAGATGTCTACATGAGTTCCAACCATTCTTAAGGGCTCTTCATTTTCGTCAAATTCAACTATTTTCGCTTTTGATTCTAACCAGATATAGTGACCATCTCTGTGACGGAGTCTAAATGTTTCATTAAAATAACCTCTTTTATTCTTAAGGTACTCTTCTAACTTTTTATCAAGACTTTGAACCTCTTGGGGGTGTAACCTGCTATGCCATGTATCTATAGTGTTTTCGAGTTCATCATTACTATATCCTAGTTGCTCTTTCCATCGCTCGGAGATATAGAGTTCGTTAGTCTGAATGTTCCAGTCATAGAGCCCATCATTTGTAGCAACTATAGCATACTCATAACGCTGTGTTAACTCTTGGAGCTCTTTTTTTTGTAAATGGCGTTGTAAAGCATAGTTGATACTCTTGTTTAGCCAGTATCCATCAAGTTTTGATTTATCTAGATAATCCTGTGCACCAAGTTCTAATGCTTTAATGGCTATGAGTTGATCTTCGATTCCAGAGAGAATGATGATAGCAAATTTATTTGTAAATGATGAGAGGGAGAGAAAAGTATCCATCCCATTACTATCGGGTAGATTTAAGTCCATAAGCATCAAGTCAGGCAAGGGGTTGTTATTAAGCCAATCATGAGACTCACCAAGCGTCATGACATGATTTATCTCATAGCTAGCCGTTTTGTCCTCACTCAGATACTCCTGAATCAGTCTTGCATCTGCTAGTGAATCTTCAAGTAGGAGTATTGAAAGCTTATTTTGCATGACTTATACCTTAGTAGGTAGTTTTACTATAGTAAACCAAAAATTTTCTATAGTCTCTACTATCTTAGAAAACTGCTCAAAATCAAGTGGTTTTTGAATATAAGAGTTTGCATGAAGAGAGTACATCTTTATTATGTCCTCTTCAGCCTTTGAAGATGTTAAAACGATGACGGGAATCATCTTCAGGTTGTCATCCTCTTTTATCTCTTTGAGCACCTCTCTACCATCTTTTTTAGGAAGATTTAAATCAAGAAGTACTAGATCAGGTGTAGGCGCATCGCTATATTTACCGAGTTTACGTACAAAGTCCATAGCCTCTTGGCCATCTTCAACTATATGGAGGTTATTAGCTATTTTTGAGTCATTCATAGCCTCTTTGGTTAGGCGGGCATCTGCGGGGTTATCTTCTACTAAGAGTATCTCTACTGCATTATGATTGGTCTGCATTTTTAATCCTTAAATTATTTGGTATTGTAAAGTAAAAGGTTGAGCCGCCATCTTCATTTGAGTCTATCCAAATCTCTCCGTGATGTCTCTGTACTATGCGTTTACACACGGCAAGGCCTACGCCCATTCCTTCGAACTCTCCACGTTTATGAAGCTGTTGAAATATCAAAAATACTTTTTCATACTGCTCTTTGGCAATTCCTATACCATTGTCTTTAAAGGAAAAAGTCCAAATCCCATCAGCTAGTTTAGCCTTTATCTCTATGCGAGGAGCCTCTTTAGAGTATTTTATCGCGTTTGAGATGAGATTTTCAAAGAGTTGTCGCATCTGTACTTCATCGGCAACTAAAAGAGGTAGTTTTTCACTGATAATTTCAGCGTTATGCTCTTGGATTTTTAGTGTTAAGTTCTGTTTGACATCCTCGAGTACTTGGTTCGTGTCTATCTTCTTAAAAGGAAAACCGTGCGTTTGAACTCTAGAGTACTGAAGCAGTCCATCGATGAGCATCTGCATTCTCTTAGCCCCATCAAAGGCAAAACCTATGAACTCTACGCCTGCCTCATCTAAAACACTCTCATAGCGTTTTTTGATAAGCTGTACATAACTTGAAACCATTCTTAGTGGCTCTTGAAGATCATGTGAAGCGATGTAGGCAAACTTTTGTAACTCCTCGTTTGAGTGTTGGTACTGTCTATTTAGGGCACTGATTTTTTGTGTGCTCTCTTCACTTTTTATAAAACTTACTATGTTGTTAAAGAGATTTTCACTAAAAGCTATCTCTTCGACTGAAAACTCTCTTGTCTCATTTAATCCCATATCATAGAGATCTATTGAACCCTCTTGAGTGTCGTTTATCATGATTTTTTTATGTATGTTTGAAAAAGCATCTGTGGAAATCTCTTCTCCAAGCTCGTAAGCCTTGTATTTGATAAATACTCTAATGTCATCTGCATGTAAAAAACCTGTTGGAATGATGCGAATAAGTTTCTCAAGTTTCTCTCTAAGCGTTCCCTCTTCGTTAAAAACTCGACCAATCTCATAAAGAGCGTTTACCTCTTGAACACGCTGTTTGAGTTGCTCGTCGATCTTTTTTTGAGTTGTAAGGTCATTATAAACGGCAACTATCTCGCCTGATGAGAGTCTAAACACATAGTTTTCTCTCCAACCAATTATCCTCTCATCTTTATAAAATGACATAGGAAAATGCTCCGAAACACCAGTTTTGTTAACTCTTTGTAGAACATCAAATATTCCCATCTCTTTAACGGCTGGAAATTTCTCAAGAAGACTTTGCCCTATTATCTCCTCCCTTGAGGTTTTCTCTATCTTTAACATAACGTCATTTACGCTATGAAAGATAAAATCAGTGCCATCTGAAGTGGGAGTATAGAGCACTATGGCATCATTTACGCTACTAAAGAGCTCTTCAAAGCGTTTTTCATTTTCCAGTATTTCTTGAGTTGCTTGTCTGTTTTGAGTGTTTATACTCTGCTCAAGTCGGTTAAGTCCTCGTCTTAATAGAAGCAGGATAAATACTCCAGAACTAAGTAAAATTGCGAACATAGAGATGATAGTCGTCATCCAGCTATCCAAAACTCCTATGGTGTCTTCTTTAAAGAGAATGATGTTTGCGGCGTACTCTCCACGCGAGTCATAAAGATGCTTCGTATGTATGGTGTACTTTTGAGAGTTATACTCAAGCTTGTAGTCATCTTCAAAGTGAAACTCTTGAGGAATGCTCTGCAACATTGCCATTATCTCTGGCGTGGTGGATGACTGTAGGACAAAACCGTTATGATCATATTTTTTGTCTTTCGCATAAAGGTCTAAGAGAGAGCTGTGAACAAAAAAGAGCGCTTGGGCGTCTAAAATATTTTTCATTTTATCTAAAAAGAGTTCAGTGCTTACCCCAATACCTAAGGCACCAAGATATTTCTCACCATCCATAATTGGCACGATAGCCCTGTATACAAGAGCATGTATCCCCGTCTCATAGCCATGTATAAGTTTATGGTCTTTATGTATCTCTTGAATCATTGGACGTAGGTTTGCTATGTTCTCTCCATATACATCTGGTTTATGCATACGTAAAAATGAAGTTCCATCGCTGTTGTGAAAATGTATAGTCTCTATGTATGGATTACGTTTTTTATATCGTTTGACTAATTTATCTGTATATGCATAAAGATTTTTTCTATCTTTTTCTTTAAAATATTTCATAATTTTTTTATCTTCTACTATAACATTAGCAAAATGTATGATGTCTGAAATATTATGGTTGATAACATGGTCAAATGTTTTATGCAGAGTGGTGTTAAAGTACTCATTTACATTATCTATTTTTTCACTTGAACGTAGATAAATGATACTTCCAATGGCAATGGCCATTATGAATGTAATGGCTACGACACCTATGATTAAAGAGCGTTTTAACTCCCGTACGTTTGCAATGGACTTCATGATGTCTCCTCGTTTTGTAGAGGTATCTTCAGTTCAAAGCAGGCACCCCTTTGTATGTTTTTCCACGTTAAGATACCTTGCAAATGTTTCTCAACTATGATTTTGGACATATATAAACCCAGACCTGTACCACTTTTAGCTTTGGAAGAGACATAGGGCTCGCCAAGATGTTTTAGTATCTCTTTTGGGATTCCCTCTCCGTTATCACAAAAAGTAGTTATGACATACCCTTCGTCTTCTCTAAGAGTAATCTCTATGGATGCGTCTTTTACTTTTGAACTCACTAGAGAGTCTTTTGCATTGTTTATAAGATTTAAAAAGACCTGAAGTAGCTCATTTGGATAGGTTAAAATTTTATGTTTGCATTGTGAGTCTACCTTTAGGAGAATATTGTTATTTTTTAAACTTTGGCTTATCATACTAAGTGCACTCTCAAGGACTCTGCAGACTTCGACAGACTCCTTCTCTTTGTTTGGTTTGAGAAAGTTTCTAAAATCATCTATAGTCTGTGAGAGATGTTTTGTCTGTTGTAAAATGCCATCGCCCATACTATGTAACATAGCGGGGCTTATCTCTTGTTCAAGTTCTAAGTCTACTTTTAGATTATTTATAGCCATGGCTATAACGGTGATAGGCTGTCTCCACTGGTGCGCTATCATCGCTATCATATCACCCATAGCGGCTTGGCGAGACTGTGTTATCATTATCTCATCTTTTTTTTGTAACTCTTTTTTTATACGATAATCTTCAGTAATATCTAGGCAGACTAAACCAATATCAAAATTTTTATCTTTATGCTCTATTTTAAACCCTAAGACGCGTTTGATATGCTCTTTTCCTTTTGCATCTAGCATCTTTTGAATCTCTTGTGCATATCCATCTTCTATGATTTTTTTCTCAAACTCAGATACTGAGTCTGCTATATCTGAAGGAAGAAGATCATAAGCTGTTTTGCCGATAATGTCCTTTGTATCAAAAAATTTAGATACAGGATCGTTCGCATATATGATATGGCGTTCTTTATCTTTTATGATTATACCTGCAGGTATATTTTGCATAAAGAGCTCAAAAAGGGCTTGAGACTCTTTGAGAGATCCCTCTAGCTCTTTTTGTTTTGTTAGGTCGGCTGTATTTGCAACCAAACCAATTATCTCTCCATCATCAGTTTTAAGAGGTGACTTGGAAGTAAGCATATATGCTTTTCTTCCATCTGGATACTTCACCCATTCAAAATTTGATAATGTTTTTTCTTGTTTAAATACCTCTTCATCCATCGCTCTGTAAAAGTCCGCTTCTTCTTTAGCAAATAGCTCATAGTCGGTTTTGCCAATAATCTCAGCTCTACTTTTACCTATAAGCCTCTCCATACTATGATTACACTCGAGATAGCGAAACTGCTCATCTTTTACAAAAAATATACTATCCATAGAGTTAATTGTATTGTTTAGTAGATATCCTAACTCCTCAAACGCGGTAATATCAGTAAGGGTTACAACACTACGTCTATTTTTGTCTAGTTTAAGCTCTTTTTCCCATACTAAAAACGTATGCTCTTTTTGCTCATGAAGCATCTTTACTCTATGTGTTTTTGTAGGATTTAAGCGGATATACTCCAACCAGTGAATACCATTCATATCAGTCTGAAGATAGCCTCTCTCTTCTAAAAAGAAATCGCAAATACAGTCATGCTCTGCGATAAAGTCCTCTTTTGACTCATAAGAGAAAAACTTTAGCATTGCAGGGTTGACCGTGTCAATATGCTCCCCATCGGTTGTTATCATAATGTCGGGAGTAACTTCAAAAATAGCCTGCGTTTTAGCCTCGCTCTCTTTGAGTGCTTGAATGTGTTTGTTATATATTTTACTCACTTGCGACTGATAAATATTTATGCGTATGTAGACAAACCAAATCAAAAATGAAAATAGACTCAAAAGTAAAAACGCTAAAGAAACTTGTAAGTAGCTACTAAAAAGCTTGGTATTACTCAAGTTTTGAAAAAAGAGAAGTTTTACTTTTTCTTTGTTGTTCCTATCGCTAATGGTAAAAAGATGAGTGAAATAGTTTGCACCATCAAGAGAGAACTCAACACTATCTTTAAGGGGTGAATGTGCAGTAAACGCTTTTATGAGAGAGCTTAAATGAGGTGTTGGGTTAGAGATTAGACCATATTGAGCAATATTGAGCAGTGTTGGTTTGTTAAATGTTTTTAAATCTACTTTATCAATAAAAACAAGGCCTTCAAAACCTGTAATCTCCTCTATGGAGTCAATGAGAAAATTTGGATTTACACCTACTTCTATAGCACCAATATAGCTGTTTTGTTTATCAAAAATGGGAATCATCACTCTAAATACAGTAGCGTGTTTACCTGTTTCATAACCCGTTATAATCTTATGTGAATTTGTTATCTCCTTAATCATAGGCCTTACTTGTGTTAAGTCATCACCAAAGAGTTCGGGTTTATGCATGCGTAAAAAGGAGTTTCCATTAGCGTCTAGTATGTGCAGAATATCGACGCTTGGCTCCTCTTCTCTAAAAGAGTTCCAACTCTTTTGTAAAGCGGCGTGAGCAGCTTCTCTATCTTTACTCTGAAATAACTCTACTATGTTTGTAGTGTCGATTAATCTTTTGATTCTGTATGTAAAATTGAGTTGATGATATTTTATAGAGTAGTTGATACTTCTTTGTATCTGTTCGTGATATTCACTTTTATGTTCGTCTCTAGTAGACTCTTCTATGTAGACTGTAATGGAAATAGCGATAAAGAGTAGTAAAAACATGGAAACTATAATGGATAAGATAACTTTTTTACGAAGAGAGTCTGTAGCTAAGGGGTTCATTAATATCACCTTTTGAGATTAAAAAAGATTGTACTTATTATAGTCTAACTAAATAATATTTTAAAAAAACTTTATTTTATTTAAGTGACTATTTATATATCGTAAAATATATTGAATAGAGTGAGAAAGTTTTTATATAAAATTATGTGAGTGTACAGAATACTCTTATCAATATTTGGGTAAAATAGATGAAAATAAATACTGTTTTGGAGAATAAATGAGAGATAAAAAGATAGATAAAACACCGGCAAGACTTGATTTTATTCAGAGTGCTACGGGTTTAATACTCGTTATTTTTATAATGGGGCATTTACTTTTTGAAGCCTCTATCCTTATCTCTGAGGAGATGATGTACAGAGTGACGATTATGTTTGAAGGGTACTACTTCTTTGGTGAAACATACCCTGGCATCGTATCATTCTTCGCTGGGGCGGTTGGCGTGATATTTGTTGTACACGCGGCTACTGCAATGCGAAAGATACCCTCTACTTATAAGAAGTACAAAATCATTAAAAACCATACAAATCAGTTAAAACATGAGGATACGTCTTTATGGCTTATTCAAGTTATAACGGGTTTCATGATGTTTTTTATCGCTCCTATTCACATCTATATCATGATGGTGGAACCATCGGACATAGGTCCTTATGCAAGTTCAAGTCGAATAGTAGACGAACTTATGGGGCCACTTTACTTTTTGCTTCTTTTAGCAGTCGTCTCTCATGCATTTGTCGGACTCTATCGTTTAGCTCTAAAGTGGGGCTTTATGGAGGGAAAAAACACAAAAGTTTCTCGTGCACGATTTAAACTTCTTATGAAGGTAATGATAGTGCTTTATATAGTTGTAGGTCTTGCATCTTTGGCAAAATACACTTACATAGGCTTGACTCATGACTTTAGTGATGGAGTGAAGTATAAATCAGAGAGTATTATTATGGAGAGACACTAATGAAAATTATATACACAGACGTTCTTATCATTGGTGGTGGTTTAGCAGGGCTAAGAGTTGCTACTGGCGTTAAAGAGAGAGGCCATGATGCAGTTGTTTTAACACTTGTGCCACCAAAGCGTTCACACTCCTCAGCAGCTCAAGGTGGAATGCAAGCATCTTTAGCTAACTGTAATATGGGCGAGGGTGACAATGAAGACATACACTTCTCCGATACTATCAAAGGAAGCGACTGGGGAGCAGATCAAGAAGTGGCTCGTATGTTCGTTCATTGTGCTCCAAAAGCCATAAGAGAACTTGCTCACTGGGGTGTTCCTTGGACTAGAGTTCATCGCGGAGATCATAACGCCATCATCAATGCAAAAAAAGTTACTATAACTGAAAAAGATGAGGCTCATGGGCTCATCACTGCAAGAGACTTTGGTGGAACGAAAAAATGGAGAACTTGTTATACATCTGATGGAACAGGTCACTCTATGCTTTACGCTATGGATAATCAAGCACATAAAGAAAAGGTTGAGATTCATGAACGCCAAGAGGCTATGTCACTTATAGTAGATGATGGACGCTGTTATGGAGCGATTTCAAGAAACTTAATGACAGGAGAGCTCGTAGCCTACGTAGCAAAAGCGACAACAATCGCTACAGGTGGTTATGGAAGAATATATAGCGTTTCTACAAACGCCATTATCTGTCAAGGAATGGGTCAGGCAATAGCACTTGAAACCGGAGTGGCAACCTTAGGAAATATGGAAGCCATACAGTTTCACCCTACAGCCATCGTGCCAGTTGGAATTTTGACAACAGAGGGGTGTCGTGGTGATGGAGGACTTCTTCTAGATAAAGATGGTTATAGGTTTATGCCTGACTATGAACCTGAGAAAAAAGAGCTTGCAAGCCGTGATGTTGTAAGTCGTAGAATGACTGAGCATATAAGAAAAGGTAAGGGTGTTAAGTCACGTTATGGAGATCACTTGTGGCTTGACATCACAATACTAGGGCGTGAACATATTGAGAAAAATCTTCGTGAAGTAAAAGAGATATGTGAGAACTTCTTAGGAATAGACCCTGCAGTTGACTGGATACCAGTTCGTCCAACACAGCACTACTCAATGGGTGGGATTCGTACGAAATATACGGGCGAGTCACAGACATTAAAGGGACTCTACTCTTGTGGAGAAGCGGCTTGTTGGGATATGCATGGTTTTAACCGCCTTGGAGGAAACTCTGTAAGTGAGACAGTTGTTGCAGGAATGCTAGTCGCTGAATATATCAGTGACTTTTGTGATTCGCATGAAAGTTCAATGCACATTCACTCTTCTAAAATTGAGATAGCTTTAAAAGAAGAGAATGCAAAAATAGATGCCCTTTTAGCAAATGAAAATGGCGAGAGTGCTTTTAAACTTCGTCGTAGAATGGAAGAGATACTGATGGACAAAGTTGGTATCTTTAGAAATGGAGAGGACCTTCAAGATGCGGTGAATGAACTTGAAGAGCTCTATAAACGCTCTAAAAACATAGAAGTAACAGCAAAGTCCCGTGCGGCAAATCCAGCGTTATTTAATGC
Source organism: Sulfurimonas aquatica (assembly GCF_017357825.1). Classification (NCBI taxonomy): domain Bacteria; kingdom Pseudomonadati; phylum Campylobacterota; class Epsilonproteobacteria; order Campylobacterales; family Sulfurimonadaceae; genus Sulfurimonas; species Sulfurimonas aquatica. The sequence continues at coordinate 949,416 of NZ_CP046072.1, forward strand.
CTATAGAACGCAAAGAATGTTGAAGTTAGCACTTACGGTAGCTTATGGAGCACTTCTTAGGACTGAGAGTCGTGGAGCTCACTCGCGTGAAGATTATCCATCTCGAGATGATGCAAATTGGCTCAAACGCACAATAACTTCATGGCCAGACCCTGAGCAAACTATGCCAAGTGTCTCTTATGAAGATATTCCTATAAGTAATATGGAAATGCCACCAGGCTTTCGTGGATATGGTAAGGATATGACTGAAGCACACCCTGATAGTAGAGTGAGACAATCAGCAGTTGATGCGATAAGAGAGAAGTTTGAGAAAGAGGGTGCAAGTCGCCAAGAAATCCAAAATGCGTTGATGCCATTTTTAGATAAACTGCCTAAAAAATATCGTGGTACTAATGAAAGATTAGGAGAGAATGTATGAGTGAAGAGAATAATAGAGTACTAAAAATCAGTATATTGCGTTTTGACCCTAATGACCCTGAAGATTTTCCACATATGGAGACATTTGAAATAGAAGAAGCTTATGGAATGACACTATTTGTCGCTCTAAATGAGATACGAGAGCACCATGATAACTCTCTAAAATTTGACTTTGTATGTCGTGCGGGAATTTGTGGATCTTGTTCAATGCTAGTAAACGGTAAACCCACTTTAGCTTGTAGAACACTTACTAAAACATTGGGTGAGAGTATCACTTTAGCACCACTGCCACTTTTTGAACTTATCGGTGACTTATCTATCTATACTGGTAAATGGATGAGAGGTATGAACGAGAGACTTGAGACTTGGATACATACAGAAGAGGGTACTTTAAATGTTGATAAGTTAGAAGAGAGAATGGAGCCAGCACTTGCTGATGAGATTTATGAGTTAGATCGCTGCATTGAGTGTGGTTGTTGTGTAGCAGGTTGTGGTACAATTCAGATGAATAAAGATTTTGTCGGTGCAGTCGGTCTTAATAAAATAGCACGTTATCATTTAGATCCAAGAGATAAACGCAGTGAAGATGATTATTACGAGATAGTTGGTGATGAAGATGGTGTTTTTGGTTGTATGACGCTTCTTGGATGTGAAGATGTTTGTCCTAAGGATTTACCTTTACAGAGTAAGATTGCGTACTTAAGACGAATGATGGTTAAAAATGCATATTAAAATTAATAATTTAGGAAAAGATAAATGTCTATAGCAGAAGAAGAGATAAAAAAATTTGAGAGAGGCGATTGTGGTGAAAACAAAGTTTTTTATCAAGCGATGGAAGAGGTTATATACTCTATTGCACCATTATTAGAGTCTGATGATAAATATACTAAACATGCAATTTTAGAGCGTTTAGTAGTTCCTGATAGAATTATAAAGTTTAAAGTAACATGGATGGATGATAATCAAAACATCATGGTTAACACAGGTTTTCGTGTGCAGTTTAACAACTCACTTGGGCCATATAAAGGTGGATTGCGTTTCCACCCTAGTGTAAATGAGGGGATACTTAAGTTTTTAGGATTTGAGCAGATTTTGAAAAACTCACTTACAGGTCTACCAATTGGTGGAGCTAAAGGGGGAAGTGATTTTGACCCTAAGGGTAAAAGTGACTTTGAAGTTATGAAGTTTTGTTCTGCATTTATGACAGAGCTTCATAAATATATAGGCTCTCGCATAGATATCCCCGCTGGTGATATTGGAGTTGGGGCTCGTGAAATTGGTTATCTTTTTGGAGAGTATAAGAAAATCACATCAACATATGAGGGTGTTTTAACTGGAAAGCCATTTATGTTTGGTGGCTCACTTATGCGTCCTGAAGCTACTGGATATGGTGCTGTTTACTTTACTGAGCAGATGCTTGAGATAGAGGGAAAAGAGCCATTGACTGGTAAGATATGTACTGTAAGTGGTGCAGGAAATGTTGCACTTCATGCTATAGAAAAACTACAGCAAATTGGAGCTATTCCTGTTACATGTACAGACTCAGGAGGAACTATTTATGACAAACGCGGAGTAGATATCCAGCTTCTTAAAATTTTAAAATTTGAAGAGCGTGCTTCTCTTGAAAAATACTTGGTAATTCACCCAGAAGCTACATATATTCCTGTATCAGAATACCCAGAGGGTGGGCATGCTGTTTGGGATATTCCATGTTATGCGGCATTTCCATGTGCTACACAAAATGAGCTTACAGATGTAGATGCTCAAAACCTAATAGTAAATGGTTGTGTAAGTGTTACAGAGGGTGCAAACATGCCATCAACTCCAAAGGCCATTAATGATTTCTTATCTCATAAGGTCTGTTTTGGTCCTGCAAAAGCTGCAAATGCTGGTGGTGTTGCGGTGAGTGAATTTGAGATGTCTCAAAATGCTTCAATGCAAAAATGGTCTTTTGAAAAAGTAGATAATAAGTTAAAAGAGACTATGCAACAGATATGTACAAGAGTTGCTCTGACAGCTAAAGATTATGGCGTTGAGGGTAATTATGTTGATGGTGCAAATATTGCAGGCTTTAAAAAAGTAGCAGATGCTATGATAGCTGAGGGCATATAGGTAAGATGTATGATGAGTTACTAGATAAGTTAATAGCACTTAATCTGAATTTTGATTTTTTTGGTTTAAATAGTGCAAAATTAATCTATATAGTTCTCCTAATCGCAGTAATATACTTTTTTAGAAAGATAGTTTATGTGACTTTAGAGAGAAATATTCTTAAAATATCCTCTATTAAAGACTACTCAACGCAGATACTTGGGAGTGTTCGAACTCCCATAGAATACATCATTATAATCATAAACATAAATATGATTGTCTATGTTTATGATGATTTTCATACTATAAACTCTATCGCAACTATTTTCAATATTATCTATGGCTTTTTCTTAACGCTTCTATTTTATAAAGTGCTTAATGCTGTTGCGTTAATCAAACTTAAAACTCTTAGTGATAACTCAAATATAAAAAGTGATGTAGTAAACGTAGCCCTTAAAATTGTAAACTTTATAATTTTAATCATTGGATTGCTTGTTGTGCTCTATTTTGCTGGAGTAGATCTTACTGCTGTACTTTCTGGTTTAGGGATAGGTGGACTCGCCGTTGCGTTTGCTGCTAAAGATACAATTTCAAACTTTTTTGGCACACTCTCTATACTTATGAGTGATGTTTTTTCACAAGGAGATTGGATAGAGATAGATGGAAGGGAGGGTGTTGTAGTAGAGATTGGTCTTCGCGTTACAACACTTAGAACTTTTGATAATGCCCTTATAGCAATTCCAAATGGCACCTTTGCTTCAAAAGATGTAAAAAACTGGAACAAACGCATACTTGGTCGTAGAATAAAAATGAAACTCAGTATTAGGTATGACTCAAAAAGTGAAGATATAAAAAATGCTGTAAATGAGATACGAATAATGTTAGAAAAGCATCCTAAAATTGCAGGTAAAGAGACTAAATATAAGTATCAGAGACTTAATCAGCATGTGGCTAAGCTTGTTTCTAAAGATGACTTAGAAGGTGTCAAAAGCACTCTTTTAGTCTACCTAGATGAGTTTTCAGACTCGAGTATAAATATCTTAGTTTACTGTTTTACAAAGTCTGTACTTTGGGATGAATGGCTTGCAACAAAAGAGGATGTGATGCATAAGATAATGCATATAATTGAAAAGAATTCATTAGCATTTGCATTTCCATCTCTCTCACTCTATAATGAGAGTACAAAAACACAAGAGTAAAAAAGTCTCGTTATTCTATCTTCAGTAAAATGTGATAAAATCGTTTTTTAAATCAATACAAAGAATTTTAATATGATAAATTTAAGTGCAGGTGCTTGTGTACGCTCTTTGAGTGTAGATAGCGAATGTAATAAATGTGAACTAGTATGTCCTACAAATGCAATAGTAATCGGTGATAATACACTCCCCTCTATAAACTTTTCAACATGTGTAACTTGTGGAGCCTGTGGGGGTGTTTGTCCTAATGAAGCTCTTGCATTAGAAGAGTTTAACACTACAAACTTCTTCTTTGATTTTTTAGAAGAAGAGAGTGACTTACTCTCATGTAGAAAAAACGTGCCATGTATCTCAGCCCTTAGTGTTGAGCATATTATCTCATTAGCTATTTTGAAAAAAGGTATTACTTTTGATATGGGCTATTGTGATGGCTGTGATATAGCATCTACATGTAAACCTCAAATTTTGAAAAACCATGAAGAGGCAACATACCTACTTGAAGCTATGGAGAGTGATGTTAGCATCAAGCTAGAAGATGTCTCTTATGAGAGTGAAACAAAAGAGAGTGGTAGAAGAGAGTTCTTAAGTGCTGTTAACCTTCAGAGCATTGCGAAGGTTAAAAAAGGTTTTGAGGATGAAGTACAAAAAGCCAATGATGAGTTGGTTGAGCACTCTTTAAGTAAGACAGATATCGCTCTAATTAGGAAAAAAAGTATACCAAATAAGAGAAAAATTCTTTTTACCGCAATAAAAAGAGTTGAAAAGCCATCACAGTTTCATGTAATTGATGGAAGTGAGTTAAGTTTTACTTCTACAAAACTAATGAAAGAGGATGCTTGTACAGCATGTCAGATGTGTTATAGAGTCTGTCCAACAGGTGCCTTAACATCTGATATGAAAAACTCTAAGATAGACTTTGATCCATTTATGTGTATAAAGTGTCATGTATGTCATGATGTATGTGCTCCAGATGCTATTACACTTTCAAGTTCATACAATGTTAAAGAATTTTTTGAACCAACTGTTCAAAACTTAGTATCTTTTAGCGTGCAACGCTGTGATGAGTGTAATGCATACTTTAGTACAAACTCAGGGGATAAACTCTGTTATAGATGTAAAATAGAAGAAGAAGAAGCCAAAGAGCTTTGGGGGATAGAATAATGATGAATAACGACAACCAGATTTCAAATCAGACAACACTATTTGGATATATTGGTGAGCATGCTGGCGCAAGTAGGTTTTCTGCCATAATAAACAAGACATTTAAAGAAAATGGTAGTGATGCGATGATGATTCCTATGAATATAAGAGAAGATGATTTATACTTTACAGTCTCTAATATGAAAAAGTCTCATGTTAATGGAGCAGTTATATCGAGTGAGTATGTTCATCTAATCCCTGAAATAGTTGACACTGCTAGTAGTATGGTTAAACGCAGCGGAATGTGCGACATAGTTTTTAAAGAGGGTGAAACTCTAAGAGGAGATATCTTTAGTATTCGTGTTTTAAGCGAGCACTTAAAAGATTTACTCGCATCTAAAATCGCTATCATAGGTGTAAATCCTTATGCTAAAGCTTTTTCATTCTTAGCATGTGGATTCGAGGTGAGTTACTTTAATGATAATCTTGAAGAGCTTATGGCATTCACTCAAGAGGTAGAACTTCCAAATGCAGATATTAATAGAATAGCATTTGATATGGAAGTTGACTTATCAGACTTTGATGTAGTTCTTGATTTTTCAAGTATGGATATATTGTCTATGATAAGTAAGCTCCCTAAAGTATCTATGGACATGAAAAACTCTAAACAGTTCTCAGCGCTTAAAAAAAGAGCAGATGAGTTAGGAAGTGAGTATGCAAGTTATGATACTATATTGGATAAATTAACAAAAAAAGTATATAAAGAGATAGTTAAATGATTGATGGGACTAAGCGAGTAAATATTAAGCATGGTCTATCAGTCGCAATAGTATTAAAACAAGACCAATCCACTGGACTCTTAACAGATGGAATAGTTCGCGACATACTTACAAAGTCTCCAAATCATCCTCATGGTATAAAAGTAAGACTCATGAGTGGTGAAGTAGGACGTGTTAAAGAGATATATTAGACATTTTATAAAACTAAGGATAGCTCCATGAAAAAACGTACAAAGATTTTAGCGACAATTGGGCCAGCATCGGATTCTCTTGAGACTTTAGTAGCGTTAATAAAAGCCGGAGTAAATGTTTTTAGACTTAACTTCTCTCATGGAACGCATGAGCAGCACTCACACGTACTTAAAAAAATCAAAAAAGCGATGGAAGTTACTGGACTTATAGTTGGAGTCTTACAAGATATAAGTGGACCAAAAATCCGTATTGGTGAGCTAGAAGAGGATTTCTTACTAGAAGAGGGTGATAAAATCATCTTCACGAAAGAAGAGATTATGGGGCATAAACAAGATGATGCTCTCTACCGCGTTTGTATTAACTACCCTCAAATTCTGCAACAATTAAAGATAGGCGACTTCATCTATCTTTACGATGGAATAATCAGAACAAAAGTGTCAGATATATCTAATGGGAATGTTGAAGTTGTAGTAGAAAATAGAGGTATACTCTCCTCAAAAAAAGGTGTAAACTTTCCAAATACACGTTTAGGTGTTGATGTTTTAACCCAAAAAGATAAAAATGATATGGAGTGGGGAGTTGTAAACGAAGTAGACTTTATGGCCATCTCTTTTGTTCAGAGTGCTGCAGATATGATTAAAGCTAGAGAGATTATTGAAGCACTTGGAGGACGACAAAACCTTATAGCAAAGATAGAGAAGTTTGATGCCATTGAGAATATCGATGCAATAATCCAAGCAAGTGATGGACTGATGGTTGCTCGTGGAGATTTAGGGATAGAAGTTCCCTACTATGAAGTACCAAATATCCAAAAAATGCTTATCAATAAGGCGAATGAAGCTTCTATACCTGTTATCACTGCAACCCAAATGCTTCTCTCTATGACAAAAAATCAAAGAGCAACACGTGCCGAGATAAGTGATATAGCAAATGCAGTCATGGATGGAACAGATGCTGTGATGCTCTCTGAAGAGAGTGCTGTAGGTGATTATCCTGTTCTTGCAGTTCAAACTATGTCTAACACAATTATAGAGACTGAAAAACACTACAACTACTATAAGTTTGATGAGTTTAAGATAACTGATAGCGGAGACACTATTAATAAGTCGGCAGTGAGCCTCTCTTGTGATCTAAATGCAAAAGGAATTTTCTCCATTACATCTTCAGGCTCATCTGCAAGAAAACTTGCACGTTATAGACCAAAAAAGACTATCTATGCGATAACACATGATGCATTGACAAGAGGACAGATGACACTTATATGGGGTGTTATTCCTCTGATGTCTGTGAGAAAAGAGAGCCTGGAAGTTATACTTGACTCTTTGATGGTTAGAGGACTTGAAAATGGTTCTATTAAAAAGAAATATAGCTATATTTTAACAGCAGGTGACCCTATTGGTAAAGTAGGCTCCACAAATATGATACGCGTTATTTCACAAGAAGATATGTATGCATATTAAAGAGACTATAAGATAGCTAGATAAGAGTAGAAATATAAAGATAAGCTTGCCAAAGAGCTGCACTCGATATTCCAGCAGCGGCTCCAGCTATGATATCATCACCCATAACACCAACTCCACCCTTAGCTTCACGATCAATCCTACCTATAATAGATGGTTTTGCGATATCAAAGTAACGAAATAGAGCAAATGAGAGTATAGATTGGATTAAAAATCCATTACTTAACACTACAACTTCTGTAAGTGACACAGTAATTGCCGGGGCAATACTTAGGGCAAACCACATACCTGCAAGTTCATCAATTACAATGCGTTTATCATCATGAATTTTACTTTTTTCTTCATATCTATTGATAGCTTTTATAGCTATTATGGAGATAAGAAGCGTTGCTAGAAAAAGTGTGCTTGCATCAAAGTAGATAAGGATTAGCATGCCAAGTGGAAGAGAAACTAGTGTTCCAAAAGTTCCAGGAGCCTTTGGAAATAGTCCACTATATCCAAGGGTAATAAAAAAGTAGTTCATGAGTTTCCTATGTAAGAGATGTAGTTTGATAGAGCTTCATAAGCTCAAGGTAGAAATCTTTTTCACTATGTTCTTCTAGTAGCCCTTTAGCAGCAAAAGTATCATAGTATAGTTTTTCAAGATTTTTAAATCTGTTTGGATAGAGTTTAGCTAGAAGTAGAGCAGAGATCTCTTTTCGAATAAGTACTGCAGGTGGAAGTATACCTGCTTCAAGCAGTTCTAAAATCGAGTCAGAGTGATAAGAAATCTGGTGGTGCTGGCCATGTGGGCAAGTATTTTTACTCACAAGCGTTGTACATTGATCACAATAAACATACTCACTAGCAATCTGTATCTCTATATCTATTCCTGTTACTCTGTCAATGATAGATTTGTTTGAGTTACAATCATAAAACATTCCAAGACCTGCATGGTTTCTTCCTATAGTCATTCTGTCGCAGCCGTAGTTTTTTGCGACAATAGAGTCAATTATAATCTCATTATATCCTGCAAAAATATAGCTATTTTCTAAAGGGACAACTATAACTCTATTTTTAGGTAAAAAGTTGTTAATGAAGTACTCTAGAGCCTCTTTTCTAATCTCATAATTAATATTATGACTGTCATATGGCTTGAGTAAAAATATAACCAAGAGGTCAGTACTCTCTAATGTTTGGCGTATTAAACGCTCATGACCACGGTGCAGAGGGTTTGCTGCCATAAACAGAGATGAAGTATGTTTAGCCTCTATAAGTTTTTTAGCCTCTTCTATTTTATTTTTATTGATATTCTCTTTAGGTTTTATTAATGTATACTCACCACTTATCGCCCATGAACCAAGTCTTTTTATTGTGGCCATAACTCCAGGGTGAGTTGCATCATCAGTTCCATAGATATGTTTGACTCTCTCATTTGGATCTATTTTATAAGTCTCTTCAATAATAAGAGTGGCAAACTCGTCTCCCTCGCAGAGTATAGTAATCTCTTGACCTATTTCAAGCTCTGAAATTGTTTTTTCATTTTTTTTGCCTGAAGGTGCGAGTATGAAAGGAAAAGGAAAAGATTTTCCATCTAAGAGGCCAGTTTTTAAAACCTCTTCAGAACCCTTTTCACACATAAGCTTTGTTACTGGAAGTAAAAGAGAGTTTGCAACAAGTTCTAAGACTGAAGCAGCTTCTTTATCTATATATATTGTTTTATTTTTTCTTGATGATGTCATACTTTTTACGTTTTTCCCATAAACTTTTACGTGAAATACCCAATTTTTTTGAAAGTTCAGTATCAGGATATTTGTCTTGATAGTTTAAAACAATAAACTTAACATAATCTTCGATAGGAAGAATTTCGCCCTTATCAAAGACATTTCTTTCACTCTCAATCTCAAGTACTCTATGTTCAACTTCTTCAACTTTATCAGTACTTGAAACTATAATATTTTTACCCGCAATCAGGTCACAAAAAGCTTTTTTATCAGCTTTTTTTAGAAGCTGATAGTCAATTATATATATAATAGAGTTCTGAGGAAGTGAGTTTACTTCAGTTAAAGTTTTTGCATCATTTAAAGTTAAAAAGTGAATAGGAAGGTCTCTCTTTTTTGCATAATTAAAAGCAAAAGCATCCGCATGTTTTTGAAAACTTGATGAGATAAATAGAGGCAACTCAACATCTTCAAAACTTTTTTCATATTTTGCATTTAAAAAATTATGTGAGAGATATTTTTCATATGCAACATTTCTATGTTTGAGTTTTTCATAATCTTGATAGTGATTTATCTTACGAATAAGCTCCTCAATCATAAATGGTTTTAGAATATAGTCCTTTGCTCCAGCGCTTAATGGTTTTGAAACAGTGTCATTACTAATATATGAGACCATAAGAATTACGATTGAGCTTTTAAAAGTCTCTATTACTGGATTAAAATCTTGACCGTTTATGTTTGTCGAAAGAAGTACAACATCATAATTATGACTTCTAATTGCATCTTTTGTTGATGTACACATTTCACATGTGTGCCCTAATTCGCCAAGTTTTGTTGCTATACTTTGTGCTAAATAAACTTCGTTTTCTATTATTAGTATCTTCATATTATCCTATAGTTTTCCAATTAAAATATTTTAAATTTGCATTTGCATAAACGCCAACACCCTCTTCTCGACCAATAAAGCCAAGCTTTTCAGTTGTTGTCGCTTTTACGTTTACTCTACTCATCTCAATTTTTAAAATCTCTGAGATGATTTTTCTCATAGCTTGTTTATAAGTGCCAACTCTCGGTTTTTGAGCGGCTATTGTAATATCTACATTTACTATGATGAAACCAAAGTTGTATATTTTTGTAACAACTCTGCGAAGTAACTCTTTTGAGTCTATACCTTTATAGCTCTCATCATTATCTGGAAACATCATCCCGATATCACCCATTCCAGCTGCACCTAAAAGAGCATCTATGAGTGAATGGAGTGCTACGTCCCCATCACTATGAGCCTTGAAACCAAGCTCAGAGTCTATCTTTACTCCACCTAGCCACATATCACCACTATCGTCAAATGCATGTACGTCAAAACCGTTTCCACTGAGAATATCTTGTGATGGAGCCTCTAAACATGGAATCTTATTTAAGTCTTCTATATAAGTTATTTTATGAGCAGACTCTTCTCCAAGAATAAACTCGCGTTTGCCACCATTTGAAACTATCGCGCTACTCTCATCTGTAAACTCTTCATCTTGATTTAACGCAGATTGAAGAACCTTAGTTCTAGATAACTGTGGAGTTTGAACTCTTTTTACTTGCTCTCTATCTATAGTCTCATCACCGTAGACTATAGTGTCAGTAACTTTTAAGTATGGAACTATAGAGTCACTAGAGCCTTTTTTGGCAATAATTCTTTGCAAAAAATCATCACTTATGCATGCTCTAGCTATATCACTAACTAAAACAAATTCTGTGTCCACTTCTACAAGAGCATTTTTTAATGACTCTTGACGTGTTTTGCCACCTGTTACAAAAGTATACTCAGCATAGTTTTTCATAAAACTTATATCTTCAGATGAAGAAACGATGATAATTTTAGAAAAATTGTTACTACTTTGAAGTCTATGTGCTACAAAATACCACAATGGTTTATGATCTATTCGTAACCACTGCTTTTTAACATCCATAGAAAAGCGACTAGAACTCCCAGCCGATAGTAAAATAAGTGTCAAATCCGACAATTTTTCTCCTAAATATCAAAAGTGTTACGATATTATACACTGTGTATTCTTTTTTTTATCTTCAAGGTGATTTTTATTACTCAATATATCCTAAATTATAAATGCAGTTAGGTAACTTTATCTTAGATTAACTTTATTTGATTATATTGCCACATATAGTTTAGTGTAAAATATATTATTTAGGAGAAATTATGAGATCTTTATGGTTAAAAGAGCGTGAAAATGATGCTGTTCGCACACAGATGTACTATGCAAAGCAAGGCATTATTACGGGCGAGATGGAATATGTAGCAAAAATAGAAGATTTATCTCCTGAGCTTGTTCGTAGTGAGATAGCACGTGGACGTATGATTATACCTGCGAATGTTAATCACGAGTCACTAGAGCCAATGGCTATTGGTATTGCAAGTACTTGTAAAATAAATGCAAATATTGGTTCATCTGCAATTGCAGCTGACATTGAAGATGAAGTTGAGAAAATGAAAGTTTCTCAGAAGTACAAAGCAGATACTGCAATGGACCTCTCAACTGGTGGTGATTTAGATGAGATTCGTAAAGCAGTTATAAATAACTCAAAAATCCCTATTGGAACAGTACCTATCTATCAGATTCTACACGATGTTGGAAATAAAATCGAAGATTTAACTATTGAAGTTATGTTAGAAGTTTTAGAGCGTCAAGCACAACAAGGTGTTTCTTACTTTACTATCCATGCAGGTTTCTTACTTGAGACTATGCCTAAGGTAGCTAAACGTAAAATGGGAATCGTTTCTCGTGGTGGTTCTTTAATGGCTGCTTGGATGATGCACTACCATAGAGAAAATCCTTTCTATACTGCATTTGATGATATCTTAGATATTTGTGCTAAGTATGATGTTTCTCTTTCTCTAGGTGATTCACTACGTCCTGGTTGTTTAGCAGATGCTTCTGATGAAGCTCAGCTTGGTGAGTTGAAAGTTCTTGGTGAACTTACACTTAAAGCTTGGGAAAAAAATGTTCAAGTTATGATTGAAGGTCCAGGTCACGTGCCTATTAATCAGATTGAACGTAATATGAAAATCCAAAGAGAACTTTGTCATGAAGCTCCTTTTTATATCTTAGGGCCATTAGTTACTGATATTGCAGCTGGATATGACCATATCTCTTCTGCTATTGGTGCAGCTGTTGGTGGATGGCATGGTGCTTCAATGTTATGTTACGTAACGCCAAAAGAGCACTTAGGTCTTCCAAATGCTGATGATGTACGTGAAGGTATCATTGCTTACAAAATTGCTGCTCATGCTGCTGATATTGCTAGAGGTCGTAAAGGTGCTAGAGATGTTGATGATGCTATGAGTGATGCTCGTTATACATTTGACTGGGAAAAACAGTTTGAATTAGCACTTGATGGAGATCGTGCTCGTGAATATCATGATGAAACTCTTCCTCAAGATGTATTTAAAGAAGCAGAATTCTGTTCTATGTGTGGACCAAAATTTTGTTCTTACAAGATAACTCAAGAAATTATGGACAATCCAGAGATGATTGCTCAGATTGCTGCTGATGCTAAACTAGCTGAAGATGCAAAATTTAGAGAAGCTATATAAATATATAAAAGCAACTTTAAATATGAAGAGTATTAAATAAGACAATTTTTGTCTTATTTAGATACGCTAAAGTGTCGAAATTATAAAATTTAACATAAGGAATAAACATAATGACTGAAGAAATTGTAAAGTCAGCACTTTCAAAAGTTATGTATCCAGGTTTTACTAAGGATATTGTAACTTTTGGTTTTGTAAATAATATAGAAATAAATGGAACTGATGTAAGTGTAACTATTGATATCACTTCTAGTGCTCCAGAAGTAGCACAACAGTTAAAAGATGAGGCAACAGCAGCACTAAAAAGTGCTGGTGCATCAGCTATAAATTGTAATATTAAAACTCCAGTAATTCCAAGAGAAGGTTCTTCTAAAGGCAAAAATATTGCTCCACAGATTAAAAACTTTTTAATGGTAAGTTCTGGTAAAGGTGGAGTTGGAAAATCAACTACATCTGTTAATATCGCTATTGCTCTTGCTGCACAAGGTAAAAAAGTTGGTCTTTTAGATGCTGATATCTATGGTCCAAATATTCCTCGTATGATGGGTGTAGACGGTATGAAGCCTGAAGTAAATGGAAATAAAGTTATTCCTATTAAGGCTTATGGAATCGAGATGATGTCTATGGGTGCACTTATGGAAGAGGGACAAGCTCTTATCTGGCGTGGTGCTATGATCATGAAAGCTATAGAGCAGTTCTTACGTGATATCTTATGGTCAGAGTTAGATGTGTTAGTTATAGATATGCCTCCAGGAACTGGTGATGCTCAGCTTTCACTTGCTCAGGCAGTACCTGTAACTGCTGGTATCACAGTAACTACACCACAAGGTGTTTCTTTGGATGACTCTCGTCGTTCACTAAACATGTTTCAAAAACTTGACATTCCTATCGCTGGAATCGTTGAGAATATGAGTGGATTTATCGCACCAGATACTGGTGTTGAGTATGACATTTTCGGTAAAGGTACAGCTCAGCCAATGGCAGATGAGTTTAATACTAAAATAATTGCTGAAATTCCAATAGAGCCAAGTATCCGTACTGGTGGAGATGAAGGTAAGCCAATTACCTTTGTTAACCCATCTTCTGAATCTGCTAAGCGTTACTTAGCTGCTGCAGAATCTATTTGGGCTACAATAGAAGAAGTAAATGCAAATGGTGGTGCTAACAATGAAGGTGTACAACCAACTACACCTCCAGGAGTAAGTGCATGTTCAACTGGAGCGGCTGCTGCTGCACCAGCACCTAAAGCAAGCGACGAAAGTTGTGGTACAGGATGTGGTTGTCACTAGTCTGACAGCTCCATCTTCTCTATTTTAAAATAGATTTATTTCTATTTTAAAATTTATATCTTCAATTCTTTTTCTTTTTCTATCTTCATAAAAAATACTTCTTTTAAATAAATTTTCTAATACCTTTAAACTCATGATGTAATAAACTTGATATTATATTGAAGTAAAGTTCATTTGAGGCTATCTTGCTTGATTGTGTATGGAGAAGATAATTGAGAGAATCCCCAATCATCTAGTAGAAGTTTTTATACCTTAAAGGTTAGCGTAGCTCATCACTCTCTGACATCTCTATCGTGTACTCAACTATTTTATTTCTTCCCGTAGTTTTAGCAACATATAGAGCAGTATCAGCAAACTTAATACACTTCCAGATAGTATCACCATCGGTAGGGTACTTTGAGATACCTATACTCATAGTTTTTTGGATAGTCTCTCCATTACCAACATCAAAAACAAGCTCAGAGAATGCAGAGTGTATAAGATTAGCAACTTTAAGAGTACCTTCGTCATCAGCATTGTGAAGCATAACGACAAACTCCTCTCCACCATATCTTATTGCTAAATCAGCTTCTCGGATACTTTCTTTAAGTAGTTTCCCTATCTCAACAATAACTTTGTCACCAATATCGTGCCCATAAGTATCATTAACACTTTTGAAGAAGTCAACATCAAGCATTAAAACACTATAAGTTTCATCTTTTCTATGTGCTTGATTAACTAATGTATCTATAAACTCTTCTAAAAATCTTCTGTTATATAGACTAGTCATTCCATCACGTAGAGATGTGTCGCGAAGTTTTGCCATTAAAATCTTACTCTCAATAACTGGTTTAGCAGCTTCTAAATAGTTCTTGATGCTTGGAATAAATACATTTACTTTACTTACTTCATCATTATTTAAATTATCTATCGAGATAATAAGTGCATTATCTTCATTTATATTAAATGGTATACATACATACTCAAGGTTTCTTGAATTACATGTTTTACATAGGTCAGTAAACTCCGTAGATATAACATCTGTTTTAGTTCTATGTGCACGGCAAAGTGAAGCCTCGTTATTAACTTCTTCATTACATATACTGCTTTTGGTTGTATATATAACCTTGCGTGTGTTTTGAATAACAGAAACTTCATAAAATGTAAAATCAAGTAGATTATATTTATTTTTCAGTACATCTACAATTCTTGAGTATACTAAGCTTTTTGATGAGTCAAGTTCTATTGTCTTTTTAAATTTATAGATATCAGATAACTCTCCGATAATAGTTTTCGCCTCATGAAGTGGGTCAGCAGATGAGACACACCCTTGAGGAATAAAAGTAGAGAGATTATATTTTATATCTCCAAAAGTGGATTGCATTTTATGAAACAGAGTATTAAGTTGCGATACTATATTCGCTCCATCCCCTTTTACTGTAGTTTCAAACTCATGAGTGAAATCTCCACTATACGCTTTTTTAATTCCTTTTTGCATATTTGAAAAGAGCTGCATATATGGTGATATATAGTGGTTGATAAGTATAAGAACTATGATTATAAAGAGTATATTTATAGCTAGAATTTTAAGGATAGTCATCATTCCACTGCTACGCATATCTGTGATATCTAAACTTATACTTACAGCACCAAGAGTGTCCCCACGTTGTACATCATGACACTTTAAACAGTTTGCTTCTCCACCACTAATAGTTGCCGTATATGGAATGGATACTCTTAGAATTATGTTACCTGTAGATTCATCTATCTTTTGAACCATTTTACCAGTTTTGAGTACCTCTTCATCTATCGCGTCTCTAACAGTTTCACTATAAAAGCCATCTCCGAACTGTTTTGATAGAGCTTCTGAACGCACTAACCATAAATCTTTAACTTCGTCATTATTATTTGATATTTGATCTAAAAAGTATTGGCGTTTGTCCATAATACCATTTACCATGTGTGCAGTTAAGCCATCTTTAACTATAGCGGCCGTTGTACTTGCACGTTGTACAGCATCTTTGATGCTATACTCACGAAAATTTAATGACACATTTATGATAGTTGCTCCACCTAGTGCTAGGAGCATCAGGGTGACGATGAAGAGTAGTTTAGATTTTGTTCGCATGCAGATTCACTTTATTTTGATTTTCCCTATTATATTAGCAAAACTAATATAAAACTAGAATGAATAAAATGAGAATAAGGCTATGTTTACTCTACGGTAACACTTTTTGCTAGATTTCTTGGCATATCAACATCATTACCTAATCTGATAGATATCTCAAGTGAAAGAAGTTGAACTGCAACCATCATCTCAAAAAATTCTAACATATAATGAGCATGTTCTTTTGTTCTAATATAATCATCTGCTTTGTCAAACTCTATAGGACTGATTGCACATATAGTAGAATCTCTTGCACTTAACTCTTCTACATTACTTTTTGATTTTTCATAGAGTAGATGTTGTGGGAGTAAGGCAATAGTAAAGAGTTCAGGGTCAGCCAACGCAATAGGACCATGCTTCATCTCTCCACTAGGATAACCCTCAGCATGGAGATATGAGATCTCTTTTAGCTTAAGTGCACCCTCTAGAGCTAGAGGATAAAAAACATCTCTACCAATAAAGAAAAAACCATGCCCATGTAAATAACGTTTAGAGAGTCTCTTTATTTTCTCATGCATAGCATCACTTACTTTTACAGAAGCTGGAACTTCGCGAAGAAGGTGTATCTGTGAAGCTATCTCATCGCTTGTTAGGGAATTTTTTAGTTTTGCTACATAAAGTGAGAGCATCCAAAAAATCGTTACTTGTGTAGCAAAGGCTTTTGTAGATGCAACTCCTTTTTCAACTCCCGCTCGCGTTAAAATAGAAGAATCAGCAAGGCGCACCATTGAAGAGTTATCAACGTTACAAATGACTAAAGTTTTTAGGCCAGCTTTTTTTGCCATCTTTAGAGTCTCTAGCGTATCGGCAGTCTCTCCACTCTGTGAAATGACAATAAAGAGTGTGTCGTTTGTCATTATTGGCTCTCTATAACGAAACTCTGAAGCTACTTCAACAGATGTTTTTATTTTAGAGTAGCGTTCAAACATATATGAAGCACTTAGAGCAGAGTGATAAGACGTTCCACAAGCACAAAGTTTTATCTCATTTATCCCCTCAAATAGTGACTTATCCAACTCATCAAAAATGACACTGTCCACACTTAAGCGCCCTAGAAGCGTGTCCGTTATAACATCAGCTTGCTCATAAATCTCTTTTTCCATAAAAAATCTATATCCATCTTTTTGAGCTGAGAGTTTGTTTGTTGAGAGTTTTGTAAAGTGTGGTTTTTGAAGTTCGTCATCTGAATTAAAAATGACAAGTTCATTAGGAGTTACATAGCCATAGTCGCCATCTTCAAAGTAGTTTACATCTGTACAGTGTCCTATAAGAGGAGTGTCAGAAGAAGCAAAGTATTTTTCATTTTCTTTATTAACTCCAACTAACATCGGAGAGCCATTTTTGGCAAAAAAGATACTCTCCCTCTCACCTTTATATACAAGTAAAATTGCATAAGCACCCTGAAGCTCTTTTATAGTGTTTTTAAAGGCTTCAAATGCATTTTTTGTGTTTTTAAGATTTTTCTCAAACTGATGAACAATAACTTCTGTATCTGTTTGGCTTAAAAAAGTAACACCACTCTCTTGAAGCTCTTTTTTTAACTCAGCATAATTCTCGATTATTCCATTATGTACAACATAAGAGCTCTCACCTAAATGTGGATGTGCATTTAACTCTGTTGGTTTTCCATGTGTTGCCCATCTTGTGTGACCAATTCCTATAGAAAATTTATCTGTGACAAAATCTTTTGTTTTTTCTTCTAAGTTTACTAGTTTGCCTATAGCTTTATAACTCGAAAAGTCACCATCTTGAAGTACTGCGATTCCAGCGGAATCGTACCCACGATACTCTAACTCTTTTAAGCCACTAAGAAGTATCTCTTTAGAATTTTTTTCACCCAAGTAACCGACTATTCCACACATATAAAACCTTTAATAACTTATTTTGACAACTTTTCGTAAATATCTTCGACATTATTGCATATATTGCTCTGTTTGTCCATTAAAAAACTATCTCTTACTTTCTTTTTTGTAGAGTGGATTTTTGCGGTTATGATGTTTATTTTTAACTCTTCAAAGCAGTTCATCACATAAGCGAGAAGTCCAGGCTGATTTGCAGTATGAATAGAAATTTCAGCATGAGTTAGAGAGTGCTCACAATCTATACTTATCTCTTCTCTTTTTATCTCTATACTTTTGACACTTATAACTTTATCCATGTCAAAGGATGCATGAATAATCTCTTCAAGTGCTATAAGTTCACTTCCATCAATATTTTTTATAAAGTCAATTTTAAAATATTTTATACCATCAAAGAGTGTAAAGATTTCCATTGAAGCAACATCTAGGTGAGAAAGTGAAGCGAGTAAAAAGCCAAGATTTAGTGGAACACGTCTGTATATCTCAATAGTTAAAGATTTATCCGCCTTAGTTATAAAGCTGTACTCTTTTGTCTCTTTAGCTTTTTGAGCAATATTTAAGATGTCAATTGGTGTATGTTTAAAGAAAAATAGATTTGATTCAACTCCAAGAATTTTTTTACCAAATGTTCTAGGCAACTCTTTAAACTCTTTAAGATTCTGAACTCTTTTTTCTATGATAAGGCGTTTTTTTGCATCGGTGATTCTGTCGCTATTTTGCGCTACTTCAAGAGAACTTTGATAAAGATCATATAGTAGTTTAGAGTTAAAAGAGTTATATGTGTCACCTCCAACACCATTTATGTCTGCATAGGTTAGTACATATAAAAGGTTTAGGTTTTTAACGTTTTCGATTTTTGACATGAACTTATAGAGCGTTTTCTCATTATGAATATTTTCTTTAAACGCCACATTACTCATGAGAATATGATGTTTTACAAGTATTACTGCACGATCTATAGAGTCTTGTTTGAGTCCCATCTTTTTAGCAAATGGAACGATGAGTTTTGCTCCAACTTCACTATGGTCTTGCTTTCTGCCTTTTCCAGTGTCGTGAAAAAATACAACAATTTTTAAAAAAAGTTTTTCTTCTTGGGTAAACGTATCATATAAATCTTTTATAAAAGGCTCTTTAATATTTTCATATGACTCAACGCATTTTATAGAGTGAATGTCTACTGGATAGTGGTGATAACCATCAAACTGAGGCAGATGTAAAACTTTTCTGAAGTTTGGAAAGAGTTCATGGAGAATACCCGCATCATAAAAGAGCCTTAAAAAGCTATAGGAATTTTGTTTCATAAGAAGTTGTTTTAAAAGTAAATAGGTTTTTTTCTCTAAAGGATGTGATATTTTAGAGTATGTAAATTTACTTAAAAAACCAGCGTCGAATTTATATACTTTATCTTCTAAGCTTATAAGGAGTTCTAATAGTCTATTTATATGAGGGATTTTTAAGCTAAACGAGACATATATTCTATTGTTAAACTCATATACGCCTTTTTGTATTCTGTTTTTCCTAAGTGTGGGAATCATCTCTTTATCATAGATATATGGACGGATCATCTTTTTCGTAAATATTCTTGTGAAGTTATCTATTCTCCATCCCGCTTCAATAACCTTTGAAGAGAGTTTTTTTTGATTTTTTATTCCGAGTAATTTAGCGACGCTTGGAACATACTCAAGTCTAAGAGTGTCCTCCTGTTTACCAGTGACAAGGTGAAGGGCGCTTCGTACGCGATAAAGAAGTTCTAGCGCAATTCTATACTCTTTATAAGAGTCTTCTTGAAAGAGTTTACCTGAGAGTTCACGAAGACTATCTGTTCCATAAATGGTATGAGAAATCCAGTGAAGAAGATGTGAGTCGCGAAGACCTCCAACGCACTCTTTTATGTTAGGCTCCATTGAAATTGGGAATTTTTTTCTTCTTATTTGAGCTTCTTGTACTTTTGCAAGAAGGAACTCTTTTTGATTATATAGTCTTAGTCTTGTAAGTTCACGTTGCGTTGATCCCCAAGTAAAAGGAGAACCTATTATTAAACGCGACTCCATTAATGACGTACGAATCGTGATATCTTCATTAGCGGCTCTGAAGAGGTCCTTTGTTTCATGAACACGATGTCCAAGTTTGAGACCTGCATCGAGCGCTAGATAAAATAGCTTTTCTATAATAAGCTGAGTGTTATAACCCTCTACCTCTTCAAAAACTATAAGTAGGTCTATATCGCTATGTACACAGAGCTGTTCACGGCCATAACTTCCAAGTGCGACTACAGCTATGGGAATGGAGCTTCTCATGGGAAGATAGTCTCCAAACATACGTCTAAGTATAGTTTTATACATAGTTGATATGATGGAGTCTAAGGCTTTTGTATGTTTTACTAAAAAGTCTTTTCCTTGATTTTTTGTAAAAAGTTCAGGAAGTGACTCTTTGTACTCTTTTATATATTGTTTAAAAAGTTTAGAGAGTTCAAAGTCTGAACCATTCTCATCTATGACGTCTTCTATTTCGGCTAATAAATTCATCTTTAAATCTCGATTGTATTTTTTATAGAGTATATTATAGTTATTTAAATTTGATATAATCTTTTAGATTAAAAATTATGCAATAAGGAACTAAATAATATGACAATTACTAAGAGTGTAACATTTATAGCCAAAGAGGGGAGTGAAGAGAAGATGAAAGAACTCCTCACAGCAATGGTAATCCCTAGCAAGGCAGAAGATGGTTGTATATTTTATGAGATATTTCAGTATGAAAAAGATAGAAAAAGATTTATGGCAGTAGAGACTTGGAGAGATGAAGCTGCACTTGATGGGCATAAAGCTTCAGCACACTATAAAGTATACAAGTCTTCGTATGAGCCATATTGTGATGATAAATATTCAGATGAACTCGAAGTTTTAGGCTAAGCAATGCAAAATTTATTTGATGATAAAAAAGCGCAAGAGTGTCAAAGTGATTTAGATTTAAGAGTGTATACGTCAAACCTTTTAGGTCAAAGTGATGAGCTAGTACTTCATGGTGGTGGAAACACCTCTGTAAAGAGTAAGGTTGATGGTGAAGATATACTTTTTGTTAAAGGGAGTGGTTGGGACTTAGTAAGCATAAAGGCTGAGGGTTTTGCACCAGTTAAGTTAGATACTCTTTTAGAGATGGCAAAGTTGGAAAAACTGAGTGATAGTGAGATGGTAAGTGGACAAAAAGCGGCTATGATAGACAGTTCTGCTCCTAATCCATCAGTTGAAGCTATATTACATGCCTTAATCCCTTTTAAATTTGTAGACCACACGCATGCTGACGCTATTGTGACTATATCAAACTCTAAAACAGGTAAGGAGAGTATCAAAAAACTCTTTCCAAACTTTTTAATAGTTGATTACGTAATGCCTGGCTTCATACTAGCGCATACTATTTACAAACTAACGCAAGGTATTGATTGGAAAACTTTAGATGGGATAATTTTACATAACCATGGAATTTTTACTTTTGATGAAGACGCTAAAGCTTCATATGAGAAGATGATAGATGCGGTAACTCTTGGGGAAGAGTTTTTAGACGAAAACGCGATCTTAGAGATTTCGAGTGAGTTTAACAGTACTAAATGCGACATGTCAAAAATAACTGAGGCTATATCTGAATTAAAAGGTTATAGCGTTTCACTCAACATTAACCAAACGCCATTAGCGAACCATTATGCTTCACAAGAGAACTTAAGAGAGTTGGCCTCTCGTGGCGTTTTAACGCCAGAGCATATTATAAGAACTAAGCGAATCCCACTTATTATGGAAGATACAGACTTAGAAGCTGGACTTCAAAGATATATGGACTCATATAAAGAGTATTTTGATACGTTTGCCACAGATGAGATTATGCTAAACGCGGCGCCAAACTATATGGTGATAAAAAACATTGGTGTTATTTCTTTTGGAAAGAACAAAAAAGAGGCAGCCATAGTTAATGACATAGTAGAACATACTATGAAAGCTGTTCTAAGAGCCGATAAGCTTGGTGGGTATGAGAGTATAAGTCTTAAAGATAGTTTTGAGATGGAGTACTGGGAATTAGAGCAGGCCAAGCTTAAGAAATAGTTTTGGCTATCAAATAGTTTCATCGCTTTTAGAACTTTCCTTTGAGAGGACAAATCCTCTCTTAGCTCACGAGCCTCTAAAAGAAAAATTCAAAAAGCTATATATCTAGTTGTTTTTCAAGCTCAGACCGTAGGGAGGATTTGTCTTGTAAAATGACTAGATATATAGCTTGGATAGAGTAGATACATAAGGGAAATAAATGGAATACCTCATGGCCATAGATGCAGGAACGGGTAGTGTTCGCGCTGTGATATTTGATACTCAAGGAAATCAACTTGGAGTGGCCCAAGAAGAGTGGACACACCTTGAAGAAGAGGGCGTTGCTAACTCTATGAGTTTTGATTTTGAGTCAAATTGGGATTTGGTGTGCGAGTGTATAAAGAACTCGATTTCTGACGCTGGAATTAATACTAAGGATATTGTAGCGCTAAGTGCTACAAGTATGCGAGAGGGAATTGTACTTTATGATAGTGATGACAAAGAGATTTGGGCAGTTGCAAACGTTGATGCCAGAGCGAGTGAAGAAGTTAAGTATCTAAAAGAGAACTTTGAGGGTATAGAGGAGGAATTTTATAGAGAGAGTGGACAAACTTTTGCTCTTGGGGCTCTTCCGCGTTTGATGTGGCTTAAAAATAACAGAGCTGAACTTTATGACAAAGTAGCGCATATCTCTATGATAGGAGATTGGATTTTAGCTCGTCTCTCAGGTGTGATTACTAGTGATCCAAGTAATGGTGGAACTACGGGAATATTTTCTTTGGCTAAACGGGACTGGATGAGTGAGATGGCTACAAAAGTGGGCATCAAAGATGATATATTTCCAAGTGTTTTAGAAGTTGGAACTTTGATGGGAAACGTAACTGAAGCAGCTTCCGAAGAGACGGGACTCTCAACTTCTACAAAAGTGGTAATGGGTGGAGGCGACGTTCAGCTTGGTTCTGCTGGTCTTGGAGTTGTTAAAGCTGGAGAGGTTGCAGTGCTTGGTGGATCTTTTTGGCAGCAAGTTGTAAACATACCAAGTCAAACGCCACCTCCTAAAGATATGAATATACGAGTAAACCCTCATGTTATAAATGGACTCTCTCAAGCCGAAGGCATTACATTTTTCTCAGGTCTTGTAATGAGATGGTTTAGAGACGCATTTTGCGATATGGAAAAGTTAGAAGCTAAAGAGAGAGATATAGACGTATATGAAGTACTAGAGGAAAAGGCGAGTAGAGTTCCCGTAGGTTCATATGGAATTATGCCTATATTTTCTGACTCTATGAAGTACTCTAAATGGTACCATGCTGCACCTAGTTTTTTAAACCTGAGCATTGATGCTGAGGTGTGTAACAGAGCTTCAATGTTTAGAAGTTTACAAGAGAATGCTGCCATAGTCTCTAGCATTAATCTAGAAAATATAAAAGCTTTTAGTGGGATAGAGATACAAGAGATAGTTTTTGCAGGAGGAGGGAGTAAAGGAGCTCTTTGGTCACAAATACTTGCAGACGTCACAGGATATAGAGTGAAAATCCCTAAGGTGACTGAAGCAACGGCTCTTGGAGCTGCTATGGCTGCTGGAGTGGGCTCTGGAATATATGATTCGCTTGAGGATGCAGCTGAAAAACTTGTAGTTTGGGATAAAACATATGAGCCAAACCTGAAAAATAAAAAAATATATGATGAGATAAAAGTAAAATGGCAGAGTGCTTACAGGGCACAGTTAAATTTAGTAGATGAAAACATTACCACTTCTATGTGGCAAGCACCAGGGCTTTAGAGGGTTTAATGATAGAGTATACAGTTATCTTAGATATTATCGGTACCATCGCGTTTAGTCTCTCTGGCTATATCCTAGCCGCACGTGCTAAGTTTGATATATTAGGAGTGATGGTTCTAACATTTATTACCGCTTTTGGTGGGGGTGTAGTTCGTGACCTACTTGTTGATAGAATACCGTTTATATTTCATGCAACGTATCCAATCACTATAGTCCTTGTAACTATAATCATCGCATACGTATTTAAACTGCATAAGCATACAAAACTGACAGACAATATAATCTTTCACTTGAGTGATAGCATAGGTCTGAGCATGTTCGCGTTTACTGGTGCAATAGTCGGTTTTGATGCAGGGTTTAACCTTGCTGGTGTAGTCTTTTTATCATTTTTAACCGCTGTTGGTGGGGGAATTATTCGTAGTGTGATTATGAATGAAGTGCCTTTTGTTTTAACAAATGATTTTTATGGAACTATAGCTATTGTTTTAGGCTTTTTAGTCTGGTTGTGTAAAACTTTTGAGTGCTTGAATACTCCTAGTACTATCGCTCTTTTAGTCTTTGGTATCGTTATGCGACTCTTTGCTATAAAGTATCAATGGAAACTTCCAAAATTAATCTGATATAATTCGATTTAATAAAATAAGGTATATAAAATATGAATAGAATAAACTTTGAAGATGCTCTAAAACTTTATGATATGGATTTTTTTGAGCTTGGCGACCTTGCTGACAAATGCCGTAAAGAGCTACATGGCAATAAAACTTACTTTAATATAAACCGCCATATTAACCCAACAAACGTGTGTGCGGATGTATGTCTTTTTTGCGCATACTCCGCTACTCGTAAAAATCCCAATCAGTATACAATGAGTCATGAAGATATACTCAAGATAGTTGAAGAGATAGATAAAAATGGAGCTAAAGAGGTTCATATAGTCTCCGCGCATAATCCTAACGTTACGCTTGATTGGTACTTAGGAATATTTAAAAAGATTAAAACGCAGTATCCTCACATCCATGTAAAGGCATTAACTGCCGCTGAGGTAGATTTCTTGTCTCGTCATCATAAGTTAAGTTATGATGAGGTTTTAGACTTGATGATTGAAAATGGCGTTGACTCTATGCCGGGCGGTGGGGCTGAAATATTTGACGAGAAAGTAAGAGATAAGATATGCAAAGGAAAAGTGACGTCTGATCAGTGGTTCGAGATACATAGAAAATGGCATGAACGCGGTAAAAAATCCAATGTGACCATGCTCTTTGGTCATGTAGAATCTCGCGAAAATAGAATTGATCACATGATGAGAATTCGTGAGCTTCAAGATAAAACAGGCGGTTTTAACTGTTTTATTCCTCTTGTTTATCAGACAGAAAACAATTACTTAAATATAGAAGCTCCTATCACTGCAAATGAAGTACTAAAAACTATGGCAGTCTCGCGTTTAGTTTTAGATAACGTTCCTAACCTAAAAGCTTATTGGGTAACGTCTACCGTAAACCTTGCCTTAGTCGCGCAAGAGTTCGGAGCAAACGACCTTGATGGAACAATAGAAAAAGAGTCTATAAACTCAGCGGCAGGCGCAAAGAGCGCTAATGGCGTTAATCTAGAAGATTTTACTGCATTAATCAAAAATAGTGGTTTCTCTCCAGTTGAACGTGATAGCGTTTACAATGAACTTAAGGTTTGGTAAACATCTATAAATGAACATATCGGTTGTAATTCCTACATATAATCGATATGAGTTTTTGAAACGGGCGCTAAAATCCGTTTATGCTCAAACTTATGCTCCTCAAGAAATAATAGTCATCGATGATGGCTCAACTGACAATACTCAAAATATACAAATTGACTTTCCTGATGTTAAATACTTTTATAAAGAAAATGGCGGTGTTTCATCTGCTAGAAACTTAGGTATTAAAAACGCAAGTTTTGCGTGGGTGGCATTTTTAGATTCAGATGATGAGTGGGTAGAGATGAAGCTTGAAGAACAAGTAAACTTTCATAAAAAAAATAAAGATTATTTAATAAGTTATACCAACGAGATTTGGATTAGAGACGCTAAAGAGGTAAAAATACCAAAGAAGTTTCAAAAGCATGGAGGAGAGATTTTTAAAGAGTCGCTTTCATATTGCAATATCGCACCATCTTCTGTAATTATTCATAAATCACTACTTGAATTAATTGGAAACTTTGATGAAAATCTAGAAGTTTGTGAAGATTATGACCTATGGTTAAGAGTATCGTTAGAACATAAAATAGGATTAGTAGATAAAAAACTTATCAAAAAATATGCAGGACATGAGAATCAGTTAAGTTTTAAACACTGGGGTATGGATAGGTTTAGAGTTGCATCACTTGAAAAACTTTTAGAGTGTAACGATATCGAGAAAAAAGAACTAATAATAGTAGAACTTATAAAAAAATATACTCTGTTACTTAAAGGTGCTTTTAAATATGATAAAATTGATGATATTAGTTTTTACAGTGAAAAAATTGAAATAATGAAAAAGGAACTTTAACTCATGAACTACAATGACAACTATAATCCAAGCATATCTGATGAAGATGTATTTATAGAGATACTAAAAGAGAAAGAGCATATTGGCTATTATAATCTTGCACATCAAGATACAACTTCTTTTAAAGAGTATGCAAAAGGTGTGAAGCAGAGTAACGTTGTAGTGATGGGAATAGGTGGAAGTACACTTGGAACTTATGCAATATATAAGTTTTTAAAACACTCTAAGGAACTTAGTAAACATCTTTATTTTCTAGAAACTACTGACCCAATAGATATTCAGTCAAAGCTTGAAGGGATAGACCTAGAAGATACTCTTTTTATAGTGATATCGAAGTCTGGAACTACTGTTGAGACAATTTCAATATTTAAATATATTCACTCACTTGTTAAAATCGATAAAACAAATACTCTTATAATTACAGAACATGACTCAAAACTTAACACTTATGCTAAAGCTAATGATATGCAAACATTTGAGATTCCTAAAAACGTTGGTGGAAGATTTTCCGTTTTTTCTGCTGTAGGATTAGTTCCTTTAGCAATTGTTGGCATAGACATAGATGAGTTGCTTCGTGGAACAAAAGAGGTACATGATTCGTTTTTTTATAAAGAGGCGGAGTATAAAAGAATCTTAAAAAAGGCGAGATTTTTTGTAGAGTATAAAAATAGTTTTAACATTAACGTAGTTTTTTCATACTCTTCGCGTTTAGAGGGTTTCAACAAATGGTATATACAACTTTGGGGTGAATCACTTGGTAAGGTAGATATAAATAAGACAAATCAAGGTCTTACTCCTGTAGGAATTATAGGGCCCATAGATCAGCACTCCTTTTTACAGCTTATAGTAGAAGGCAAACGCGATAAGACAGTCACAGTAGTCAAAGTAGATAACTTTTACAATCACCTAAAAATTCCTCCAGTAAAACTAAAAGGACTTGAAGAGTTAGACTATCTAGATAACATAGAGTTCTCTTCACTTATAAACAAACAAGCAGACGCGACAATAGAGTCTATAAATAACCTAGGGGATATTCCATGTGACGTGATAAGTATAGATGGCGTTACAGAGTATGCGATAGCAAGTCTAATGTATGAGTATGAGTTACTTACCTCTGTATGTGCAAAATTTATGTACATAGATGCTTATAATCAGCCTGGTGTTGAGAGCGGAAAGATTATTTTAAAAAATAAATTAAAAAAGAAGTAAAATGAAGATAAAGATTGGAGTAGTTGGACTTGGGTATGTTGGTTTGCCCTTAGCGCATGCCTTTAGTGAAAAGTATGATGTAGTAGGAATAGATATTAATGAAGAGAGAATTAGTGAATTAAATAGTGGTTTTGATAGAACGCTAGAGTTAAGTAATGAACAAATTCAAGATGCTTTAAAATCAGGAATTAGCTTTACAGCAAATGTTGAAGATATTAAAGCATGCAATATTTATATAGTCACAGTCCCAACACCAATAGACTCTACAAATACTCCAGACTTAACACCACTTATAAAGTCTTCTCAGATGATAGGGAAGGTCTTAAAAAAAAGGGATATTGTTATCTATGAATCAACTGTATATCCGGGGGTAACTGAAGATGTCTGTGTTCCAGAACTTGAGAAAATAAGCGGACTTGTTTTTAATAAAGACTTTTTTTGTGGTTACTCTCCTGAGAGGATTAATCCAGGAGATAAAGAGCATACAGTTACGAAAATACTTAAAGTCACATCAGGTTCAACTCCAGAAATAGCAAACAAAGTTGATGAACTTTATAAGTCTATAATTACTGCTGGAACATATAAGGCTTCTAGTATAAAAGTTGCTGAAGCTAGTAAGGTAATAGAAAACACACAACGCGATGTAAATATAGCCTTAATAAATGAGCTCTCCTTTATATTTAGTGCAATGAAGATTGATACAAATGAAGTAATAGAAGCCGCTGCAACTAAATGGAACTTTATCAAGTTGAAACCTGGTCTCGTTGGTGGTCACTGTATAGGTGTTGATCCATATTACCTTACATATAAGGCGGAAGAGTTAGGATATAAACCAAATCTTATTTTAGGTGCAAGACAGATAAACAATAGCATGGGTAAATATATAGCAGAACAAACGATAAAAGAGATGATTAAAAAAGATAAAAAAATCAAGAACTCTAATGTATTAATTTTGGGTGTAACATTTAAAGAGGATTGTCCTGACATGAGAAATACAAAGGTAGTAGATATTATCGAAGAGCTAAAATCTTATGATTGTAATGTAGATGTGTATGATCCATGTGTCGATCCAAAAGAGAAAAAACAACACTATAAGCATGGAGTAATTGACAACCCATTTACGAAGGATAAAAAGTATGACTCTATTGTTGTAGCTGTTGCTCATAAGGAATTCATTACATTAGAAATGAAGGATTATGAGTCTATTTTGTCTGGAGAGAGTGTAATAATGGATGTGAAGGGTATAGTAAAAAAACCCTCTTGGAGATTGTAATATGAAAAACTTTGCACTTATTGGAGCTGCAGGATATATCGCTCCTAGACATATGAAAGCAATAAAAGAGACTGGGAATAATCTTGTTGCAGCACTTGACCCATACGACGGAATAGGAATAATGGATAGTAATTTTCCTGAAGCTTCTTTTTTCACTGAGTTTGAAAGATTTGATAGGTTTGTAGATAAGTGGAGAAGGGATGGAAACAATAAAATTGACTATATGGCAATAACATCTCCAAACTACTTACACGATTCACACATACGTTTTGCACTTAAAAGCGGAGCTGACGCTATATGTGAAAAGCCTCTAGTACTTAATCCACATAATATAGATCAATTGAAAATTATAGAACAAGAGACAGGTAGAAAAGTATACAACATCCTACAGTTGCGTTTACATGACTCTATTGTCGCTTTAAAAGAAAAGGTAAGCAAAGAATTAGTAGAAAATCCAGATAAGGTTTACAATATAGATTTAACATACCTTACATCTCGTGGTAAATGGTATTTCACTTCTTGGAAAGGTAATCAAGAAAAGTCTGGTGGAATTGCTTCTAATATTGGTGTGCATTTCTATGACATGCTCTGTTGGATATTTGGAGATGTTGAAGAAAATATCGTCCATATTAAAACGCCAGATACAAACGCTGGATACTTTAAACTTAAAAATGCGACCGTTAGATGGTTTCTTTCCGTAAACTATGAGTATTTACCAGAAGACGTAAAAGCCAAAGGAATACGTACCTACCGTTCTATTACTGTAGATGGTGATGAGATCGAGTTTAGTGGTGGTTTTACAGACTTACATACAAGAAGTTATGAAGAAATACTCAAAGGTAATGGCTTTGGTCTTGATGAAGCTTATGGTTCTATTAGAACTGTATCAGCTATTAGAAACTCAGAGCCAATTGGAATGAAGGGCGATTACCATTCATTTTGCAAAAAAGTATTAGTGTAATTATGTCTTCATATTTTTCGCATGAATCTTCATATATTGATGAAAATGTAAATATTGGCGACAACACCAAAGTATGGCACTTCTCACATATCTTAAGTGGTAGTAACATTGGAAAGAATTGTTCTTTTGGTCAAAACTGTGTAGTCGGTCCAAATGTAAATATTGGCAGTGGCGTGAAAGTCCAAAACAATATTTCAATTTATGAAGGCGTAGAGGTAGAAGATGATGTCTTTTTAGGCCCATCTATGGTTTTTACCAATGTTATCAATCCAAGAGCATTTATAGTTCGTCGCGACGAGTTTAAAAAAACATTACTAAAAAAGGGTTGCTCTATTGGAGCAAACACTACTATCGTTTGTGGAATTACTATAGGAGAATATGCTCTTATAGGTTCAGGTGCTGTAATAAACAGAGATGTGAAACCTTATGCACTTATGGTAGGTGTTCCTGCTAAACAGATAGGTTGGGTTGGCATTTCTGGAAATACTTTAGACTTTAATGATAATGTAGCAGAAGATGAGTATGCTAATTATGAGATACTAAATGAAGAGTTGAAGGTAAGAAAAAAATGAAGATAGATTTCGCAAATTTACAATATCAATATCAACTCTACAAAATTGAAATAGATGAAGCAATACAATCAGTACTGGATAAATCTAACTATATCATGGGAGAAGAAATAACTCAGCTTGAAAATTCATTACAAAAGTTCACAGGGGCTAAACATGCAATAACATGCAGTAGTGGTACAGATGCACTACTTTTGGCTATGATGGCATTAGACATCAAACCAGGTGATGAAATCATCACAACTCCATTTACATTTATAGCTACGGCTGAGACTATAGCACTTATGGGAGCAGTTCCAGTTTTCGTAGATATAGATGAAAAGACTTATAATATTGATACATCTAAAATAGAAGAAAAAATAACATCAAACACTAAAGCTATTGTTCCCGTTTCCCTTTATGGTCAACCCTCAGATATGGATGTAATCCAGTCAATAGCAGATAAACATAATTTAAAAGTTATTATTGATGGTGCACAGAGCTTTGGAAGTAGATATAAGGGTAAAACTGATTCTAACTTAGGTGATATCTCTACAACATCTTTCTTTCCAGCTAAACCATTGGGTTGCTTTGGAGATGGTGGAGCAGTTTTTACAAATGATGATGCACTTGCAAGTAAAATGAAAAGTTTAAGAGTTCACGGCCAGTCTAAACGCTATCATCACAAATACATTGGAATGGGCGGGCGTTTAGATACTTTGCAAGCGGCAGTTTTGAATGTGAAATTAGCACACTATAAAAAAGATTTGGCACTTAGACAAGAAGTTGCACAAAAATATACAGAAGTGTTTCAAGAGAAAGGTTTAATTCTTCCATTCATAAATGACAAGGCTACATCAGCTTGGGCACAGTACTCTGTCCGTGTAAAGTATAGAAATGAACTTCAAGCTAAACTAAAAGAAGCCGGAATTCCAACCGCTGTACATTATCCAGTCCCACTACATCTTCAAGAATGTTTTGAGTACCTTGGATATAAAGCAGGTGACTTCCCAGTTGCAGAGATTGTTTCACAAGAGATTATGAGTCTACCTATGAACCCTTATGTAAGTGAATATGAAATTCAATATATAAGTGAGAACTTATAGTTGATAAAAAGACTTAAACCAAAATCAGAGTTTAGTAGAAATGTTTTAACTTTAATGATGGGAACTACGATTGCACAGGCCATTCCTATAGCAATTAGCCCAATCTTAACAAGGATTTACACTCCTGATGATTTTGGTGTCTTTGCTTTATTCTTAGCACTGGTTGGTATATTTAGTAGTATTGCTAGTGGAAGATATGAGATGGCAATAATGCTCCCTAAAAAGGATGATGATGCTATAAATATTTTTGCGTTAGGCTTATTAATTATAACTATAATTACAATAGTTTTATTTTTAATAGTGTGTTTATTTCATACTGATCTAATCAACATTTTAAACACCAGTAGTATCGATAAATGGCTGTACTTTATACCAATTACAGTGTTTTTTATGGGATTTTTTAATTTACTTTCTTTGTTTAGTAATAGAATTGGGAACTATAAAGAAATAGCAAAGGCACAAATTGTAAAATCTATAGGTTCAGCTATTATACAACTGTCGATAGGCTTCTTTAAAAGTGGAGTGACCGGTTTAATTAGTGGTCAAATCATTTCAAATATATTAGCAAACACTAAACTACTTCAATCTCTTTTACATGAAAGAAACTTTACATCAAAAATCAAAATATTTAAAATGATTGTATTGGCTAAAAAATATAAAAAATTCCCACTCTATCAAGTTCCTCATGCATTTTTGAATACTTTGGCATCTAACATCCCTGTATATATGTTTTCAATATTCTTTTCAAGTATGGTAGTTGGAATTTACTCGTTAAGTACAAGGATTGTCTTTACCCCACTAATGATAATTGCAGGTGCAAGTTCAAAAGTATATAATCAAAAAGTTACAGAACTTTATAATAATGGAGGTGATGCCTATGGATTTACATTAAAGCTTCTAGCATCATTATTTAAAAAAATAATAATTCCATTCATTCTTATTATTCTATTTGCACCGGATATTTTTGCTTTTATATTTGGTGAAATTTGGAGAGATGCAGGTGTATACACACAACTACTCTCCCCGTGGATTTTTATGACATTTTTTGTAACGACAATATCATTTTTGACAAGTTTAATGTCATTACAAAAAAAAGCACTTTTTTTAGAAGGAATATATTTTTGCTTAAGAGTTTTAGCAATTATGATTGGTATTTATTATAATGATGTACATATTGCACTTATCTACTTTTCAATAGTTGGTTTTTGTATGTTGAGCTACAATATGGTTTGGATGTTAAATGCATTAAAAGGAGTAAAATAGTGCCTGGATTATATGGAGTAGTATCTAAAAAGGAGGTTGATTTACATGAAAAGATATATACTTATTTTTACTCTTCAAAACATTCTGAAACTCTTAATGAAGAACTGAGATATAAAAATTTTCTTTATGGTAGAAGTGTAATAAATAAATTTTTAAATGATAGAGTACTTTATGAAGATAAAAATTTAATTATTGCTTTTGAAGGTGTTTATTTTAATAAAAAATCAATTTTAACTTCCAATGAAATTGCTAATAAATATAAAAAAAATAGTATTAATTTTATTAAAGATATTAAAGGTGAATTTAGTGGATTCATTTATGATAAACAACTAGATAAATTATTTTTATATAATGATCATCTATCAACTAAACCTATTTACTATTATAAAGACAATGATTATTTTATCTTTGCATCAGAATTTAAAGTTATTACTAAACTACTTCAAGGCTTAGCTATTGAGAAAGTATTGGATTATGATGGGGTATATTCAATGTTGACCTTTGGATATATGCTTGGTGAGCTTACTTTTGAAAAGCAGACAAAAAAGTTAGATTATGCCACTATATTAGAGATTGATAGTGAGTTAGAGATTACAAAGCATAAATATTTTAGATATGAAAAAAAAGAAAATTTTAATTTAACAAAAAAAGAGATTATAGAAAATATAGATAAATTACTGGTAAGTAGTATAGATAGATGCTGGAAAAAAGATAAAGAATATGGCTACTCGCATCTCTCATTTTTAAGTGGAGGTCTAGATAGTCGAGTCAATGTACTCTTAGCAAAACAACTGGGCTATACTAACACTTTGACTATGACATTTTCTCAGTCTGGAAGTAGTGATGAAAAAATAGCTCAAGAAATATCAAATAAAGAAGGTTTTAAACATATTTTTTATTCACTAAACAATGGAAAGTTTTTGGAAGCTAATTTAGAGAAGTACATAGAAGCAAATGATGGGTTAGTAAACCTTACTGGATCTGCTGCTGGATATGCGTTCTTATCAACTATCAATTTTAAACACTTTGGTGCTCTTCATACTGGACAAATAGGCGATTTACTCTTTGGTTCATATGTAAAAAAATCTTTTGATGTATCTAGTGGAATCATGAGTAATCAAAAAGAGTTATTAAAAAAAATATCCTCTTTTGTTGAGTTTAGAAAAAAATATAATGATAACTCTGAAATATTTGGATATGAGCAAAGGGTGATTAATGGAGCACTTAATGGAGATAGAACAGTTTCACATTATGTAGACATGGTCTCACCATTTTATGATAGAGAATTAATAGAGTTTTGCTTAACAATTCCCGATAAATATAAAAAAGATGAAGCAATATATTTGGATTGGTTTAATAAAAAACATAAAAAAGTATCTCAATATAAATGGGAAAGTGCAGGAATTAAGCCAAGGTACTCAAAGATAGTTAATATTGCTAAGATAATAAAACGCTATAAAAATGCAATATTACGGAGAATAGGATTTAACATAAATGATATGAACCCATTCGATATATGGATGCGACAAAATAAAAAGATTCTAAAAACCTTAGATAAGTATTTTGAAGATAATATTAACAATATTGATGATTTACAACTCAAAGAGCAATTAAGTGATATGTATAAAAGAAAAATAGAGTTTAGTCATTATGGAAGAAATAATAAGTACTTAGTTGTTACACTTTTATTAGCATTAAACCTGCACTTTGGAAAAACTAAATGAGACTATTAATCATTGCAAATAGTACTACTGTGTTTGGAAAAGAACTTAAAAATGAACTTGAAGATATTGGAGAACATGTAACTCTTTTAGACTTTGAATCACTAAAACTTTTTAGAGATAATTTTATAGAGGATATGAAGTATTTTAATATATTTTTTAAATACAAAAAAATACCAAAAATAAGTATGTTTTTTAGAATGCTTTATATTAGAAAATTAATAAAAGAAAATGATTTTGATATTATAAATATACATGTATCACGTTGGTTTTATCTATTAATTTTACCAACTTTAATGAAAAAAAAGTTTATAATTACATTTTACGGGAGTGATTTTTACAGAACATCAAATTTTATAAAAAATATTCAAAAAGTAATATATACTAAAGCAGATAGAATCACTTTTACAAATCCTATTACGAAACAAAGTTTTTTAGATTATTATCAAGAGTTTTATGAGAAAAGTTATGTATGCAGATTTGGACTTAAAACACTAGACTTTATAGATAAAAATAGATATAAAGATAGAGGGGAAATTAAAAATATTTTGGGTTATTCACAAGATAAGATAATTATTACTTGTGGATATAATGCAACAGTAGCACAACAGCATGAAATAATAATAAAAAACTTACTTAAAATCGATAAGAAGGCTCTAAATAAAATCCAATTTATTTTTCCTCTTACATATGGGGATAATAGTAATAAAAAAAGAATAAGAACTATTTTAAAAGATACAAATTTAGACTACATTATTCTTGAAGATTTTTTATATACAGATGAAAACGCTTATATTAAACTAGCTTCAGACATAATGGTAAATATTTTGAAAACTGATAGTTTTTCAGGAAGTATGCAAGAGTTTTTATATGCGGAAAATATTGTGATAACAGGTAGTTGGCTTCCTTATGATATTTTTGATAAAGAGGGTATTTACTACCAAAAAATAGATAGTGAAAATGAACTATCAATAAAACTTGAAAATATTATAAACAATATTGATGAGTACAAAGAGAATTTATCAATAAACAAAAATATTATATATAAGCTCTCAAGTTGGAAAAATAATATAAATAGTTGGAAAGATATTTATGCAAACTAAAATAACACATTTAACATCTGCTCATCCACGATATGACACTCGTATATTTATTAAGATGTGTTGTAGTTTAGCTAAGCTAGAAAGCTATAAAGTTAATTTAGTAGTCGCAGATGGTAAAGGAGATGAATATCTCAATGATGTGAATATTTTTGATATTGGTGCAAAAAATGGTGGGCGTTTATCTCGTATGACTACAACGGTCTCTAAAGTATTTGACAAGGCAGTTAAACTAGAGAGTGATATATACCATTTACATGATCCTGAACTCATTCCTATAGGTTTAAGACTCAAAAAACTTGGAAAAAAAATTATTTTTGATGCACATGAAGATGTCTCAAAACAGATTCTCTCAAAACATTACCTCAATAAATATATAAGAGTCATATTATCCAAAGTTTTTGGTATGTATGAAACTAGAGCATTTAAAAAATTTGATGCTATTGTTGGAGCAACACCTTATATAAGAGGTGAGTTTTTAAAGATTAATACAAAGACAGTAGATATAAATAATTTCCCTATTGTAGAAGAACTAGGTGAGAATGTTGAGTGGAATAGTAGAAAGACTGAAGCTTGCTATATAGGTGCTATTGCAGAAATTAGAGGAATAAAAGAGATAGTAAAGGCTATAGGTCTAACAAAAAACTGTAGATTAAATTTAGCTGGAAAATTTGTAGAAGCGAGTGTTGAAAAAGAAGTTAAAGAGTATGCTGGATGGAATAGGGTGAATGAGTTAGGATTTGTAGGAAGAGAAGAAATAAAAAAGATACTTCAAAGGTCTAAAGTAGGTTTAGTCACTCTTCACCCGATAATTAACTACCAAGATGCACTTCCCGTTAAAATGTTCGAGTATATGGTTGCTGGAATTCCTGTCGTGTCTTCTGATGTAAAACTGTGGAAGAGTATAGTTGATGATGCAAATTGTGGTTTATGTGTAAATCCACTTGAGCCTGAAGAGATTACTAATGCTATAGATTATTTGATTTCAAATGATGAAGTTGCTAAGAGAATGGGTGAGAATGGTAAAAAAGCAGTTATTGAAAAATATAACTGGCGAATCGAAGAGAAAAAGTTATATGAACTTTATGAGAGTATAGTTTGAAAAATATTTGGATAGTAAATCATCATGCTGTGACTCCTAAAATGAGTGGAGGGACTCGACATTATGATTTTGCAAAAGAGCTTATCTCTCGAGGTTATAAGGTATCTATAATTGCTTCAAGTTATCACTATGCAAAACTTGAAGAGATGAAAAAGTATCCACAAAATAAATACTGTTTAAAAGAGCAGGTAGATCAAGTACAATTTATTTGGATAAAAACACCTGCATATAAAACTAATGGAATCTCAAGAGTTAAAAATATGTTAAGCTTTGCGGTAACCCTTATAAAAGAGGTTCCAAAATTAAACTTAGAGAGACCTGATGTGATTATAGGCTCATCTGTTCACCTCTTTGCAGTTTATGGTGCATATAAATTGAGTCAAAAATATAATACTAAGTTTATAATGGAAGTCCGAGATTTATGGCCGTTGACATTGATAGAAATGGGTATATCGAAATGGCATCCATTTGTAATTCTTCTTGGTTTTTTGGAGAAGTTTTTATACAAAAAAGCATCAATTATTATCTCAACACTTCCAAAAGCATATAAGCATATAGAAAAATTTGTAAATAAAGACAAAGTTATATGGATATCTAATGGAGCTACTGTGAGTAGTTTTAGTGATGAGTATAAACAAGTCTTAGATACAAATAAATTTAACATTGTATACACAGGTTCTCATGGTTTAGCAAATAGTTTGGAAACATTAGTTGAAGTAGCATATATATTAAAAGATAAAAAGGACATTTTTTTCACCCTAGTTGGTGATGGCCCTTTAAGAAAGAGTTTACAAGAAAAAGCAGTAAAACAAGGGCTTAAAAATATAAAATTTATAGATACAGTAGCAAAAAGTGAGATAAATAATTATCTAAAAAGTGCAGACTTATTGTATGTAGGCTTGAAAAACTTAGCACTTTATAGATTTGGTATGAGTATGAATAAGATATTTGATTATATGGCATCAAAAAGAGCTATAATATTTGTAAGTAATATTGATGATAATATAATAGAAGAGTCCAATGCAGGGATAGTTATTAAAGATAAAAATGTAGAAAAAATTGCAACTGCTATATTGAACTTTAGTCATCTTGAGAAAGAAAAACAAAGAGAGTTTGGAACTAATGGGTATAACTATTTAGTAAAGAACTTTGATATAAAAGTTTTAACAGATAAACTAGAACAAGTAATTAAGGATTGAAATGTTTGACATAAAAAAAGAAAATATAGATTTAAAGTATGCACTACTGCTTATAGTAATCGCATATACATTTAGTATAGCTATTAGAATGATTTGGGTATATCAGTTTAGTGGTGCTGATAGTTTTTACTGGAATAATCAACTTATGATTAATACAAATGATGGCTATATATGGGGGAGTAGTGCTCTTCATGAGTTAACAAATGAATTTGAAAATAATTCTAGAATTGTAGATATGTTTAAATATGGAACTGTCTTTTTTACATATTTAGCAGTAAAAATTCTACCATTTAGTCTAGATACAATCATGCTTTATATGCCCGCTGTAATTTCTAGTTTAGTCGTAATTCCAATCATTTTAATTGCAAGATTATATAATCTTACTCTATGGGGTTTCTTTGCTGCTCTTATTGGCAGTATTGCTTGGAGTTATTACAATAGAACAATGATAGGATACTACGACACCGATATGTTTAGTGCAATGGCACCTATGGTAATACTCTATTTTCTAATTAAAACAATCGAAGATGAAAGTTTAAATAATGCACTTTTTTCATCCTTATCGATATTAGTTTACCCATTTTTATATGATGCAGGCTTATCTATCGTATATGCAATAGGCTTGTTATATATGGCTTATATGATTGCATTTCATAAGAAAGAGTATTTTACATATCAATCTATTATATTAATATCAGTGGCACTAATGGGTATTGCATGGTTTATTAAATTAGCAATTATTTTTGGGCTTTATTTTTTATTTAAAAATAGAGAGTTTCCATTAAAGCAGCTCATTATAGTGTCAATTATATCTGTAATAGTTTTCTTAATTAGTGGAAATGTTGTTTCAATCATTTTAGCAAAAATAATAGGTTATACAGTTCGAGGAAATGAAAATGAAGGCTTGAAGTTTTTTCAAGTTGCTCAAACAGTTAGAGAGGCTGGAAAGATCCCCTTTGAAGTAATGGCTAATCGTATTAGTGGGAGTAGTCTAGGTGTTATTATATCTTTGATAGGTTATGGTTTACTAGTTTTAAAACATAGACCATTTATACTTGCCCTTCCTCTAATTGGTATAGGTGTATTTTCTCTTTTTGGTGGACTTAGGTTTACTGTGTATGCTGTTCCTGTTGCTGCTATGAGTAGTGTTTACCTTTTTTATGTTTTGGCTAGTTTTACACAATCAAATATTAGAAGATA
The DNA here is from genome assembly GCF_017357825.1 of Sulfurimonas aquatica. Taxonomy (NCBI): domain Bacteria; kingdom Pseudomonadati; phylum Campylobacterota; class Epsilonproteobacteria; order Campylobacterales; family Sulfurimonadaceae; genus Sulfurimonas; species Sulfurimonas aquatica. The sequence continues at coordinate 988,334 of NZ_CP046072.1, forward strand.
TGCATTAGTTATTACTTTAACTGCGTTTATGCTTTACCCAAATATCAAACATATAGTTGAATATAAAGTGCCTACTGTCTTTAACAAATCAGAAGTACAAATTTTAGATAAACTGAAGTCTGTTTCAAGTACTAAAGATTACACTATAGCTTGGTGGGACTATGGCTATCCTCTTTGGTATTATACAAATACAAACACACTAATTGATGGTGGAAAACACAATCATGACAACTTTATAGTATCTCAAATTCTAACAGCTGACTCTCAAAGACAGGCTGCAAACTTAGCAAGACTATCTATAGAGACTTATGTATCAAGTGAGTATAAAATTGTAGCGGATGAAATATTTAAAAACAAAATGCAAGAACAAATAAATCCAAATATAATGTTGGACGAACTAATGTTAAGTGACTTTAAGTTACCTCAAAAAACAAGAGATATTTATCTGTATCTTCCCAATAGAATGCTCAATATATTACCTACTGTTTCACTGTTTTCAAATTTAGATTTAATGACTGGAGAGGCAAAAGAAAGACCTCTTTTCTTTATTTCAAGAAATTTTAAAGATACTGGAACTACTATTAATCTTGGTAGTGGTCTTACTATCCTAAAAAATCAAGGAAAAATAGAGATAGGGAAAAATCTAGTTAGTATAAATAACTTTGTCGTTACTGCATATGATAATAAAGGTAAATTTACTAAGAACATACAAAAGTTAAATCCAAACTCAAATATTAATGTAATATATATGAAGAATTATAATCAGTTCTTAGTTCTTGATAAAAAAATGTATAACTCTCTGTTTATTCAACTTTTTGTTTTAGAAGAGTATGACGGATCTTTTTTTGAGCCTGTTATACTTAATCCATTGGCAAAAGTATATAAACTTAAGGTTTAATAGTATGAAAAGAGTGCTTGATGTTATTCTATCTTTTTCTTTAATATTATTGTTATTACCTATTTATATTATTGTGGCATTATTAATAAAAGTAACTATGGGCTCACCAATATTATTTAAACAAGCTAGACCTGGCTTTAATGAAGTTTTATTTTATATATTTAAGTTTCGTACAATGACAGATGATAGGGATATAGAAGGCTGTTTATTGCCAGATGAGAAAAGGTTAAAAGGAATAGGTAAGTTTATAAGAAGTACATCTTTAGATGAACTTCCCCAACTTATAAATGTATTAAAAGGTGATATGAGTTTTGTAGGACCACGACCTCTACTTGTTGAATATCTTTCTCTGTATAATGATGAGCAAAAGAAACGCCATAGTGTTCTTCCAGGTATAACAGGATGGGCACAGGTTAATGGTCGTAATGCAATTAGTTGGCAAGAGAAGTTTAAATTAGATATTTGGTATGTAGATAATCACTCTTTTATTCTTGACATAAAGATACTTTGGCTGACTTTCTTAAAGGTTATAAAACGTAGTGATATCTCTTCAAGCTCAGCTCAAACAATGGAAACATTCAAAGGAAATGAATAATGCAAGATGAAGATCGTTTTAATGATTGGAAAAAACCTGAAATTGTTGAAGCTCAACCAACTAAGTACAACTGGATAGTACAAAATAAAGCTGGTTTAGAGTTAGGATATAAAACAGATATTGGAGCATTTTCATATATAAATGCAAAATATGGTGTAATTATCGAAGATTATGTTCAAGTAGGTTCACATTGTTCTATCTATTCAGTTTCTACAATTGATAATAAAACAGGAAGAGTTCACATGAAAGAAAACTCCAAAATTGGAAGTCACTCTACAGTACTACCTGGGGTCACAATAGGAAAAAACTCTATAGTTGGAGCACATAGTTTAGTATTGTCTGATATACCAGATAATGTTATAGCCTATGGCGTACCCGCAAAAGTTATGAAGGAGTTATATTGAGAGATAGAATTTATTTGTCATCTCCACATATGAGTGGTAATGAACTGAAGTACATAGAAAAAGTATTTGAAAGCAATTATATTGCACCATTGGGTGAGTATGTCGATAAATTTGAGCAGAGTGTGAAAAACTATACCGGAGCTAAAAATGCACTTGCTGTTATCAATGCTACATCTGCAATACATTTAGCATTAAGAGTTTTAGGTGTAGGAGAGGGTGATGATGTACTTGTGTCTACTTTCACATTTATAGGCTCAGTTACTCCAGTACTCTATCAAGGTGCAAATCCCGTCTTCATTGATAGTGATAAAGAATCTTGGAATATGTCCGCTAAACTTTTAAACAAATACTTATTAACATGTGATAAAAAACCAAAAGCTTTAATCCTTACACATCTCTACGGTATGAGTGCTGATATAAAAAAAATAACTGAGATTTGTAAACTTCATGGAGTATTTCTGATAGAAGATGCGGCAGAGTCTTTAGGTGCGACATATGACTCTCAGCATACAGGCACTTTTGGTGACCTAGGTGTTTACTCCTTTAATGGTAATAAAATTCTAACAACTAGTGGTGGTGGAATACTAGTAAGTGAGAATAAAGAGTATATAAAAAAAGCAAAGTATTATGCCACACAAGCTAGGGAAGATGAGATCCATTATGAGCATCTAGAATATGGATACAACTATAGAATGAGTAATGTTTTAGCTGCTATAGGTGTAGCCCAAATGGAAGTGTTAGAAGAGCGCGTAAATAAAAAAAGAAAAATATTTGAATGGTATAAAGAGTTTTTAGCTGATAATGATAATATTGAGTTTATGTCTGAATTAGACAATAGTCGAGGTAATAGATGGCTGACTGCACTTAGGCTTAAAAATATAGACTACCATGATGTTATAGAAGCTCTTAATAAAATAAATGTAGAGAGTCGTCCTCTTTGGAAACCTATGCATATGCAAGTACTATTTAAGGATTCAAAAAGTTATTTAGATGGTACGAGTGAAAATATATTTGCAAACGGCATCTGTTTGGCGAGTAGTACGACAATGAGTAAAGATGATGTAAAAGCTATTTGCGAAGTGATATTGTGCTGCTAAAACCAAATATATTAAATAGGAAGTTATTTTTTATACTTTCAGATATTATGACTATTATAATCTCAACAATCATTGCATTTAATTTAAGGTTTGATTTTGAGATACCAGAAAAGTTTATTGCTTCTATCATCTCTATCACACTATTTTTAATATTTCTGAGAGTCTCCCTGTTTTCTTACTTTAAAGTTTATAACATTAGTTGGAGACACTTTGGTTTTAAAGATACCTATAGTATTGTTTATCTAAGTGTTTTTTCTACTTTCTTACTTATAGTCGTAGTTATTTCTTTGAAAAATGTAGAGATTATTATACCTAGATCCATTATAGCCATTGAGTTTTTTATATCGCTTGTGATGTTTTTAGCAGTTAGGATAAGTAAGCGTTTGTACCTAGAGAGACATAGTGTGAATATAAATGGAAAAAGTACAATAATAATCGCAGATATTGATAGGGCAAATAATATTTTACGTGCTATAAATACTCAAAGTAGTGACTATTACCCAATAGCAATTATTAATGAAGAGTATGAAGATGTTAAGATGGATGGTATTGAAGCACATTCATTTGATGAGTTTATTAAACTCGGCCTAGAGTGTGAAGTGGCAATAGTTGATGAAGCGATTGAAATAAGTACAATATTTGATAAATTAAATAAACAGGGTATCTCTAATATAAAGATATCGAGTGGTTATGGAGACTACGGTGCTCAAATAAACGATGTCTCAGTAGAAGACCTCCTTGCTAGAAATCCAAAGGATTTAGATAAAGAAAAAATATCTTCTTTTATTCAAGGTAAAATTATTTTAGTGACTGGTGCTGGTGGAAGTATTGGTAGTGAGATATGTAGACAGTGTGAACTTTATGGTGCAAAAAAATTAATATTGCTTGATAATAGTGAATATAATTTGTACTCAATTGAAGATGAGATAAACAATATTGAGACAGTAGCAATAATGCAGAGTGTGGTAGATAAGGACTCTCTAGAGCAGAGCTTTAATCTTCATAAACCAGAGTTAGTAATTCATGCAGCAGCGTATAAACATGTTCCACTTGTAGAAGCAAATGCAAATGCCGCTATAGTGAATAATATCATAGGTAGTAAAAATATCATCGATACAGCAATAAAGTATGGTGTAAAAAAACTTGTTATGATATCTACTGACAAAGCAGTGCGACCAACAAATATTATGGGTACCACTAAACGTATTTGTGAACTTTATGCTCAAAACTCTAATGGTAATGGTACAGATATCGTAGCTGTGCGTTTTGGTAATGTACTAGGTTCTAGTGGAAGTGTGATACCTAAGTTTAGAGCACAAATAAAAAGTGGAAAAAATATCACAGTAACACATCCAGATATTACTCGCTACTTTATGCTTATCCCCGAGGCTTGCGAGTTAGTGCTTCAAGCGGGAGCAATTGGCACGGGTGGTGAGATATTTATCTTAGATATGGGTGAGCCTATTAAGATAGTTGATTTAGCAAAAAAGATGATAGAACTAAGTGGTAAACCAAATATAAACATAGAGTTTACAGGTTTACGTCCTGGAGAAAAACTTTATGAAGAGTTACTAATAGATGATAGCGACGCTAAAACTGAATATGAGTCTATTACCGTAGCAAAACCAACCCTTTATGACATAGATACATTAAACAGAGACATTGATGAGTTGATACACTCACCAAATCAATTGGAAAAATTAAAAGAGATAGTTCCAGAGTTTAATCATCAAACTAATTAACGACTAAACTAAAGTGTGACCTATAAATTCATTTGATTCATTAATAAAACCCATTCCACATGCTTCATAAGCAAAAAAGACGTTTGCCTGAAACTCTGTTGGCTCGACGTCATCTTTAAGGTATTCTGAGTCTGGATAGAGTTTTTTGAGTACTTTGAGTATTCCTTTGGCTTCAAATACGGCAGTATATGCAGGATTGAGAATGATTGCTTTTTGATTATTCATTATATCCGTTAAAGTTGTTAAGAGCTCTGGTTCATTATAGGACATCTCTTCCCATCTATAGTGTTTATACCAGTACTCATACTCATTATCTTTACTATCACTGATGCCATTTTCACCAAACTGAGTATTTTCAAGGTACTCAAAACCTGTATTAAATCCAGCTTCTTGCGCCATCTGTTGTAAAAACTGTACGGCTTTTTCATCATCCTCATTATCACTGAGGGAGGAGAAGAGAATACTCCAACCATCATAAAGAGACTCAAATTTATCTGTATCGTCAAAAAGAGTGATAAGTCTTTTAAAGTTTTCACTTATTTTTTTGTAAACCTCGTTAAACTGTTTTTTTTCATCGATGCCATTTACTTTTAGCGTTTCATACTGCTCTAGAGCTATTTCATAAAGGTAAGACGGGGAATCAGCATTAAAGCCAAGAAGTTCTATATTTTCATTAAAACTAAACGAGCCATAGATATGCCAATGAACATCACTCTCCCAGCTTTTTTTTATAACTTCGACAAGGTTAAAAGGGATGCCTACATCAAAAAAAAGGTCATTTTCTATGATGTGCTCAACTGCTTCTACGTACATGTCATAGAGCTCATTGGCTGCTTCGTAGTATTCTTCAGCTTTGTTTACTTCTAGTTGATAAAGATTGTTAACTATTTTAGCCACCGAAAAATCCACCACTTCTTGAGCTTGAACTACTTTTTGAGCTACTACCAAAAAAGCTTTTTTTACCTGAACTTTTTGAAGCTGCCGCCTTTCCTGCTGCTGAGCGACTATAGGCACTTCTATTTGTAGAGGCTGAGTTTCTAGAAAAACTTTTGTTGTTCATAAGAGCATTACCAATCATGTTACCCATTAGTGAACCAGCTGCTACTGCAAGTATAGTTCCGGCGAGCCCCATTCCTGCACTTCCAGCTCCATCTCTTAGTGTTTCAGACGTTCCGCTCTGAACTTTTTGATACTCTTGTTCAGCAAGTGCTTTCATCTCTGCTTCGTTCATAAAACGCTCAACTATATGCCCATTTTCATCTTTTTCACGGATGATAGCACGAGATGGACCATCTGTTGGCATCTCTTCAACAACGACATACTTACCATTTGTCTGTTGTTCTATCACTAAAAACTTGTTTTGTGCTTGTTGTTCTTGTGGCGCTTCACAGCCTGTTAACGCACTCATCATTAAGACACTACTACTTCCTAAAACAATTCTGCTTGCAGTTTTAAATATGTCACTCATTTAATAATCACCTTTTAAATTTTTTTTATCAAAAGTCAGTACTTTTTTTAATTTATAGTCGTAAAACGTAACTTCTTTTCTACCATTGTAAATAATATCACCAGTATAGGTATATTTCTTTGTTTGTAGCAAAACATTATTTTTCATTAACATAATCTTCCCTACTTGATTTCCTATTGAAAAAATAAGAGTTGAGAGAGACAGTGCAAATAAAGTTCCTAAAATAGCGAGAGCTATTTTATTGCTAAGATAAATAGTTATATATCCAAGTAGGATTGAAAATGTAATAAAAACAAAGATATTTTGATGATCGGCAAATAAAATATTATAATAAACTCCTACACTATTTTCATCTGTATAGTGTAGTTTTATACCTAAAAAAAGAAAAAAATCAAGAATAAACGTAAAAAAAATACCACTTAGTAGTGCTTGTACTGCTTTACTCATCGCAACCTCTTTATCTTTTTTAAATTTATTTTATACAAGTTTGATGGCTTACCTTCATATAAACCTTTTTTGTCTTCTATTATTATATCAGCTTTTTCTTCACAAAAATTTCTCTCATAAGCTTTACCACTCTCATTTGCGGAGCTTGAGTTATTCCATGCTATTTTTCTAAGAACAGATGAGTTTAGAGTATCTTGTGCCACTCTAAATGCTCTGTTTTTAACGATAAAGGTAGTTTTCTTGGAGCGACGTACTTTTGATTTAAGTGGGGAGGGAACGCGTATGCTATTTTGTTTCAATGCAGAAAAACTTTTATAGACTTTTATGAAAGGTTTTGTAGTCTCACGTGACTTTATCTCGTATAGTTTTTTCTCATCTTCTGACAAGAAACCGACAGTTGTGTCGGTCTGAATTAATATGACATTCACTATTTTAGTAGAAAGTCTTGGAGTGCCGTTGAAGATGACCATGAATCATCACCCATCTCATCAAGAGCTAAAATAGTTGCTCGAGCAGCGCTAAGCGTTGTGAAGTATGGAATATTACGTCTTAGAACTTCTTGGCGGATAACTACAGCGTCTTTTTTAGACGTATTATTATCTGATGTATTGATGGCCATTGCTATCTCATCATTTTTCATACTATCTTCAATATTTGGACGGCCCTCAGAGATTTTGAGAACTCTCTCACAAGCTATACCAGCTGCTTCAAGAATCTCTTGAGTTCCTTTTGTGGCAACTATTTTAAAGCCATGTTTTACTAAACCTCTTCCTATCTCTGCGGCATGCTGCTTATCTGTATCTACAAATGATAGAAAACAAGTTCCCTCTGTTGGAATTTTATTTCCAGCAGAGAGTTGCGCTTTGGCAAAACTGATGCCAAAGTTTGAACTTATACCCATAACTTCACCTGTTGATTTCATCTCAGGGGAGAGTACTAAATCAGCACCGTAAAGTTTATGGAAAGGAAATACAGCCTCTTTTACTGATACATGACCTTTTAGGTGGGGACGTCTGAGACCATTAGCCTCTTCAACGATATTGTATTTATCATAATATTTCAGCGCATCAACAAGTGCTTCACCCATCATAACGCGAGTAGCAACTTTGGCAAGTGGCATACCAGTAGCCTTAGATACAAAAGGAACGGTACGTGATGCGCGTGGATTTACCTCTATAAGGTAGATTTCATCTTGGTAGATTGCATACTGAACGTTCATAAGCCCTACAACGCCAAGACCAAGCGCGATAGTCTTTGTCTGTTGCTCAACCTTTTCTATCATCTCAGTACTTAAGTTTACAGGAGGAAGTGAACACGCACTATCTCCAGAGTGGATACCAGCTTCTTCGATATGCTGCATAACTGAACCTATATAAACTTCTTTACCATCGGATATACAATCAACATCTAGCTCTATAGCTTGGTCAAGAAATTTATCTATTAAAACAGGGGCTTCATGAGATACAGAAATTGCAAGTGTCATATACTCGGCAAGCTCTTCTTGTGAGTAAACTATTTTCATTCCACGGCCACCAAGAACAAATGATGGACGAACGAGTACTGGAAAACCTAATCTCTCAGCTATTTCAGGAGCTTCTTCTTTTTTACGAGCAAGTCCATTCTCTGGTTGTTTAAGATTATGTCTATTTACAAAGTCGCTAAACTGCTCTCTATCTTCAGCAAGGTCAATAACTGCTGATGTAGTTCCTACTATGTTAGCGCCGATTTTAGTAAGGCTGTCTGCTAGTTTAAGTGGCGTTTGTCCACCAAAGTGAACTATGATACCATCTGGTTGCTCGTTTTCTATAACTTCCCGAACGTGCTCAAAGTCAATAGGCTCAAAATAAAGCACGTCAGAAGTATCATAATCAGTAGAGACTGTTTCAGGATTACAGTTGTACATGATAGACTCTATACCCATCTCTTTAAGTGCAAATGAAGCATGTACACAACAATAATCAAACTCAATACCTTGACCGATTCTATTTGGTCCGCCACCAAGGATAAGAACTTTTTTCTTATCACTTATACGATTTGTTACATTTGGCAGTTTCGTGATGTTGGTAGTTGAGTAAAGGTATGGAGTAAGTGCTTCAAATTCAGCAGAACATGTGTCAACTTCATTAAATTCCACTTGTACTCCAAGTTCTTTTCTTTTTGCATAAACTTCATTTTCACTCACATCTTGATTTGAGTTCTTCTTGATTAACTGAGATATACGCTTATCTGAAAATCCATCTACCTTAAGCGTTCTCATAAAGTCAGAATCTAAAAGAATCTTATCAGTTACTTTTGTTTCCGCTTCAATTAATTCCTGCAACTGATATAAGAACCAATGGTCAATCGCACATGTTTCGTACATCTCTTCAATGCTCATTCCACGGCGAAAGCCTTCTGCTACATAAAGCATTCTATCTGCGTTTGGACGACGGATCTCATGTTTTACTTCTTCTATATCAGCGTCAATCTCATCGAAACCACAGAGTCCAGTCTCAAGTGAACAAAGAGCCTTTTGCATAGACTCCTTAAACGTACGGCCAATCGCCATTACTTCACCAACCGATTTCATGCTTGTACTTAAAGTACTAACAGCCTCAGGGAATTTTTCAAATGTAAAACGTGGAATCTTTGTAACGATATAATCTATAACTGGCTCAAATGACGCAGGAGTTCCTGTGATGTCATTGGTAATCTCATCTAGAGTAAATCCAACGGCAAGAAGCGTTGCAACTTTTGCTATAGGATAACCAGTAGCCTTAGACGCAAGCGCGGAAGAGCGCGAAACTCTTGGATTCATCTCAATTACTATCATGCGGCCAGTTGTAGGACAGATCGAGAATTGAACGTTAGATCCACCAGTATCAACGCCGATTTCTCGTAAAATGTCAAAAGACGCGTTACGCATTCTTTGGTACTCTTTATCCGTAAGAGTAAGTGCAGGAGCAACGGTAATACTATCGCCAGTATGCACGCCCATTGGGTCGAAGTTTTCTATAGTACAAACGATGATACAGTTGTCCGCTTTATCACGGATAACTTCCATCTCATACTCTTTCCATCCAAGCATAGACTCCATAATTTCGATTTCGCCTACTGGAGAAGCGGATAAACCCTCTTGCGCTAGTTTTTTAAACTCTTCCATATTGTAAGCAACGCCAGAACCCCCACCAGCTAGTGTGAAAGAAGCTCTAGAAATTACAGGAAAACCAATCTCTTTAACTACTGAAATTGCTTCATCAACGCTGTATGCGTTAGCACTTTTTGGTAAGTCCATACCAATTTTTATCATAGCTTCATTAAACGCCGAACGGTCTTCACCTTTGTGTATAGCTTCTGGAGTTGCACCTAAAAACTCCACACCCTCGAGCATCCCTTTTTCATACATAGATGTTGCAACGTTTAAAGCTGTTTGTCCACCCATAGTTGGTAGAACTGCATCAACTTTTTCATCTTTGATGATTTTAGCGATAATTTCTTCTTTGATTGGTTCAATATAAGTTCTATCTGCAAACTCAGGGTCAGTCATAATAGTTGCAGGGTTTGAATTGATAAGAACTACACGGTAGCCTAACTCTTTTAATGTTTTAACAGCTTGAGTGCCTGAGTAGTCAAATTCACAAGCTTGACCGATGATAATCGGACCAGAACCTATAAGTAAAATAGTATTTATGTCGGTGCGTTTTGGCATTTTATACCTTTTGAAATAATGTCTTTAAAATTTAGAGATTATAGCCAAAAGGCACTTAATATTTGATGAGAAACTTTAGTACTCAAAGGTATATATTAGAGAAAGTAATCCTGAGTAGATAGTGCTTTCATCTATTAGTGGAGAGTTTTTTGCACTTTGTGGAATTTGGTCTGCTCTTAGGTTTGCTAAAACTGAGAATTTATCATTTATATCATAGTTTATAAATGTTTGAACTCCAATTTGTAATCCACCCTTTGGAGTATAAACGCCATAGGATGTTCTTGCAGCTTCCTCCGCTTTTACACCATAGTAATAGTTTACAAACTCATCAGATTGGTAGGTAAGTATGGCGCTTGGATAAAATGTAAAATCCCCTAAGTTATACTCATCGCCGAGTTCAGCCTTAAGTAGCCAAGTATCATGTCTACTTAGTACATCGCTAAGGGCCATAATCTCTAAATAAGCATCATTATATGAAGCACTAAACGCCACTCCACCCTCAAAAGAATTCTCTCTCTCATCCATACCTATAACGGTAGAAGAGTCACTACTTTCATAACCGAAGGTTCTTGGTTGTGCAGTGAGGGAGAGTCCCCATGAAAACTCCTTACCTTTTGAACCAAGAAAGTACATCCCAAAGCGACTCCATCTTATATAAAAAAGTGAATTATCAAAGAAAATTACAGGGGAGAGTACAAAGATAGCCGCAACATCTTTATATGGTTGCGTTTGAATATATGGACCAAGACCAATAGTGATTTTCTGTTTTGTATCATCCGCATATATATTGAGAACAAATAGTAATAAAATTAGAAGATATTTCATTTTATTTTCCTTATAAGGTGAAAGTAGTTTGGTTTTTGGTCTTGATAGTACTGCTCAATTATGGCGTTTTGATACCCTTGAGAAGACGTAACAGAGAGTACTCTACCAACCTTGAGACCTGCGAAAAATATATTATCAAGTCCAGAGGTAGTCACTTCATCTCCGGTTTTTATTTTAAACCATGTTGGAATAAATTTTACCATTATATTTTTTTCGTTATTTCCGTGCGCTATTCCTGGTGCGTTTTGTTCTCCTACATAAACGGCGTAGGTACTTTTAATGTCACGGTTTAAAACTCCAAGAGCTCTTTCATTCTTTGGTATGACTATACCTGCAACTAGTCCTTGATAGACAAGGCCATATATTTTTGAAGCATTGTAGTCAGGCATATCTATCCATACCCTGTTGAAGTCTCCAAACTTTTGATAAGAGATGCTGCGAACGAGTTCAACATTTGGATTTTGCGATAATGTAGAGTTGTTAATTTTATATATGTCACTTATCTCATTGGTTAACTCTTGAATAATAAGCTTGTTTTTTTCATAATCTTTAAGCTGTTCTTTTTGTGTTTGTATAAGTGAAGCTTGAAAGGTATGTCTATCTATGGCGTCTTGAAAAAATTGAGTTGTGTTATGATAACTTGTTTTTATGTAGTTTAGAGATGAAATAATAGGGGATTGAATAGTTGTATTATAGTAAACTGCACCTATAACAAGGGCAGCTATTACTAAAAAGTAAGAAAATAACTCTTTATTCATTCTCAAAAAGTTCTTGTAGAAGATCTATCTCTTCAAGTGCTCTACCAGTTCCACGCGCAACTGCAAGGAGAGGCTCATCAGCAACAAAAACGGGAATTCTAACTAGGTCAGAAAGGTACTTGTCTAACTGACGGATTAGCGCTCCACCACCCGTTAAAATGATACCATGGTTTACGATATCTCCAGCTAGGTCAGGCGGCATTCTCTCTAAAACGTCACGAAGCGCTTCAGCTATCTCTTTTAGAGGCTCTTTCATAGCGTCTCTTGCATCTTCACTTGTAAGCTCAACTGAACTTAGAAGTCCTTCAACTTGATCTCTACCATTTACTATCATTGAGAGTTCTTCATCTAGAGATACCGCTGTACCGATATTTATTTTGATATCTTCAGCAACGCGCTCACCTATAAGAAGATTATATTTTTTTCTTACAAAGTTGATGATTCCCTGGTCTATTTTATCTCCCGCAGTACGGATTGACTTTGAAAGTACAAGTCCACCAAGAGATACAACACCAATCTCAGTAGTACCGCCACCAATGTCAACAACTAAGTGACCTTGAGGCTCACGAATGTCTACTCCAGCGCCAATTGCAGCGGCCATAGGCTCTTCAATAAGAAAAACTTCACGAGCTCCAGCGCTTAAAGCAGATTCGCGAACAGCTTTTCGCTCAACCTGCGTTAGACCGTAAGGCACGCAGATGATAATACGTGGAGAGATTAAAGAACTTCTTCCATGAGCTTTTTCGATGAACTTACGAATCATCTTCTCTGTCATATCAAAGTCAGCTATAACGCCATCTCTCATAGGACGGATAGCGCGAATGTTACCAGGAGTTTTTCCAACCATCTCTTTAGCTTCATGTCCAACAGCTAAAACGCGCTGTTGCCCATACTTCTCAGTCTTTACGGCAACAACTGATGGTTCATTAATAATAATTCCACGGCCCTTTGCAATTACAATCGTATTTGCCGTTCCTAAGTCAATAGATAAGTCGTTTGAGAAGAGTCCTACTAGTTTATTAAATATCATACTATCGCCTTATGCTGTTTTTTTTGTTGTTTGTTTGATGTAAACAGGCTCTTGCGTCCCTTCTATTACTTCTTTAGTGATAAGCACTTCATATCCAGCATACTCTGGAAGTTCGTACATAATGTCTATCATATTCTCTTCTAGGATAGCGCGAAGACCACGAGCACCAGTTTTGCGTTTAATAGATTTCTTAGCAATTGCAAGAAGAGCGCCTTCTTCAAAGTTTAACTCTACATCATCAATGGAAAAAAGTTTCTTATACTGTTTGATAAGAGAATTTTTAGGCTCTGTTAATATACGAACCATATCATTTTCACTGATCTCGCTAAGTGAAGCGATAATAGGAAGACGCCCAACAAGCTCAGGAATAAGACCATAATGAACTAAGTCATCGGGCTCAACCATGTCGTAAGTTGGTTTTTTCTCATCCTTGCTTTTTTTATCATGTCCAAAGCCTAGTACGTTATCACCTTGTTTGCGTTTGAGTAACTCTTCAAGACCATCAAACGCACCGCCACAAATAAATAAAATATTTGTAGTGTCTATAGCCGTAAACTCTTGATTAGGGTGTTTACGTCCACCTTTTGGTGGAATGTTCACTGAAGAGCCTTCTATTATTTTTAGTAAAGCTTGTTGTACGCCTTCACCTGAAACATCACGTGTAATAGAACGGTTTTCACTCATACGAGAAACCTTATCTACTTCATCTAAAAAGATGATTCCCTTTTGAGCACGATCAACGTCTCCATCAGCTGCTTGAATGAGTTTTGTTAAAATATTTTCAACGTCTTCTCCTACGTATCCAGCCTCAGTCAAACTTGTAGCGTCGGCTATGGCAATAGGAACGTTTAAAACTCTAGCAATCGTTTGCGCCATAAGTGTTTTACCACTCCCCGTTGGACCTATTAGAAGTACGTTTGATTTAGCAATTTCAGTATCGTCATTTTCAATTTTTACATTTTTAAAGATTCTTTTATAGTGGTTATAAACAGCGACGCTTACAAGTTTTCTTGCTCTTTCTTGTCCTATGATATAGTCACCTAAAAAGTTATATAACTCTTTTGGCGTCATAAGTTCACCTACTGTTTCTAGTAGCTCTTCATTATCTTCATCATGCATAGCTTTTTCATCGCCAAACATAATCTTATATGCAGAAACTACACAGTTTTTACATATGTAAACGCCATTTCCAGCGATAAGCGGATTTTTTTCGCTTTCACTTGCATCACAAAAACTACAGTGTCTGTTTATCATGTATCTATTTCCTTAATATTGCTATTTTATATTAAACGCGACTAAACGTTTTTTCTCTCAAATGGAATTCCGCGTTTTGTTTTAAGAACAAAATCACATAACTCTTTTACATAATGACTCTTAGTTGTCTCTAAAATAGTTGTTGCACTATCTTTTAGCGGCTGTCCTGATTCAAAGAGATCTCTATATGCGGATTTTAAATCATTTATATCGTCTCTCTCAATATGTCGTCTAAGCCCGGTAAGATTTAAACCTCTTAGAGATGCACGATTGCCCTCTGCCATACAAAATGGTGGAACGTCCTGAGCTAAAGCACTCGCTCCTCCAACCATAGCGTAATCGCCTATATGAACAAACTGATGGATAGGAGTCATTCCACCTACTACAACGTAATCACCAAGCTCAACGTGACCTGCTAATGTCGCAGCGTTTGCTAAAATGCAGTGATTGCCAATGATAACGTCATGGCCTAAGTGAACATAACCCATAAAAAGGTTGTGGTTACCGATGATAGTTTTACCACCGCCACCTTTTGTACCAGGATTAAAAAGGGTAAACTCTCTAATCGTGTTGTCATCGCCGATGATTAGTTCAACGTCTTCACCATTAAATTTTAAATCTTGTGGAATGGAACCAATAACGGCATGTGAAAATATTCTATTATTTTTACCTATAGTTGTTTTTCCGTAGATACAAGCGTTTTGAGCGATAGTCGTTCCATCGCCAATCGTTGTTTGCGCTGAAATAAAACAAAAAGCTCCTATTTCAACGTTTTCACCAATAATTGCGCCATCTTCAATAACGGCCAGTTGGGATATTTTAGACATCTAATATCTTTTACTTGTCAACTATCATAGCTTTGAGCTCAGCTTCAGAGACGATTTTGTCATCTACGTAAGCTTCACCTTTAAGTACCCAGATAGGTCCCTTGTTCTTGATAACGCTGATTCTATACTCTAGTTTGTCACCAGGTTTTACTGGAGATCTAAATTTTGCTTTATCAATGCTCATGAAGTAAACTACTTTTTTAGCAGCGTCTTCTGGAGACATGTCCATACTTTTAAATGCGAGTAGTCCACCGGCCTGGGCCATTCCTTCAAGTATCATAACACCTGGATATATTGGATGACCTGGAAAGTGGCCTTGAAATATATTTTCACTAATAGATACATTTTTATATGCGATGAGCATTTCATCGTTTACAATATCCGTAACACGGTCGACGAGTAAAAAAGGGTATCTATGAGGTAGTATCTGCTGAATTTCAATAACATCCATAATCATAATAGTATAGTCCTTGATAATAATTTTGTTTATTTTATCTAAAAAAAGATTATATTATGATTAGTTTTTCTTTGACGTCTTCATATGTTTTTGAATCAAGGTTAATCGTGAGTTTCCCATCAGGTATATTCTCAAGCACTATTATGGGACTCAAGTCATAACTTGTGGAGTTTATTTTAGCTCTAAACTCTAGTTCTTTTTCCATCTCTAAAGGTTTGTAAATCATCTCTTTTACGCTTTTGTACTGTGTAGAGTTTTCACGGTTAAAGTAATCAAGCGTAATAAATTTTATCTCATCTCTATTAAAGTAGTGAATGTTTTGAGAGTCAAATTCTATGCGTCCTTGAGCCCTTTTTTTTGGAAGAGTAGAGTAACTAAGGGCATAAGCATCTAAAACATCTTTTTTGCCAAGCGTTACTTTAAAATTAAACTCTCTATAGTTCAAAAATTTTTGTTTAACGATTCTGTAGTTTACATTTTCATCTTCGAGTCTATTTCTGTGAGTATACATTGCTATTCGCTCTTCAATGGAAGCGGGAAGTATGGCATTTGATATTGGGGAGAACATCTCATCCATGAGTCTATCTTGTTGCTCTCTTTGCATAGTTAAACCAAAGATGCAACCACAGTAGTCTTGGCGGTATAACTGCTCCTCTTTTGTAACGCGACTTTGATCTTGTGTTCCTCCACCGGAGCGATAATCAACGGCTATAAACTCAACGCCGTTTTTCTCATAAAATTCATCACCCACGCGTTTGAGTTGCTCTTGTGACTTTAGGGGACTTACAAGCAAGGTCGTAGTGATTTTTTTCTCTCCTAAAGTGAGAGCTTTCTCTGCACTTACACTGAAGCGTTTATCAAAACAGACCTCACAACGTGCTCCTTTTTCAGGCTCTTTTTCAAGTCCACGAACAGCTTGAAGCCAGTTCTCATAATCATATTCACCCTCTAGAAGTTCAATGCCCAACTTATTACAACTTCGTTGTACATCGAGTAAACGCAGTTGGTACTCTGAGTAAGGGTGAATGTTTGGATCATAAAAAAAACCGGTGAGTTTTTCATCTGGATAGTCGTGTTGGAGTTTTTGTAAAAAAAAGTGTGAATCAACACTACAGCAGATATGAACTAACATGAAAAATCCTTGGCATTATATAGACGTAATTATAGGTTAAATATCTTTATATTACTCAATAAATGATATTAAAATACGCCTTTTATTATAAATTAATCTACAAATGAATATGATACTTCTATTAGTAAAATTTATAAACTTGGAATTTTCATGAGATATCGAGTACTTTTATCATTATTTATGTCTGCATTTCTACTAATGTCATGTTCATCAAATGATTATGAAAAACTCGAAATTTCTACAACCACATGGATAGGTTATACACCACTTTTTTATGCTAAAGAGAAGGGTTGGCTGAAGCCATTAAAGATAAAACTACAACATGTAAGCTCACTAAGTGAAAATTTATATCTTTATGATGCTGGTAATTCAGATGCTTATGCTGGAACTCAGTATGAGTATAAACTTCTTGTTAATAAAAAACCGACACTAATGCCAATCATACTTTTTGATCGCTCTAATGGTGGGGATGTTGTTATGAGTAATCTTACTATTTCACAACTAGAAAAAAAAGATGAAATAGATGTATATCTTGAGATGGACTCTATAAATAAGACAATCTTTGAAGATTTTGTTAAGGCATATAACTTACAAAATAAAAAAATTAACTATATTAATAATGATCAAGCTGCTATAGCTGAACTAGATGTGACAAATCTAACAAAACCTACTATAATTGTAACCTACACCCCGTATAATATAAAGCTAAAAAAGCATGGTTTTAAAAGTATCGCCTCGACGAAAGACTCCTTGAAACTTTTAGTTTTAGATGCTTTATATACAACACAAGAGACATACTTTAAGCATGAAGAACAGTTTAAAGAGTTGAAAAAACTCATTGACACTTCTATAGAAGTGTTAGAGAAAAATCCAAAAGAGTACTATAAGGGCATTAAGCCTTATATACTTGATTTAACATATGATGAGTTTACAAAAACAGTAAGTGATATAGTTTGGATAAATAAAGATATATCAAAAACACTAAAAGCAAGAATGAAAGCAGCACACTTTCCAAGTAGTGGACTGCTGTAGTAAATTATGATTACAATTAAAAAGTTTACCCTCATAATGTTAAGTATTATACTTGTTAGTGTATATGCTATTTTTATAAAAAACTATGAAGAGCAAAGAGAAAAAACTGCTAATTTAATTTTAAATACTATCAAAGATGATGTTTCAGAAGTAAGTTATTTACTTTCAAAAAGCATTAAAAATAATGAAAAAATCAATAAGTATAGAGCAATACTTGATAGGACGACCTCTAATAATAGTTTTGTTTCGACAATTATGGTGATAGATGGTAGTGAAGTTTTAATTACAACTAACCCACATAACAATACTGCTCCGAGAAAAGCAGATCTATATTATGATAAATCTCTTACAGATTTTGAATATTTATCGACTCAAAAAGGTCTAGAAGGCAGAATACGTTACTATCAAGGTTCTACTCTTCATGAACTTGAAATAGTATTTTTATTTGATAGTGATGAAATTAAAGAGCTATTTAATGAGACAAAGTTAAGTTTCTTTTTTTATTTTGGACTTTTTCCTATAGTTTTACTTTATCTGTCATGGACAATAATTAAATACTCAATTGTAAAACCTTTAGAAAAACTAAGAGCATATGCATACCATCAAAGTGATATACCAAAAAAATTATATATACATGAGATGGAAGCTATACGTTCATCTATGGTGCAAACATTCTCTAGACTTGATAGGGAACAAAAAGAGTTATATAAAATGGCAAGGACTGATATTTTAAGTGGATTAGCTAATAGGGTATCACTTAAAGAGTATCTTGAGAGGTTAATATTAGATAGTGATTATGATAAAAAAGAGTTTGCTTTTTTGTTTTTAGATTTAGACCATTTCAAAAGTGTAAATGATGAACTTGGTCACTTAGTTGGAGATGAACTACTAACAGTTGTCTCTTCTCGTGTTCAGGAGTTATTACCTGAAAATAGTTTTATTGCACGTGTTGGTGGGGATGAGTTTGTGATAATCTTGCACAATTATGCTTCACTTACTAGTTTAACTTCACTGATGGACCAACTGCAAGGTTGTATAGCTAATCAGTGGATCATTCAATCACACCCTATTCATATAACAAGTAGCATTGGTATCGCTTTTTATCCAAAAGATGCAAGGGATTTGACTACACTGATGCAACACTCAAATGTAGCTATGTATGAGGCAAAGAAAAAAGGGCGTGCACAGTATCATTTTTATACAGAAGTCTTAAATAAAAAGGTTCAAAACACAATTGCTCTTGATAAAGATATGCGTAAAGCACTTGAAAATAAAGAGTATGAACTTTACTATCAACCTAAAACAGATGTAGAGAGTGGACGAATTATTGGTGCTGAAGCACTTATTAGATGGAACTCACCTGATAGAGGTTTTGTTGGACCAAATGTATTTATTCCCTTGGCTGAAGAGAATGGATTTATCATAGAACTTGGAAACTGGGTTTTACAAGAGGCTGTAAATCAGCAGTTAGAGTGGAAGCAAAAGGGCATGGACATTACTATTTCAGTGAATGTTGCAACAAAGCAACTTTTAGATAATGCTTTTGAGTATGTATTTACATCTATAATGGATATGAGTGGCGTTGATCCTAGTAAAATTGATATAGAAATTACTGAGTATCTATTTTTAAAAGAGACACAAAAGAGTTTAAGAGTTTTAAATATGATACATGACTATGGCTCTACAATCTCTTTGGATGATTTTGGTACAGGCTACTCATCACTCTCTTATCTTAAAAGATTTCCTATTGATAACCTAAAAATCGATAAGGTTTTTATGGATGATTATGCAACTGAAGATGGTGCTGTGTTTGTTGAGACAATAGTAAAAATGGGCCAAACATTAAAGCTACATGTAATCGCTGAGGGAATTGAAGAAAAAGAACAGGTCGAATATCTTTCAAGTATTGGGTGTGTAGCTTATCAAGGATATTATTGCTCTAAACCTCTTAATGTAAATGAGTTTGAAAAGTTTTATAAGGCATACCTGACACTCTAATATTTGATGTATGTTAGATTAAGATTTTTTAATATAGAATAGGTGTAAAGATACTTTAGTGGGGCTAATATGAAATTTGATAAAAACTTAGATGATTTACTCTTTGATTTAGCTCCTAGCGCACTTATATTGCAATCTCTTGATGGTTCATTATTAAAAGTAAATGAAGAGTTTTTAAATATTATTGGACACACGAAAGAAGAACTTAATAACCTTTCTTACTGGGACTTAATACCTTTAGATGGGCACGAAGAAGAACAGGCACAACTTAAATATCTACAAAACGAGAGAGGAAATATTTCTCATAAAAAAGAGTATATTCATAGAGGTGGACACCATATTAATGTCTTGCTAAATAGAACACTGTTAGTGCACGAGAAAAAAGCATATATTTATACAAATATTATAGATATTACACACTCTGCAAAAAAAGAAGAAGTCTTAAATAGTGCACAAGAACTTGCACATATTGGCCACTGGTATTTAGATCTAATTACGGGTGAACTCTCATGGTCCGATGAAACATATCGTATCTTTGGGCTTCAACCACAAGAGTTTACTGCAACTTATGATTCATTTGTACAGAGGATATATGAAGATGATAGAGAGGCTGTAAATAGTGCATATACAAACTCTATAGAGTTAGATGAGGCTTATGAGATAGAACATAGAGTTATTCGTCCAGATGGCGAGATACGTTTTGTTATTGAAAAATGTAAACATTATCATGATAAAGGTGGAAAAATAATTGGCTCGATTGGTACTATAATAGATATTACAGAGAGAAAAGTGAATGAAGAGTTATTAATAGAAGCTAAAAACAGAGCTGAAGAGGCAAATTCAACTAAGAGTTCATTTGTTGCAAATATGTCTCATGAACTGCGAACACCCTTAAATGCTATTTTAGGTTTTTCGAATAAAATGTTTAAAGACCCAAATATGGGTAGTGAGCAAAAGTTACACTTACAAACTATAAGCTCTTCTGGAGAACACCTTCTTAATATGATTAATGATCTTTTAGATATGTCAAAAATTGAAGCTGGAGAGATGAAGGTCTATGATGAAGAGTTTGATTTACGTAAAACCATAAGAAGTATTTCTGAGCTGATGTCACACCAAGTCAATGCAGATTTAGTTACTTGTCAATTAAGTATAGATGAAAAATTACCAAAATTTATCATGTCTGATGAGAGTAAAATAAAGCAGATTTTATTTAATATAATAGGAAATGCTATTAAATTTACTAAAGAGGGACATATAAAATTTACAGTATTATTTTCTCAAGCCCATAGAAAGGATTCTTTAGAGATAGTTGTTGAGGATACTGGCTGTGGCATTGAAGAGAAGATGATTGAAAATATATTTAAACCCTTTGTTCAAAATGATGGCATTAAAAAGATAGAGGGGGGAACAGGACTAGGGCTGTCTATATCTAGAAATCTTGTTAATTTAATGGATGGTTCCCTTAGAGTTGAGAGTGAAGTTCAAAAAGGGACTAAGTTTTACATTATACTACCTATAAAGGTACTAGAAGGTTCTCCTGAGATAAACGCGAAACCTGTTCAGACTCATAAAACTAAAAAAGAAAAGACAAAAGCAGTTAGAGTAGATTTAGATCCTAGAACAATTGATCTCTCAAGTAGGAAGTTGATAATAGAAGCTGCACTTATAGGTAGCGGCATGAAAATAAAAAAAGAGTTAGATAAGATAAAAGATTTAGATAAAGATATATATGAATTTATTCAACAAAAAATGAAGGTATATGATTTCGATTCTATAGTTTCACTATTAAAGGTATAAAATGGCTCAGAATACAAATATATTGGTTGTCGATGATACAGTAGTAAATCTGGAACTTTTAGAGATAATTCTCTCTGAAGAGGGTTATGATGTGCGTACTGCAACTAGTGGAGAGATGGCTTTAAAGTCCATACAGAGACAAAAACCAGATCTTATTTTACTTGATGTCATGATGCCTGGAATAGATGGTTATGAAACATGTGAAATGATAAAAGAGGACCCTGAACTCAAACAAATTCCAATCATTTTTTTAAGTGCAAAATCTCAAGCAGAAGATAAAGTAAAAGCATTTACACTTGGTGCAGTTGATTATCTTGTAAAACCTTTTGAGACAATAGAAGTTATAGCTAGGATTAAAACACATCTTTCAATTCATTTTTTAGAAAAAGAGTTAAAACAAAATCTCGAAATAGTGGATAAGTATGTAATTATGTCATCTACTGATATAGAAGGAAAAATCATAAAAGTAAGTAGTGCATTTTGTGAAATGTCCGGATACTCTTTGGAAGATCTCTTAGGAAGTAATCATGCGATTCTAAGAAGTGGAAGTAGTACAGATAAACTCTATAAGGAGTTATGGGAGAGTATAAAATCAGGACAAACATGGAAAGGTGAGATAGAAAATATCAAAAAAAATGGGGATACATATTGGGTTGATTCTATAATTTCTCCAAATATTGATGATAATGGAATCATAACTGGATATACATCTCTTAATAGTGACATTACAGATAAAAAAAGAATTGAACTCTTATCTATTACTGATCAGCTAACGGGACTTTATAACAGAAGACACTTTAATGATGTGCTCAGTGATGAAATAAATCGGGCAATGAGACATGGATCAAAGTTATCTTTAATGATGCTAGATGTAGACTTTTTTAAACAGTATAATGATACATATGGGCATCAAGATGGTGACGATGTTCTTGCAACTATCGGCCATACTCTTAACTATAAATCATTTCACCGAACTAGTGATACTAGGTTTAGACTAGGTGGTGAAGAGTTTGGTGCAGTATATGTTACAAGTACAAAAGAGGATTCACTTTCAATTGCCAATGAAGTTTGTAGAAGTATTCAAAATCTTCAGATTGAGCATAAATCAAGTAGTGTAGATAAGGTTATAACAGTTTCTATCGGTTTAGTATCTATAGATTTTGCAGATAAGAAAAATTATAAATATGATAGTGATAGTTTATATAAAATAGCAGATGATGAACTTTATAAAGCTAAAAGTGGAGGACGAAATAGGGTGAGTTTTATATCATTTTAACTCCTAAGATTAAATCCTAGGAGGCATTAAAACTATGAGCGAGACTCTACAACTTCGATAGAGTTAATGTCATCTTGACCTTGAATAGTGCTTAGAACTTTAAAGCTCTCTTCATCATCTTCTTCAATCGCACCAAAAACAGTATGTACACCATCTAAGTGTGGAGTATCAACAAAAGTGATGAAAAACTGGCTTCCACCTGTATTTGGTCCAGCATGCGCCATAGAAAGAGTTCCCGGCTTATGTACAGACGTGTTTGATGCCGTTTCACACTTTATAGCCCAACCAGGTCCACCAGTTCCAGTTCCAGTAGGACAACCACCTTGCGCCATAAACCCGGGGATAACGCGGTGAAAATTAAGGCCATTGTAGTAACCAGTGTTTGCTAAGTGTGCAAAGTTTGCGACTGTATTTGGAGCTTCTTCTGGCAATAGTTTTAACCAGATATCACCTTTACTTGTAGCTACTTTTGCATACTGCTGTTTTAGTGACTCTTCTGCACTAATTTTATAATCTTTTAGTTCTTTTCCAAACATAACATTCCTTTTATATATAATTTCGACATTATAGTTAAATATTCTAAATAGTAGAGTTATAGTATGGTATGAATCATTTTTTATAAATAAATACATGATTATAAGAATAACTTTGCTAATATTAAAGCATTTATATAAGGATATTTATGAGATACATATTATTAATATTTGCTCTTTTTATTTTATCCTACTCAAATGATACTGCTTTATCTTATGCGCATTTGAGTGATGAAGAGAAATCCTATCTATTAAAAAAATCAGAGATAAAAATGTGTATAGACCCTGATTGGATGCCATTTGAGAAAATAGAAGAGGGCATGCATATTGGAATGACTGCTGATTATTTTAAAATTTTCTCTAAGAAAATTAGTATACCAATTGTTTTAGTACCTACTAAAACATGGACTGAGTCATTGGAATTTGCTAAAGATAGAAAATGCGATATCCTTTCCTTGGCAATGAGTACGGCCGATAGAACTAAATATATGAATTTTACTCAAGCCTATTTAAAAGCACCTCTTGTCATCATTACTCAAATTACAAAACCTTTTATTGATGATCCAGTAAGTGTTATATCAAAACCGTTGGGTATCACTAAGGGATATGCATTTATTGAAATTTTAAAGAAAAAGTATCCAAATATTAACTTAGTAGAATTTGAAACACTGCAAGATGGTTTAAACGCAGTGCGAAGGGGAAAAATATTTGCTTACATAGATAACCTAATAAGCTCTGGTTACTCTATACAAAAAGAGTATATTGGTGAGCTTAAAGTTGCTGGTAAATTTGAAACTACTTGGCAGTGGAGTGTTGGGGTTAGAAATGACGACTCTGTTTTATTGTCTATTTTTGAGAAGATTATATCATCTGTTAAAAGTGAAGAGTATAGAGATGTAATGAATAAATGGATAAGTGTTCAATATGAATCAAAGTATGATTATGAGCTATTTTTAAAAGTGGCTGCCGGTATGTTACTCTTGATAGTAATGTTGGCATTGAGGCATAATACTTTAAAAAAATATACAATTAAATTAGAAGAGAAAGAGAAAGAGTTAGAACAGTTGTCCGCAGCAAAGTCACTCTTCTTAGCAAATATGAGTCATGAGATTAGAACACCTTTAAACGCGATACTTGGCTTTATAAATCTCTTAAAAAAAGAGAGCCAAGGAAGAAGTACATCTTTAGAATATATAGATATAGTGGAAAATTCAAGTAAAACTTTACTTAATATAATTGAAGATATTTTAGATTTTTCAAAAATAGAGAGTGGAAAAATTTCTATTAACCTAGTTGATTTTAACCTAAAGGATGAACTAGGCTCAATTACACATCTTTTTGATGCAAAATGTTCAGAAAAAAACATTACATTATCACTTATATTTGAAGATAATTTGCCAGAAGCTATAAATAGTGATGCCTATCGAATTAAACAAGTGATATCAAATCTTTTAAGCAATGCTATAAAGTTTACACAATCTGATAAAAATATATATGTAAGAGTAGGCTTTAAAGATAACTATTTGAGAGTGAGTGTAGTGGACGAAGGCAAAGGTATATCTAGTGATAAACTGACGCATATTTTTCTTGCGTTTAATCAAGAAGATAATTCAACAACGAGAGAGTTTGGCGGAACTGGCCTTGGGTTAAGTATTAGTAGTGAGCTTGTAAAACTTCTAGGTGGAGAGCTCAAGGTTAAAAGTAGTATCGGTGTAGGGAGTGAGTTTTACTTTAGTATTCCTGCAAAAATAGTTAAAGATGTAGTGCATTTAAATAAGGGAGTTGAAGAGCTAAGCTTTAGTAATGAGAAGATTTTGGTGGTTGAAGATAACAGAGCTAATCAGTTGTTTATGAAAATTTTACTCCAAGAGATGAACCTGACCTTTGATATAGCAAATGATGGAGTAGAAGCTGTTGAAATGTTCAAGACCAATAAGTATGAAGTGATATTGATGGATGAGAATATGCCCAACCTAAATGGTATAGGTGCTACAAAAAAGATTATAAAGTATGAAAAAGAGAATGAGCTAATGCATACTCCAATTATCGCGTTAACTGCGAATGCGCTTAAAGGGGATAAAGAAAAATTTCTAAATGCGGGAATGGATGAATATATGACTAAGCCCCTAGAGAGAAAAGTGCTTACAACTAAACTACTACTGTTTTTAAAACACTAAAAGCTGTTTTGTACTCTATCTTATGGAGTGTAAAATTGAAAGTTACTCTTCTTATCGCTCTTGGCACCATACATAGCGATATCTGCATACTTTAATAGTTCGTTTGCTTCTGTGGCATGAGTAGGATAGATGCTTATTCCTATGCTCGCAGATATTTCAAGTTCATGCTCGTCTATGTGTAGCAGTTCCATCAACCTTAGTTAGTTTACAGTCAAAACTATTTATGTCTTCAGTTTTGTCAGACTCAAGAAAGAGTTCAACTTCATGAGTGGAAGAGAACCCCTCAATGAGAAAGTTAGATGAAATCTTAGATGTTGATAGCCCAATTAGCTCATCTCATTACATTGCGTTATCTTCTTGTCCTCTATAATGACAATGCCATCAGACGCTTTTTCAAATATAATTTCAAAAGCTTTATTTTGGTCCATGTGTTTTTTTAAAACACTAGATGAAAAGGCTATGTCTACGCTTCCTAAATACTCGTCTTTATAAAAGATGAGGTAAATATTACGAAACGAATGCATTATTTCCCCTCTTCTAGTCCTCTGACAATCTTTTTATTTGCTTTATACAGTATTTCTAAGACCTCGCTAAATAGTACATGAAAGAATATAACATATTACTTAATGGTTTAATTATGTTTATATAGTGCTAACTTGGTTTCTTTCACTGTATGAATTTTATATTTATTTATTTTCTAGCTAATTTACAAAGATGATGTTTTTTTGTAAATAATAAGGCTATAATTTTTTTATGAATAATTTTTTTAATAGTATATATACCTACATACTACATAAATCAAACACCATAACAATACAGCAGGCAAATATTTTTACAACTCTGTTTATTTTTATATTTACAATACTATTTGCATACCTTTTGATAACAGAGAACTATCATGATTACGAGAGAGCTTTGTATAGTAATGAAAAGAGTTTAGATACAAATATATCCCAAACTATATATCATGCAGATAGAGAAAAGAAGCTCAAAACTTTACTGATAAAAAATACCATAGCTATAGTGACACTGGCATTTATACTCTTTGGGATAATGCTTGGCTTTTATAAAATATTTAATACACTGTTACAACGTGATATGCAGGCATTTTTAGACTTCTTTAAAGAAACTGCACACAGTGAACAGGTACTTAATCCAAATGTTATTTTTTTTAAAGAGTTTAAAACTATGGTCAGTTATGCAAACAGTATGGTTGATACCATTAGTGAAAAGAAACGCGACCTTGAAGAGTTAAACTTAAAACTAGAAGATAAGGTCAAAGAAAAAACCGCAAACCTACAAGAAACAAATGCTAACCTAGTTAAAGAAAAAGAGTTAAGAGACAACATACTTCAAGCTCAAAAAGAGTTTTTAAGACATACCATTCATGAGACAAATACTCCACTAAGTGTTATATTGACAAGTATAGACCTTCTAAGTATGAACAATAAAAAAGATAGACACCTCTCAAAAATAGAGGCTGCAACAAAAAATATATTTAATATCTATGACGATTTAAGCTACTTAGTTAAAAAAGATCAAGTGGAGTATCCTCGTATAACAGTAGATTTAGACCTTTTTCTTAAAAGTAGAATAGACTTTTTTAGTGAAGTAGCACAACTCTCGAAGCTTGAATTTGTTTATACCTCAAGTCAGAGTCAAACATTTATATATTTTAACGAGACAAAACTACAAAGAGTTATAGATAACACTCTAACAAACGCCATAAAATATACCTTAGCAAATGAAAAAATATATATAGGGATTAGCGTTATGGGCAGTTTTGTAGAACTATCGGCCGGAAGTAAATCAAAAGAGATAAAAGACACTGATAAAATATTTGATGCATATTATAGAGAAGAAGAACATATAGAGGGTTTTGGTATAGGGCTAAGACTTGTTAAGAGTATTTGTGAAGAAGAAAATGTTAAGATATATGTAGATTCTAGCGATGAGAAAACTACTTTTAGATATAGATTTAAGATGATGGGTGAATAATGAAGATACTATTACTAGAAGATGAAGTGATGTTAAATGAGTCTATTGAGGAGTATTTAGAGTCTCAAGGACATGCCCTAGAGAGCTTTTTTGATGGACTTGAAGCATATGAGTCTATAAAGAAAAATGAGTACGACTTACTTATACTAGACATTAATGTCCCTGGTATGGATGGCCTTACATTTTTAGAAAAAATACATGAGTTAAAGATTCATGTACCAACAATATATATTAGTGCATTAGTAGATATAGAAGATATTTCACGTGCATATAAACTTGGTTGTGTAGATTATCTAAAAAAGCCGTTTCATTTAAAAGAGCTTATACTTAGACTCGATAGGATTGTCCTCTCTAACGATGTGCCTAGAGTACATCTAAGACTCTCAAAAAATTACAGTTATGATCAAGAACACTCAACGCTTCTTTTTAATGGACTAGCCCAAACACTTACTAAACGCCAATCTCAGATAATAGACCTCTTATCTAGAAACAGAGGTAGAGTGGTAGACTTTGAGCAGTTTAGTATCTATATATGGGATGATCAAGTAGTGGATAACGCCACCATTAGGGCTGAGGTAAACAGACTTAAAAAGTTCCTCCAAGAAGATATTATTAGTAATGTTCGAGGAATGGGTTATATGATAGAGAAGCCATAAATATAAAACTACTGTTACAAATTTTCACAAGTAGAATATTTTTAACAATAAGTTTTTAAAATATATCCTTTGCTATGTTCGTGCTATTTTCATGCTTTACTATTAAAGTGTAAAAATAGATAGGGGAGTTAATATGAAGAAAAAGATTGTACAAAGTCTACTGGTTTGTGGACTTTTAAGTTCTGTAAATGCAGTTGCGGCTGAAGACTTAAGCAGTATGTTCTCGCAAGGTAAAACAAGTGGACAGATTAGAGAGTTTTCTGTTGATCGCGAGTATCAAGGGAGCGCAGGAAACACTACGCATAGAAGAGCAAACGCAGTTGGTGGTCATTTAAAGTTTGAGACTGCAGACTTTAAAGGTTTCACTTTTGGTACAGCGCTTTACACAACAAACGGTTTTTTAAATGATACAGACTATACGAATGAATCTAAAGTTGACGCAACGCTTTTTGGTCCTGGAAATGGAAACCTTAGTTTTGTAGGTGAAGCTTATTTGAACTATAAGCATGAAAATACTAACTTCAAAGCGGGTCGCCAAACATTAGAAACTCCTATGGCTGGAGGTGATGACGCTCGTATGATTCGTAATCTATTTGAAGCGTATATGCTTACAAATACGGACATAAAGGGTGTTACTCTTACAGCTGGACACATCGCTGGTTTTTCACAAGGAACGTTTGGTCGCGTTTATAATGCTGGAGCAGATAGTGCAAATGCACTTTTAGCAGTAACTGGCGGTTATTCATATGTAGATACAAAAAACAATGTTGGCCAATTTGTAAACATGGGAACATATGCCGTTGGCAAAAAAACAGATGGCGTTTCAGTTGCTTCTGTTGTATATACAGATATAAAAAATCTTAAACTCCAACTTTGGGATTACTATGCGCATGACTTAATGAATGTTGTCTATGGGCAGGCTGATTACTCTTGGACATGTCTTTTAAATAAAGACGTAAAACCATATGTAGCGGGACAGTTTATAAAAGAAGATAACGTTGGAGATGATTTAGCTGGTGATGTAAATGGTTTTTACTGGGCTGCAAAGTTGGGTGCAAAAGTTGAAAATTTTAATGCTTATATAGCATACTCACAAACAACTGAAAATACAGCCGCTGAGGCTGCTGCTGGTGGAACTGCAAACGCCATTTTAACTCCATGGGGTGGTATGTCGGCGTTTACGCAAGGAATGGTGACTCGTCACATGTATCTAGCGGGTACTAAGGCTTCAAAAATTGCAGCAAGCTACAACTGGAAAGGCTTCGGTCCAAACCTCTCTACTCTTGCATACTATACATCATTTGATATGCATGAAAATAGTGGATATGGAATTGAGAGAACAGCAACTGAAGCTGGTTATGATATCATTTACTACCCAGAAGCTGTAAAAAATCTACAGCTAAGAACACGTGCTAACTTTCCAAGAACATTTGCTGAGGGCACATCGGGAACAACTGGCTGGAGCGAGTACAGACTTATCGTTAACTATAATTTTTAGTACCCCACTTAGGCTTTAGCCACAGGGGCATCGGCATTTAGTGCCAGAAAAGGAAAATAAGATGAATAAAGAACTTGTAGAAAAAATTAAGAACAATCCTGATTATCAGGAGTTGGTCGCTAAGAGAAGTAGCTTTGCACTAAAGCTTACTGTAGCTATGTTAGTAGTATATTTTACTTTTATATTAACAATCGCGTTTAATCCTGCAGCACTTGGCTCTCAAATGTCTGCAGACTCTGTAACAACTATTGGCATTCCCATCGGAATGGCAATTATCATTTTCGCGTTTATATTAACGGGAATATATACTAAAAGAGCGAATTCTGAGTTTGATGATTTATCAAACAAAATTAAAGCATCGATAAAGGATAACTAAGATGAATGTGAATAGAATATTTTTATTTTTAATTCTCGGCTCAATTGCAGTATTTGCTTCTGGAACTATAGAAGGTGCTATTGAAAAACAGCCCTTAAATATGTCGGCAATTGTAATGTTTGTTATATTTGTAGGAGCAACTCTCGGTATCACTTACTGGGCTGCTAAACGTACAAAATCTGCAAAAGATTTTTATACTGCCGGTGGTGGTATAACTGGTTTTCAAAATGGTATGGCAATCGCTGGTGATTATATGTCAGCTGCATCTTTTTTAGGAATATCTGGTCTTGTATACTTGAAAGGTTACGATGGTCTTATCTACTCAATAGGTTTTCTTGTTGGTTGGCCAATCATTCTTTTTATGATAGCTGAACCTTTAAGAAACTTAGGAAAGTACACATTTGCTGACGTTGCGTCATACAGACTTCGTCAAACGCCAATCCGCTCACTTGCAGCATCAGGTTCTATCGCAACGGTTATTCTTTACCTAATCGCTCAAATGGTTGGTTCAGGAAAACTTATCCAACTTCTT
Source organism: Sulfurimonas aquatica (assembly GCF_017357825.1). Taxonomy (NCBI): domain Bacteria; kingdom Pseudomonadati; phylum Campylobacterota; class Epsilonproteobacteria; order Campylobacterales; family Sulfurimonadaceae; genus Sulfurimonas; species Sulfurimonas aquatica. Next base: position 1,018,832 of record NZ_CP046072.1, read on the forward strand.
TTTGGTCTTCAGTATGAAGTAGCAGTTATCCTTGTTGGTGTACTTATGATTCTTTATGTAACGTTTGGTGGTATGCTTGCTACTACATGGGTACAGATTATTAAGGCATTTTTACTTCTCTCAGGTGCGACATTTATGGCTATCGCTGTTATGGCTCACTATGACTTTAGTTTTGGAGCACTTTTTGCACATGCAACGGAACTTAAAGGTGTTGAAATTATGAGTCCGGGTGGTCTTGTATCTGACCCTGTTTCAGCTATCTCGCTTGCAGTAGCACTTATGTTTGGTACGGCTGGTCTGCCACACATTCTTATGAGATTTTTTACCGTTGCTGATGCAAAAGAAGCACGTAAATCTGTTTTCTTTGCAACTGGATTTATCGGTTACTTTTATATCTTAACTTTCATCATCGGTTTTGGTGCGATTGTTATGGTATTTCAAAATCCTGCATATTTAGATATGGCAAAACAGGCTATTAGTGGTGGTTCTCCAATTCTTGGTGGAAACAACATGGCAGCTATTCACTTATCACACGCTGTTGGTGGTGACTTCTTTTTAGGATTTATCTCGGCTGTTGCGTTTGCTACTATTTTAGCGGTTGTTTCAGGTCTTACTCTTGCGGGTGCTTCGGCAATCTCTCATGACTTGTATGCTTCTGTTATAAAAAAAGGTCAAGTTGATTCTGTAAAAGAGATGAAAGTCTCTAAAATTGCTACAGTTGTTTTAGGAATCGTTGCTATTATCATGGGTATTATGTTTGAAAAACAAAACATCGCGTTTGTTGTTGGTCTTGCGTTTGCAATCGCAGCTTCAGCTAACTTCCCTATTTTATTCCTTTCAATGTACTGGAAAAAATTAACAACTCGTGGTGCCGTTATTGGTGGTTCGTTAGGTCTTGCAACAGCAGTTTTACTAGTAATTCTTGGTCCGATTGTATGGGTACAGATTTTAGGAAATGCAGAAGCTATTTTTCCTTATAAATACCCAGCACTTTTCTCCGTTAGTGTATCATTTATAGGTATCTGGTTCTTCTCTATAACTGACAACTCTCATGATGCTCAAGCTGAGAGAGAAGCCTTTGAAGCTCAATATATCAGAAGTCAAACAGGAATAGGTGCTGAAGGCGCAAGTGAGCACTAGCAATGAGTCTTTTAGATCAGAGAAAATTAGTCGAGTCTATTCACCCTTTTGAGTCATTAAGTTCAAGTGAGCTTGATGACTTGATGGGTAAAATTGATATAGCTTACTATACTAAAGAGACACTTCTCATATCTAAAGATTTAGAATCTATCGTTTTTTATATCATCATCAAAGGCTCAGTTAATGAGTATGTTGATGATGAACTTCATAATGTCTACTCAGAGGGCGATAGCTTTGATGCAGATGCTCTCATATACTCAAAAACAGAATCAAAGTTTGTCGTAGAAGAGGATTTAATCTGCTATGAAATAAAAAAAGATGATTTTCTTGAGCTTATGCAGAACAAAAAAATACAATCCTACTTTCTTGAAGACTTTATCTCAAGACATCAACAGCTTAAAGAACATGAAATATCAAATGACTTATCACCGTTTTTGATGTCAAAAGTCTCTGAGATATTTCTACATAATGTCTGTATAGTAGATGCGGATGAGAGTGTTTACAACTCTTTAAAAAAACAACGCGACTCCCAAGCTAATGCGATTATAGTTAAAAACGCAGATGAATACTCTATAGTTACAGACAGTGACTTAAGAGAAAAAGTTCTCTTAGGAGATATATCTGTCCATGACAGTGTTTCTAAAATTGCCACAAAGGGCATTATATACATAGATAAAAATGATTTTTTATTTAATGCACTTTTAATTATGACTCAGAGTAATGTTAAACGCATAGTAGTAAAAGATGCAGAGGTTATAGTAGGAATCCTAGAGCAGATAGACCTGTTGAGTTTTTTTGCAAATCATTCGCATTTAGTTTCTGTTAGAATTGACAAAGCAAAGAGCGTTGAGGATTTAAAAGAGTTACAAGTTGACATCAAAAATATTATAGTGACCCTTCGCGCTAAAGGTGTAAAGGTTAGGTATATAACGAAGCTAGTCTCAACTCTTAACATTAAGATATATAAAAAACTTTTTAATATGTGTGTCGATCAGTCTCTCAGAGAAAAGTGTACCTTGATAGTTATGGGAAGTGAAGGAAGAGAAGAACAAACCATCAAAACTGACCAGGACAATGCTCTGATAGTTCAAAATGGCGAAAATATAGAACTCTTTGAAGAACCTATGAAAAGATTAAACAGTTATCTTTTAGAGCTTGGTTTTCCAAAATGTAAGGGTGAGATTATGGTCAGTAACTCTTTTTGGAGAAGAGATCTTAGTTCTTATAAAAAGCTTATAGATGATTGGGTATGGAGCATGAACGAAGATAGTATCCAAAACATAAGTATTGTCATGGATGCTAAAGTTGTAGCTGGTAATGCTTCGCTATTAGAAGAGTTAAAAGCCTATCTTCATAATAGTTTGATGGCACGTGCTGATATCTTAGCCCATGTCGCCAAAGCTATCTTGAATTTTGAAACACCACTATCTCTTTTTTCTGGTTTTGTTACAGACAAGAAAGATGAGAATAGATTAGACTTAAAAAAAGGTGGAATCTTTGCAATAGTTCACGGTGTAAGAACGCTCTCTTTAGAGTTTGCCATCAAAGAGACTAACACTGTAGAGAGAATTAAAAAGCTTAATGATAGAGGCATTATTGATAAAACTTTTGCGATGGAACTGATAGAGAGTTTTGACACTTTGAGTTCTGTACGTTTACATGCAATGCTAGAAGCGGGAAGTGAAGAGTCGTATAATCAAATCAATCCACATAAGCTCTCCAAGGTTCAACGCGATCTTTTAAAAGATAGTTTTAAAGTGGTAAATAGATTTAAAAAGTTTATCAGCTTTCATTTTCATTTGGAAATGGTGAGCTAATGTTCTCTTTTTACTCTCACTTCAAACGCAAGAGAAACTTTGCAGGTTTAAAAGATGAAACGTATAAGTTTTTGTTTGAAGAAGATAAAAGTGATGAATTTGTAGTTTTTGATACAGAGACAACAGGATTAAATCCAAAAGTAGATGACATCCTTTCTATTGGAGCTGTGAAGATAAAAGATAACAAGATTTTAACTTCACAAACTTTTGAGGTTTATGTGAAAAATACAAAAGAGATAAGTTCTAAAAGTATTGAAATACATGGTATTAGAACATGTGATTTGAAAAATGCAAAAAAATCTGATGAAGCTATAAAAGAGTTTTTACACTTTATCGGTTCAAGGAGGTTAGTTGGTTATTATCTAGAGTTTGATGTGAGTATGATAAACAAATATACTTTACCAATGCTTGGCATAAAATTGCCAAATAAAATGATAGAGGTCTCAGAGTTGTATTACGATGCACAAATAACAACCATACCTCAGGGAAATATAGATTTGCGTTTTGATACCATGTTAAAGAAATACAACATACCAAACATGGGTATTCATAATGCGGTAAATGATGCCGTTATGACAGGTATGATTTTTTTAAAACTTCAAAATGCAAGGTAGAATCAAATGATGAATAGAGTTGTAGTTATCGGTGGTGGATATGGTGGACTTAGAGCAGTTGAAGGTTTATCTACTTATGAAGATATTGAGATTACACTGATTGATCAAAATCCATATCATTATCTACAAACACAGGCCTATGGATACATAGCAGGGGAGTTTGATGTAAATGAAGTAGCTGTTGATTTATACAACTGGTCTCTTGGTTTTAAAAGAGTGAAGTTTATTCAAGCAACTGTGAGTAGTGTAGATTTTGTAAAACAAGAAGTATTTATGGGAGAGGAGCAACTCTCTTATGATTATGTAATCTTGGCATATGGAGCTAAGACAAACTTTTTCTCCTTTATAGAAGGACTTCGTGAAAATAGCTATGGTGTAAAAAGCCTATACCGTGCTTTTAACTTTAGAAAAGAGTTTGAAAATGTCATCTACAAAAAACTTCAAAACACAGACGACTCAAGTTCACAAGAGTTAAATATTGTCATAGGTGGAGCTGGGTTGAGTGGTGTTGAGGTAGCTGCTGAGATGGCACATGTTATTAAAAACTATAGCAAAACCATAGGCAGCAGAGCAAAAGAGATAAAAATATATCTCGTAGATGCAAGTGAGACTATTTTGCCAGGAACAAGTGATTATATTATAAAAAATACATTTAAAAGACTTGAGAGTTTAGGTGTAAATATTTTAACAAATGCTTTTATATCAAAGGTAGATAAATCATTTGTCTACTTTAAAGATGCAGAGCCATTAGAGTATAGTTTTATGATATTTACAGGAGGCATTAAAGCTTCGCCATTAAATGAAGTGATTGAGTCAGAAAAAAATAAAATGGATCAACTTTTAGTTGATAAAAATCTGAATATTTCTGGATTTGATAATGCTTTTGCAATAGGTGATTGCATAGAAATGAAGGGAGCTGATGGAAACATTTTAGCACCTACGGCACAAAGTGCAGAACGAAGTGCTGAGTATGCTGCTAAGGCTATAAAGAATCGTATAGATGGAACACAGTATAAAGGTTTTAATTCGAGCACGATGGGAATTTTCGTTGCACTTGGTGGTAAGTATGCCGTCGGAGAAGTATTTAAGTATATAAAGGTTCGAGGTTATATTGCATATACACTAAAGACAGCCATCACTTATGGATATTATATTGGGCTAAGGCTGCGTATTAATACGGGATTTAAAAATAGAATTTAAATGGAGATTGAATTATTATTCAAGCTAAGATTGATTCTTGCTTGGCTATAATTTTTCAAATTACTATAGATAAAACTTAACAACAAAAGGAAAGAAGAATGTCACAAATAGAAGCTAAACCAGTTTTTCAACCAAACAAAGAATTTGCTAAAAATGCAAGAATTAAAAATATGGATGAGTATAATGCACTGCAAAACAGAGCTATTAATGATTATGAAGGTTTCTGGGGTGATGCGGCTAAAGAGAAGCTAGACTGGATTGAACCATTTACAAATGTTTTAGATGAGAGTAAAGCTCCATTTGTAAAGTGGTTTGATGGTGGTAAGCTTAATGTTGCTGTACAATGTATTGATCGTCACTTAGATACTCGTAAAAATAAAGCGGCTATCATTTTTGAAGGTGATCGTGGTGATGTGCAGACTATCACTTACCTTGATCTTTATAAGAATGTAAATAGATTTGCAAACCTTCTTAAAGAGGACTTTGGCGTTAAAAAAGGCGATAGAGTTGTTATCTATATGCCTATGATTCCTGAGGCTGCTTATGCGATGCTTGCCTGTGCTAGAATCGGTGCTATCCATTCTATTGTATTTGGAGGTTTTTCTAGTGAAGCACTTAAAGATAGAATCGAAGATGCTGAAGCAAAAGTAGTAATTACAGCTGATGGAGCTTATAGAAAAACAAAACCTTATATGCTTAAACCAGTAGTTGATGCAGCACTTGAAGGTAAAACACCAGTTAAAAAAGTTCTTGTTGTTGAGAGAAATAATGAAGAGGTAACTTGGAAAGCTGGTCGTGACTACTCTTATAATGAACTAATAAAAGGTAAATCAGCGGTATGTGAAGCTGAAGTAATGGACTCAGAAGACCCACTGTTTTTACTTTACACATCAGGTTCTACTGGTAAACCTAAGGGTGTTCAACATAACTCAGCAGGATATATCCTTTGGGCTCAGATGACTATGGAGTGGGTTTTTGATGTTAAAGAGAACGACACTTTTTGGTGTACTGCTGATGTTGGTTGGATAACAGGGCATACTTACATAGTATATGGTCCACTTGCAATGGGTGCGACAACAGTTATGTTTGAAGGCGTTATCACTTACCCTGATGCTGGTCGTCCTTGGGCGATGGTTGAAAACCATAGAATTAACCAGTTCTATACAGCTCCTACAGCTATACGTGTTTTACATAAAATGGGTGAAGATGAACCGGCTAAATACGACATATCTTCACTAAAAGTTTTAGGAACAGTAGGCGAGCCAATAGATCCTCCAGCATGGAAATGGTACTACGAGGAAGTTGGGCAAAGTAAATGTGCTATCGTAGATACTTACTGGCAGACTGAGACGGGTGGTCATATAGTTTCTCCACTTCCAGGTGCAACGCCGATTAAGCCAGCTTGTGCAACACTTCCACTTCCTGGAATAATGGCGGAGATTTTAGATCCTGCTACTGGTGATAAAGCAGAAGTAGGGGAGACTGGCTATATGTGTATTACAAAGCCTTGGCCTTCACAAATTCGTGGTGTTTGGGGTGATGAAGAGCGTTATGTTAAATCTTACTATGGTGATGTGGTTAAAGATGGCAAGGCTGTATACTTTACTGGTGATGGTGCACGTTATGATGAAGATGGCTACATAACTATTACTGGTCGTACTGATGATGTTATTAATGTCTCGGGTCATAGAATGGGAACCGCTGAAGTCGAAGCAGCTATTAAAAAGCACTCAAATGTAGCAGAAGTTGCAGTTGTAGGTAAGCCACACGAACTAAAGGGTGAGGGTATATTTGCATATATCGTACTTAAGTCTGATGATGGCGTTGCAGATGAAGTTGAAGAAGTTAAGACAATAAACAATATAATTAAAAAAGAGATTGGTAATATAGCTATTTGTGATGATATGGTTTTTGCTCCAGGACTTCCAAAGACACGTTCAGGAAAGATTATGCGCCGTATTTTACGTTCAATTGCAAAAGGCGAAGAGATAACGCAAGATATTTCAACTTTAGAAGACCCATCTGTTGTAGCTAAAATAGAGGCGATGGTTAAAGGCTAAGTTACTTTCTCTTTAAACTAACATTTAAGGTTGAACAGATGAATGAAGTACCATTTGAAGCAGAGATTCCACAAGGAAAGTTGATTCTTTCTCGTACTGATTTAAAAGGGATAATAACCTATGCAAATGAGACTTTTGCACATGTCTCTGGCTACCAAGTAGCCGAGCTCATTGGAAAGCCACATAAAATAGTACGTCATCCAGATATGCCTCGTTCAATATTTCATCAAATGTGGGATACACTAAAAAGTGGACAGAAATGGAAAGGTTATGTTAAAAACCTTCGGAAAGATGGTGGATACTATTGGGTACACGCTAGTATCGTTCCACTTTCAGAAGGTGGCAAAATTGTAGGCTATAAGTCATCAAGAGCTTATGTAGAGCCACATAAACGCCAAGAGATTGATAAAAAATATGCTTTAATCCGCGCTGCTGAAGAGGGACAAATTTCATTTACAATGAGTTTGTCTTCATCACAGTGGAATAAAATAAAAGATAAAGCAGAAACACAAGGCGTAACTTATCAAGAAGTAGTCAAAAAATTGATTGATAAAATGTAATTCTAGACATACTCTAATATACTTTTTAGATATGTATCTTCTCATTTAACAAACTTCTTTGTCTCTGGATTATCGTATCGTCACTCTGCACGATTCTCTTAAATTTTGAGTAAAGCTTGTACTCTAAAAATATAGAGAACAGTCCAAAAATAGCTAAAAGTATCAATATACTTGTTAGTTTGATTTCAAAATAATCAAATATCATTGCAGAGACCGCCCCACCAATAATCGCAGTTGAGAGGACAAAAGATCTCAACATTAAGTAATCTTTGAGCTCTATCTCATCCTTCATAAAGTCAATGGTGTGAATCCTAGAAATTTCAAACGTTATGGCTTGAAATGTAAATATAGTTAAAATCGTATATGTAAATAGAGGCATGTTAATATTGCTTAAATAGTAGCTGCTAATTTGTATAACGTCTAGTAGTATGACAAAAAGGTATATCATATATATTTTTACTTTTTTAAAGAGTGGTTGTACTAAACCATCTATAGCTCCTACAAGCATATAAAAACTAATCATATATACTGGAAGGTATGTCCCTTCAAGTTTAGTGATATAAGGCATTAAAACCCAGTCTATATACGTACTTAAAAATAAAACTATGATTTGTAGTTTTAATAACTTACTGTTTTTTAGCTCTTTAAAGAGTTTTGTATAATTTTTATATGCCATTGTCTTTTTTCATTATGAACGCGTCACATCCATCAAGATAAAACCTATGCTCTATTTTAGTTGTTTCAAATTGAAAGCTCTTATACAAAGAGATAGCACTTTGGTTATCACATCTGACTTCTAAGAGTATACTTTTAAAACTAGACATCTCTAACTCTTCTAAAGCTTTTTTGAGCAGTAGTTTCGCTATGTTTTTTCCTCTATGCTCTTTTTGTACGCCTAGTGAATGTATCTTCGCGTTTTTTCGTTTTATGAGTACTAAAATATAAGCTACTACAACATCCTCTATTTTTGCAAGATAAATGAGGTTGTTGTTTATGTGATATCTTAGAGAAGCTTTAGAGAGTGGAAAGTTCTCTTTTTGAAACAAGCTATTCTCTAATAAATAGAGCTGGCTCAACTCTTTTATAGTTGCTTTGCTAATTGTCATTTTTGGTAAATAGTATACTTTGGTATTAATCTAAAAGGTCTATAGGACATTTTGACCTTTTTTAGATTTTCAAATCCCATGTCGTCGCCAACATTAATAAGCATTACACCATAGTGCTCTTTTAACACTTTAGAAAATTCACGGAATATAAACTGAGCGCATCCGAGAACTTCAAAGTCGGTTTTTTCAATAATAACGCTTGCCGTGTCGCCATTTATTTTCTCTCCAACAGTGAAGCCTTTTAACTCGTCATTTATATAGATGACTATGCCAATGAGGTTAAGTAGTTCATAATGTTTTAACATCTGCTTGATTGCATGCCTCTCCTGATGGATGCCTTCTAAAAAGACCTCCGCTTCTTCTTTAGGCATGTACTTGACTCTATCAGATACCCATTTGTTAAATAGACCTATTATTTCATCAGCATGTTTAGTAGAGTCAAGAGTTTCGATGGCATAGTCTGAATATGACTTAATAAACTTGTTTATCTCTGTTCTTTTTGTATGGTAGCTATTTCCACGTAGGTTGATAAGTGCGTCAACTTGGTAAATATAGTCTACTAGTTTTTTTTCTACCAAGTAATTTTCAAGCATTTCAAACATGCTTCCAACTTCGTCGGTAGACTGAACAAACTCTTCAATCATTGACTCTTGGACATAGTCTATGCGGGCATAGTATGGAGAACTGTTATTTTCATTCATAATAGCAAAACATTCAACGATGCTATCTGTAATATATTTTTTCTTTCCTAATGGAGGAAGAAGCATAGTTAACTCACCTCCCGTCATAACAAATAGACAAAAACATTTATTGATGATAGCGTAGAAGCCACTGCTGTTCGCTAGCCAGATATAGTTTGCTGCAAACGTATAGTCGCTAATATCTACGCTTAGTTTTAAAAGATACTTTTCAATTACTGATTTTGAGTCTATTGTAAATGGTTTGAGTTGTTGTTTACCTACTGACAAATTTGCCATTGTATTCCTTAAGAATTTAATTATATTTCGGAATAATACACAATATTTTTCTTTTTGCGACTATATTTTTTATACCCTTTTAATAGGCCTGTTTTTAGGCCTTTTTACTGCCTGCTTTTGTTTGATTATTTAGAGAAACTTTAAATTTTTTATAGAATTTTTAAAAAAATAGATATAGTTTCATTTTAATTACAAAAATGGACAAAAAATTATGGATTCATATAACTTAGATGAGCTACAAAAAGAAGAAGCGATAGTAACTTATGCTGAAAATTTAGCATTAGAGCCATATCAGGCTGAACTAGTAAAACTACAACAACATTTAGAAAAATATAAAGAAAAACTGGTAATACTATTTGAAGGGCGTGATGCCGCAGGAAAGGGGAGTGTAATAGGAAGTGTTAGTAGATATATGAATCCAAAACATTATCGCATTGTCGCTTTGGGCAAGCCTACAGAGAAAGAGCGAACACAGTGGTATTTTCAAAGATATATAAAGAATTTTCCATCTGGTGGTGAAATTATTTTATTTGACAGAAGCTGGTATAACCGAGCAATGGTAGAGCATGTATTTGGTTTTTGTAGTGAAGAGGAGCATGAGTTGTTTATGAAGCATGTGGTTCCTTTTGAAGAGTCTGTCGTAGAACATGGCACCACACTAGTTAAACTCTACTTTAGCGTTAGTAAAGAGAAACAGTCTCAAAGATTTGAGCAAAGAAGAACGGATCCCCTTCGTCAATGGAAACTCAGTGAGATTGACCTTCAAGCACAGAGTATGTGGCATAATTTTACTGATACTAAGTACAGAATGCTAAAGTATACTAGCCATGAAAAGGCACCCTGGTATGTGATTCGTTCAACTAATAAACATAAGGCTAGGTTAGAGACAATGAAATTAATTCTTAGTAAAATGCAGTATGAAGGCAAAAGTGAAACTCTTAATTTTGAAGCTGATGAGAAGATACTCTTTAGTGCTAAAAAAGAGTTGGAGATTATGGATAAAGCACAATTAAAAGAGAACTCTAAGTAATCACACCCATCAAAATGTTATAATCTCATTATTAAATTATAAAGAGATAATATGGAACTATGTGTAGCCTTAGATTTACCCACAAAAGAAGAAAACTTAGCGTTAATTGAAAAAATTAAAGATTACGATGTTTGGCTCAAAGTCGGACTTCGTACCTACATCCGTGATGGTGAAGATTTCCTAAAAGCCATTAAGCAAATAAATCCAGATTTTAAAATATTTTTAGACTTAAAACTTTATGACATACCAAACACTATGGCTGACGCTGCTGAGTCTATCATGGGTTTAGGTGTAGATATGTTCAATGTCCATGCAAGTGCTGGTAAACGCGCTATGCATACTGTAATGGAGCGTTTAAGTAGATATGATAGTCGTCCTATTGTTTTAGCCGTTACAGCTCTTACATCTTTTAGTGAAGAAGAGTTTCAAGACGTTTATGAAAATAAGATAGCATCTAAGGCAGATCAGTTTGCAAAAGACGCAATGGATAGTGGACTTGATGGCGTTGTATGTTCAGCTTATGAGTCTAATTCTATTAAAAATATAACTTCAAAAGAATTTATGACTTTAACTCCAGGCATAAGACCGTTTGGTGAAGACTCAGGTGATCAAAAACGCGTGGCGGACGTTGCCTTTGCTAAAGAAGCTTTGGTTGACTTTATAGTAGTTGGTCGTCCCATATATAACGCAGAGAATCCTTCTGAAGTGGTAGAAAAAATTTTAAAACAGCTTTAAAGGTTGTTTTTCACTTTTTCTTCTAGTTCTTCAAACTCTTTAGCCCTGTCTGCCACCTTAAGAAGATTCAAGTTCTTGGATAGCTTGAAGACTCCGGTAGAGTTTATGAAGTACTCTGCTTGTAAATCATGGCGTTTATCTAAAGGAAGTATCTTAAAACTCAAATTATCTAAAATTAATGGAGAACTGCACTGTGTTTTAAAATAACTCAAAACCATATGGCTCCCACCTTTAAACTTCTCTTTTACAACAGTGATAAATAGCTTTTTGTCATCAAATCCAAGTTTTATAAGCGTGTAGTATTTAATAATCACATAATCTTCGCAATCCCCATAACCTACAGTTAAAAACTCTTTTGGAGTAGCCCAATTATTCTCTTTATTTGTAATGATATCATCGTATTGCGGGAGTAGTCTATTGAGATAGACATTTACGGCTCTTAGTTGCTTCTCTTTAGAATAACTTGTAAAGAGTTTGATTTTTTTTGAGTAGTCGATTACTCTATTTTTAGCTATTTTACTCTTTTTTTGAATATGTGATATTTCTATATTAGTAAATGATGGGTATTCACTTGAGAATAAAATAGTACTAATTAGAAGTATAAATAAATTTTTAATAACTTTGCCTTTTACTCTTTTGAGTATTGTCACATTTCTTTTCTTGTTTTAAGCTAAGTATTATTAAATTACTATTATAATCTCGTTCTTCAAAAGGACAAGTGGGTGAGCGGCTGAAACCACATCCCTGCTAAGGATGCGTATGGGTAACTGTACCGAGAGTTCGAATCTCTCCTTGTCCACCACTTGAAGAAACTAACATAATCCATATAAATTTAAATCATAACTAAATCACTATTTTTCCAAGAGCAACTCTTTGATAAGTTTTATGCTTTTTTCACTATTTTGTTTTTGAAGCTGTTCAGTTAATATTTCCTCTCTCAAACTTTTATTATCTATAGTGGCAATTGTTTTTAATGCAAGATTTTTGACTTTGATACTGTTTGAATTTAATGAAGCTTGTATTTCATCTAAAAAATTTTTAGCTCCTGCATTTTGCATAGAGAGTAGTATGTTTTTTTCTTTTGACAGTGACGTTGCGCTGGCATACTCTGAACGTATGTAACTTACTATAGCCTCTTTATTTTGTTCATCTTTTGCATACCTTGAAAGCGCTAACAACGAAGTGTCAGACTTGTCGTCATTTAATTCATCTCCTCTGGTGTCACTTATGCCAATAAGTGTCTCTATAGTTTGCACCGACGGTTTAGAAATGTCTCCTAAGGCTATAATAGAGCGGATTTTATTTATGTGTCTAGTTTTATCATCTACTGCAAGTTCATTTAGAAGATCTTCTGCTTCATCTGTATTTACTATAGGTAAAATTGCAATCATTCGCATGCTTGTTACGTCATCAGATTCTAAAATTATTTTTTTCAACTTGTGCGTTTCATTTGGAAAAGCTTTTATATACTGTTTGATATTTGTTAGAGTTGATTTTTCATCAATTTTTGTACTTAACTTTTCTAATGTTGTATGTGTCTGTATAAATTTTTTTTTAATATTATCATTTGATATTTTTTCAAATATATTAATGTCTTTTTGTTCTAGTAAAGTAAATTCGGCAAGAAGTGTTTTAATGTCTTTTTTTTCTTTATAGATTTTTAATGATTGGTCTATGCTTTGAGGAATCTTCTTAAGAAAGATAATATTTTTATTTTTTGCAAACCGATTTCCTTCTTCATCCAATAAAGTGATACTCTCAGATAGCTCTAAGCGTTTAAGCCAACTACCTTTAGCATCCACAGTAGCTTTTGTTATTGAATTAGTTACGTTAGCGCCATACTCTTTGCTAGGGTTTATAACTTGGGTATATCTACTTTTTTGTTTTTCTATGGAGTTAGAAATTTTTTTATAAAAAACGTCATAAACACCTATTGAGTCTTTTTGCTCTATTTTATAACTTTGTTTATCCAAGTTAATTATTTCAAGAGAGTATATTAGTTGAAGTAATCCAGCAAAATTTTCAATTTTTCCTGGAAACTTAAAATCTAACACTTTACCATCTAAGCTATATTTTACTAAAAACATCGATTGGTAATAGGGCCTTAATAGATCTAATACATTTTTGTCGACACCCACTCCCTCTAAATTAAATGAGGATAACTCAAATAGACTCCATATATAGTTTTCGCTTTTTTTCAAAATTCTCATATTTAAAAGTGCGTCAACTTTATACTTATATGAAATATCTGTTGGTATTAAATCACTCTTTAGTAGGATAGAATCCTGTGAAAAATTGAGCTCATATACAGAATCATTATCATATGTATAAGCATACAAATTACTTTTTGAGTTTGTAAAAAATAAATATAAGATAAGTATAGATATGAGACTTATGGCAAGTAAAAATATTTTTTTCATTAGCTTACTCACAATTATCAGCAATTGGAATAGAGAAAAGCGTTTGAGATTTATCTAATATTTTTGACGTATATTTTCCTCCACTCCAGTTAGCAAAATCTTTTCTTCTTGTTCTATTTTTCCAATTTGTCTCTGTTGGTTCTGAAAATTTATATGGACCATAGTAGTTTGCATATGCGTATATTTTGCCATTTAACGTATTGATATAGTTGGTTATATTCTCATGCAATCTACCATCTATACCAACTATATAGTCCCCTTCATCAACCAATACAAGTGAGCCGGTTATAGTGTTTGTAAATCTTTCAGATAGAAGCCATAACTCTCCTCCAATGCCTGCGCTATAGTCCACATCTACAGTACAACAGCTAATAGCGGCACCGACTCCAGCCTCTAAATAAGCACCTATATAAGCATTTGGCTCAATCATTGCAGTAATAGAAGTCATCCCGTCAAGCCCAATTGAAGCATCAAATCCTATTCGTGCTTCTGCGCCAGCTCTAACGACTACAGGAATTATGGAAAACATGATAGTCTGTTCCCTTTCTATGTTTTTTCCAACTCTCATACTCTGATCTAAACTTACTAAAGAAATATTTGTTGTAGATGAAGTTTGATACGTTTTTAGTTTCTCTTTCGTTGCCTTGTAAGCTTTTTGTTTTAAAAGAGTTGCTCTTGAAGTGACAGTGGAAGTCGTTGTATTACTATCTGTGCTTGTGTTTGTATCTGTTGTATTTACGTCACGAATTGAAGTCTTAGGTAATAATTTTTCTTCTTCAACGCTTAGTGTGACAATAGGGGTAGTCAATCCGCTCACTTGCGCTAATGAGTTACTTTTTGAGTAAAAATTATTTCCTAATGATGAAAGCTCGATGTCGTAGCCTGTATCTTCAAAGGAGCCTGGCTCTAAATCGGCTGTAGCTTTAACTCTTAAAATTCTAAATTTTGTATCAGAGAATCTCCTGACTCTGATTGAAGCGTAAGTTTTTGCATGTAAACCACTCACGTCTAAATATGCTCGTCCTAGAAGGTAGGCACCTGCTCCAAATCTTCTTCCGTATTTATATTTTTCATAAGTTTTTTCATAATTTAATTTTTTTAATCCACATTCTGAGTCTGCTGATGACGCAAGTCTCGCTGCAGATGGTTGATAACTTGGAGATAGATTCTGTGACTGGTATATACTTGCTATTGAGTTAACCAACTCTTGAGATAAAGTTATATTAAAAGGGCTAGAAGTTTTATTGTTTTGGGTGTTTAAAACTCCCTCATCATCAGATGATATTTCAATATTTATTTTTCCCTCTATTGTGTTTCCAACAAAGATGTTTACATTTTTAATTATATCATCTACTAATTTTTTTAAGTCTTGACTGCTTAGAGCTAATTGCAGATCTATATCTTTTTCTTCATTAGCTTCTATATCACCTATATTCACTTCTTCTAAAAACGTATAGTTGATGTCTAGCGACTTTGTATCGTTATCTTCCGAGTCAAATGTTAGTGAGCTATTATTTTCATTTATGGTTAATATAGGAACATCAATACATTTTCCATAAAGTTCAACACATGCTTTTATTTTAACATTTGAAGCACTCTTTATATTTGACCTCACTTTTATTGTCGCACTGGCATATAGTGGTTCATCAAGAGCATAGAGTGTAAGACCAGCGTCAATAAGGGCATTTAGATTATCGGTAGAATTGATTTCACTTGAGAGTATAGTATCATTTTCTCCATCAGTTCCACCATGTTCTAAATCTAATGTAAAAGAGACTAACTCAAGCTCAGGCTTATTGTCATCCTCAACAATCTCAAAACTATTTGTTGAGTATGTGCCTATCACTTTTTGGCTATTACAAACTTCTATGTTTAACTTATAGGTGCTTAAGTTTATGTCTTCTGGAACTGTAAAGTCATATAAATACTTGTTTGTTCCTTCTTTAATTTCAGCTAAAGATTCAGAATGAAACCATACAGTTGAATTGTTTTTATTTAAATCCTCTAAAGCAAAAAATAAAAAGATAGCTGAATCATTGTTATCTAAAGAGTAATTAGATGATGAATACAAATCTAACTCTACGCTTTGAATAGTACTTTTATACATTAAACTAGAAGATAATTTAGAACCCAATATGTCAAAATCATCATGAGAAGTTTGATTTGTACCTCCATCTGTAGTACAACCTGTAATTATTAAAATTACAAAAAAATATAAGAATAATTTTATTAACATCTGAAACTCCTTTACCCTATATACCAATATTATAAAAATAATTAGGTTATATAATTATTAATCAGTAACTATTTTTGTAAGATTTTTTCAATTTAGAAGTCTACAAAATAAATTCATTTGTTCGATATATCAGTATAACTCTATAGATAAAAGGATTTATCATGTTAATATACATCGACGACAGGGAAGACGAAGAGTTTGACGATTATGATTATGAAAATGGGCAGCCAGGTGGTACTTATGGGTATGATTATGGTGAGGAAGAGGTATTAGAAGATTATTCAAATGAAACTGAGAACTGTTTCGATTAGGATTATACACTTCTTTAGTATTATATAGATATAATTCTCACAAAAAAATGAGGATCAAAATTGAAAAAAACGTTAATGATAGTAGCTCTTTTAGTAGGTCTAAATCTAGAAGCAAATATGGTAGAAGATGGAATAACGGCGTCTAAAAGTGGAAATCATAAAAAAGCGCTAGAGCTTTTTGAAAAAGCTTGTGAAAATGATAACGCTATGGGATGTAACTACGCAGCGCAGGCTTACAACGTAGGTAGAGTGGTACAAAGAGATTTGGATAAGGCTGTAGTCCTCTTTACTAAGAGTTGTGACAAAGGTCTTATGGACGCTTGTATGGTACTTGGTAGAAACTACTACATCGGCCAAGGCGTAAAAAAAGATATCGTAAAGGCGAGAGAGTTACTTGTTCATGCATGTGATGGCGGCATCTCTGACGCATGTTTTAAATCTGGCCTTATTTATGAACTAGGACAAGGCGTAGCACAAGATTTAACTAAGGCAAAAAGCTTTTATAAAAAATCTTGTGAACTTGGTGAGAGTGATAATGACGCTTGTAAGTTTCATAAGCAACTTACTCATGCTGGCGTAAAGTAGTTTTTAGAGTTTAACAATGATAAAATTTTTTATATTTTTAGTATTAATTACAACACACACTTTATATGCGCTAGTAGCAATTGCTCCCGTTGATATTGGAGCTAAAGAAGGTTTAAGTGGTAAGGTCGAAGCTGGATTTGAGACTAAACGCGGAAACACAGATAAAGATAATTATCAAGCCTCTTTAAGACTCCTATATGATGAAGGTCAAGAGTATGTAGCTTGGGGAGAGATCTCTTTAGAATATGGTCAGTCTAATGCACGTAAAGATACAAATAAGGCCTTCTCTCACGCTCGATACATACATGCATTATTAGATAGAAAAGATTTAGTATATGAGCTATTTACACAGCTGGAATCTGATGAGTTTAGGAAGATACATAGTAGACTTCTACTCGGTGCTGGTATTAGATATAGGTTCTTCAACAATACCACGAAAGGAAAAGGCTACTTTGGACTTTCAGCTTTTCACGAGTATATTGACTATACAAATAGTAACCTAAACCCTTTAGAAAATAATCAGCGTTTAAATAGTTATATAGCCTATAGTGTTAATTTCTCACAAAGTTCTAAATTTTCAGCATCGATATATTATCAACCAAAAGTGCATGATTTTAAAGACTATATACAAACAAATAGCATTGAGTTAAACTTTAAAATCTATAAACAACTACTATTAAAGTTAAGCACTATTTATAATATTGATACAAAACCGCCAAGTGGCGTTAAAGAGGTTGATTTTACGCAAAGAGTTACTTTTATATATGACTTTTAATGTTTTTGGCATAAGCGCTTAACATAGTCTTTTATTTACAAGGAGTTTTAAATGAGAAATATTTATCTAATAATTGCAAAACAGATTGTAGATGAAGCTGGAAGAATTATAAGAGAAGCTAGAGAGACAAATACTTTTAGTTTTAAATTTAAACAAGATGATACCCCTATAACTAATATTGACCAGCAAGTACAAGATTATATGACTAAACGCTTAAAAGATAATTTTGACATTCAAGTTATGGGTGAAGAAAATTGTGAAGAGATTGATGAGTCAAAACCTTACTGGGCGATAGACCCAATAGATGGAACTTGGGCTTTTATAACCCATGAAAACACATCTGCCATCAATCTCTCTTTAATCGAAAATAACGAAGTTGTCATTGGGATAGTTTATAATCCTTTTACAAATGAGTTTTTTCAAACAGAAAAAGGTGAAAAGTCTTACATAAGAATGCTAATGCTTCCTTTAAGAGAAAATAAAACTGTAGCGGTAGTTAATTTTAAGCCAGAACGTTCTCACCCAATAGTTAAGAGTCTTAATCAACTTTTTAAAGAGAATAAGATTAAAAAATTAACTTCAATTGGTGGATCGATTACTTATTCAATGTGTATGGTGGCTAAGGGCGCGTTTAGTAATTATATAGCTTATTTTAACTCAAACGCAAGCCCATGGGACCTCTCAGCCGCATATCTAATTATCAAAAATAGTGGAGGGTACGTAACTGATTTAGATGGAGTGGAAATAGACCCAATCCACCATAAAGGTTATATCATAGCAAGCGCAAACGCAGACGCTAGGAATGACTTTTTAGCGATGATTAATCCGCTTTTGGCAAACCAAACTTCTGAGTAATAAGTTCACCGTCTTCATTAAAAAATAGATAGTAAAGAGTGTCTTTTTTTACGCTAAGACCCGCTAAATAACGCAGAGCTAAATTTGCTTGTAGTGATGCTATGTGCATAACAATTGGAGCGGCAATTCCTGCTGGAGTTTTTTTGATGATTTTAAAAGCGTCATTAAATGATGAGTTTTCTATAAACGCCACTTGACCATGCCAAGCTTCAACGCTTCCATATAGCCATGGCATATTGATACTTTTTGCATAAGCGTTAATATCTCCACGAGTTGGCAGATTATCCGTTGCATCTATAATAAGGTCTACTTCTATCCCTTTTTTAGTCCACTCAATAAAATTACAATTATGCGCAATTGCTTTTGCATATGGGCATCTTTGCTCGATGAGCTGAGAATTAATTAAAGCTTTATTTTCCCCTTCATCACCAACTTTAAAAGCTATCTGTCTATGAATATTATGTAGACTGACTTCATCAAAGTCAATCATATGAATCTCACCTATTCCAGTTGACCCAAGAGCAAACGCCAGAGATGAACCTAAACCACCCGAACCTACAATGGCGATTTTTTTATCTTGAAGAAGTAGTTGTGTTTCTTCTCCCCATAGTTGTACTTGACGGTGAAAATATTGCATCATGATTTATTCCTTATTTAAGATTTAATTCTTTTTTTTATAGCTTCTTTAAAACCCCATGAACGACGCGCTTGTATAACTTCTGAGTGGTGTATGTCAACAAGCATCAACTCCTCTTTATTTCCTAGGTGCTCTTCTACATACCCATTTGGAGAGGCTAAAAAAGAGTCACCGTAAAATTTCCAAGTAAACTCTTTATCATGATACTCTCCTATGCGATTTGCTCTTAAAATATAAAAGTTATGAGTAAACGCACGTGCCACTACTAATGCTTTCCACCTTTCATAGGAGTCAAACGTAGATACGCTTGGTACTATAAGACAATCTATATTTTTAGATTCCAGTTTTCTAAACAGATCATCAAAGTGTAGCTCAAAACCACTAATAATGGCAAATTTTACTCCATCTACTTTAAATATCATAGGTGAAAGCGTAGAGGAGATGGTATTTGAGAAAAACTTTTCTTCATTCCAATGCGAGTAGTTGATAAGATACTGTTGGTAATAATAGGATGTGGAAGATGGAGAAAATTTTACTATGGTTTTGTAGAGTTCCTTCTTTTTAACAATTATTAGTGGAGCTATAATAGTTATAGAATAAGTGCTTGAGAGCTCTTTTAGTATTTTTGTCTGTTGTTCTGCTTGCTCCTTGATCATACTAAGAGACATGTTCTGTAACTCTTTAAAAAATGGGTTAAGTACATACTCTCCTAGAACAAGAACTTTAACGCCTTTTGTACTAGCAACCCGAATATGGTTATAAAGTTTTGTAGAACTTAAACCTTGGGAGTTTAACTGTAAAACGGCAGTTTTCATTTATGAAGCTTTTATCTCTGCTATTTTGATCTGAGCGTCTTCTAACATTTTTGTAGCTTGGGTAAGCTCTTTCATTCCATCTTCATAAGCTTTTACACTATTTTGCAAGGTGATTTCCGGATTCATTAACGTCTCTAGTATTTTTTTTGCATTTTCAAGTTTTTCTTCAAAACCTACTGTTTTTTTATCCATTTAGCATATCCTTTATATTATTTTCAAACTTAGGCAACTCTACAAGAAACGCGTCGTGACCATAGTCGCTATCAACGTCTAAATAGGTATAGTTTATATTTCCAATGGCGTCTAATTCATCTGCAATCTCTTTCATCTCAAAGTTTTTAAATAAAACGTCATTTTTAAAACTGATGAGATGTAGTTCTGCGGTTACGCGTTTGAGCGCTTCGCTTAGAGAGTCAAACCCACGACTTAAGTCGTAAATATTTATCGCTTTTGTAATGTATAAGTATGCTAAAGGGTCAAACCATTTAGTAAAATTATAGCCATTATACTCTAAGTAAGTCTCAATTTGAAATTTTCCAAAAAGCTCATAAAGCCCATCTGTGCGTTTATAATCACGACCAAATTTTTCTCGCATTGATTCAGGAGATAAAAAACTAATATGCCCAGCCATACGACCAACAGCCATACCTGAAAGACCGTCTTCTTGTATAAGTAATGGGTCGTAATACCCTTGTCTAAAATCAGGGTCCTTTAGAATCGACTCCTGTGCTACTTTGTTAAACGCGATGGCCCATGGCTGCGTTGCATGGGTCGCTGCCAAAGAGATGATTTTGTTAGAAAAATTTGGATAGTGTACCGCAAATTGGAGAGCTTGCATTCCACCCATGGAACCACCAATAATTGCATGAACTCTATGAATATCAAGTCTATCAAATAGTATGCGTTGCGCCTTTACCATATCTTTTATGCTTACAACGGGAAACTTATAACGGTATGGTTCATGATGTGGATGCTGTGGACTCATAGGACCGGTTGAGCCAAAACAGCTTCCTATGACATTGGAACATATTACGAAATATTTATCGGTGTCTATAGCTTTATTTGGACCTATTAGACCATCCCACCAGCCAGCTTTTACTTCACCTTCGTAAATTCCAGCGGCATGGTGCGAGCCTGTAAGAGCATGACAAACAACAACTACATTACTCTTATCATCGTTGAAAGTTCCATATGTTTCATAAGTAATATCATAAGGCTCTAGTATACGTCCACTCTCCAGATAAAGAGGGTTTGTAAAATGCTCAGTATGTGTTTGTAGGTTTAAAGACAATTGCTGCTCTTATTGTGGATTAATAGTGCTATTTTATCGAAAGTGACTTAAAAAACTATTTTTAAAGTGTAGAGATTTCTATCTCTTACACACTCCAAGAGGGAAGTGTATAATTTAATTAGGCTTCGAGTGCCTGTTTAATATCGGCTATGAGGTCTTTAATACTCTCTAATCCACATGAGATACGAATAAGTCCAGCAGGAACACCACAAGCATTTAACTCTTCTTGCGTTAATTGTTGGTGAGTCGTTGAAGCTGGGTGAGTGATAATTGATTTTGAATCACCGATATTTACCACTAAAGAGTAAAGTTCAGTCGCGTTTACTATTTTTGTAGCTTCTTCTAGGGATGAAACTTCAAAACTAAGTAGACCACTTGACGCGCCATTGTCGAAATATTTTTGTGCGTTTGCATAGTTTGAATTACTCTTCAATCCTGGATAGTTTACTTTTAACACCTTTGGGTGTGACTCTAAGTACTCTGCTAATTGTAAAGCATTTGAGGAGTGTTCTCTCATACGAAGAGCAAAAGTTTCAATACCTTGGATAAACAGCCATGAGTTAAATGGAGAAGAAACTGCGCCAATATCACGCAGTAGTGATAAACGAGCTCTGAGCGTATATGGTGGAAGCGGCACGTCAACATAGACTAGGCCATGATAAGAAGCATCAGGCTCATTAAAATGAGCATAACGAGGATTTCCCTTTAGTTTTTCTAGTAAACCCTTTCTCTCTACCATAATGCCACCAATAGCTAGACCTTGACCAGTAGTGTATTTTGAAGCGCTATGAACGGAAATATCCGCACCAAATTCAAATGGACGACAAAGAACGGGTGTAGCTACCGTGTTGTCAACAACTGTTAAAATACCATGTTTATTAGCAATCGCAGTAATCGCTTCAATATCAGCTACGTCAATACTTGGGTTTGTTAATGATTCAAAAAAGATAACTTTTGTTTTATCATCTACAAGTGCTTCTATCTCCTCTGGCTTATGTACGTCAAAGAAACGCGACTCAATTCCAAAGCGTTTAAGTGTATGTGCTGTTTGTGTTAGACTTCCACCATAGAGTTGTTTTGCACATACGATATTGTCACCAGCCTCTGCCGCATTAGCTATAGCAAAAAATATAGCACTCATTCCACTTGAAGTAGCAATAGCAGCTTCTCCACCTTCTAATTCTGCAAAACGTTTTTCAAAGACATCTGTTGTAGGATTATTTAGGCGAGTATATATATAACCTAGCTCTTTGAGTGCAAAAAGATTTGCTGCATGCTCAACATCGCGAAATTCATATGCAGTTGATTGGTAGATAGGAACGGCCATAGTTCTTGCCCCATCTTTTTGGTATCCTGAGTGTAGTGCTTTTGTTTGTAAATCCATATTTTTTCCTTTTTAATAATTTAGAGTTTAGTCACTGCTAAGATATCATCTTTAGTCTTTTGAAGAAATTCAAGAATATTTTTTTGATAAGCAAGTGTATCTGGATCACGTGTTAGATTCACTAGAGGCGTTAACGCTTTGATATCTATTTTCTTTGCATATCTTGGTACTATTTTCAACTCTTTTTGTATACTGATTATAAGAGAGTCAACATCAAGTCCATTGTCATCCGTTACTTTTTGTACCAACTCTTTAGTAGACATCATAAGTAAGTTTGCACGGTCATCATTTCCATCATAAATATTAAGAGAGATGTCTTTAACTATTGTAAAAATATCTTCATTAATATGCTCATTGACAGATATAATTAAAGCAAAAATTTTAGCACGAAACTCTAAAGATCCATGATGATGGACAAATAGTTCTCTAAATGCATTGAAAAAATGGTGTTTTATCTTAAATCCAAGCTGCATTTGTAATCCTTATGCGTTATTATACATCTAAATGATATAATTTCATTTATAAATAAAAGAATTAAGGAATATTTTTATGGGTAGAGCGTTTGAGTATAGAAAAGCATCAAAATTAAAGAGATGGGGAGCAATGTCTAAGCTTTTCCCAAAACTTGGTAAGATTATTACTATGGCTGCAAAAGAGGGTGGAATTGATCCAGATAGTAACTCTAAACTTCGAACAGCTATACTCAATGCCAAAGCTGAAAATATGCCAAAAGATAATATTGAAGCAGCGATTAAGCGTGCAAGTGCAAAAGACACAGCGAGTATGTTAGAAGTTAACTTTGAAGGTAAAGCCCCTCATGGTGTTTTACTATTCATAGAGTGTATGACAGATAACAATACTAGAACAGTGGCAAATGTGAAAAATATTTTAACTAAGCAAGGTGGAGAGATGCTTACAAATGGCTCTCTAGAATTTATGTTTGATAGAAAAGCTCTCATAGAGTTTAACCTTAAAGAAGGAATGGATCTAGAAGAGCTAGAATTAGAACTTATTGATGCTGGCCTTGAAGAGATTGAAGCTGAAGATGGTGTTTGTATGGTAACGGCAGATTATACAAGTTTTGGAACATTGACTACAGCACTCGAAGAGATGGGTGTTGAGATAACAAAAGCGAACTTAGAAAGAATGGCAAATACTCCAATAGAGATATCCGAAGAAGCTCAGGCTGACATTGATAAAATTTTAGAAAGATTAGAAGATGATGAGGATGTACAAAATATTTTTACTAATTTAGTATAAATAACTTATGAAATATGTAAATACTATTTCTAACTACACACATGAAGTGAAGCAATCAAAATTTATTGCCTCACTTATTCCCTTTGAAGAGTATTATAATGCCCCTAAAATCTAAGACAGTAATTCAGTAAGATTTATTTTCAAAAAAGTTAAAATAATTACGAATTATGGAGATAAATTATGAGTAGAAAAAAAGGGCAAACTTACACTGCCGAACAAAAAACTAAAATAGTCTTAGAAATGTTAAGAGAAGAGATGACAACAAGTCAGATAGCGACTAAGTATAAAATCACTTCTCAATCATTGGGAAAGTGGAAAACTCAATTTTTAGAAAATGCATCTTTAGCGTTTGATGTTAGTGGTGCTACTAAAGCTTACCGTGATGAGATAGAAGAGTTAAAAACTGAAAATGATGGACTTGCTAAAGCACTTGGTAAAGCAACTATTAAAGCGGAGTGGGCAGCGGGAAAGTTAAAGAGCTTGGACTTGATAAATAAAAAGTCTCTGATAGAGTCTAAGCATAATAAAATATCTGTGTCAGAGCAGTGTGAAGTGATAGGTATAAGTAGAAGTCATTACTATTACAGACCAGCACCAATGAGCCAAGATGATATAAAACTACTCCACAGAATAGATGAAGTAGCTACTGAAAATTCAGAGTATGGTTATAGATTTATCCATGAGCAATTAAAAGAGGATGGCTTCAGTATTGGAAAGCATCGAGTGCTGAAGTATATGGGAATACTTGGCATACAAGCTATCTATCCAACTAAAAAGAAACTAACAAGCCTCAAGAATCAAGCACATCCAATTTATGAGTATCTACTCAAACAATATTGGACTAAGATTGGAAGAAAAAAGAGTGTTTATGTGCCAACTCCAAACGAAGTGTGGAGTGGAGATATTACTTACATCCGTATCAATGGTGGCTTTATGTATTTAGCAGCCGTTATAGACTGGCACAGCAAGGCTATTCTCTCATATAAAATATCAAACTCAATGGATGCAACACTAGCTACTGATGTTCTTGAAGATGCACTCAGTAAATATCCTAAGCCTAAAATATTCAATTCAGACCAGGGCAGCCAATATACAAGTCATGAACATACACGGTTACTTAAAAAACACGATATTCAAATATCAATGAATGGCAAAGGAAGAAGCATAGATAATATTGTCATTGAGAGATTTTTCAGAACTCTCAAGCATGGAAATATTTATATAAATGATTATGAAACAATTAAAGATTTAAAAGAAGGAGTTAAAGCATATATTTACAAATACAATTTTAAGAGATTTCATTCAAGTTTAGATTATAGAAAACCCATGAATGTCTATCTTGAATATCTGAAAAATGTAGGGTAAGGTAACAAGTACTTATGAAATTAAATCTTTAGAATAGTTGTCTTGATTTTTAGGGGCATTATAGAATATTTTAATGTGATAAATGACGCAAAAAGTATAGCTCCTAAATATATACCATAATTATTAACAAGGTTCTCCAAGGTTAATAAAATTAAAGTTGGTAGAGGGAGTTCAGCACCTAACTCCTCAAAAATGGATTTAAATTGTGGTACAACATATGAGATAAGAACTGTAAAAGCTACAGCCATAGCTATCATTACATTTCTTGGGTATGCCATAGCTTTTTTAAACTTTGTAATATTTGAGCGAATCTCCTCTAGCATATCAGCTAAAGCATATAATGATTGATCTAGATTACCAGTTTTCTCACCTAATAGAACCATTGCTATTGTTAAGTTCCCAACTTCAAACCTAAAGTTTTCCATTGATGCTGAGAGAGAATATCCAGAGTTAATATCATCTGCTAGTTTAGAAAATACTGTTGTTAAAGCTTCATCATCACTTGCATCAGCGATTTGGTTAAGCGAATCGTGTATAGATATACCTGCATTTGTCATAACTGCAAGTTGTCTCACAGATGCAATTAGAGCATCTGGTTTAATTTTTTTCTTTCTAATATTTTTAAGTAGATTTTTTTTGAATCTTTCAAATTGCTTATCTAAGGGCTCTTGTCCCTCAGCCACTTTGATAATAATTCCAGAAAATTTTAACTTAGCATAGCTAGTCGCTTCTTGTTTATTCTCAGCATAGAGACCCTGCTGTTCTTTTTTACCTTTGGTTAAGACTGTGGCAACAAAATATTTCATCCTTTAGCAACCTTGAGAATTTCTTCAATACTAGTAACACCATCAATAGCTTTTTGAATACCATTTTGAAAGATGTCTATAAAACCATCTTTTTTAGCCTGTTCAAGCATCATGTCTTTAGAAGCACCTTTTGCTATTAAAGATGAGAGCTCTTCTGTAATATTTAAAACTTCACAAATCATCTCTCTTCCCATATATCCACTATCACCACACTCTTTACAGCCTGCACCCTTGTAAAATCTAGTGCCTTCAGGAATGATGCCGTCTATCTCTTCAAGAACAGTCGCTGAGAGTTCCTCTTCCACTTTACAATGCTTACATATTTTTCTTACAAGTCTTTGTGCTTGAATAGCAACGAGTGCCCCACTAATGAGGTAGTGCTCAATTCCCATATCAGCCATACGAGGTATAGCACTTATAGAGTCATTTGTATGCAAAGTGGATATAACTAGGTGACCGGTAAGAGCTGCTTTAATGGCAATTTCAAGTGTTTCTTGGTCGCGAATTTCACCTATCATTATCTTGTCAGGATCCTGTCTTAATATGGAACGCAGTGCATCTGCAAAACTAAGTCCAACTTTAGCATTTACTTGTACTTGTTGAATAAGGTTCATTCGATACTCTACAGGATCCTCAACGGTAATGACTTTATCTTCAACATTTCTTAGCTCATTAAGTGCACCGTATAAGGTTGTAGTTTTACCACTACCAGTAGGTCCAGTTACCAAGATAATACCATAGGGAGCAGCAAGCCCTTTAAGAAGTTTTTGATAACTAACTGAGTCCATTCCGGCATCTTCAAGTCTCACAAGTGCTTTTTCTTTATCTAAAACACGCATAACAATAGACTCACCATAAAGAATAGGTAGTGTAGAGATACGAAAGTCATATTCACGTTTTCCTACAGCTGTAGAAAAACGGCCATCTTGAGGTTTTCTTTTCTCTGCTATATCTAAGTTAGCTAAGAGCTTAAGTCTAGATGCTAAAGGTGGATAGATGTTTTTTTCAAATATAAATGTTTCTATTAGTTTTCCATCAACTCGTCCACGTACGACACAGTTTTTTTCAGTTGGTTCTATATGTATATCACTTGACCTCGCATTAATACATGTTTTTAAAATAACATCAATAAGTAAAAGAATAGAAGATGCCTCTTGCTGCTCTTCTATAGAATTGATAGAATTTAGTTCATCTTGTATCTTCTTAACGAGATCCTTGACACTATCCTTAAGTGCAATTTTATATAAGTATGAAGCAATCTGCTTTTTTGTAGAAAGAGCAATTTTTACAATTTTTCTTGGAAATAGCCTCTGCATAGCCTCTTGAGCATCTATATTAAGAGGGTCATGAAATGCAATCGTTATGCTCATTTCATCTTGTGAAACAGGAATTACATTAAATTTTTGAAGTTGAGCCAAGGGCACTTTACTTGTCAGGTTATAATCCATATCTATTGAATCTAAGTCTACAAACACCTGATCAAGTTCGTGAGCAAGTTTTTCTAAGACTACTTTTTCATGGATATAATCATAATTGTCAATAATAGAGAGGTCATAAACACCATCTCTTACTTTTTGAACAATGTAACGAACAAGCCTATCCATAGTCATAAAACCAGAAAGAGTAATATCACGTAGTATTAAATTTTCGCTGATACCTTTTGCTAAAAGTCTATCAACTTGGCCCTTCATAATTGAGCCTTCAGCGAGTAAGTCTGTTGTTATTCTATCCAAAAGAAACTCCTACCAGTATACATGGCGTTTTATAAGAATTGTATCATAAAATTCTTCTATAACTATCTTATTTAATTTATAGTCTTTAGTAAGATATAATTTATAACTTAGTTTAGTGTCGTTAGGATCCTCAAAAAGATAAAATTTTCTAGGTAGATGCTTACCAATCTTTGAGTACATATCAAAAATTTTAGATAATATATACTCGGTTGTAGGAAGAGAAAAAGTCGATAAATCATAATTATCAATTAATGCATGATAAAGTAGTTTTTTCTGCATCAGTATTACTGAGAAATATGCAGAGTTTGCTCGGGACTCTTTTGAATGTTTGAGTACAGCAGCGGGAACAGCTAGTCTATCAATGTAGTCTGAGTATAGACAAGAAAATGCATATAAAGAGACGAACTCCTCATCTTTCTTATGTAGTTTAAAATTATCAAAACCTATACTACAAACCTTTTCATATTTTTCATTCTGATAGAGATCAAACATATCCTGTTTAATATCTGCATAAAGATTTATAGTTAATAAAATAAAAAGTATTATTCTCATTTAAATTTTCCTGAGTGGATATCGTCAAGAAGTATTCTAGCACTACTTGATTGGGATGATTTTATATACTCCTGAAGAGTTTTAGTTGCCATATCTTTTTTACCCATTTTAAAGAGTGATTTTGAAAATATAATCCAACTAGCTTCTATATCTTTATTTATTTTGTTAGTAATTAAAGAGTAGTTATATGCTTGGTTATAGTTACCTAGTTCGTAGTATTTTTTAGCAACAAAAAGGCTCAAAGCAGGGTTGTTATTTTTTTTAAACCTTCTAATAATATCGTTAATATCATTTTGAGTATTTCTTTTTTGTATATTAATATGCTTAGGCTCTTCTTCTGTAGGTTTGTCTATCGTGGAAGTTTTAACTTTTGGAGTAATCTTTGTATCTACCTTTTTATCGGGTACTATTTCTTTGATAGACTTTTCTTCTTGCTTTGGAGCTACAGTAACTACTTTTCTAGTTTCAGTAGGAGTATCATATGTAGGAGTACTTTTGTTGTAGTTATTATATGGTTGAATTGAACTTTGCATTTTTTTCATAAAATTTAAGGATGGCTCTAGTTGCACAGTTTTTTTATTTAAGGGTGCATTTACTTGCTCAATTACTTCTTCTTTTTTAACCATAGGTGGTAGTTCTTTTTCTATGACAGGAAGCTCTATCTTTGTTATCTCTTCTTTAGTGGATGAAGTGATTTTGGTATCTATTTTTTCTTTTGGATCAATAACAAAGATATAGAGTATCGAAGAAATTATGGTTAAACTCACAAAAATAGTTATATGAGGGATGAATGATTTGATCTTATAGTGTAACCAACGTTTTTCTAGTTCAATTATATTAAGCATTAATTAGACCTGTATGTATAGCAGACATTTCAATAATCTTATTTGAGACACTATCAGTTTTCAAAGAAGAGATTTTTTTTTCACTTTCATATATTGAATAAATGTCAAAAAGTGTATAGAGAAGTTTGTTGGTATCTCGATAATTACCATTTGTAATTTTATATATCCTATTTACTGATTTCATTGTAAACATGTTAGCACTATCAAAACAGTTTGCTTTCATAAGTTTTTTTTGGATATATATTTTAAGTTCACTCACAGAAGCATTCTCTAGCTCAATAGTCTCCCATATTCTTGTTTGAAAATGCTCTTTTGCAATAATATCTTCTTTTTCAGTTTTATGAAGTGTTATAACAAACTTAATTGTTCTTGTGTCAGAGAGTAATCGTATTTTTTCCATCAAGGCTTCAGAGTATAATTGGGCTTCATCTAATAGAACCACGGGAATAGTTTCAACTTCTTTGGAATTAACAACTTTCATAAATTGAGTGAAATTAAGTTCACCACTATATTTAATATTAAAAATATCTTGGGCAAGAGTTTTGTAAAATTCACTCTCGTCTAAAATAGGAGTTTGGTAAAGGTAAACCTCTTGAGATGAAGATAGGTCATTATATAGTTTTGTTAAAAACATACTTTTACCAGTACCTGGCCTACCATAAAGAAGTACCATTTTTAACGGTTTCTTTATGGAGTCTTTGAGGGATTGGTAAATTGTTGATACTCTGTCGAGTTGTATGTAGTCTTTAGCATTTACAATATCTAGAAATACATCTTTAGAATTTACAAAGATACTGCTCATATATATATACCCTTACTTTTCTATAGATAATTTGTCTGAAGATTTCTTTGTCTCTTTTATTATATTCGTAACAAACATATCCTCATCCAAACCTTCATAACCTAAGTCAGAAAGAGAAACAGAACTTTTTTCTTTCTGAATGATGTGTGGTTCTATTATAATAACAAGTTCTTCTACTTGTTTGATTTTTTCTTCATACTTAAATAGATAACTAATAATAGGTATATCACCGAGAATAGGAACCTTATTCCCTTCATATATACTTTTAGTATTAATTAAACCACCAAGGATAATTCTATTTCCATCTTTTACGGTTACCACAGAGGAGAGTTGACGACGATTTAAATCTGGTGGCATATCTCTCCCTGAATTATTTGTAGTAGATATATCCTGTGTTGTCTCAGAAAGAGATGGATTGATCTTTAATGTTATCGTTTTATCATCAGATATTTCTGGAGTTATAGTTAATAAGACTCCCGCGAAGACAGATTGAACATTATCATTTTGTGTTGTCGCTGCAACACCTCCACTACTACCTTGTTGATTTGTCGCAGTTTGTATTTTATAAAAATACTCTGTACCAGCAGTAATAAGTGCTGGTTGATTATTTAAAGTTAAAACTTTTGGATTTGATATAGCACTTACATCACCTTGTGTTTGTAAAAATTTTATAACTTCATTTAAACTAGCAGTTGCTTTAATATTTACCATTTTAGAAACACCTTTTATTGTGTCTGCGGCAACTGCTAAAGTAGTTATATCATTACCTGTAAATTCAGATACATTTTGGTGATCAATTGTATTTATACCAACTTCAAAGTTTTGAAGAGCATAAAGTTGCTTCCAATCAATACCGGTAGTTTCGCCTTCATTCATAGTAACTGAAAGTAATTGAACATCAATTAAAACTTGTAGTTGTACTTTATCTTGAAGTCTTTTTAGATATCCTTCAAATCTATTCATCTGTTTAGATGTTGCAGTCACAGTAATTAAACCAGCATTTTTATTTATTATTGGAGCGCTTGCTTTATATGAGTCATGTGGACGATTTAGGATACTTTGAAATTCTAAATCTAGAGCTTCCCAGAATTTTACTTCGTCTGTACTTTCAATCTTTATACCTGTTTGAGAGTTTGATGATGCTCCTGCTTGAGTTCCCATCATTCCGTTAGCCCCACCACCCATAGCTCCAGCAGTCGATGATCCGCCCATTGATCCATTCATCCCACCTTGTGGAGCAGCCGAAGAGCTTAATGTTACATCAGTACTACCTGTACTTTTTCTTTGAGAAAGTATGTAATCAATCTCAAAAACTTTAGTAGTTAAATAGGAAATTTTTAATAAATTATCGACAAGCGTGTACGATAGGTTATTTTCTAGTAATATAATATTTAGAACTTCATCAATTGTTAGATTTTTTAAATTAGTTTTATTTAAATTAGTATTGAGAAATTTCTCTGCATTTGGATCAGTTACTATTATGCTAAAACCACACTCATCACTAAGTTGATCAATAAAGTCAATTATTTTTGTGTTTTTTGCAGAACTAATACTAAACAGTTCATAAGAACAATCCGCAAAACTTGTAGTGGATAGCAGCAGTGTTAGTAGTGTTGTGTAAAGTTGTTTTTGCATATATTTCATTATGGTTCCTATGTTATCGTCTAAATTTTAGTTTGTTGATATTACTCTTTGTTGAGAGTAATATTTTCTTCTTTTGCTTTGTTAAAAGCACAGAAGTAGAAGTGACTTCATCTATAGAATATCCATTGATTTTATCCCCTAGTCTATACCATTTTTCATTAATCATGGCAGAGTTATTTAAAATTAGAGATAAATTGAAAATTTCATTCGCTTTTGTTGTAACTATCTTAGATGAGCTGAGTGACTGAGTCGAAGAGATATTTTTAACTGATGGCTTAATCTCTTTATCCTTCTCATTTTTTAAAAAAATGAATGGATCTTTAATATGCGAAAAATCATTTCTTTTCATTCCGGATCTTTGAGGCTTGATAGCTTGAACCTGTTCATCTACCCATGATAATTCATTGGCAAATGTTTCAATAGAAAAAAGAAAGAATATTGGGATAAATATTGTTTTCATTAGTAAGTTATCCCCCATACTGAAATATTTAAGTCACTATGTAGTGTTTTGTCAGCACTTAAGTGTAAACTATGAATATCGACAACTAATTCACTCTGTTCAAGGGAATTAATAAAATGTAAGGTATTTTTAAAGCTTCCAGATGATTTTAAACTAATATCTAAAACATGTCCAAATGAATTCTCAGTTGAGGCATATTTGTTTTGAAAATTTAGTAATTTTACATTATTTTTCTGTGCATTATCTGATATTGAATGAATATATTCCCCCCATGTTCTCTCATCATATATAAGAGAAGAAATAGTCTCTATTTTAGTTTTAATATAAGCATTGTTATCTTTATGTACTATTATCTCTTTATTAATATTACTGATATCTTTTTTAAGTTCAGTAATTTTAGACTCTGGATTCTTATTTATAAAACTATTGTCTATGTTGATCTTACTTTGTAGACTTTGTACACTTTTACGTGTTTTTTCAAATCCTTCTAAAGAACTATCCCAAAACAGCAAATATGAAAATGCGAATATTAATGATACAATCATCATATATGACATGTATATATCTTTTTGAGTTTTGTCCTTAAACATCCCGTCGATAGTATGTAGATAGTCTTCTATGTTTAACTTTGGAAGATTGATTTTTGGTAAATTTACTTTTGGAAGACTTATATTCATAATATAACCACCTCTAGTGGACTTAGATAAACTTTACTCTCTTCATCATACGATATGTCTTCAAGTTTAAATTTAAATTTTCCTTCATACTCTTTCGTCATAAATTCAACAAGTTTTGTTATCTTTTTATCTTTAGAAGCAACTAAACTTAAATTAAATATTTTTTTATTTTTTATCTCGATATAGTTTAGGGTTTCCATTTTAACACCATATTTATTTAAATCTTTTGTTAGTAGTGCTATTAACTTTGCTTTCATTGGATAGTTGACTTTTACATCATGTATCTTAATAAGAGTATTCTTTTTATTAATATACTCATTTTTTGCATCACTTAAGATCTGTGTTGACTTAGTTTTGTCTGCTAATCTATTTTTAAGAGTGGCTTCTCTTGTGATTTTGACAATATGCAACTTATTATACTCCTGCTTTAAAAAATCTTCTTGTAGGAGTTGTGCATAATTTAGTACCCAGTAGCTTACAGGATAAGCAAAAGCAAGAGCAAAAGAGGCAGCAATTAAAAGAATTATTTTTCCACTTTCGCGTTTAATAAATGATGGCGGTCGATTATAGACTGTAAAGTTACAATCATATCTAGCATCTTCTTCTATTGCCGCATATATATGCATTAATGCATGAATCTGATCTATATAACTCTCTTCACTCTCAAAGCCATAATCAAAGTTAAATTGACTAGATTTTATGTGTAGTTCAACTTCAAGCATCTCATCAAGTTGTGTCACAGTCTCAACTTGTGAACCTATAAAGATTTGCTCAAACTTTTCAATCTCAAAAGCTCTTTTTGTATATGTTAAAATATCATTTACATTTGAAAATAGTTCTTTGTATAGTTTTATAAAGTAAGACTTATAGTCACTGTCAGTATCTCTTAAACTTTGAGTAGTGAAAAAATTGAAGAAACTACTGTACTCTATTCTCTCGCCATAAAGCTCACAAAATCTTTCATGCATATCAATAATGGAAAATTTAATTGATTTGGTATAAACAAACTCTTTATCTGCATATATCGTAACGAATGCATCACTTTCTTGTATATATATAAAACAGTGTACACCTGCACTATCTATAATTTCTTTAGAATATAGTGATTTTAATAGTAAAGGAGCAGGAATAATTACATCTAAATATTTTATTTTCTCAATAGCTCTGGAGAAACTATGTGTAATTTTAAGAGGATCAACAATAAAAACATGAAAAAATCTATTGTTTTCATCAAGATTATTAAATGTTTCTATATATTGTATCTGATATTCTACTGCTTGATCTAAGGCTAATTCATCATATGCCTTATTATTGATTGCATCATATAGGTCTTCATCAGGAATATTTTTACTAATTTCTATCTGTGCATTAATAAAATCTTTTGTATTTAAGTAGGATATTGCAAATTGATCCTTAGAAAATGAAGGAGCAGAAGCACTATTTATAAAGCTTGATACACTACTTGTATATGTGTCATTGTATGGGTTAACTGATATAACACTTGAAAAAGAGTGCTCGTCTGATCTACTCATTAAACCTATTCCTATTTAAATTGAACCATTAGCATGGAACAAAACTCATTTTTATTATAAAATTCCACTCTATAGAGACGATTGTCTTTATCAAGTGAAAATCTTTTATTCATATCTTTTAAAGCAATCTTAATGCCACTCTCATCTTTATGGCCTTTTTTTTGAAAGCCAATAACATTAACACGGTAGTTTTTACTCTCTAATACCTCAAAATCGGCACTTACTTCAAAAGATGAAGCTTTTTTTACATTTGTTACTTCATTATCTACAATTACATCGTAACTATCTTGGCAACTTTTCGATAAAGTAAAGTACTGTGGTCTTAAAGTAGTTATTTTTTTATTACCTATATATAAAGAATAATTATTATTAATTTTCTTTACATCCCCTAGAGGATGGGTGAAATTAAATACATTACTCTTCGATTTTATCGGAATATAGCTTAAAGATTTTTTTATATTATCTAAATTAAATGAAATAACCCCATTTATTGTTATATTTCCATAATTATTAATCAGTTTACCTATCTCTTTCTCATTAAACTTAAAGTCTCTTTTAAACTCAATACCCATAATATTCATATACTCCTCTATCGCTAGAAGTTGATAAAAAACTTTTTCAGTCAGTGAAGAGAGGTCTTTGCTTGTCTCGATTGCAAATGCAGGTTTACTATTTGTAACAGCGAAGTAAGTAAGAGAGAGTTGCATTGCCTCATCGTCATATTTTG
This sequence comes from Sulfurimonas aquatica, assembly GCF_017357825.1. Lineage (NCBI taxonomy): Bacteria > Pseudomonadati > Campylobacterota > Epsilonproteobacteria > Campylobacterales > Sulfurimonadaceae > Sulfurimonas > Sulfurimonas aquatica. The sequence continues at coordinate 1,053,783 of NZ_CP046072.1, forward strand.
TATTTGTATTTTTTACATCAAAGCTATGGTGTTTTTTTAGTAGTTTCTTATTAATATTGTTTTTTACACTCATTGCAATATTATTTAGATTTCCAAATGGCTGATCTTGTTTGAGATTGCATTGGTCTATTACGCATGTCTGCCCCCATGCATTTGGATTAAATATACTCCCTTTATTCTCTTTTCGATAAAAACCATGACCATCATGAAGGTTTAGAACAAGAGAAACTTTTTTAGAGAGTATGATTTTTTTTATTTCATCTATCGTTTTTTTGTCTTTATCACCCTTTTTTATATATGAAAATTTTCTGTTCATATCTCCATGTATGCCCCGACTATTATTGATAATACTCTCTTTATTTAAATTTGGTATTATCCATAAGTTTTTAGAGGTGATTTTATAGTGAGTTTCTAAAATTGAAGCTGCAAAGTAACCTCCAGGTTCATTTCCATGAATTCCTGCAATAACTAAAAGAGTAGTATTAGAATCAGGATTCTCTTTTTTAATTAACTGTATCTTTGCATTTAGAGAGCTAAGGAGTAAAAAAGAGATTAATAGTACAAATTTCATCTATTTCTCAGTTATAATTTTCATTTTATTGTTCTCTAACTTAACTATTAAAACTTTATCTCCAGTAAACTCGAAACTATTAGATTTATAAATTTCATAAAAAGTGATTTTGTACATGTTTTTACTGTTAGGATAAGGTATTACATTAATATTGTTAAAGATTATGCTCTTGCTCTCTCTCTTTTTAAACACTCTTGTTTTATATGTATTGAATCTTTGAATATCCATGCCATCAAATCTTATAAATTCTGGTGCATAAAAATTTAAATAAGATTCTATATCACTGTAGAGCCATGCATATCTCCATTCATATAGTTGGCTAAGTAGATTAGAGAAGATTTCTTTGTTTTCATTTTCACTGATTTTTTGCTCATCAATTATTAAAATTGTTTTTTCAATATCAATATTTCTATCCAAACACTCTATACTTTGATTATTTATAGCTATACAACCTTTGGTATATTCATCCCTTTCTTGTTCAGTAGGAAGCCCATGTATCCATATTCCTGATCCATTTTTACCCTTATATTTATCATAAATATTAGGATAAGATGTAACAAACGCCATAGGCCCATAAAAAGAGTCTACTTTAGATATTTTTTTTATGAGATTATAAATTCCTACGGGAGTTTTCAGGTCACCTTCTTTGTACTTATCACCTTTAACCTCTCCAGTGAAAGCTCCATACTCTTTTTTTAATATATATCTTTTTTTATGATCTTGCATGTAAAGAGAGAGAGTAGGGCCTGATTTATCACAAGCTAAAACATTTGTGTAAGATTCTATATAGCCGAATCGTGTATCAATGTTCTTTAATTGACTATCCCAATACTCTTTGTTTGTTAAATCTTTATCTAGAGTCTTTTCAATATTTTCTATACCGTGTATTCTGTATTGAGTGAGCGTATCTGAGAAAACTTCCATAGAGAAAATAGTTAATAATAAAAGAAGTTTGAAAAATTTAAAATTATTTATCTTGAGCATTGCTATATCCTATCTCTTTTAAAAAGTTAACGTCCTTTGTCCAGCCTTTTTTGACTGTTACTTGAAGTTGTAAGTATGCTTTTTGCCCACTAAGTCTTTCAACTTTTTCGCGTGCTGATTTTCCTATTCTTTTTATACAATCACCACCCTTACCAATAATAATCCCTTTTTGAGACTCTTTTTCTATGATAATTGTTGCGTATATCCTATCTATTCCATTGTCTTCTTCGATAGAATCTATAATTACATCAGACTCATAAGGAACTTCATCACTTACATTCTCAAAAATTCCCTCACGAATAAAGCCCGCATAAATGTCGCGTACTAATTCACTTGTTAAATCTTCGGGGTCAAACAGAAAAGGTGAGTCTGGCAAGTTTTTAGCGATAGTGTTTAATAAGTCTACATGACCAACTTTTTTAGGAATTGCAACAGGAATAAGCGCTTCAAAGTGTTCAGAAAATTGATTGTATGCATTAATGCACTTAAAAAGTTTTTCTTGCTTTACTTGGTCGATTTTACTTATCACAATAATATGCTTGACCTTGCCATTATTGATCTTTAAAAACTTTTCATAATGTTCAATGCCATCTGTTACAGGCGCTAAGTAAACTATTAAGTCACAATCTCCCATTGCTTTGAGCGCTTCATCAAGCATATATTGATTGAGAATTTTTTCTTTCTCGTGTAGTCCAGGAGTATCGACAAATATAATTTGTGTATCTTCATGCATCACGATAGCGTTAGAACGTTTTCTCGTTGCATTGGCTTTTTGGCTAACCATCGCTATTTTCTCACCAAGAAGTGAGTTCATTAGAGTACTTTTACCTGCGTTTGGACGGCCAATGAGTGATACGAAACCAGCTTTTGTTGACATATGAAATACCTTGTTTGTTTATTTTTTTATAAAAGGCGATAAAGCCTAACTTGACGCTAAACTATATTATAAAATATAACGCGATAAATCGTCATCTTCAACAACTTCATCTAGTTTATCATGAACTAATTTTGACGTTATAACAACCTCTTCACCATTATGCTCATCGGCATCAAAACTAATCTCTTCAAGAATCTTTTCAAGAATAGTATGCAGACGTCTAGCACCTATGTCTTCTGTGAGCTCATTGGCACGATACGCTAGTTTAGCAATAGAACGAATAGCTTCATCTTCAAAAGTCAGTTTCATTCCCTCAACGCCTAAAAGCGCTTCGTATTGTTTTAAAAGTGAGTTTGTAGTTTGCGTTAAAATTTTGTATAACGTCTCTTCGGTTAATGATTCAAGTTCAACGCGAAGTGGAAAACGTCCCTGAAGTTCAGGGATTAAATCACTGGGTTTACTTACATGAAACGCTCCAGCAGCTATAAAAAGTATGTGGTCGGTATTAATCGTTCCATACTTAGTTGAAACGCTACTGCCCTCTACGATTGGTAAGAGGTCGCGTTGTACACCCTCTTTAGAAGGGTCGTTTCTACCTTGTGATTTTTCACTTAGAGCTATTTTGTCAATCTCATCTAAAAAGATAATACCACCATCTTCAGCACGTCGTAGAGCTTCTGCGTTTACGCTTGTCATATCAAGTAGTTTTGTACTTGCTTCTTGTCGGAGTAAAACTTTTGCATCTTTTACGGTAACTTCTTTTTTATTATCTTCCTTATTGATGCTTGCGAAAACTTTAGAAAAACTCTCTTGTACTTTTGCCATTTCGGGAGGAAGGTTAGTGTCATTAAACTCTACGTTTATTTTATCAAACTCCAACTCAATTATCTTATTATCCATCTCACCATTTTGTACTCTAGTTTCCATAGCTTGAAGCAGTCTTTGATAATCATCTTGTTTAGATTCACTTGCAGATTCTGGTAGGGGAGGAAGAAGTTTTTCAACTATTTTATTTAGTATATAGTTTTCTATTTTATCTTGGTTGGCTTCTTCTTGTTCGGCTTTAACGATAGCAATGGAATTTACAACTAAGTCTCTTATCATAGACTCTACGTCGCGACCAACAAAACCAACTTCAGTATATTTACTCGCTTCTACTTTTATGAAAGGAACTTTCATCATCTTCGCAAGGCGACGAGATATTTCAGTTTTTCCAACACCAGTTGAACCTATCATCAGGATATTCTTAGGCATTATCTCATTTTGAAGTTCACTCTCTAGTTGCATTCTTCTATATCGAGTTCTTAAAGCAAGAGCGATTGTTTTTTTAGCATTTTTTTGTGAAATTACATAATTGTCCAGGTAGGCAACTATCTCTTTGGGTGTTAAGTTCATTATTTTTGTTCTTCTAGTGTAAGTGTCTTAATATTGTGGTTAGTATATATACATAGGTCGGCGGCTATGGTTAAACTCTCTTTTACTAGAGCTTCTTCATCTAAGTCTGAGTATTTTTTTAGCGCGCGCGCAGCTGAAATTGCATAGTTTCCACCACTTCCAATTGATGCGATTTCTCCATCTTCAGGTTCAACTACATCACCATTACCAGTAAGTATAAAGATATGATCCTTATTTAGAACAATCATCATAGCTTCAAGGCGACGTAGAACCTTATCTTTTCTCCAAGCCTTAGAAAACTCAACAACAGACTTAATTAAGTCTCCTTTTTTATGTTCTAAAAACTCTTCAAACATATCAAACAAGTTAAATGCGTCAGCAGTGCTTCCAGCAAATCCCGCTAGGATTTTGCCGTGATAAAGCGTTCGAATCTTCGTTGCGTTACCTTTTAAAACAGTGTCTCCAAAGGTCACTTGTCCATCGCCACCAATAACGGCTTTATTCTTGCCTTTATAGGCTAGTATAGTAGTGGCATCAAACATTATTCGCCTTGAACGTCTACATGCAGAGTTGCATGAAGTCCATGACCAAGTTTAAAGTCTAAGTCATGCTCGCCAACACTCTTAATAGCAGATTTTTCATTGATGTGTTTTTTGTCAATTTCAATTCCATGCTGTTCCTGAAGTGCTGAGGCAATCTCCTCTTTAGTTACAGAACCAAAAAGGTGACCGTTTTGACCAAGTTTTTTAGTAATAATAACTTCAGCCTTATCAAGTTTTTTTGCTATATCCTTAAGCTCATTTACCTCTTTTTCAAGGTTTTGAGCAACTATAAGCTCATCTTGTGCATGTTGTTCTAAAATCTCTGGAGTAGCTTGTCTTGCAAACCCTTTTCCTATTAAAAAATTTTTTCCATAACCATCTTTTACTTCTTTAACTTCACCTTTTTTACCAAGGCTTTTTACATCTTTTATTAATAGTACTTTCATTATCTCTCTTTCTCCCCAGGGTATGCAACGATACCATAAGTTAAGTTTCCAATATTTGAATATCCCATATCTGTTAGAATTCTCGCAACATGCGCAGAACGGCTACCAACATGGCAATATAAAATAATGTTTTCTTCTTTAGTCAGTTTTACTTCATCAAGAGTTTGAAAAAAACTACTTGTTGGAACAAGAGCATCTGCTCCTTTTATATGTCCCATTTCCCACTCCATATGCTCACGTACGTCAACAAGTTTAAAGTCAACCATTTTCAGCTCACGTGCTTCTAACAAAGATGTCATTTCATCACCATCAATTTCACTCTGACTTAGAAGCATCTCAGCTTCTTTTTGTGTCAATCCACGAGAGTGTGTATGTGCTGTTTCTAGCATTCCAAGTTCTACTCGTTTTGCCGCTGCAAACTCTGGTGTACAAAAAATTCCACAGTGACATGCACCAAGCTCTGGAATCTCTTTTTCTATAGCCGGAGTACAAGGACAAGTTCTGTTATCAACACTTTGAGGTTTTCCATCAACTTCTTCAACCATAAAACATGGACAAAAAAGTTTATTGTACATCATCTTGTTACGAGCAAGACCCATCTGTACACCTTCATTTACTTCATCTTCTGGATTATATTCCCAACCAAATTGTTCAATAACTTTATCGGTAAATTTAATAGTTTTTTGCATTCTCTCTTGAAATTCTGGTGAGTTCATATCTATTTTAATCATAATTTTAATTCCTTTAGTTTTTTAGTGGTTTCTTTTTTTCCCAGCAATAATACGTCTAAGTGCATTTAATTTGATAAAGCCTTCAGCATCTTTTTGATTGTATACTTCATCTTCTTCAAAAGTTGAGTGCTCTTCAGAATATAATGACATGTCAGATTCTCGACCTACAACTTCAACATTACCTTTGTATAGTTTTAGTTTAACATTACCTTGAACATACTTCTGTGTAGTATCAATAGCGGCTTGTAGCATTTCACGCTCTGGTGAGAACCAAAAACCATTATAGATAAGTTCTGAATACTTAGCAATCATTCCATCTTTCATATGTGCTTCTTCTCGATCTAAACAGATTGATTCTATAGCGCGGTGAGCTTTAAGCATGATAGTTCCACCTGGCGTTTCATAGCAACCACGTGCTTTCATCCCAACAAAGCGATTTTCAACTATGTCAATTCTACCGATACCGTGTTTATTTCCATAAGCATTGAGAGTTCTAAGAATAGTAGCTGGGGACATCTCTTCACCATTAATTGAAATAGGGTCACCATTTTTATAGCCAAGTGTAATATACTCTTTTTCATCTGGTGCGTTTTCAGGTGAAGAGGACCATAACCACATAGACTCTTCTGGCTCATTCATTGGGTTTTCTAAGTGAAGACCTTCATAAGAAATATGTAAAAGGTTAGCATCCATAGAGTAAGGGCTAACTGTTGGGTTTCCATCTTTATCTAAGTGTTTTTGATCAATTTTAATACCGTGTTCTCTTGCATAAGCTAAAAGTTTTTCGCGTGAGTTAAGATCCCACTCTCTCCATGGAGCAATAACTGTAATGTCTGGATTAAGACCAAGGTATCCAAGTTCAAATCTAACTTGATCGTTACCTTTTCCAGTAGCACCATGACTTACAGCGTCTGCACCCATTTTATTTGCAATTTCTATCTGTTTTTTAGCGATGAGAGGGCGTGCAATAGATGTACCTAAAAGATACTCACCTTCGTAAATAGCATTTGCTCTAAACATAGGAAATACATAATCTTTTACAAACTCTTCTTGTATGTCAAGAATAAAAATATTTTCAGGCTTTATACCATTGTCAAGTGCTTTTTGACGGGCAGGTTCAACCTCTTCACCTTGACCTAGGTCCGCTGTAAATGTAATAACTTCGGCTTTATATTCATCTTGTAGCCATTTTAAAATAATACTTGTATCTAAACCGCCTGAGTATGCCAGAACAACTTTTTTAACTTCTTTTTTCATATAAAACCTTGTCATTAGAGAAATAATAGTCGTGATTATATCTAAAGATAGGTGAGTATTTACTTATGTAAGGATATTGTGCTTCTTTATATAAGCATAAATAAAGTTAAAAGAGTAGAAATTATGAGAGTGTGAGAGTTAAAAAATTAAGAACTTAAAAGGGCAGCGTTTTACCCTTTTAAGTCAAATAACATTCCTGTTACTTCTTGCATTTTTGGTAAAAAATCAGCAGCTTGTTCTGCTGGGAATCTTCTTATTAACTTACTTGTTTCTGATTCTATTACAGATACATAAAATACATCTTGGGAATCAACACCAAATTTGATATTCGTATTCATAGGCTTCATAGCATTGTTGAGTTGGTCAACTAACTCTTGAACTTGTTCCTTAGAATTTAACTTTTGCGGTGTAGTATTATCTTGACTCTCTTTGACTAAGTCAACCTGTTTAGGTTGTTGTACTTGTTGTTGAACCTGCTGAGTAGCTCTTCCTTGAGTCTCAACTGCAGTTGTTTGGGACTGTTGTTGTCTTGCAACATTTGCTATGCCATCCATGACTTGCTCCTTTTAAAGAATAGATATTATACACAGCATATCGACAAAGAAAAAAATAACTTTAGTAAATCTATAAAGAAATTTAATTTTTTATGAATTTTATGATAATCTTGCACTAATGAAAGAATATATATCCCTCCTGCAAACGCAACCAATCCTTAAACGGCTCTCTTTAATACAACTTATTTCATATTTTGGAGCATGGTTTAGTAATGTTGCAATTTATACACTTTTACTAGACATGGATGTTGCTCCAAGTGTAATCGCTCTTGTCGCAATGCTTCATTTTTTAGCTGGTGTAATTCAAGCGCCTTTTTCAGGTTCCATTATAGATAGTTTCGCTCCAAAAAAGTTGATGCTAACGCTTATATTTACAGAGATAATTGCAACATTTTGTCTTATTTTTGTATCTTCATTATCTGACTTATGGCTTTTATACATACTTATACTTGTTAAAATGGCAGCAGCATCTTTTTACTTTACAACTGAAATGTCGCTACTTCCAAAGTTATTAGATGGGGATAAACTTCAAAAAGCAAATGAGATTCATTCTATTATTTGGTCACTTTCATACACACTAGGTATGGCTCTGAGTGGCTTTGTAGTTTATTGGTTTGGAGTGAAGTTAGCCTTTATTTTAGACGCGTTTATGTTTGTCATCGCATTTATCTTACTTTTCAATCTTGAGATTAAAGTAGAGATGATAAAAACGGGTGAAAACTTTCTGCAAATGATGCGGGGTACTTTTGGTTATCTCAAAGGACACCCTTTAGCAATGCACCTTATGATACTTCATTCATTTGTAGGTCTAACGGCATTTGATGCTTTAGTCGCACTGATGGTTGATAAATACTACTCTGCAATCATTGCAACATCATTGGCACTAGGTTTACTCCACTCTGCACGTGCAGTTGGCTTAGTGATTGGACCTATGGTCATCTCTAAATGGATTAATAACAAACGCTTGATATATATTTTTATATTCCAAGGTTTTGCTATTTGGTTATGGGCATATGTGATGCATAATTTTTATCTTTCACTTTTAGCCAGCATAGTTGTGGGTTTCTTTACAACAACGCTTTGGTCTTACACTTACACGCTACTTCAAAAGAATATAGAAGAGAAATATTATGGCCGCATTGTTGCATACAATGACATGTTGTTTCTAAGTTCAGCAACTCTTACCTCTTTCATGATAGGTTATCTTTCAACGCATGAGTATTCATTAGAGAGTATTAGCGTCTATATTGGCATTGGTTTTCTTCTTGGAGCAATCTATTTCGCATGGATTTTAAAGAGTCAAAAGATAAAGGATATAAAAGAATGACATTTGCAATACTCGGTGGGATACTATTAAACATAGGGGCGTTTTTAACCTTTAAAGGAAAGATATATCAGGCAGTTATAGTCTATCTTTTTGCCGATGTCTGTTGGATAGTAATGGCTTATGAAAGAGATGATTTTATAGGTGTGGTTTTGATTATTATTGGAGTGATTTTTGGTACCTTGGCATTTTGGAAAATGAAAAGTGGAAGCATGAGTAAAACGTTAAATGAAAGTGAATAATATTAATTTTATTGCAATAACTCTATTTAATTATCATTTAGCTAGTATACGAAAAAATAAAAAGTTAGAAAATGAATAGTAAAATATATAAATCAAAAGATGGTGAAATAAGTTTAGAAAACTTAAGAAGACTCTACTCAGCGGTAGTTATAGATATGCAGGGTGAAGTGGCTGAGATGAGTTTAGAGTGGTTTGACCTTTATGGTGAAAAAGTAGAGCTACACCATTATGTGTTGGTATTTGATTACACTCTTCCTGGTGAAGACATTCGAGATAAAAAAGTTTTAGAGTTCGCTACAAAAGATGAACTTCTTGAGAGTATGGCAGAGGTAGCAGACTTATTTCAAAATTAATCTCACCCGATACTAAAAAAGTTTTCTCTCTAGCACTTCCTGCTGCACTTAAACACTTAGTTAACATACTCCAGATTCTTATCGATATGCTTATGGTAGGTACCATTAGTACAGCCGCACTTGCAGCCGTTGGAATGAGTATGCAGTTTATGATGATAATCAATGTACTCATGACTCTTTATGTCGTGGGCGGAAACGCTCTTATCTCGCGTTTTATAGGTCAAAGACGAAAACGCAGGGCTTCAGCGCTATTATATTCACTCACTATTTTTGCAATAATTTTATCTATTTTTATTAGTATAGGTGGGTATTTTTCTAGTGAAGCTATATATTCACTTATGGGTGCTCAAGCTGACGTGGTAGAGCAGGGAAAGATATATTTTGAAGTACTCTCTCTTGGAATAGTGGTGATATTTATAGATAACCTACTCTATAACGCACTCTCTGCAGCAGGAGATACAAAGAGTTCCCTTTATATAAAACTTCTCTCAGCGGCACTCAACGCCTTTTTAAACTATGTTTTGATTTTTGGTCATTTTGGTTTTGATGCTATGGGAATAGAGGGAGCCGCAATTGCTACAATACTTGCATATAGCTTTAATGTTATAGCCTATTATATACTTATTAAAAAGATGAATTCAAAACTAGATTTTTTACCTCTTATTCGTATGAAAGATATGAAGCGAGTTTGGAATATTGGCTGGAGTGCAGCCCTTGATAGAGGAATATCAAGTATGAGCTTTCTTGTTTTTGTCTCTATTATCACTGCATATGGTACGGCTGAACTTGCTGGATATCAAGTAGGTCTTCGTATCGAGGGCATCGCTTTTATGCCTGGATTTGGATTTTCTATTGCTGCGATGGCATTAGTTGGTCAAAATATAGGAGCACTCTCCTATGATAAAGCCTATAGAATGGGAATTATAAGTGGGAGAATGGCATATATATTTATGGGAAGTGTAGGCTTTATATTAGTCATTTATCCTGAGTTTCTTATAAGCTTTTTTACGAAAGATGCACTAACGATAGCCGTTGCTTCAAAGTATCTTATACTAGTTGGTTTAGCACAGATTCCTTTAGCGATTATGTTCGTCTACTCAGGTGCGTTAAGAGGGGCGGGGGCGACAAAAATAACCCTTATAGTCAACGTTTCGTCTCTTTGGATACTTCGCGTTATACCATCTTATATCGCTTATGAGTTAGGTTATGGGATTATTGCTATATTTATAATTATGAATATAGAAACCCTGATAAAGGGTCTTATATATTGGTATATTTATTCCAAAAAGAGTTGGCTGTATACTAAGGTTTAAAAGTTCTTGAAACCTTAGCGAAAATAGAAAAAGAGTCTATCTTCCTCCTTTTTTAGAACCTTTATACATATTTGCAGAACCAGAGCCCGAGCCATAGTTTGAACCTGAAGTAGATTGAGAAGCATTCTTGTTTTTATATCTTTTTTGCTCACCAGAACCTTGTCCATCTTGGCTCTTGCTTCTCTCTTGCATCTGTTTCATTTTAGCCTCATGCTCAGCATAACTATCTTCTGCAAAACAGCCAGCTATGATGAAAAGTGAGATTAGTAAAATTATTTTCATAATCTTGTCCTTTATATTTGAATAAAGGCATTATAACTAAGCAGAGTGTAGTATAAATGTAGTCTTAGTGAAGAATTTTACTAAGATTTAATATGATTATTTACAGTATCTGGAATAGTGTTGCCACTCGCTTGCATACTTAGCGCTTGAGGATATTTCCTATAGTGCACTCTTACTATCTCGGCAAGTTTCTCTTTTGTTCTCACATCCACGCTTCCATCTTCATCTATGGCATCTGCTAAAGCTTTAACAAGTTTGTCTTGAGGAGTTTCTACTTTAGAAGCCCATGATTGTAGGAGTTCTTTATTTACATGTGAAGGAAGTGAACCCATGATGCCTACGTCATTTTGATTATGGATGAGAAGACCAGACGTTGTTCCTCTATCAAGCGTGAGTACTTGAAAAAGATAGAGCGTATGGTAGTCGCGTTGCTTTTGCATATCTTCATTTGAGATGCTTTTTCTAGACTTAAGAGCGTTAGTTATTATGTCAATGTATATATCTATCACGCCCTCTCCAAACTGTTCGGCAAAATTATAATCATTTTGTTTACTGTCACTCTTATAGTTTTCTAGGTAAAAGTGAGAAACGCCACGATGGCGTTTAAGGGCTGGAATGTAAAAGTATTTATCACCTTGGGGAGCCGCCTCTTCAAACGTCTCTAAAGATAGCCTACTAAGTTCGGCGTCAAAAATGTTTTTATCATGTTGATTGTAGATACTTGGATTTAAGTCTGCCATTAAACGCCAATAAGCGCTTCCATCTCTAAGCTGGGTTAAACTAATATGTATATGAATAGAGGGTACATGAGGATTTTTAGGATGTATGATCGTTGATATCGCAGTAGCGCTTTTGAGGCTTTTCTCAGGCATCTCATCATAATGAACTTGAGAGACGTTTACGCTTGCGGTATTGAAAAGTTCTTCATCTCTTGCTTCAAATCTACTTCCACCACCATGTATGCCATTGTCTCTGAGCCAAGTTACTTCTTCAAACTCTTTGTTTGCGCCTAAATCTTTAGAGAGTTTATTGAGTTTTGTTACAAACCTATTTTGTAAACTTCTAACAAGTTTGTATGCTCCAAGGGCGTCATCAGAGTTTGACATAATCATATTCATTATATTTTACCTAGTATATTTTTTCTAATTCTAACATAATAGGGAGACTCTTTTGTAGAAGATTTAATCTTATTTATGAGATAATCAAACATATTTTAGAAGATAAGGCAGCAGGGTGTTTACAAAACTAATGTTACAAGTTGGAGAGAAGTCTTTGTCTTCTTTGTCATCCGTATATGAAGTTTTTCATTTTACTTTTATATGTTTTGCTCATATGCTAAATCCTAAAAGTTATAATCCTGCAATGCGAATGGTGCTAATAAAGCAGATATATTTTACCGCTGTTGGGATTATTCCACTTTTTACTACAATGGCGTTTATATTTGGTTCGGTCATTATTGGCGTTGTTATTTTACTTGCTACAAAGTACTCTCTTCAAGATCAAATAGGTTCCATTATCATTACCTTTGTTATAGATGAGTTTTCTCCATTTTTTACAGCGCTTTTAATCTCGCTGCGTTCAGGCGCTGCGGTCAATACGGAAATAGCGGTAATGAGCGTAAACAGAGAACTAGATACTTTAAAAGCTTATAAGATAGACCTCATAGATTATCTTTTCTTGCCTCGTATCATCAGTGGAATAATCAGCGTTACGTCACTCTCCATACTTTTTGCCGTTATTATGCTCACTAGTGGTTATATCTTTACATTTTTTTATATGAGCATGGACTTTCTCGCATATAAATACCTTCTTATAAACGCCATTGAAGTAAAAGATATTTTAGTCTTACTCATTAAGGGAGTCTCTTATGGTTTAGTTGTTATGTTAATACCTATATACAGTGGATTTCACACACAGGGAAGTTACACTAATATACCTATATCAGTCTTAAATGGCATGGTCAAGCTTTTTATTGCTATATTTTTTATCGAGGTGGCATCATTACTAATTCAATCACTTTAAGACTCTTCGCAAATAAAGAAAATATACGAGAGTATATAGATTCACAAGAAGACTATTCTCTTATTTCAAGTAAACTACCACTTATTTACAATCTTGATATTGTAGAAAATATTGCACTTATAAAAGAGGTGCATGAGCATATGGACACTCCAGTAGCTCAAGGCATAGCTAGAGAGTATTTAGATAAAATTGGTATATCGCATATATCTTTGTATCGCGCGCCTAGTTGTTCATCATTAGAGATATTTTACACTATGTTTATTCGAGCTATAATGACAAAAGAAAAAAAAATATTGATTGAAAGGCCTCATAAAATGATAGATAATCTCCAAGAGATAAATACTATTTTAAAAATGCTAGAGTCGATTAATGATGATAAAGAGATTGTAATATTAGACACTTATGACAATGAATTTTACTATGAAGGATGCATATGCAATATAATAAGATAAAGTTTGCCGTTGGCGTTTTTGTAACCATACTCCTTATAGTTATGGTTAGCTCTTTTTATTTTGTTTTAAATGAGAAGGGTTTTTTTGATAAACGCTATAACTTTTCTTTTAATATAAAGAGCGCAAAATCTTTTAGCGTTGGTATGCCTTTGGAGTTTTCAGGCTTTAATATAGGTGTAGTTGATGATATATCTCTTAATGATAACGCGACTGTTGAGATAGTTTTTTCAGTAGATGAGCAAAATCGAAAATGGTTAAGAGAAGGAAGTTATCTTCGAATTGTAAAACCCCTCATAGGCTCACCCTATATAGAAGTAAATTCTGACCTTAGTAGAGATATTTTAGCGGAAGACTCTCGTCTAGAGATTATCCAAAGTGACGATATTAACGATATGATCTCAAAGCTTGACCCTATGGTTAAAAAAATAATTACTATTATAGATAGTATAGAGACAATTACGTCAAGTTTAGCGAGTGGGGACTCTGACTTGATGAAGACCTTTGCCAATTTGAACAAGTTTAGTGAAAAACTCTCAAAGAGTGACTCACTCCTTACAAGTGTAACGGGGGATGAAAAATCTACAAAAGCTTTGATTGACGCACTCAACGAGCTTAATCAAAGTATGAAAAATATTAAAAATATCACTAATGATGTTAGTAAAATAAGCACTAGTTTCGATGAAAAGGTAATCGAACCCGCTTCACAATCAACAAATAATTTAAATGAGATTATGCTTGATATTCGAGAAAAGTTAAAGGTTATCGATGCAACTGTACACTCTGTTGGCGGCTATGATGAGGATTTAGTTGAGGTTAAAGAGCAGATATCTGTGGCCATAGAAAAATCAAATCAGCTTATGGACAAGGTTGACTCTCTTATGCAAGACTCTCAAACCAAAGAGGTGCAACTACCATGATAAAAGTAGCTTCTTTAATCTTTATAATCACTCTTTTTAGCGCATGCTCCTTTAAAAAACCAAAAAATGAGTGGCAACATAGTAGTACAAACTCTTTTAGCGTTTATAGTGAAAACTTTTTAAAAGATAATAATCTAATCGCGCAAAACAGTCTTAAACGCTCAATCTCTTATGCAAAAAAGAGTGCTGATTTAGAGACACTCTCCAAAATATATCTAGGGGAGTGTGCTCTAAAAATCTCCGTTGGTTTAGAAGATAAGTGTCAAAAATATTTAAATATAAAAAGTTTAGTAAAGAGTGTGGAGTTAGACGCTTATTATAATTTTCTCTCTTTAAATGTAAAAGAAGAAGAGATTAGATTGCTTCCTGAGCAATACAAAGAGTTTGCAGAATATGTAGTGAAAAATGATTTTAATAAAGCTAGTGAAGCGATACTTGAGATAGAAAAAATTAGTTCTAAACTCATAGCAGCAGCACTTATAAAAGACAAACTGACTAACGTTGTGAGAGAAAAAGTACTTTATGAAGCATCGTTTTATGGTTATAAAAAAGCGGTTTTGTTCTGGCTTGAAGAACTTAAGAGATATACCACAGATACAGATGAGATTTTAAAAATAGAAAAAAAGTTAAATATTTTAAGGACAAAAGAGTAAATGACAAATAAAGAGTATATAAACGCCATTGAGAAACTAAATCTCTATTCAGTTCACTATTATGTATTGGATGACCCAATTACAACTGATGAGGTATATGATAAACTTTATCATGAAGTTTTAGAGTATGAAGAGAAAAATCCAAATGAGCTTCTTGCTTCTTCACCTACGCAAAGAGTAGGAGATGTAATCTCAACTGGCTTTGAAAAAGCAAGTCACCTCTCTCGTATGTGGTCACTCGAGGATATATTTGACAATGAGGGACTTCAAAAGTGGCTAACTAAGACATATAAATTAGATTCAAATATAACATTTTACTGTGAGCCAAAATTTGATGGAGCGAGTCTTAACCTCATATATGAAAATGGTGTTTTGATTCAAGGAATTACTCGTGGGGATGGAGAGGTCGGTGAGCTCATCACTCAAAATGTAAAGACGATAAAGTCTATACCTCTTACTATAGCACATAAATCACGTATAGAGATCCGTGGTGAAATAGTTATCTTTAAAGATGAATTTGAAAAAATTAACGAGTCGCGTTTAAAAGCTGGTGAAGCTCTCTTTGCAAATCCTAGAAACGCAGCTGCGGGAAGTCTTCGACAACTTGATTCTAGTATTACAGCAGCAAGAAATTTAGTCTTTTTGCCTTATAGTGTAGGAGAAAATACTTTAGAATATAAATTATTACATGATATTATGGATTATATATATTCACTTGGATTTAGAAAGCCGCCAAAGAGAGAAGTTTGTAAGGATATGCAAGAGATAGAGTCTATCTATAAGCAGATGGTAGATGAGCGTGACTCCTATCCTATGATGCTTGATGGGATGGTAGTAAAAGTAGATGAAATCGCTTCACAGATAGATATGGGTTATACTGTGAAAGTCCCGCGTTTCTCAGTTGCTTATAAGTTTCCTGCAGTGGAGAAGATTACTAGAGTAAAAAAGATAGTGCTTCAAGTAGGAAGAACAGGTGCTGTAACACCAGTGGCCCAAGTTGAGCCTACAGATATTGATGGCGTTATAGTTGAGCGAGCCACGCTTCATAATTTTGATGAGATAGATAGAAAAGACATTCGCATAAATGACAAGGTTATTATTTTAAGAAGTGGCGACGTTATCCCTAAAATAGTAAAAGTTTTGACGCATGAACGCAGTGGTAACGAAGAGGTATATAAAAGACCAACTGAGTGTCCAGTATGCAATAGTGAGCTTCTTGACGAAGGTGTTCTTTTAAAGTGTCAAAACTTAGAATGCGAGGCTAGGGTTGTAAACTCAATTATCTATTTTGCTTCAAAGCCATGTTTAAACATAGATGGCTTAGGCATAAAAATAGTCGAAGCTCTTTTTACATCTGGACTTGTAAAGAGTGTAGTAGACCTTTTTGATTTAAGTTTAGAAAAACTTTTAGAACTCGAAGGCTTTAAAGAGAAAAAATCACAAAACTTATTAGATGCTATCCAAAATGCTAAAGGTTGTGAGTATTGGCGTTTTATAAATGCATTGGGTATAGAGCATATTGGCGAGGTGGCGTCAAAAACTCTCTCTGAGAATTTTGGATTTGACTTTATAAATGCGACAAAAGAGCAGATAGTGGAATGTGAAGGGATTGGTGAAGAGATGGCTGAATCACTTCTAGAGTTTATAAGAGTAAATATAGAAACTATTTTAAAATTACAAGACCTGCTTGAGCCAAAAGAGCCTATAAAAAGAGAAGAAGCAAAAGAGAACCCATTCAAAGATAAGATAGTTGTGCTCACTGGAACCATGAGTAAGTCCCGTGGAGAAATAAAAGAGGGCTTAGAGTCCCTTGGTGCTAAGGTCTCTAGTTCTGTATCTAAAAAAACAGATTTTTTGATATATGGTGAAGATGCAGGTAGCAAATATGATAAAGCATTAAATTTAGGTGTTAAGTGCCTCAATGAAGAAGATATGAATAATTTATTTTAACTTAAAAATAAAATCTATATTAGAATCTTTACAAAACTCACTATTACTTCACTTCTTAGTGTTAAAATACTGGAATTAAATAACTAAGGGCTTATTTTATGATAAAAATTATATTGAGTATATGGGTGCTAACATCTGCACTTTTAGCTGTAGAGTGTGGTAATAGTTACGATAGAAATGGCTGTGATGAGGTTTCATTTGGACTTGGATCAGATATGGCAATACAGCAGTATCAAGTGATATATGATGATGATCAAGATGGCGTTAGAGAGAGTATAGACAGATGTTTAGATACTCCACTCAAAGCAAAGGTTGATAAATATGGTTGTCATAAAGTTGAAGAACCTAAGGTAGAAGTTGTTGAAGAGGTAGTTGAAGAGGAGATTCTTGAAGAAGTAGCTGAAACTCAAGATGTTCAAGTTGTTACTTTAGAGGTCTATTTTAAAACGGCAAAGTATGACATCTTAAAAGAGTATCACGGTGAGGTTGAAGAGTTTGCAGAGTTCTTGATGGAAAATCCTGATTTTAAAGCAAGAATTGTAGGTCATACTGACTCAAGATCTAAATATACAAACAACATGGAACTCTCTAAAAATAGAGCAAATGCAGTAAAAGATGCATTGATTGCACTTGGTGTAGAGGCATCAAGACTTAGTTCTGATGGTGTCGGTCCAAATGAGCCAGTTGCAACAAACTCAACTGCATCAGGGCGTGCACAAAACCGTCGTATAGAAGTTACACTTACAAGAGATGGAGAATAAAAATGATTAAAAAAATTATACTTTCATGTGTAGCAACACTATCATTACTTCAAGCACAAACTCTGCGCCAGAGTGTCGAGGTTGTTTTAGATACAAACCCTATTGTTTTAGAGCGTTTATCTAACTTTAGAGAAACATCTAAGGACTTAAGCATTGCTCGTGCGGAGTACTTGCCAACTCTAGACTTAGTTTCAAGTCTAGGTTATGAAGCTACAGATAACGAAAATTCTAATATATTGGCTAAAGATACTTCACTTACATATTATGAGAACTCTTTAACGCTTATGCTTAACCTTTTTGATGGATTTAGCACAAACCGTAAGGTTGATTATCAAAAGGCAAGAATTGTAGCAGCTGCTTATAACTTTATAGAAAAGGCAAATGACACGGCGTTTGAGACTACAAGACGTTATATCGAAGTTATAAAGCAACGTGAACTTTTAGGTACTGCAAAAGAGAATGTATCTATAAATGAAGAGATTTTCGCAAAAGTAAAAGAGTTATATAACGCAGGTCTTACAACAAAGTCTGAAATGAGAAAAATAGAATCATCACTATTCCTTGCTCGCTCGAACCTAGTTGTTCAAGAGAACAATACTATTGATGCCGTATTTAATTTTAAAAAGAACTATGGTGAGAGAATAGATTTAGACACTTTAGAGATTCCTAGTTTTAATGTACTTTTACCTAAAACTTTGAATGAAGCAACTGCATACGCTGTTCGTAATAATCCATCTATTATGGTAAGTCAGTATAACATTAAATCATCTCAGCACTTAAAAAGACAAAAAGAGAAAAATTATTACCCAAAAATTGATGCGATGGTACAACAAAACCTTGATAAAAATACATATGGTTTAGAAGATGAGAGAAATAGATTCCGTGCAGGCTTAGTGTTAACTTATAATCTCTATCGTGGTGGAGCGGACGCAGATACAGTTTCAAAAGCTGTAAGTACTATTTATAGAGATGTCCAAACAAAAAATGAGTTACAACGCCAGATCATTGAAGGGCTTGAGCTTTCATGGTCAGCATATACTATGATAGAAAAACAACTTATTGAACTCCTCAGATATAGAGACTTTAGTATTGAAACACTAGATCTTTATAAAGAGGAGTATGATATAGGAAGACGTACACTTCTTGACCTGCTATCAGCTCAAAATGACCTAATAAATGCAAAGTCTCAAATCATTAGAGCAAACTACGATAGCCTTTTTGCTAAGTACCGTATTTTAGACTCTATGGGACTACTTGTAGCTGGAATCATGGGTAATGACTACAAGTACATGGAGAGAGTTGGAATAGTTGGCGTTGACGCAGTTGAGAATGAAGATACTCTTCCTGTAAATTATGATAATGACAAAGATAATATTCCTATGTTAACTGACATGTGTCAAGCATCTGCTGTTGATAGTGATGTCTTATCAAATGGTTGTGTAAACAGATCGAGTAATTTTTCAAAAGTAAAACATTTTGGTCTTATCCAATTTGATAGAGATGAAAATAATGTCAGCTCAATCGATGCTCTAAATAGTGTAATAAGTCAACTAATAGAAAATAATGAAAACCTCTCTAGAGTATTAGTAATGGCACATGCATCTAGTACAAGTGATAGAAAGAACGATTTAAATGCTTCAAAATCTTATGCAAACATGGTAAAAAATAGTATAGTTGATGCTGGTATAGATGATAAACTTATAAAAGTTGTCTCAGATGGTAGTAACGCTCCAATCTCTAGTGATGAATCACTTAATGATAGAGTCAACATTATAATGTACTTAAAGCAGTAGAACTAAGTTTTACATAGGAGTTTCATATCGAAGCTAACATTAATAGAGAGTCTCTTATAGAGACTCTAAGTCTTTATACAAAAGTTTATCATAAACATTTTAGCGTTGAATCGCTTAGTGCTGGACTCCCAAAGGAGTTAGGAAAAAGTGATTTAGAACTTTTTAGCGTAAAAGATTCAAAATCCCTCTTTACTCGTGCTTCACTAAACGCTGGATTAAAATCAAAACTTATAGAAATAGATTTGCATAACATATCTACTCTTCAGCTGCCTATGATACTGCTACTCTCATCAAAAGAGTCTTGCATCATAGATTCTTTGAGTGAGGATAAGAGCAGAGCAAAGATAATAACATCAGACAATCAAGACATACTAGAACAATGGGTTAATTTAGATGAGTTAAACAAGAATTACCTTGGCTTTTCATATATGATTAAAAAAATCTATAAGTATGAGAATGAGCAAACAAATACACTGAAAATAGACCAAAAACACTGGTTTTTCTCAACCATAAAACTTTCTAAAAACATATATAAGGACGTATTTTTAGCATCTATACTTATAAATCTTTTTATACTAGCAACGCCACTTTTTACTATGAGTGTTTATGATAGAGTAATACCAAATAACTCAATAGAAACGCTTACTGTCTTTGCGGTTGGCGTTTTAGTAGTTTATATAATCGACTTTATATCAAAATATATACGTTCGACCCTTCTTGAAGTAGCTGCGAAAAAGAGTGACGTCATCATCTCTTCAATAATTTTTGAAAAAGTTATGGATATAAAAATGAGTAGTTTTCCCTCTTCGGTTGGTTCGTTTGCAAACAATCTCAAAGACTTTGATACCCTAAGATCTTTTTTTACTAACTCTACTCTGACGGCACTAATTGATTTTCCTTTTGCGATTCTCTTTTTAAGCGTTATATATTACATTGGTGGCAATATTGTTATCGTTCCTCTTACAACCATAGTTATACTTCTTATTTTCGCACTTCTTATTAAAGGGCCAATTCAAAAGTATATAGAAGAACTCCATCAAGTCTCTGCACAAAAGAGCTCTATCATTGTAGAATCACTTCAAAACATAGAAACGCTAAAAACTTTAGGAATGTCTTCTCATATGCAGTGGTCTTGGGAAGAGACAGTGGGACAATCTGCTTCTATCGGTCTTAAGTCACGTATTTTATCATCACTCATTCCAAACGTAACAAGTTTTTTTATGCAGTTAAACAGTGTACTTGTAGTTGTTTACGGCGTTTTTCTTATAAAAGACTTTGAACTTACTATGGGTGGACTAATCGCCGTAGTTATTTTGACTTCTCGTGTTTTAGCTCCTATGGGACAGGCAACTGGGCTTATCACAAACTATGAAGATGCGAAAACTTCTTATAAAATCATAGATGATATTATCAACCTTCCAAGTGAAAGAGCGGAAGCTTCTAAGTATGTGGAGTATCCAAGTTTTGAAGGTGATATAGAGTTTAAAAATGTAAGTTTTGCTTATCCTGGAACTGACGTTTTAGTCTTAAACGACGTCTCATTTTCCATTAAAAGTGGAGAGAGAGTAGGGATAATTGGCAGGATTGGTTCTGGAAAAAGCACTATAGAAAAGTTAATACTACGTTTGTATGAGCCAACGGAGGGAACAATTCTACTCGATGGAATAGACATCAACCAAATTAACCCTGCAGATTTGCGTCGAAATATTGGCTACGTCTCTCAAGAGATACAGCTCTTTAAAGGGACGCTTAGAGATAACATCATCTATAGAGCTTCGTATGCAAGTGATGAAGAGCTAAAACGCTCTAGCAAAATCAGTGGAGTTGAAGAGTTTGTTAAAAGACATCCTCTTGGATTTGATATGCCAATTGGTGAGAGAGGAACGGGAATCTCTGGTGGTCAAAAACAAGCCATTGGAATAGCAAGGTCTTTTCTTTACAATGTATCCATAATGCTTTTTGACGAGCCTTCAAACGCCATGGACCAACTTACAGAGAATAACCTAATAAACTCTTTTAAAAAGAACCTTAGAGGTAAAACGGCACTTGTGGTAACTCAAAAAATGAGTATGCTTGAAGTTGTTGAGAGAGTTATAGTGATGAGTGAGGGAAGAGTCTATCTAGATGGAAAAAAAGCAGACGTAATTAAAGCTCTTCAAGGTGGAAAAAGTGCATAAAAATAGATTACACTCTGAAGATTATGAATATATAAACTCACTCTCACAGGCAGTTTTACAAAAGTCTCCTTTTAATCTTCGCATAGTTCTATATCTTTGGACATTAGTTGTTGTAGTCTTTTTACTCTGGGCTAACTTGGCAAAGATAGATGAGCTTGTTCGTGCGGATGGAGAGATAGTTCCCGGTGGAGATAATCAACTCATTCAAAATCTTGAGGGCGGAATAATTGAAGAGATATTAGTTTCAGAAGCTCAAATGGTAAAAAAAGGGGATGTCTTAGTTAAGATTGACAATAGAAAGTCAACATCTACCTATGCATCAAGCAGATTAAAGTCTCAAGAACTCCAAGCACAGATATTTCGTCTTAAAGCAGAAGCTACAGGTTCTGATTTAGAAGTTGATAAGAAGTTTAGAAAAAAATACCCAGAGCTTTATAAACGCGAAAAGAAACTCTACAGTATAAATAAAAGTTACATTGACTCTCAGAGTAATATTCTTAAACAACAGAAGTACCAAACAGAGAGTGAATTAAGAGAGTCTCGTACAAGAGTAAAAGATTTAAAGCGTAGTTTAGCGCTTATTAAAGAAGAGATAGTCATAAATGAGCCTATGGTTGAAAAGGGCATAAAGTCTAAAATAGACTTCTTAAAACTTCAACGCGAAGAGAATGACATACGTGAACGCTATAACTCAGCAAGAGAGTTAATCCCGCGTTTAAAATCTTCTCTTAGAGAGATAGAAGAAAAAAAGTCAGAGATTAAGCAACGTTTTATGAGTGAGGCGCAAGAGAAGTTAAATGAACTTACTTCAGAGCTTTTAAGGATAGAAAATAAATCTGACGCCCTGCAAGATCAGGTAAAAAGAACCGTGGTTATCTCTCCTGTAAATGGGCATGTGCAAAAACTATTTGTGCACACTCTTGGTGGCGTTATAAAGCCAGGAGACGACATAGTTGAGATAGTTCCCTCGGATGCCGCTCTTTGGGTAGAAGTAAATGTTAAACCGGCAGACATCGCATTTATATATCCATCGCAAGAGGCAATGGTAAAGATAAGCGCTTATGATTTTGCAATCTTTGGTGCGCTAAAAGGCGAGGTAGTAAGCATAAGCGCAGACACTATTATGGATTCAAAAGAAAATAGATTTTATAAAGTCAAAATTAAAACACAGGTGAGTCAGTTCTCTAAAGAGAGAAAAATAATTCTTATGCCTGGTATGACTGTAAACGCAGATATCATTACTGGCAAAAAAACCGTAATGGATTATATTTTAAAGCCAATACTTAAGACTAAGCAGTATATGTTTAGCGAGCGATAAGTATGAGTATATATCTTTTAAGTGATAAGAAAAACTATCTTGAGTACTGGAGTACTCATATAGCTGATGCTAAGGTTATAACCCTTAACAGTCTGGCTAATTTAAAAGTTTCAGACATCTTAATAGTTGATAGCTTTTTATATGATGAAAATTTAAAGATAGCAGCAAAAACAGTAGTCTTAGATAATGAACCAAATTTTGAGAAGTGTATCTATCTCTTACAACATGGTGTAAAAGCTTACGGCAATGTTTATATGCATCAAACACATATTCTCTCGGCACTTGAGAGCGTGAAAAATTCAAAAGTATGGATGTATCCAGATTTTATTGGTGGTATGATAGGACTTTCAAATAAAGATGTTAAAGATTTGTCAGAGGAGAAGTTAAGCGTTTTGACTAAACGCGAGTATGAAATTACTCAGTTGATACTTGATGGTTTAACAAATAAAGAGATAGCGATAAAACTAACTATCTCTACAAATACAATTAAAGTCCATACAAAACACATCTATGAAAAACTAGATGTAAATGATAGACTCTCCTTGTACTCGCTTTTACGATAGAAGAGTTTTGACTACCTCGTTGATGCGTTTGCCATCAGCTTTTCCTCCAAGTGTTTTACTCGCACTTCCCATTACTTTTCCCATATCTTTCATAGTCGTAGCACCAACTTTAGAGATTATCTCTTTTAGGGCAGCTGTAAGTTCATCATCACTTAATTGCGCTGGCAAGTAAGGCTGATAAAACGCTATCTCGTCAAGCTCTATTTTCATTAAGTCTTCACGTCCAGCATCTTTGTACTGACTTGCTGCATCATCACGGCGTTTAACTTGGGATTGGATAATTTTTATAATATCATCATCACTTAACTCTTTTCTCTCATCTACTTCTATCTGTTTAAAAGCACTAGTAAGTAAACGCAGAGCATCTCTTTTTGTTGTCTCTTTTGCTTTCATAGCGCTTTTTACATCTTCGTTGATTCTTTCTCTTAATGTCATATTTATGGGCCTTTTCTTGGAACTAAAATTGCTATAATTATAACAGAAATAAAGAGACAGATGGAACTAACTTATGAAAAGAACTATTATCACTATTTACACACTATCTTTTGTTATACTTACTTTTAATGGATGTACTGCTGCATTAATGGATCCTGAGATAAACTTTGAACCACCTGCTTATGTAGAGCAGATGCCAGCACGAGACGATGAGCAGAACTTCTCTTCAACTGGTAGTATCTTTGGTCAAGGGGATAACCCACTTTTTTCAGACCATAAAGCTATGAATGTAAGTGATATAGTTACTGTAGTTATTTCAGAGACAGCGCAGAGTTCAAATACTGGCGCAAAACAGCTCTCAGAGACTGACACGGCGACTTTAGGTGGCGGACTCTTCTCAAGTGCAGGTGGAGCAAACGGCAGAGTAGCAGGTGGCATAGCTGGTCTCAATGGCTATACTGATGTTGGGTTTAATACAAACTCTGTAAGTACCTTTCAAGGTCAAGGTTCAGCAACAAAAGACGCTAGCTTTACAACGACTGTTTCTGCTAGAATAGTAAAAGTACTAAAAAATGGGAACTATTTTATAAGTGGTAAACGCGAGATGCTTATAGATGATCAAAAGCAGATCATCCAGATAAGTGGCGTTATACGACCTTATGATATAGATCAAAACAACAATATCAACAGTGCTCAGATGAGTGATGCAAAGATATTGTATAAAACAGAGGGGGATATGGATCGTGCAACAGAACAAGGATGGGGAAGTAAAATGGTGCAAGCAATTTGGCCGTTTTAGTCTCGTATATTTATTTTTAGTAACAGTAGTGTCTGCAGAGAGTTTTGCAGATTTTAAACAAGCAGAAGCTCAGGCTTTTTCAAAGTACAAAGACGCACGCGATGCAGAATTTAACAACTACCTAAAAGCTCAATGGAAAGAGTACAACGCACAACTGAGTAAACCTCTTTATGAAAAACCAAAACCAAAAAACATAACACCTACAATTCAAAAGCAGATAAAAAGCATAGGGCCAAAGATCAATATAGTCATTAAGAAGCCTAAGGTTGTAGCTAAGAAAATAGAAGAGCTTACTCCTCCTCCAAAAGAGATAAAAAAAGAGCCTATAGAAGAACCTAAAGAAATTGTCAAAAAACCAAAAGTGATAGTTAAAGAGATAATAGAAGAACCAAAAAAACCAATAGTAAAAAAAGTTGAAAAAGTACAAGAGATTGTAGTGAGTAAAGATATTAACTTTAACTTTTTCGGACAAAAACTTGGATTTAACATAGATGGTAGTTTTAAAAGAGCAAAGTTCTATCCTTATGATCAAAGTGGTATATTAAACTTTTTTGACACTATCGCATCAGGTGATTATGAACATACAGTAGCTGAGATAAAAGCGACAGCTTCAAGACTTAATCTAAATGACTGGGGCGTTTATCAGTTGGTAACACAGTTCTCAAATAATGTAACGGCAAATAAAGATGACAATAAACTATTGAGTTGGTTTATCTTTAATAAGTTAGGATATGAAGTAAAAGTAGGTCTTGCAAACAAACATGTGATTCTGATGCACTATAGTAAAAAAATAATCTACTCAACGCCAAACTATAATTTTAATAATAAGAAATTTTATGTAGTTGCAAATTATGCTAAAGGCTCAGTTGGTAAGCTTTACACATATAAACAGAGTTATCCTGGTGCGAACAAGGCGATGGATTTAGAACTCAGTTCTCTTCCAAATTTTGAAGCAAATCTAAAAAGTAAAAGTGTTTCATTTAGACAGCTTGGAAAAGAGTATAGTGCTTCGTATCACTATGACCAAAACCTTATAGACTTCATGGCAACGTATCCTCAGGCTGATTATGAGACATACTTTAACTCCCCAATGAATGAGTCCACATATAAAGAGATAGCAACAGATCTTAAAAAATATGTTAATAATCAACAAGCAAGTGTTGCTATAAACTTTGTTTTAAATTTTGTACAAAAAGCATTTAAATATGAAAGAGACCATCAGCAGTTTGGAAGAGAAAAAGTCATGTTTGCAGATGAAACTCTCTACTATAGCAAGTCAGATTGTGAAGATAGAGCAATACTCTTCTCATATCTTGTAAAAGAACTCTTTGGTGTTGGTGTCATAGGTGTGAAATACTCAGACCATATGGCAACCGCTCTATATATCCCTATGGAGGGTGATAGTGTAAAAGCAGGAAGACGTAAGTTTGTAATAGCAGACCCTACTTACATAAATGCAAATATTGGTCAAAGTATGCCTAAATATAAAAGAAAAACTCCAGATAGTTTTATAGTTGTCAAAAGAGATGATTAATTAATATGGAGATGTTAGTAGAGACTTTAAGCCATCTTCCAAGTAACAGGGAGCTTATTGAGAGATTGAAAACATCAAAAAAGGTGAACTATTTTTTAATAAATATAGATAATTTCTCAAATATCAATAATGCATATGGATATGAGAGTGGGGATATAGTTCTCTCGGATGTAGTGAAATTTTTAAATATGATCAAGCCCCAAAACTCAAAAATATATAGATTTACCTCTGATAAGTTCGTTTTACTTGATGATAGAGACTTAGAAGAAGATGAGCTTAATAAAATTGCTGAACTAATATTGTCATTCTTCTCTCAAACAGAGATTTATATAAATGATGAGATCTATATCAAAGTCTCTTTAAGTATTGGAATATCTGTCGATGAGGGTTTAGATAACATAACCCAAGCAGAGATGGCTATTAAAGATCTTCGTAGCTCTAAACGCAACCATTATGCTATTTATAACTCCTCTTCACTCTTTATAAAAAAAGCAAAACAAAATATATACTGGATACAAAAGATTAAAGAGGCAGTAGATAATGAAGAGATAATCGCTTATTATCAACCGATAATAGATAACAAGAGTGAAAAAATCACGAAGTATGAATGTCTAGCACGAATAAGTGATGAAGATGAGATTATCTCTCCCTTTGTTTTTTTAGAAGCTGCAAAGGTCACAGGAAACCTTCCTTATGTGACCCGCTCCATCATAAGTCAAAGTTTTGCGAAGTTTAGTGGTACGGATTATGAATTTTCTATCAATATTACGGGAGAGGACTTAGTATTAGACTATTTAGAAACTGTCTTAATGAAGAACTCTCTAAAGTATGGTATTGACCCATCTAGAGTTGTTTTAGAGATGCTTGAAGACATTACTACACTTGAGTATAGTACTATGTTAAAACAGTTAAATTCACTCAGGCAAAAAGGTTTTAAAGTCTCTATAGATGATTTTGGAGCTGAAAGCTCTAACCTTTCACGACTTCTTGAAATAGAACCTGATTATCTTAAAATCGATGGTGTTTTCATAAAAAATATATTGAGTGATAAAAAGAGTCAAATTATAGTTGAAGCAATAATTATGATGTGTAAGAACTCTAAGATAGAAATTATTGCTGAATATGTTCACTCTAAAGAGGTTTTTGAGAAGATTAAAGAGTTTGGCATAGAGTTCTCCCAAGGTTATTACTTTGGAGAGCCTAGCCCTAATATAAAATAGCAGAATAATAAGCTAATTCCTTCTCTTTCCAAATACAGCTTCTATATTCAAGAACAATACGAAATTTTATATTTAATAAAATCAGTTATTTACTAAATATTTTAGATATAATCCGTGAAAATAAATGAAGGAAAATATCATATGTATTATGGATTTAAGTTTAAAAGTAGACTGAGTATTGTTACAACATTATTTGTTGCATTATTATTATCGGGTTGTTTAGCATCTTTATTGGATGTTCCAGGGAGTGCATACAATAATGAAACAGAGCAATTAAGTAAGTTGCTTAAAGAAGGCGATAATGTAAATGGTTTTAATGATGCCGGTGTTGCAGGTATACATTATGCTGCAAAAGCAGGAAACTTAAAGGCATTACGTATTTTATTGGATAATGGTGCTGATGTTAATTTAAAGGCTATTAACAAATATAATGGATGGAGCCCTTTACATTTTGCGATGACTATTCCAAAGTATAACAGTAGTAGATATCAATATAAAAAACTAGATGTAGTAAAACTACTTGTGCAAAAAGGTGCTAAATTAGATTATAAGGGCCCTAATGGTGAATCACTACTCCATATAGCCAGTGCTCAAGCATATAAAGGCTCAGATAAAATTACTGCATATTTAATAAGCTCAGGTCTTAACATAAATGAAAAAGATTCAAAAGGTAAAACTCCTTTTGATTATGCATTGAAAAATCTTAGCTTTTCTAATATCACTGTTTTAATGAAAAATGGAGTTAATTTTAATAACTATAAGGGTCCTGATGGGAGTAGTCTATTTCACTTAGCTGCAGGAGAAGTTCTTAGAACAAACAGTGCATTGGACTTTATAGACTACCTTATTTCTCAAGGATACGATATTAATAAAGTTGATGAAAATAAGAAAACAGCATTGCATTATGTATATAAAATTGATATAGATGAAAAAAATAAAAAATATCTACAATTAAAAACAGATGCTGTCGCTACTTTGATTAAAAAAGGAGCTAACTTAACTGCACAAGATAATTATGGTAATACTGTTGGGCATTATGCTGCATGCGATGGTAATATTGGAGTTGTTTCAATTTATAGAGCACTTTATAAAAAATATAATTTATCAAATGTAAGAAATAAGAAAAATCAAACAATTGAAGAGTTATATAAAGGGTATGCAAATTGGCATAATAAAGTGGCAGACCCAAATACAAGTGTAAAAGAAATGCTTCTACTTAAATATCCACCTTCATGTATATAGTAGTTAGTAGGGCTTTATAGCCCTTAAATATTGAGTTTTGAAAGGTTTTTTAGTAGTAAAGTTATTGTTTTAGGCAGTAATTATCTTTTTTAATTATGTCTTGTACTATGTTATAGCCATGATTCAAAGCTAATGCAATAGAGCCACCTAGAGGGCCGGCAATGTCTCCGGCTATATATATACCATCAGAGTTTATGTGATTTTCATCAACTACTGGTTTGCCTTTTTCATCAACAACGATAGGCGTCTTGCTCAAGAACTCCTTAGGCGTTGAACCTCCTAACGCATAAATTATTCGATCATACACTAAAGAACTATTATCGGAAAAATTTACCCTACATTTTCCCTCTTCATCAGTTACGCTGAGTATGTCTACTCCAAGTTTTAATTGTATGACGCCTTCTTTAACGCTATCTAGAAGATTTTTAGTGTTTTTTGGATTAGCTCTTGTAATCTTATCTCGTCTATATGTAAATGTTACTTTATTGTCAGTACGTATGAGGTATGCATACTCCGCAGCGCTATCTCCACCACCTACTACAAGTACATCCTCGTGACCTGGACAATCTGTAATATTAAAGTTAATGCGATCTTTCAAGCTTTTTGGTAAATCATAATCAGGCTTGTTTGGTTTTCCCATCTTACCAATTGCAACTACAATATATTTTGCTATAAAGGTTTCATTTGTATTAGTCTTGATATGAAAATGGTTCCCCTCTTTGCTTATTTCATCTATCTCGGTTGAAAATTTTGTATCAATTCTATGATCTAGAAGTGATTTATTAAATGTCTCTAATGTACCATTCTTTGTGCCATCTTCAAACTCTATATTTCCTTTTAAATCAACTTTGAGACCTTTCCAATCACGGTCTACGGGCTTTCTGTCATCAAAGTATTTTCTAATGGTTTCTGAATGATTTTGACCTTTTTCAAAAAGAATAATATTATTGATACAACATAAAACACTCTCAACCGCAGTTGCTATTCCCGCTGGACCAGCGCCAATAATCGCTATATCATATATTTTTTGCATCGTACATCCTTTAAAAGTGTAAGTAAATTATAGTGATTGATAATATCTAATAAAAGTGTAAAAAGTTATAAAAAAATAAATATAGTATAAGAGTTAAAAAATGATATATAGAGAGAACACAGTTCATGTAAATAGGGCTTTAGGCCCCTTTATTAGATAGTTATAGAAAAAAGATTTTAGTAGTTAAACGCCACTTTATATGTAGGATCGTCTTCTTCATAGCTACAGTGCGGCCCCGCTTGTTTTAATATCTCTTTACAGTCAGGACTTAGGTGACGAAGCAGTAAGTTCTTTCCTGCTTCTTCATACTTTTTAACCATGGCGTCTATAGCCTCTACCCCTGAGAAGTCAAGTACTTTTGCGTTTTTAAAGTCGATAACAACGCGAGGAGGGTCTTGGTCGATGTCAAAGTTATCTGAAAACGTTGTAGCCGACGCAAAGAAAAGCGGACCCTCTAACGTGTAGACCTTTGTTCCATCTTCTTCAGTATGCGTTTTTGCCCATATACGAGCGTGTTTCCACGCAAACACTAGCGCAGAGATAATAACGCCAGCGATCACCGCTACGGCTAGGTCTTCAACAACTGTGATGATAGTCACTACAATCATTACAAAAACGTCAGCTCTAGGCATATGTTTGAGATGTGAAAAGCTTGACCACTCAAAAGTTCCAATGCTCACCATAAACATTATCCCAACTAAAACGCCAACTGGAATAGTGTTGAGAACATCTGTCATTGAAATCACTAAAACTAGTAAACCAACAGAGGCTACAAAAGATGAAAGGCGACCTAGACCACCAGACGTAAAGTTAATGATAGATTGACCAATCATTGCGCATCCCGCCATACCTCCAAAGAATCCAGCAGTCATGTTTCCACATCCAAGCGCGATACACTCTTTGTTGCCACTTCCTCTCTCGCCACTCATCTCATCAAGTACGGCTAGCGTTAAGAGTGACTCTATGAGCCCAACAAGTGCCATGATGATAGCATATGGAAGAACCATAATGATAGCGTCCATACTAAAAAGAGTATCTGGAATGATAAGGTGAGGAAGTTGTCCTTTAAACTCACTCAAGTTTGCTAAAGAGCCTACCGTTATAGTATCTATTTTCATAAAGTAAACAACCAGCGTAAGTAGAACAATTGCAACAAGTCCAGATGGTACAGCTTTTGTATACTTTGGTAAAAGATACATTATAAGCATTGTAATTCCTACAATTACATACATAGTCGCACCTTGTCCATCAAAGAATTTAAACTGTGCCATTGCAATGACAATCGCAAGGCCATTTACAAAACCATACAGGGCAGGTTGAGGCACTAAACGGATAAACTTACCAAGTTTAAGAACTCCAACTAAAACTTGAATTGCTCCTGCTATAATAGTTGCTAAAAGAACATAGTTAAGCATATGAAGGTAGAGATCATCACCACTTAAACCAGCAAGTGTTAGTTTTTCATTGGCTTGCATAACAAGTCCAACCATAACGACAGCAACGCTTCCCGTAGCACCAGAAATCATTCCTGGTTTACCTCCAATGATAGAAGTAATAAGACCAATAATAAATGCAGCATAAAGACCAACAATAGGACTCAGACCTGCAATGAAACTAAATGCGATAGCTTCTGGGACAAGAGCAACAGCAACTACTAAACCAGATAAAACATCATTTTTGATATTTGCTGATGTGTATTTTTTTAAATCAAACAAGTTTTTAGCACCTTAAATAGAGTATTTTAAAATTTCGCAATTATATCTAAATAGTAATGAACTTCTTCTTTTTAGGATTAATAGAACTTATAAACTTATATATAGTGATGCTTATAAACACAACTATTATAAATAGAAGGGCATTAATAACAAAATATCATATTATGAAAATTGATCTTTTTATTGTATAATTTCTTATATAAATTATAAAAGGAATTAATACTATGAATCATGTATATTTATCAGAAACAGTAATTAACAATGCATTAGCTACTCATGTTATAACATCAGTAGAAGCGGAGATGTTAAAAAAGAAAGTCGATTGTCAGGTGAGTATATATAAAGCTACTCACAAGCTTTAAATATTTAACTATAAAACAATCTATATCTACTTTTTTTAGAGTATAATTTGAAAAAATAAGGTTGTCCATGAAGCATGTTTTTAAAATAGAAAAACTCCCTATATTTATCAAGTTTTTCATTACTTTAATTCTATACTATAGTGTTAAAGATTTTACTTTAATTAACTCGTTTACAAAATTGGCAGTAGCTCTGCTAGAGTTTATCATCATCTTAGAGTTAGTTCGAATGCTAATAGATTTTCTTTTTAGTGATGAGAACCGTATTAATCTAAGACTTATGATAGATTCAACCATAGTCTTCTTTATTCGCGACGTTTTACTTATCGTTACTGAAAAATTTGATTCGATTAAAATATTTTCTATGCTTGGCATAATATTGTTACTATTTATATTTAGAATTATCGCTATGAAATACAGTCCCTCTCATATGGAAAGCAAAAAAATAGCATGAAAAATATTTATAAAAGGTTGGTTTAAATGAAAAAATTAGTATTGGCGTTTAGTTTACTTTTTAGTATAACTCTCTATGGAGACTTGTATGAAAAGGCTCTTGATGAGTATGAAAATGGCAATGTAAAAATAGCTGCGGGCTTATATTTAAAATCTTGTGATAATGGAAACAGTAATGCCTGTTATAAATTAGGAATGATGCATGTTAAAGGCGAAGGCGTAAGCCAAAACAATAAAATAGCAGGTAGCCTTTTTGTAAAATCATGTGACAATGGTAATGCTGATGCATGTTTTAACCTAGGTATAATTTATGAAGATGGAAAAGCAGTAGTAAAAGATAAACTAAAGGCTAAAAAGTTTTATGAAAAAGCTTGTGAAGGTGATAGTTCAGATGGATGTTTGTATCTAGGAAAAATGTACTTAAAGGGAAAAGTAGTAAAACAAGACTATAAAAGAGTGATTGAACTTTACAATAAATCATGTAATTTAGAAAATGGCGAGAGTTGTTATAGTTTAGGTCTTATGTACTTAGAAGGTGAAGGTGTAAGAAAGAATAAAAGTACTGCTAAAGAATACTTTGGAATTGCCTGTGATAATGGAAATAATAAAGGGTGTAAACAATACCGTACTCTCGATAATGTAAACACCAAGTAAAATAGACTAGATAAAACTAGTTATCTCTCGATCTTTTTTCGCCACTTTTGTACAAAAAGTGATGTGATAATTACCATACTCATCATTATCGACACTGCGTAGTAAGTACCTATTTCACCAGTTGCAAAAGGTAGGCCAGTCGTATTCATACCAAAAAAACCAACTAGAAGGTTTAGCGGAAGGAATATAGCTGAGATAATGGTTAGAATATAGATCATTTTATTCATTTTATCATTAGATTTTGCATTGTAAAAACTGTATAAATAGTCTAGTTTAGAGAGTTGTAGCATTGCTGAACGCATTGTTCTTTCCATATGCTCATGTATGTCTACATAATGATTCATAGGAAATCCATCAACATCTTTGTTGTAGTCAATAAACTCTTCCATAGTAGTTGCAGTTCTAAGTAGTACTCTTTCTATACGTAATATTTCTAGTTTTACAGCTAGCCAATTATTTAAAAAATCACTATCCGCCATATCTGAGTATAAACTCTCTTCCATATCTGAAATAGTCTCTGCATATTTTAAAAATGATTTGAGTAATTTATCAAGTACCTTATCAACTAAAGTGTAGGGACCCATATAGACGCCATTTAACTCTTCGAACTTATTCTCTTTTATATTATAGAAATAACTATTCTCCTTTGTAAGGATAAAACCTAAAGAAACATTGTTTAATTCATCAGTTATAACAGGAATACGAAGAATAAGCATGTCGTATGTCTCATTTTCGTCAAAAATTGCAGGGTGTTTTTCATTATGTAAATCTTCTAAATGAAGCTTATCAATTAACTCTTCTACATTTTGCATAATCTATCCTTTAGTTACTGTAATCTAGTATTTCTTTATATTATTGGTATTTAGAGCATTGTATCTTAGGATTAGAAAACCAGGTACTTGACACAATAAAATTTAGTTTCTATTTGTTAAAAGGGGCTATAATTCTTCAATTTGTTTTGAGGAAAATAATTTATGGATATTAAAAAGAAACTTATCTCTAATGTCGTTAGTATAGTTAAAGAGGATAAACAAAATATCTTTTATCTTATATACTACTCTGTGATAGAAGCGATTCTATTGCTTTTTATCCCTTTAGCAACATCATTTATAATAAATAGTATTTTGTCTCACTCAACAATATCTATCGCAGTTCTAGGTACTATCGTTGTTATCAGCTTTATTTTAACCACTTTACTGCAAGTAGCAAAGCAGTATATCATTGAAAAATTTGAACAGAAAATTTTTGTAACTACAGGAATTAAAATAGCATCAATGGCTATGAAAATGAGAGCCTCGAGTGAAAATGTAAAAAATTTAATAGATAAGCATATGAACTATTTTTTTGACATTGGAGCGATACAAAAAATATTTCCAATACTACTTCTAGATGGAACTGCTCTTGTAGTGAAGTTACTCTTTAGTCTACTCTTGTTATTTGTGTTTGATATTACACTGTTTTTAGTAGGGTTATTCTTTTTTGTAGTATTCGTGATTTTATTATTTGTACTTGGTCGCAATGGAATTACCTATAGTATAGAGCGTTCAAACACTAAACATGATGCTATATATTATTTACAAAATATCCCCGAGATGGAGGGTGAAGAAGATAGTATACTCAAAGAGTTTGACGAGCATTTGATTAGGTTTGTTAACGCAAGAGTGAAAATATTTCATGTTGTAATGAGACAGCTAACACTTACCTTTATAATTGAAGGTTTGGTTTTTAGTTCATTTTTGATTATCGGAGGTTACTTAGTTATCAATAGTACTCTCCCCTTAGGTGAGTTTGTCGCAGCAGAGATAATTGTCGTCTCCATTACAAGTGCACTCAAAGATTTTATGAAGCAGATAGATTATATCTATGATATGACAGAAGGATTTTATAAAGTAGAGAAATTATCTCTTACATTACAAGGAGATGAACATGTCTAAGTACAAATATGAAGCATTAGAGATGCTACATCTTCATCCCTTCGTTAGAAAAGTATGGCTAGTTAGTTCAATAGTCTTTTTTATCTTTGTTTCAATGCTTTTTTTACCCTGGGAGCAGACTATAAAAGGTGAAGGAAAACTTATTGCAACAGACCCTATGCAAAGAGATTATAACATTTTAGCTACGATAGATGGTTTTGTAGATGAAGTATATGTACATGAAAATCAGTTTGTTAAAAAGGGTACACCGCTTTTTAGACTTGTTGACCTAGACAAAGAATATGATGAGAAATTAAAATCTATTCACCTTAGCTCTCAAGAACAGTATGTAGATTTTCAGAAGCAGGTAGAAAATATTCAAGAAAAAGGTGATAATTTAGAGAACTACCTCAGAGTTGGACTAAATGTTTATACTCAAAAATTCCAACAGATTAAAAATAAGATAGAGAGTTTACGTCTTAAGAAGGTCTCTTTAGAAAAAAATCATGAGATAGAGAAACTGAATGTTTCAAGATTGGAAACACTCTATAAAGAGGGAATAGAGTCTAAGAGAAATTTTGATTTAGCGCAAAATATTTATGTAAAAGCAGAAGCAGAGTTAAAAAAGATAGATATTGATATAGAGATAGAAAATAATAATCTAGATATTATCAAACAAGAAAAAGAGAAGTTTTTAAAAGAGACACAAAACAAGATTAAACTCTTAGATAACTCTAGTTTAAACTCTAAAGCAAAATTGAAATCTATTTCTCAAGATATTCAAAGAAATAGTTTAAATGTGCAGCGTTACGAGAGTGGGACTGTTGTAGCTCAAAGAGATGGCTTTATTGTACGAGTACTACAAAATGAAAAAAATCGCCTAATAAAAAAAGGTGATCCTATCATTCATTTTTCACCCTTGATTTCAGATAAAAGTATTCTCTTAAAGATTTCAGACTTTAATATGCCACTCTTAAAAGAGGGCTTACCAGCTAGAATCATGTTTTATGGTTGGCCAGCACTACAAATATCTGGTTGGCCAAAAATCCGTTATGGAACATTTGCCGGAGTAGTAGAAAAAGTAGAGCCGATTTCACATGAGAAAGGTTTTTACTATGCAAGGGTTGTAGAAGATCCTAAAGAACCATGGCCTAAAGGTGATAACTTGAGAGTAGGGACTCAGTCTACTATATGGGTGAGGCTAAATACTGTGCCAATTTGGTACCAAATGTGGAGACTCATGAATGCTTTTCCCCCACAGATGCTTACTCCAGTTGTAGAGAAGAAAAAGTGAGATACTTCTTAGCTCTACAGCTCCTCTTAGTAGAACTTGTAAGTGCGAATGAGCTCTTTAAAAAAGAGATGATTCTTGAGTATTTTAAAGAGTCTAATCCATTTGTATATAGCGCCATAGCAAATGAGAATAGATATAAAAATCGAGACCTCTACTATCAAGGTGAGTTAGATAACAAACTCTTTTTAAAGTATGACAAAAAAGAGTACCCAGTCAGTGAAGCTGAGTTTTTTGACATAGGTGTGCAAAAGCCACTTGAAAATGGCATAGAACTAACTTTGGCATATAGAAAGGCAGAAGGTACACAAGAGTCTAACAACATCAAAACAGGTGATGATGGGGAGGCTAGGGTTGGAGTAAAACTACCGCTATTTTCTTTAGCCCATGGTATGAACGATAGAAAGTTAAATATTGAGACTGCAAGGTTACAGAGGGTTAACCTGAGTAATGATTCCAAAAATAATTTAAGAATTCTATATTTTAAGACCTACTCTGAATATGCAAAAGTTCTTTACTATAAAGCTGTGATAGAACTTCAAAAAGAACTTTTAAACAAGGCAAAAAAGAGAGAGAGTATAGTTAGTGATAGAGTAAATGTTGGTTCTGTGGCAGAAGTAGCCCTTTTAGAAGCACAACAACAAATTATCAACAGAGAGCAGTCTCTCATCTCATCAGAAAATGAGTTCTCATATGCACTAGAGAACTTTTTAAAGTATCTTAATATTTCACGCGAAGAGTTTGAAAGTCAGTATAGACTCTTTAAGCTTGAAGAGATAGAACATGCAAAAGTTGATTATGATGAGTTCTTAGGGATGGCGTTAGAGAATAGGCCAGATTTAAAAAAGTATGACATAGAACTAAAAAAAATTAAGTTGGAGCAAAAACAGACTAACTTACTAAACTATCCAAAAATGGACCTATCTTTTTATGGAGTGCACGACTTTGAATATGAGAGTGGATTTAAAGTGGCGTTGGATATGGATTTTCCAATAGAGAGACGAAAGTACGACGCGAAAGTTCTGGAAAATAAAAATAGTGTTTTAATGATGCAAACAGATAAGGCTAAAGAGATATTAAATATCAAAACAAATCTCCTTAACATTGTAAACTCGTTAAATACAATAGAGATGAATTTGGCTAGTTCAAAAAAAGAGATAGAGCTTCTTGAAACATTAGAAAAAGCAGAAAATAAAAAGTATGTTTTAGGAATGAGTAATCTATTTATGGTTAATCAACGCGAAGTATATACCTTGGAAGTGAAGAAAAAAGCGCTCAAATATAACTTTAAGTATCTTCTACTTGAACAAGAAGCACAAAGAGAAGCGGGCTTCTCTTTTAAAGAGTTAAGACTGTAGAGATTCTAACTGCTCTTTAACTTTTATAAGCTTAGCTTCCGCATCCGCTAAAGCCTCACGGTTTTTCGTAAGCACATCTTCGGGTGCATTTGCGACGAAACGCTCATTTTTAAGCATGCCATTTAGTTTGTCTATCTCTTTTTGAAGTTTCTCATCTTGTTTTGTAAGTTTTGAGATAATAGAGCTCAAGTCTATAGAATCAGTTGGTATAAATGTCTCACAAAAGTCAGAGATGTCACTCACGGCGTTTTCTATCTTAGTCTGAGTAAACTCTACCTCTGTTACTTTAGCAAGTTTTATAATGAAAGGAAGCATCATATTTTGCTCATCTTCACTTATACCATCTATCTTTACAAATGCTTTTTCTATTTTTTGGTTTGCCAAATCAACAAGTACTTTTGCACGACGAATAGATACGATAGCGTCCATGATAACGTTGAACTTTTTCTCTTCAGCTTCTCGTTGTTTTGTTTTATGAGGATAAGGCATAATCATGATAGAGTCGCTATCTTCTAAAGACGTTCCAGATAACTCATGGTAAAGATACTCTGTAACAAAAGGCATAAATGGGTGAAGTAGTTTCATTGCCTCTTTAAAGATAGCTCCAAGTTCAACTATAGAAGCTTTGTCAGCTTTAGATAGCTCGATTCCCCAACCACAAAACTCATTCCATATAAATCTATATATGATAGTCGCGGCATCATTAAATTTGTACTCATCCAGTGCTGCGCGAACCTCTTTAGTAGCTACGTTTAAACGCGATGTCATATACTTACCAAGTTCAGTCTCTACACAAAAGCCTGCCATGTCTGGGAATACATCTACATTCATCTGCAAGAATTTCGCAGCGTTGTATAATTTATTTGTGAAGTTACGGTTTAACTCAAGCTTTTCCGTACTCATTCTGATGTCACGACCTTGCGCCGCTGAAATTGCAAGAGTAAAACGCAGGATATCTGCAGAGTATTGATTTACCATGTCAAGAGGGTCGATGACGTTACCCTTAGACTTAGACATCTTATCGCCTTTTTCATCACGAACGAGAGCATGAAGGTAGATGTGCTTAAATGGAAGCTCGCCATTGAAGTTTTCACCCATCATCATCATTCTAGCTACCCAGAAGAAAAGAATGTCAAATCCAGTGATAAGAAGAGTGTTTGGATAGAAGTCTTTCATATCGTCTGAGCGAAAAAGTTTGTCCATCTCAACATCACCATTACCCCAACCTAGAGTTGAGAACGGCCATAGAGCAGATGAGAACCAAGTATCTAAAACATCAGGGTCTTGTGTTACATTTTTACAAGCACACTTTGGACAAGCTTCAGGTGCATCTTCTTGAGAAACAAACTCGTGGTCGCA
Source organism: Sulfurimonas aquatica (assembly GCF_017357825.1). Lineage (NCBI taxonomy): Bacteria > Pseudomonadati > Campylobacterota > Epsilonproteobacteria > Campylobacterales > Sulfurimonadaceae > Sulfurimonas > Sulfurimonas aquatica. The sequence goes on from NZ_CP046072.1 coordinate 1,092,625, forward strand.
CTCATCACAGTAAAATACTGGAATCTGATGTCCCCACCATAACTGACGAGAGATACACCAGTCACGAAGTTCACCCATCCAAGAGTTGTAAGAGTTTATCCAGTGAGGAGGGAAAAACTGTGCTTCACCTGCATTTGTCTTCTCTATAGATTTAGCGGCTACGTCTTTTTTAACAAACCACTGTCTTGAGATATATGGCTCAACGATATTTTTACATCTGTAACAGTGTCCTACTTGATGCTTATGGTCCTCTATCTTAACGATAAAGCCTTCTTCTTGAAGTCTGTTTACGATAGTCTCACGAGCCTCTAAACGCTCTAAACCTTTAAACTCGCCAGCATAGTCGTTTAATATACCTTTTTCATCAAAAACTGTAATGAACTCTAGGTCATGGCGTTTACCAACTTCGTAGTCATTCTGATCATGTGCAGGTGTAACTTTAACTACACCAGTTCCAAACTCCATATCAACATGAGAATCAGCGATGATAGCAACTTCTCTATCAAGTAATGGAAGTTTTATTTTTTTACCGATTAGGTGAGTGTAACGCGAGTCATCAGGATGAACCATAACTGCAGTATCACCAAAATACGTCTCAGGACGAGTAGTTGCAACTTCAACACTACCACTTCCATCAGCAAAAGGGTAAGTGATATGGTAGAACTTACCATCATGGTCTTCGTGTTCTACTTCGATGTCAGATAATGCACCATCGTGTGTACACCAGTTAACCATGTAGTTTCCACGAACGATTAGTCCTTGGTTATAAAGATGAACAAAAGACTCTTTTACAGATTTTTGGAGTCCCTCATCCATAGTAAAACGCTCTCTCTCCCAAGCTGGAGATACTCCCATCTTACGAAGTTGGTCTGTCATAATCCCAGCAGACTCTTCTTTCCAAGCCCAAGCACGTTCTAAAAATTTCTCACGACCTAACTCTTCTTTAGTCGTTCCCTCAGCTAAAAGTTGCTTCTCAACTACATTTTGAGTAGCGATACCCGCATGGTCCGTTCCTGGTTGCCATAGTGTTTTATATCCGTCCATACGCTTGTAACGAGTGATGATGTCTTGAAGTGTAAACGTAAGTGCATGACCGATGTGTAGACGACCTGTGACGTTTGGCGGTGGCATCATGATAGAGAATTTTTTATCTTCTCTTTGGATGGCTTTGTTTCCATCTACTTCAAAGTACTTTCTATCTTCCCAAATTTTATAATATTTGTTTTCTGTCTCTTGTGGATTGTAAGCTTCTGATGCCATATATAACTGCCTTAAATTATCTAATTAAAATTTCGCGATTATATCTTAAATGATGTGAGAATCAGCTTATGTAGAACTGCCAAATTATAGGTTCACTTAAGGATAAGATGCTTAAATTAATTTTTTTTCATAAAAAAAACTATTTTCCAAGAAAATTGTGATAGAATCTGAATAGTTACAACTTAAAAATAGAAGTATTATAATGAATAAAATAGACTTATATAACGAACTATTATTATCAGGTATCAAAATAAAAGCATATAGCCCTTTAGCTAGGAAACTGATACTTATAAATATGTTACTTTATATTAGTGCTGTATTGCTCTGTTTTTTTACTATCTATAATGTTTTTATCGCTTCTAATCTTTACTTAGGAGTAGTTGATGGAGTCGCATTAGTTGGGATAATATATGCTTATTTTGACATCAGGATTAGTAAAACACTCAAAAGAGCTTCAATAGTTGCAACTGTAAATATGTTTGTTTTTATGTCTATGTTAGTTTATATCTTCCAAGGTAAGGACTTTACGCTTATATGGACTGTGTTTTTACCACTCTTTGCTATTTTTATAAACGGCAGTCGTGCAGGTTTAATCATCTCTACTTTATTTTATATGATCATTTTTACTTTAGCATACACGGGCTTAGGTGAGTGGCAAGATGGAATGTGGAATAAAGAGAGTTTCTCGCGTTTAATAGCCGCGAGCATTGGTTTGACTCTTATAACTTACTTTTTTGAAAAAAGTCTTGAAAATGCTTATGAAGCACTCTCTGAAAATAGAAATATAGAACAACAGTATATGCATAAACTTGAAATTACTGCAGTTACTGACCCCTTAACGAAACTTTTTAATCGCCGCCACCTATTAGAACATTTCGATATAAAGTTTAATCATGCTAAAGAGAATCGTACATATTTTGTTATGTTTATTCTTGATTTGGACCATTTTAAAGAGTATAACGACACTTATGGGCATATTGCTGGGGATGAAGCACTCAAAGCAATTGCGCAAGTACTTCAAAATGGAATGAGGCGCGAAGCCGATAGCACTTTTAGACTTGGTGGTGAAGAGTTTTGTGGGCTGTTTATTACCAATGAGATGAGTAAGGTTAATACTACTATTGAAAATATAAGAGAATCTATTGAATTACTTAATATAGAGCATGAAGAAGCTAAAGAAAATACTTTAACTGCTTCATTTGGGGTCTGTGTTATTAACGAATACAAAACAAAAAGTTTTGACAAGATGTATAAGATAGCTGATGATGCACTCTACAAAGCAAAAGAGTGTGGACGTAATTGTGTTATTGGAGCAGATGTAATTAGCACACTTTAATAGTTAAAAGGTATAATCACACTCTTAAAAATAATGAGGAGTTGTTATGCCACTGTCGCGTTTAAATGAAGAACAGTATGCCGCTGCAACTTCTTCTTTTGCTGAAAACCTCATTATCGCTTCTGCTGGAACTGGTAAAACTTCTACTATAGTTGGTCGTATAGGTCACTTAGTCAACAACGGCGTTAAACCAAACGAGATCCTTTTGCTTACCTTTACAAACAAGGCGGCAGCTGAGATGGTGGCTCGCGTGGCAGAGTACTTTGGAAAAGATGTCGCATCAAAAATAGATGCGGGAACCTTTCACGCGGTGAGTTATAGATGGCTAAAAAAACATGATAAAAAAGTTGTTTTAAAACAGCAACGCGAACTCAAAACTCTCTTTAGATCTGTGTTTGAAAAACGCTCATTTGAACGCATAGACGCAGACGTAACGCCATATGGTGGAAATCATCTATATGATCTTTACTCTTTTTATCAAAATACGGAATTAAACAATAATTTTGAAGATTGGGTAAAAGAGAAGTATGAAGACCATGAAGGTTTCGCGCTCATTTATGCCGACGTGGTTGATGAGTTTGAGAGTCTCAAAAAAGAGTATGGTTTTGTAAATTTTAATGACCTTCTTTTGCACTTTCGTGAGATGTGCCAAACTAATGACTTAGGCTACAAAGAAGTTCTCGTAGATGAATACCAAGATACGAACGCTCTTCAAGGAACCCTTATAGACGCCATGAATCCGCCATCGCTCTTCTGCGTTGGCGATTATGACCAGAGCATCTACGCATTTAATGGTGCGGACATAAGCATCATAGGTTCATACACGAAGAAGTTTCCAAACGCCAAAGTTCATACCCTTACTAAGAACTATCGCTCATCAAGACCTATACTCTCACTTGCAACAAAGGTGATAGAGCATAATGAACGCATCTATCCTAAACAGTTGGAAGTAACTCGCGTTGATTCAGCTCAAGCTCCCAAACTTTTAACATATGATGAGCTTTTTGATCAGTACCACGCAATGGCGGCTCAGATAAGAGACTCTCAAACGCCAAGAGAAGAGATAGCCGTTATCTTTCGAAACAACTCTTCAGCAGATGGCATAGAAGTAGGGCTTAGGGAATTAGATATTCCTTGTAAACGCAAGGGTGGGACTAGCTTTTTTGACTCTAGGGAGATAAAAGCGATTTTAGACCTTTATACTCTGCTTGTAAACGAATCAGACATGATGGCGTTTATACATCTCTTTGAATTTGCGCGTGGGATAGGTTCAGCTATGGCTAAAGAACTTTACTTGGCGTTTAAGGCTCTAGGGCAGGGGAGTATGTTTTATGGTTTATACGCTCCAGACGAGTCTTTGAAAAATCCTTTTGAAAAACGTAAGTTAAACCATCAACTAGGTTTGTTTGATGACTTTATAGAACTAGGTGCTGTAGGAAAGTATGCAAAACTAGGTTTTGAAGATAAGTTTATGCGAAACCCTATTTTAAAGCATCCTAGACTTACAAAAGACTCTGCAACTTTTGTTCATAACTTCTACCTTCTCTTTCGTGATTTAAAGGGAGTCAAAAAGCCTCTTGACGTTGTTAAAAAGATTTCTAATTCTGAGTTATACAAATATATATCTGAAGTTTTAGCGACTAAAAGAGCGACACTTAAAGATGGCTCTATAGATGAGAAACAAAAGGCGGAGTCACTCACTCGCATAGAGAGAAAAAAACTTCTACTTCAAGAGTTGTGCAAACCATACTCAGAACATGAACGCTTTTTAAACGCCATGATACTTGGCTCTTCAGACTTAACTCAAGGCGAGGGCGTAAATCTGCTAAGCGTACACGCCTCTAAGGGTCTAGAGTACAAAGAGGTTTACGTAGTCGACCTAATGGATGGACGTTTTCCAAATCGTAAGTTGATGCAAAGAGGTGGAAGTCTTGATGAAGAGAGACGACTCTTTTACGTAGCCGTAACTCGGGCCAAGGATATTTTGTATTTGAGTTATGCAAAGTATGATAAGATAAAAAAACAGAACTTCTTACCATCGCAGTTTCTGTATGAAGCGGGACTCGTTCCAAAAGACGAGGCTTACGAAGCGATGGTTATGAAAGACGCAGATAAAGATGAAGATTAATTTTAAAGGAGTGAGACAATGGTAAATAGAAGAGTAATGGTTATATCGGTAACGGGAGTGGCTTTTGTACTCTCAGTATTGTTGGCATTTGCATATACAAACGCGACAAAAGCAGAAGAAAAAGTTGTAGTTAAAGAGTCGAAAATTCTAAAAAAAGCTATAAATATGCAGGGTATGACTTGTGATGGTTGTGAAGAACTTATAACAAGTGTAGGCTCAAAGATACCAGGCGTGACAAATATAAGCGCGTCTAGTCCAAAACAGCTTACTATAGTAGAGTATAATAACTCTATTACTGATATAGACACTATCATGACCGCAATAGCAAAAACGGGCTATAAAACTTTGAGTGCTGAGGATTTTAATGAGAATCATCTTCCTAAAGTAAAAGAAGAGATTAAAAAAGAGACTAAAGAGATACCATCTACTGTTGGTGAAATGAAATGTGGTGCTGGAAAATGTGGCTCTTCTATGGAGTAGTAGATACTCTTTGTATAAACAGATAAATGATTAAAAGAGAAAAATGCAAACATTAAAACAGTTACAATCAGGTGAGCTAAAAGGTATTAAAGAACTTAAAGTCTCAGAGGAGCTAACTACTTTTCCCCAAGAGATTTTTGACTTAGCTGATACTCTAGAGATACTTGATTTAAGTCATAACAAATTAAAGAGTATCCCAAAAAATATAAGCAGACTGAAAAAACTAAAAATTGCGTTTTTCTCATTTAACGACTTTACTCATGTTCCCGCAGAATTTAAAGAGTGTGAAAATCTTTATATGCTTGGACTTAAATCCAACAAGATAGAGAAGTTTGATGAGGATATCTTGCCAACAACAATAAGTTGGCTCATACTCACTGATAACAGATTGACGTCTCTTCCAAATTCTATAGGCAAACTCACAAAACTTCAAAAATTCCCTTTAGCCGGCAATAGACTTACGGCTTTACCAGAGAGTATGCAAGCGTGTACGAATTTAGAGCTTATGCGTTTATCTGCAAATAACTTTGGAGAACTTCCCTCTTGGTTATTTAAACTTCCTAAACTCTCATGGTTGGCATTTTCTGGTAATCCATGTTCAGTGAGCCATGAGTTGCAATCAAAAGAGATAGCACTCGAAGATATTCAAGTCAAAGAGCTACTAGGTGAGGGTGCTTCGGGAGAGATATATAAAGCTTACTCAAAAGAGTTAGGTAATGAAGTTGCATTGAAACTCTTTAAGGGTGCCGTGACAAGTGATGGATACGCAAAAGATGAGATGAATGCGTATCTACATGTAAAAGAGCATCCAAATCTCATAAAAGTACTAGCGAAGATAAAAGATGAAGAGAAGTTAGGCGTAGTTCTAGAGTATATCAGTTCTGATTATGTAAATCTTGGCAATCCTCCAAACTTTGATACCTGTTCGCGTGATACTTATGAAGATGGAACTCTCTTTGATATAGAGACTATTCGTTCAGTTGTAAGTTCCATAGCCTCAGTGGCTAAACATATGCATGAACATAACCTTATGCATGGAGACCTTTACGCTCATAATATTTTGCTAAATGCCAATAATAGTTGTTACTTAGGTGATTTTGGAGCCGCTAGTTTTTATGAGAATAAGAATAATATGCATGAAAAGTTAGAAGTAAGAGCCTTTGGCTGCCTTTTAGAAGAGCTGCTTTTAAGAAGTAGCTCTAAAGAGTGCAGCAGTTTTAAAATGCTTGATGATTTAAAAGATAAGTGCATGAGTGAAGACGTAGATAGTAGACCTCTTTTTAAAGAGATGCAGATTTATGAGGAGTATATATTATGAGTGAGTACAAAGATCAGTTTTTAAAGATAGGAGTAGGAATTATTTTTGGGTTGATTGCATATATGCTAGCCTCACTTATATTTAATACTACTCAAGCAATGCTATTAGGTCTTATTACTCTCTTAGTAGTGCTATGGACAAACGAAGCGCTCCCTTTAGGTGTTGTCTCACTACTTCCCATTGTACTCTTTCCAATGTTTGACATTATAGATACAAAAGCAACTGCTATAAATTATGCAAATCCCATTATCTATCTTTTCTTAGGTGGATTTATGCTTGCTATTGGCGTTGAAAAAACAAAGTTGCATATTTATATAGCGGACAAAATGTTAGACATCTTTCCTTCCACACCAAGAGGCATGATATTTTCATTTGCTCTAACTGCGGGACTACTCAGTTCAATCCTCTCAAATACCACAACAACTCTTCTTTTAATCTCCATAGCACTCTTTATAACGGAAGATGTAAAGTTAAAGATGCGATTTGCTTTAGCGGTAGCTTATGGAGCAAGCATAGGGGGAATTTTAACGCCCATAGGAACTGCTCCAAATATGATTCTTTTAGGAATTATGCAAGAGCATAACTTAGAGACTATCGCTTTTTTTCAGTGGATATGGATGACTCTTCCCCTTGTACTTATCATGCTTACTAGTGTGACATTTCTACTCTCTTTGGGGCTTGAGAAAAAACAGATACCAAGAGAGCAGAGTTCACATACTCTAGATAAAAAACAGAAGAAAGTTCTTTTTCTACTTGCATCATTAGGAATATTACTATTGATAAATGCACAGATAAAACCATATTGGAGCGGTCTTGGCCTAAATGAGAGTGGAATTCTTCTTAGTTTTGGACTGCTACTTTTTATGCCACCCTTTAATATTTTAGAGTGGAAGAGCGATAATATTAAAATTCCATATGAGATTATTTTTCTTTTTGGTGCCGGTTTTTCCATTGCAATAGCATTTGAAACTATAGGCTTGGCTGATGAGGTTGCGTCTTATCTTTTAAGTATTACTCATTTGCCACCTATTATTTTGCTCTTTAGCGTGGCATTTCTAATTACTTTTACAACAGAGATAACATCAAATACGGCATTAACATCCATAATGCTTCCTGTAATTTACTCAGTTGCGCAACAAGCGGGGATAAATATGACACTCTTTATGATGGTAGCGGCTATCTGTGCTAGTTACGCATTTATGTTGCCAATAGCCACGCCTCCAAACGCCATTGCTATGAGTAGTGGAGTTGTGCACGTAAAAGATATGATTCGTTATGGGGTTGTACTTAACCTTCTTGGTATCTTTTTTATTGTTATGATAGGAGAGTATTTTTGGAGAATTGTTTTATAGCAAAACTATTATCTTCATATTAGAAAAGTTTTGTTAAAATTTGTAAATTATACAAGGTTGAGAGATGATAGTTCATATAGTAATGTTTAAGTTTCAAAAAGAGGATATGGCGTTAAATATCGCAAAAGTAAAGCATAAGTTAGAAAAGCTTGAGCAGTTAATTCCTGAGTTGAAGTCTATAGAAGTGGGTGTGAATTTTGACGAATCAGATCGTGCGTTTGATCTCTCTTTATACTCAACGTTTGAAACTCAAGAAGATTTGGAAATCTATGCGGGACATGAAGAACACCTTAAAGTTGTAGAACTTATAAAGAGTGTAACATTAGAGTCTAAAGTCGTAGATTATGTTTTAGACTATGCTTCAGAGTAGGGTTATAAAACCCTTCTCATATTAAAACTTTACATTTTCGTATCTATCATAGAGCCACTCCGCTACAGCTTGTTTTTCATCTTCGTTTATTTTACCTTTGAGTGATGGCATTGTTCCAAATTTCTCAATCGCTCCACTGTTACACATGCTATTGTCAAGATTTGGATTGATTATATAATCTTTTACAAAAAGTATAAAAAGATAGCGATTTACATCCTCTTCTTCATCAGTTGTTTGTATGTTCTCTTTTAAGCGATTAGAGACTTCAACCATTGGTGGAGCCACAAGAGTGTTTATATGGGCTAGGGCATACTCAGAAGTCATCATCTCTGCATGACAAGATTGACATTTATTTTTAAAAACCTCATATCCATCAGTTGCAAAAAGTGTTGAACCAAGGAGTAGAGTAGTTAGTAGTATATTTTTCATAATATAGGCTTCCTTTTTTTATATATTAAAGTATACAGATCGTCTGTTAAGAGAGTGTTAATAGTCTCTTTGTGACGAAAAAATAAAATAAAAAAAAGACTTAATCAGAAATATTAGCTCTCAGATAATACAAATAGCTAAATTTTAAATGATATAATCTTATAACAATTATAAATAAGGATAATAAAATGAGTGAGCCTACCTTAGAATCAATGAGTGACTATAATGGACTAAAGGGTGAAAAAAGAAGAGTTGTATGGGCTGTAATAATAGCTGGAGTTATACTCTCTATTGTTTATACTGTTGTTGCTACTATCTATGGTGATGTTGATGATAGTATAAAAACAGAAAATATTACAAAAAACATACCATTTAAGTAATAAAAAAATGATAAGATTAGAACTAAATTTTAACTACTAAAGGTCAAGTCTATGTTGATGACAATTACAGGTATATATACCTTATATCTACTCATTACTTTATATACAAGTGTAATGCAGATTGGGTTTATAAATCACTCAAAAACAAAAGAGGCAGTTTTACTTACTCCAGCAGAGTTTTTAAAAGCTGGTAACTATGGTGTTGCTAAAGAGAAGCTCTCTATCGTAAACGCATTTGTGGACTACTTGATATTTATTGCATGGATAGGTTTTGGGATTAAAGCATTACAAAACAATATCTTATTTGAGAATGACGTAATTTATAATATAGCAATCGTTATGGGATTTGTAGTGATTAACTCTCTTGTATCTCTACCGTTTGCATACTATGAAAAGTTTGTTTTAGATACTCAGTTTGGCTTTAACAAGTCCACAATGGGCCAGTGGATAAAAGATACACTTATATCTTTTGTGATGACATTAGTTTTTGGCTCAGTGGTTGTTTGGGGTGTTTATGAAATTATCTCCAATTTCACACTCTGGTGGTTATGGAGTTTTGTTTTTATATTTGCAGTAGTTATTCTTATAAATATGTTATATCCAGCGTTTAGAGCAATGTTTTTTGACAAATTAACACCACTTCAAGATGAAACTCTTGATGATGAGATAAAGACTCTTATGGATAAAACTGGTTTTGTAAGTTCAGGAGTCTTTGTAAGTGATGCTTCTAAGCGCGATGCAAGACTCAATGCATATTTTGGTGGGTTTGGTAAGGCAAAACGTGTTGTTCTTTTTGATACTTTGATAGAAAAACTGACAACTAAAGAATTACTTGCTGTTTTAGGACATGAACTTGGACACTTTGCTCATGGAGATATATATAAAAATATAGCACTTGTTGGTAGTATGCTCTTAGCAATGTTTGCTATATTTGGCAATCTACCAGATACTCTTTATCTTGAGTTAGGTTTGAGTAGCGAGCCATATGTACTTATGATACTGCTTATGCTTTTTATACCGGTTTTAGGTTTTATAATGATGCCAATAATGGGAATAGTAAGTAGACATAATGAGTATGCCGCAGATAGAATGGGAAGTGAACTTGGAGGAGAAGCAGGTGCAATAGAACTTGCAAATGCTCTTAAAAAACTAGTGACTGAGAATAAAAGTTATCCTTTATCTCATCCAGTGTATATATTTTTTCACTATACACATCCACCAGTATTAGAGCGTTTAAGAGAGTTAGGTGTAGATATTTAACTAACTTTTATTCTGTTGGAGTGCTTTAAGTTGGCGCATTGACTCTAAAGTAGATCTACTTTTGTTTACAGAAGATCTTCTATTTTCAAGGTTTTGAGCATAAATAGTATTTTTTAGTTCAGCTATTTTTAGAGAAGCTGATATATATTCTCTATCAGTTGCATATGCTGAAGCTGAAAAAACAGTAAGAGTAAGTAATATTAATATATTTTTGTTCATTTTGATTCCTTATTGAGGGAATTATATATAAATATCTACTAATTATCTATTATTATTTAACAGGCATGATTTATTCTAAGGTTTTTTTAAGATATTGATGATTTGAAAGTATAGATAGCATATAGATATTTTGTTATAATTTTAAAAAAGTTGTATATATTGAAAAATCCGATAGTCAAAAATATATTAAAAGATATTACCCTCCAATTAACAGAATTTATTCCTAGAGCATCTCGTGAAGCACAACTTTTATTAATGTATTTTTTAGAAGTTGATGAGCTTTGGTTGATAACAAATCAAAATACTCAAGTAAAAAACATAGATAAACTGATAGGGTGGGTTAAACGCCGTACTGAAAATGAGCCTCTAGAGTATATTACAAATCGTGTGAGTTTTTATAGTGAAGAATTTTTTATAAAAGAGGGTGCTTTAATTCCTCGTCCTGAAACAGAGTTACTCCTAGAAGATGTTTTTAAAAATCTTCCAAATAAAGATGAAAAGATAAGCTTCGTTGAAGTCGGAGTTGGAAGCGGGATAATATCTATAATACTTGCAAAGCATTATAAAAATGCTTCTTTTATAGCAGTAGATATATCCCAAGGTGCCTTAGAGATTGCAGCAGTAAACATAAAAAAATTTGCTCTTGAAGATAGAATAGAGTTGCGTTTAGGTTCACTTCTTGATAATGTAGATGAGAAAATTGATTATCTGGTATCTAACCCTCCTTATATTGCCGATGATGAAGAGTTAGAGTCAAATCTCTCTTATGAACCTCAAAATGCTCTTTTTGGGGGAAAAATTGGTGATGAAATCATTCAAGAACTTCTTGATAGAGTCTTAAAACAAAAGATTAAGTTTTTTACTTGTGAGATGGGTTATGATCAAAAAGATAAAATACAACATTATTTAAGAGATAAAAATTATGAGAGTTTAGAGTTCTATAAAGATCTAAGTGATTTTGATAGAGGCTTTACACTAAAGGTATAGATTGAAAAAAAATATTTATGTAGATTTCAGTTATTTGATAATTTTAGCGGCTTCATTTGGTGGAGTTATAGTTCTCGGTGCTTTTGTCGCTCCTGTGGTTTTTAACACTGATAAAATACTTACAGAGATAGCATTAGATAATTATAATGCGGGAATTATTATGGGTGAAATATTTCGTAGATTTTCATATTGGAGCTACTTCTTAGGAGCTTTTGTGGCACTATATGAAGCATATCAATATAAGACTGGAGAGAGAGATGCTATTAGTTTTGGAGCAGCTGTGACAGTTTTGTTTGCATCTCTTATGTTTAGTGCCGTTTATTCACCAAATATACTCTCTATGCAAGCAATGGGTGTAGAAGCAACTCAGAGTGATACTTTTAAGAATATTCATACAGCGAGTGAAATAGACTTTAAAATTCTTGCGGTTGCTTTAATCATTCTTTTTGTAAGAAGACTCATGCTTCTTCGCACAACAAAATAAATAACTGACTAAGCTTTTATCTCTCTCCAAATTTATCATTCCACCATTCAGTTGGTGAGTATGTAGCCTTTTTAATACTCTCTTCATCAAATGGGTACTCATAAGCATTACAGTAAGCTAGTACAGTTTCATAAGCATCATTGATCTGCATACTCATCTGTGTGGCTTTATCTTGATTACCATCATGTTTATCAGGATGCCATTTCTTCATAAGTAGTTTGTACTTGTTTTTGATTTCTTTTAAAGAGGAAGTCTCTCGAAGACCAAGGAGTGATTTGGCCTTCATGAGTTTTTCGTAAGGAGTTGACAATTTTTAGTCTTGTTGTTGTCTCATATATGCTGGAATATCTAAGTAATCTGCATCTAAATCACCACCAACAACTAAACGTGGACGGATTTTAGCACGAGGTGGAGCTACTGGAGTCTCACTTACAAAATCTTCATTATTTGATAAATCTTTTTCAAAACCAGTTGCTACTATAGTTATTTTTACATAGTTTTCAGGGAGAGACTCATCAGTAGATGTTCCCCAGATAACTTCAGCCTCTTCATGAGCACTATCATGAACTACTTCCATCGCTTCTGCCATCTCTGTCATAGGAAATTCAGGATGCATGTTAAAGTGTACTAAAACACCCATAGCACCATTTATCGACATGTTGTCGAGTAGTGGAGACTCTATAGCTGCTTTAATAGCTTCATAGGCTGCATTGTCACCTTCGTGCTCACCAACACCCATAAGTGCCATACCTTTATGGCTCATTACTGTTTGTAAATCGGCGAAGTCAAGATTGATATCATTATCTCCACTTGAGAGAATAACACCAGATGTTCCACTTACAGCTTGAGCTAAAACGCTGTCTACTATTTTGAAACTCTCTTTCATTCCTAATTTTCTATCGATGATTGAAAGAAGTTTATCATTTGGAATGACAACTATAGAGTCACTCTCTTTTTTAAGTTCAGCAAGTCCAGCTTCTGCAAGTTTTAGGCGTTTACGACCTTCAAACATAAATGGTTTTGTTACTATTGAAATTGTAAGTGCACCAACTTCTTTAGCAATTTGTGCAACAACAGGAGCAGCACCAGTTCCTGTACCACCACCAAGACCAGCAGAGATAAATACGATATCAGCACCCTCTAGCGCGGTTCTGATATCGTCATAGTTCTCTAATGCAGAGTCTTTACCGATGTTTGGCTTCATACCAGCACCAAGACCCTTTGTGAGTTTTGCACCAATTTGTATTTTTGATGCTGCAGAGTTTTCATTCAAAACCTGTGCATCAGTATTTACTAGCATCATCTCAATACCAGTAACACCCTCTTTAATCATATGACCAATCATATTACCACCACCGCCACCAACACCGACAGCTATGATTCTTGCACCGCTTAAACTATTTGCTTCTTCAACTATAAATGGTTCCATTATTGCACTCCTTAAAATAACTGGGTAGCCCAGTTCCAAAACTTACTAAAGCCACCAGCTTCATCACTCTTTTTCTCTTTTGAACTATCTAGATTTACCATTTTTATCTCTTGTGCATCCTCTTCCGAAGGTGCAACAGGTATCTGAGCCGATGTAAGATCTATAGATTTATTATCAGTTGGCTTCTCATTTGTATGTCTTACTCTTTTGTTTGCATCTATCTCATATGGAGTATATGCAACTGCTGAGTACATAACAAGGCCAATAGCACTAGAGTATTCAGCCTCTCTTAGATTGTCAAAAAGACCATTCATCTCTACAGGTTTTGCTAAACGCACAGGCATAGAACCAAATGTCGCTATTGCTAAATCTCTGATGCCTTCCATTTTTGAAAAACCACCAGTTAAAACAATTCCAGCACCGATTTGCCCTTTAAGGCCACTGTTATCTATAAACTGAGCTAGTATCATAAGTGTCTCTTCTACTCTTGCGAAGATAACATTATGAACTACATCGAGTGAGACTTCATGTGTTGACTCTTCATCACCTATAACAGGAAGTTCTATCAGATCATTACTTGGCGTTAGTAGTGAACCATAAGTGAGTTTCACCTTGTCTGCTACATTTAATGGTGTGTGAAGTGCCATAGATAAGTCACTTGTTACATGGTTTGAGCCTACACCAAGAAACTCATTGTATCGTATAGAATTTCCTGAGTGAATTGCAATGTTACTTGTGTTTCCACCCATGTCTATCACAGCAACACCAAGCTCTTTTTCATCTTCATTAAGTGTTGCTATAGAAGAAGCATAAGAGTTAAGGACTATGTTTTCAACTTCAACGCCAGCGCCAAGAACTGCTTTTTTTAGATTATTTAGATTTGACTTTTGTGTTGTAATGATGTGTGTTTCAACTTCTAAACGCGAAGCGTTCATACCAAGTGGATCTTCTATGAAATCTTGATCATCTACTTTAAAGTTAAAAGGAAGGGCATGTAGAACTTCATATTCATTAGGTATATTAGCATTGTATAAAGAGGTGTGCATGACGCGCTCTATCTCTTTAAAGCTAATCTCTTTTGTCTGAATATTTACAATACCATTAGAGTTTAAACTTTTTGTATATGCTCCACTAATCGAAACGATAGCACTTTTTACATCACTACCTGCAACACGTTTTGCATCTTCAACAGCAGTCTCTATACTTCTTGAAGCTAGTTCGATATTTGTGATACTACCGCGTTTAAGGCCCTGTGCTTTTGTAGTACCAGCACCAGTGATAGATATACTACCATCATTTTCAATTTGAGCGATGATAGCACATATTTTTGTTGAGCCAATATCAATGGCTAAAACAGTTCTACTCAATTTAGAGTCCTTGGATAAATATCTCAGTCTTGTATCTATTTTTCAAACTTTTAATAAGCGCTTCATTGAAGATACCACTCTTGAGTGAAGCAATCGTATTATCTGTTTCGTTATTAGATTTATCAAGCATTTTTTGTTCCAATATATGGTAAAGAACAATTTTTCCGCTATTTAATTCTATGTAAGATCTTTTCTTATCACTTACAAATAAATTTTGTAAAAATTCACTTGCTTGTGCTACTTCTAAATTAGTTAATTTTGAAGAATCACTTGCTGTTATAAACTCTGTAGTAGTCCCTGAAAATGTCTCTAATGAGTTGTTTGCTAACTCTTGGAGTTTTGTTTTTTTAGTTTGAGATATATAGATTGCTAAAACTTCATTTTTTGCATCTTTAAAAGTCTTTGCTATTGATGGATTAGTTTTTATAAGTTCAAAAGTATAATAAGTTCCGTTTACTAAAATAGGCTTCATGTAAGGAGAACTTATTGACAGCTTAGATATTTTTTCTATAGTATCTTCATTGAAAGGATTGTTTGATTTTGAAATTGTAGCAGTGTTGAAAGCCACACCTGAGTCAAGTTCTCCTTTCTTATATGCTATATATGTTCTTAGTGCTTTATCCTTCGTCGCTTTTTCATTAAGCTCATCTATAATGCTTGATTTTGCTGATTCTAAAGGAAGTATTTTTCCATCCTCACCTTTAAAATGAGTTTTATTGTTAGTGTAATATTGTGAAATTGTAAGATCATCAAACTTCTCTGTAACTTTGTCTTGTTTGATATATTTTACATCATAACTTACTTCACTCATAAAGTTTTGAGATCTACTCTGCCAAAATGGTTTAAGTTTTTCATCTGAAGTGTCAATTGTAATATCTGCTGATGTAAGTACTTTATAATTAATTTTATCAGCTATATTTAAAATAGTAGAGAGTATTTTAGCTTCGTTTTTAGTTTCTTTTACTGGTAGCAGTGATAGAGTTTTTTGGATAAGAAGCTCTTTTGTTAAACTTTGCTCGTACTCTTTTGTACTTAGTCTATTTTGAGATAGAACTTGCTTATATGTCTCTTTATCAAATGAACCATCTTTGAAGAAGTACTCTTGAGTTTTTAGTGAAGCGATAAGATCTTTATCAGATATTTGTAAATCATAAGAGTGTGCTAGATTTACTAAGAGTGATTGTTGAATAAGTTGATCAAGTGCTTGTTTTTGAAGACCAAACTGTTTTGCTTTTTCTTCATCAAAATTACCTTGAAACATCTCATTGTATCTTGCATATAAACGTGAGTAGCTTTTTTGAAGTTCACCCATTGTGATTTCAACTTCTCCAACCTTGGCAACAGCTCCAGCTTTGTCACCATAACTATACTGTCCCCATCCAACAAATCCTGCACCAACAAACGCGATTGTTGAAACCCATATAGTTATTATAAGCCACTTTTTATGTCTTTGCATCCATGTAATCATATATAAAAAACCTTATCTTTGATATTTGTGTAATTCTATGTAAATTCGTATTAAAGCTTGATAAAAAAAAGTTTAATATCTGTGAAGTGGGTAAGAAAGGTACTTTTTACTCGTAATCGTAGTTACTTACCTGACTATCTAGCATAAGTAGTCGGCAGCTTTTTTCTAATACCGCAAGTTTTTTCGCCATCTCATGAATATCTCGGTTATAAGCATAAACGCCATAACCTCTGATAACCATAATATTTGTTTTTTGACTTTGAAAATAGTAGGCTATTTCACTGGCAGCTCTATCATACCAATCTTCAAACTGTTTTGGATCTACAATCTCTATAGAACCGATCTCTTTAAAACCAAAGTAATCTTTTGGCGTAATTACATTATGCTGGAGTGAATAGGCTGTTGTAAATTGAGGCATGCTAAAACAGATGAATTTTGCTTCACTAATTTGTGAGTATATACTATAGTGAATTCCTGCATCTATACTTGCTTGATTCCAACGATAATCTTTTTTATAATAGAGCTCAATCAATGAGTTTTCATGTAGGGCATCAAAGACAGCCTCATTTGTATTTATTAAAAAGCGATTCGTCTCAGTTTTAGCTGATAGTGAACCGTGATAAATACCAAAGAAATCCTTTCTAAACATAGATAGTGCTAAGCTAGAAAGAATCTCTTTGAGGTGTGGTTTATTCATGACTTATTTAAACCAACTCTTCATCTTTTCAATAGCTGAGTCAAGTACGCCTTCATGCGGTTTTGATTCTATGCCAAAAGAGTCTTGAAGCTTACTAAGAAGTTCAAATTGCTCATCATTGAGTGTCTTTGGATATTGTAGGTTAATAATTGCGATTAAATTTCCTTTACCATGACCATGTACATCATCTATACCCTCATCTCTAAAAGTAAAACGCTGTTTGTCTCTTGTTCCAACATTAAGTTTGAGCTCTAACTCACCTGTTAGTGATGGAATGGTTAGTGTTTCACCAGTGATAGCTTGAGTGAAAAATACAGGAATTTCAATATAAACATCATTGTCATCTCTAATAAAGTGCTTATCTTGTTCAACTTCAAAAGTAACATATAAATCGCCTCTTTGACCTTTTTTGCCAATATTTCCTTTTCCTGAGACACGAAGTCTATTTCCACTGTCGATACCTTTAGGTACTTTAATGCTAACGCTTTCTTTAACCTCTTCATAACCACTTCCACGACAGCTTTTACATGTATCTGTTGCCGCACTTCCTGTTCCTTGACAGACTGGACAAGTTTGAGAAAAAGTCATAAAACCTTGTTTCATATAAACTTGGCCTTGTCCTTTACACTGTTTACAAGTAGAAAGTTTTCCATCTTTGGCACCAGTTCCGCTACAATCTTTACAAGATTTTTTGTATGAATAATCGACTTCTTTTTCACATCCAAATATAGCTTCACTAAAACTAATTCTCATGTCAATATTCATATCTAGCGGGTACTTATCCATATCTGCTGGATTTTGACGACGGCGAGAACCTCCTCCGCCAAAGCCACTAAACATATCTTCAAACATAGAACCTAAATCATCAAAACCACCAGATGAACGGCCTCCGCCACCCATACCTTGTAGGCCCTCTTTACCGTAACGGTCATAGATACTTCTCTGTTTGTCATCGCTAAGACATTGATACGCTTCATTACAGAGTTTGAACTTATGTTCAGCTTCTTTATCATCAGGATTCTTGTCAGGATGGTACTTCTTAGCCATTGATCTATAGGCCTTTTTAATAGTTGTCTTATCTGCACTTTGTGTGACTTCTAATATTTCGTAGTAACTTAAATCTTCCATTTTCTTCCATCTAATTGTAATATTTTTGGAATTATACCGTTTTTGTAGTTTACTTCAAACCTCTATAAATAATTTAGATGGTATAATCACTCTTATGAAAATAGCTATCTATATTTTTTCCATTGTAATGCTCTTTTTAGGCTGTTCTAAAGAGCAAAATGAATTGATTAATAAATTTATCGATATTACTTTTTTTGAAAAATCTATAGACTCAAATACATCAATACCCATGGTGAGTACTTCAGAAATAAATGCCACTCTCAAACCGAAAATTTTATCAAAAAAGCTTCCTAAAACTTACCTTATTGAGAGTAGTTATGATGAGTTGCCAAATTTTCATAATGAAAATTATGAGGAGGCTCTGAAGCAGTTTAAAAATAATTGTAGAACTAAAAAAAGCAAAAAACTTTACGGAGAACTTTGCTTACTTGCTGAAAATGTAAATGATTCAAAAGAGTTCATAACTAATTCATTTAAACCCTATTTTATTACAACTAAAAATGCTAAAGAGGAGGGACTATTAACAGGGTATTATGAACCAGAACTTCGTGCATCTCTAAAGAAAAGTAAAAAATATAAGTACCCCATATATACAACACCAAATGATTTAATCACAGTTGATTTAAGCTCTATCTACCCTAAGTTAAAAAACTATAGACTTCGTGGAAAAGTAGAGGGAAATAAGCTTATTCCATATGATACTAGAGCTCAGAGTAAAACAAAGGGTATTGATGCTGAAGTACTCTGTTACTGTGACTCTAAAATAGATAGATTTTTTTTAGAGATACAAGGTTCAGGTCGTGTAAAACTTGAAGATAATAGAACTATGTATATAGGTTACGATAATCAAAATGGACATAGGTACAGAGCGATAGGAAGATACTTAGTACAAAAGAATGAGTTGCGTTTAAAAGATGTATCTCTTCAAAGCATAAAAGAGTGGTTAGTAGAAAATCCAAGTAGACTTGATGAAGTTTTAAATTATAATAAATCAATGGTTTATTTCAAACAAAGAGATCAAGCAGCCACTGGTTCTTTAGGTTTAGAGTTGACACCGGAGCGTTCAGTTGCAGTTGATAGAAGGTATATACCACTAGGGAGTATGCTCTACTTAAACGCCGACTTAAAAGAGAAAAAGATTTCTAAACTAGTTTTTGCTCAAGATACCGGTGGAGCTATTAAGGGTTCTATTAGAGCAGACCTCTTTTTAGGTGCAGGTGAAAAAGCATTAGAAGTAGCGGGAAGATTAAAAGCACCCCTAAAACTTTGGATATTACTTCCAAAAGATGAGAAAAAGAGTATATGAACAGTTCATTAGAAAAATTTAATCGCTTAGTCGATGCACTTCAAGAGTTACCAACAGTTGGGAAAAAGTCAGCAACAAGGCTTGCTTATCATATGATTATGAATGATACATTTGTAGGTATGCGTATATCACATGCTATTGAAGATGCTCTTGGTAGTCTAAAAAAGTGTAGTGAGTGTGGAGGGATGAGTGAAGATGAACTCTGCTATATCTGCTGTGATGAATCACGCGACTCAACACTTTTATGTATGGTTGAAAATGCTAAAGATATACTTCTACTTGAAGAGAATGGTCTTTTTGATGGAAAATATTTTGTTCTTGACTCGCTTGAGGAGTTAAGTATTGCTCACTTAGAAGAGCTTGTTAAACGCGGGGTTGATGAGATACTATTTGCTATCACACCATCTATATCAAATGACGCGGTAATTCTTTATATAGAAGATAAGTTAAGTGCATATAATGTCAATTTTTCTAAAATTGCTCAAGGTGTTCCTACTGGAGTGAGCTTAGAAAATATTGATCTATTATCTCTTACTCGTGCGTTGGAAGACAGAGTGAGGGTATAGATGAAGTTAATAATAGCCTTTTTTCTGACACTGTCACTTTATGCTGCAGAGATGCAAAATGATAAAAATTTAGATTTAGATGTTTTAAAACCTAAACACGATAGAGCAAAAGTTGCAATGAATAACTGGCTAGATGGTAATTTCGGCCTTAAGCCTTATAAAACAAACTATATTTTGCCATATGGGATTCAAGAAAATAAATATGATTCTTTTACAAGCGATGACTATATTAATGTTGAGGCAGAACTACAGGTAAGTTTTAAACTCCAAGTAGCAAAAGATTTTTTTAATTTAGATGAGAGATATTTTTTCTCATATACACATAGGGCATTTTGGCAAATATATACAGAATCATCACCTTTTCGTGAAACAAATTATTCTCCTGAAGTCTTTGTTGTGATTCCAATCAATGACGAGTCTATTTTTAAGTTAAGAAGCGTTCAGTTGGCTTATGCACATACTTCAAATGGTCAAGGTGAATCTCATGACAAAACGCTCTATACCTACCATTATCAAGATCCTTTAAATCAATCACGTAGTCTAAATATGCTTTACGCAAAGCTTACTTTTCAGCATGATACTCTTGTAACCGACCTTGAAGTTATTCATAGAATGAAAGAAAATATAGAGAATGATGACAATCCAAGTATATTGTATTATATAGGTTTTGCTGAACTAAAACTCAATTATTTTTTAGGCGATCACATGATGACACTAAAAGGACGATTAAGTCCATACTCTGAAAAAGGCTCTGTTGAATACACTCATTCTTATCCTGCAATTAATGACACTTACTTCTATCTTAAGGTTTTTTCTGGTTATGGAGAGAGCTTGATAGATTATGATAAACATATTTCTAAAGCTTCATTTGGATTTAGTTTCTCGAGATGATTTAAATTTACCTTTTTTATAGCTAGATATACTAGTAAAAAGTAATATAATAATATAAACTATTGAACATAGAGGTATTATTATGCAACATATCATGGGAAAAAGCTGGCACAGCTTAGAAGTTGATAAAATTGTAGAGCTACTAGAGAGTGATTTAAATGATGGTTTAGGGCCACTTAGCATAAAACATAGAGAAGAGCAGTTTGGAAAAAACCAATTAAAAGCTAAAAAAAGAGATTCAAAACTCAAAAAATTCTTTATGCAATTTCATAACGCGCTTATTTACATACTTCTATCCGCTTCACTAATTACAGCATTACTACATGAGTGGATAGATAGTGGAGTAATATTTGGCGTTGTTATCGTAAATGTAATCATTGGCTATGTTCAAGAGGTAAAAGCGGAAGAGGCAATTAACTCATTAAAAGAGATGATGAATACCCCAGCAGTTGTCTTAAGGGATGGGGTGAAAATTGCCGTCTCATCTGTTGACATAGTTCCAGGCGATATAGTGCTTTTAGAGTCTGGCTCAAAGGTTCCTGCAGATTTGAGGCTTATTGAATGTAATGACTTAAAAGTTGATGAGTCTATGCTTACGGGTGAGTCAATGAGCGTTATGAAAAACATAAGTTTACATAATCAGGACATCACGATAAACGATAGAAAAAATATGGCCTATTCTGGGACATATGTTACTTATGGTAGAGCAAAAGGAATTGTTGTCGCTACTTCAAGTCATACAGAGCTCGGTAAAATTGCTCATCTTATTGAGGAAACTACTTCTATGCAAACGCCACTGACTAAGAAAATATCTGCGTTTAGTAAAGTTTTACTCTATATAATTTTAGCACTAGCTACTTTTACTTTTTTTGTTGGAATGTGGCATGGAAACTCTGCGGTAGAGACATTTATGGCATCTGTAGCTTTAGCTGTTGGTGCTATACCTGAGGGCTTGCCGGCTGCTGTGACCATTACACTGGCTATTGGTGTGAGTCGTATGGCTACAAAAAATGCCATTATAAGAAAGTTGCCTGCAGTGGAGACTCTAGGGAGTGTTACTACAATATGTTCCGATAAGACAGGTACACTTACTCAAAATAAGATGAGTGTAACAAATCTATATGCATCGGGAGTATCTTATAGTGTAACAGGCAATGGTTATGAGCCAAGAGGAGAGTTTTTTAAAGATAACAAAAAGATTGATAGTTTAGATGATAGTTTAAAAGAGGTTTTAAGAGCAGGTTATCTCTGTAATGAATCTTATCTTGTTAAAAAAGATACTGAGTATAGTATACATGGAGATCCAACAGAGGGCTCTTTGGTAGTCTGTGCATTAAAAGCTGGCTTTGAGGAGCATCTTCTTAATACAAAGTTTCCTAGGGTTGATATACTCCCTTTTGAGTCAGACAGACAATATATGGTTACACTGAATAGAGATGTTGAAAATAGTGAAAATATTTTATATCTTAAAGGCTCAATAGAAAAAACTCTACAAATATGTGATTTTGAAGTGAAAGATTCAGAGATAGTGGAGATTAATAAAGAGCTTATTCTAAAGAGGGTGGATGAATATGCGT
Source organism: Sulfurimonas aquatica (assembly GCF_017357825.1). Lineage (NCBI taxonomy): Bacteria > Pseudomonadati > Campylobacterota > Epsilonproteobacteria > Campylobacterales > Sulfurimonadaceae > Sulfurimonas > Sulfurimonas aquatica. Next base: position 1,115,057 of record NZ_CP046072.1, read on the forward strand.
CAAAAGGTTTAAGGGTTTTAGCTATTGCTAAAAAAGTTGTCTCAGGCGATAAAATAGATAATAGATTACTTGATAATAAGTTTATATTTTTAGGCCTTCAAGCAATGATGGATCCTCCACGACAAGAAGCTATCGATGCAGTAAAAGAGTCTATAGGTGCCGGTATTAAAATTATTATGATCACTGGAGATCATGCACTTACCGCGTTTAGTATTGCAAAAATGATGTCTATCATACCTAAAGAAACACCTTTTGAGGGTTCCGTAATTACCGGTAAAGAACTTTTTAACTTAACAGATACGGAGTTAATAGAAAAAGTTGCTTATGTGAGAGTCTTTGCGAGAGTAGAGCCAGAACAAAAACTTCGTATAGTCGACGCGCTTCAAGAAAGAGGTGAAATAGTAGCAATGACTGGTGATGGTGTGAATGACGCACCAGCACTCAAACAAGCCGATATCGGCATAGCTATGGGTATGGGTGGAACTGAGGTTGCAAAAGAGGCCGCTGATATGATTTTAAGTGATGATAATTTTAGCTCAATAGCTCATGCCGTAAAAGAAGGAAGAAATGTATTTGATAACTTAGTGAAATTTATCACATGGACACTGCCTACAAATTTAGGGGAGGGGCTGGTGATACTTTTTGCCATTATGCTCGGAATAACACTCCCTATACTTCCAGTTCAGATTTTATGGATAAATATGTCTACAGCAATACTCTTGGGTCTTATGCTTGTTTTTGAGCCAAAAGAAGCAAATATTATGCAGAGAAAACCAAGAGATCCTAAAAAACCGATACTTACAAAAAGTATCATAATACAGATGTTGGTTGTAGGGTTTTATATGTTGATAGCATCTTATTTTATGTTTAACATAGCATTGAAAAATGGACACAGCGTTGAATATGCTAGAACTATCGCTGTAAATATATTTGTATTTGTTGAACTCTTTTATCTTTTTTCTTGTAAAGAACTAGAGAGATCCGTCTTTAAAACTAATATTTTTAATAATAAATTATTGCTTTTAGGCGTTGCAATGATGATATTTGTTCAAATACTATATACACATACCAACTTTATGAACATTACATTTAAGAGTGAGGCATTAGATATCCTAACATGGAGTCAGATTATAATTATATCTGTTGGTGTTTTATTTGTTGTAGAGATTAAAAGAACGATTGAAGCGAAACTACTAAATGCGTAAGAAAGGCATTATACTTTATAGTTGAAAACTATGAAGCATATGCTTTTTAATATCCTCTTTTTTTAGCACAGCATTTACAAAAAGCTCATTTGCTAAAATACCTTGACCTAAAAGCATATCTGCACCATCTTTATAAATAATATTTTTACTCTTTGCCATTTTTAAGAATGGCGTTAACTTACCATAAATGGCATCTGCTACATACCTTGTGTTGTTTAGCAGTATTTCTACTAGCTCTTTTGGTGCTGGGAGTTCTTCATCTTTTAATCCAGCACTAGTAGTGTTGACAATTAAGTCATATTTACTACTTTCATAATTACTCCAATGAAAACATTCACATCCAAGTTCTTTAAAGTAAGAGAGTCTTCCTTCACTTCTATTCATTATGCTAACTGAAAAGTTTTCTTGTAAAAATCTCGCCGCTAATGCCTTGGCCGTACCACCGGCTCCAAGAATAAGGATGTTTTTAATATTTTTAAACTCTTCAATAGAGTAGATAAAACCATCAGCATCTGTGTTATAGCCAATAAGCTTACCATTTTCATTTACAAGAGTGTTTACAACGCCCACTGTTTTTGCAAAGCCTCGTATCTCATCACAAGCTTCAAACGCAGCTTCTTTATGTGGGACAGTAACATTAGCACCACTAAGCCCCAGTGAGAAAAAAGTCTCTTTGAGTTTAGAACCATCAAGTAGATGGGTTCTAGTGTAACAAGCAGGATAGTTTAGATTTTTAAAAACAGTGTTATGCATAAGAGGAGAGCGAGAGTGTGACACGGGGTCACCAAATATAGAGAAGAGTTTTTGCATTAGTCTTTATCTAAATCTTCAAGAGAATGGATAAGCGCTCCGAGTTTATTCTCTACCTCTTGGTATTCTGACTCTTTTTGTGAATCAGCTACGATTCCTGCTCCAGCTTGAAGAATTACACAATCTTCTTTAACCATAGCTGTTCTTATTGTGATAGTACTATCCATATTACCATCAAAACCAAAGTAGCCTATGCTACCACTATAAAAACCGCGTTTAAGACCTTCATACTCAGCTATAAGCTCCATAGCGCGTATCTTTGGAGCACCCGTCATAGTTCCTGCTGTAAACGTAGCCATAAATAAATCAAACATATCTTTGTCATCATCAAGCTGGGCAACAACATCTGAAACTATGTGCATAACATGAGAGAAGCGTTCTATATGCATCATGTCTTCAACTTTTACAGTGCCCGTCTTTGCAACGCGGCTTACGTCATTTCTACCCAAGTCTATTAGCATAAGATGTTCAGATAACTCTTTAGGATCAGCTAATAGTTCAAGTTCTAGCTCTTTATCTAACTCTTTTGTTTTTCCGCGTTTGCGAGTTCCTGCAATTGGACGAAGAAGAAGTTCCCCATCTTGAAGGCGAACCATTACTTCAGGGGATGAGCCAACAATGCTAAAATCTTCATATTCCATCAAAAACATATAAGGAGAGGGGTTTTTACCTCGTAAAATTCTATAAAAGCTAAAAGGGTCAACTTTAATGTTTCGTGTAAATCTATTAGTCATGAGTATCTGAAATACATCACCACTTTTTATCATCTCTTTTGACTTGTCAATCATTTCAAAGAACTTTTCTTTTGAATGAGCAAAAGTTCCTTTGTCTTTACCAATATTATGAACTCTATGCTTATATGTATAGGTCCCTTTTAAGTCATCATGAATAGCTTCAAATTTTTCACTATACTCTTTTAACGTGCTTACAAGAGTTATTTTATGGTTTTTATGTGAGTAGACAAGTATCATCTTTGGTAGGATTAAATCAAGATCAGGAGTATTTAGATCATCTCTAAGATTATCCATACTTGAGGAGAGTTTTGGCTCAAAAACTTTAACCATATCGTAACCAATATAACCTATAAAGCCATCTACATAGCCAACTTTCAATTCTGCTATTGCATTTTTATAGGGAGTAGTATCTATAGATTTATAGTAATTTTTTAAAAAATCAAAAGGATTTTCTTCTTTTACTTCTTTAGTGCCATTACTCTTTGTATAGACTGTTTTATTATCTATATATTGAAGGCGTTCTCTTGCTCCAATACAGATGAAACTGTAGTTCCCATCACTCTGATCCGCACTCTCAAAGAGATAGGTAATCTCCTCTGAAAACATCTCTTTGAGTTTTGAGTAAACGGCAATAGGTGCAAATTGGTCTAGAGTAAATTGTTTAGAATATATCAATACTGAACCTTCTAAACTACATTTTTACTAAAAATGCACCTGGCTCAACTTTTGAGCGAAGAACTTTTCTAGCATCTTTTGCTTCTTTTGATGTATTAAATGGTCCTACAAGAACTTTGTTTAAAATACCAACTTTGTGATATTCATAATTAAAGCCTAAGTTACTTATAGAACTTAAGAATTTTTTGTTTGGTGCATATTTTGAGAATGATCCAACTTGAATGTAGTAAGTTTTATCGCTTGCACTGCTACTTTTAGCAATGGCTTTTGACGGCTGAACATGTTTTACACTTTTCTTAGCTATCTCTTTTTTTACTACAGCTTTTTTTACTACCACTGGTTCTACTATCTCTTGTGTCTCTTCAGCGATCAAATCTTCTTCTAAACTCTCTTGTTTAAGCTTTTTAGCAATCATATCTAAATCAGCATCTGAACTACTCTCTTGAACTACATCAACCTCTTCAAAAAGTGGTTCTTGTGTAGCTGTTGAGGGAAGTTGTTTTGTTGGCTCAGGAGGAAGTACAGCTTGAGGTAAGTTACTTGTTCCACTTGAGCTTAATGAGTTCATTAACATAACGACAATGATTAAGATAACACCAAGTGTAGCAACTGCTAAGATGATTTTCTTGTTAGAGTTGGCTGTTGTGCCTTTATTCAATATTATGTCGTTTAATTCATTTTTATCATTCATGGTCTTGCCTTAAGAATTTTATTTGATTTATAATAGCAAAAATAGTCTAAATAGTACATTTTTTTCTAAAAACTTATTGGAGTTCTTAGAAAAAATTTACTACATATGTTTAGACCAAGCTGCTCCGCGTTCTTTTGCATATACTTCATATGGGAGAGTGAGAATATTATACTCATCAGGCATGTCAGAATTTGGAAACATTCTCCACTGTTTTGGTTGCTTACTCGCTAGTTTCATACTTATCATCTTTCCAAGCTGTATAGCTTCAGCTAATGTAGTATGCCCTTTATGAATATAGACATGAAGATGCCCCTCTGTCTTTGTTTTGTATGCGGTGAAGTTAATATAACCCTCTTCGCGAAGAAGAAGTTGTGCTTTATGATAAAAACGTTCAGGGTCTCTACCATTATAGTCAATCACAATGTTTTCAACTTTACCGCGGGAGTTTACAATAGAGTGAGCTACTGTAATGTCACCCTTTATATGTTTGTTAATGACAGTTTGATTTAACGGAGCGCTTATTTTTTCAAACTTGTTGTAAAATGTACGTCCTTTAAAAGATATTTTATCCACTACGGACTCTTTTTTTTCCCAGTAGTGATCGCTTACCATTTTAATAAGTTTTAAATCCATTGCTGTCATTATTTATCCTTTAGTATGTTGCTTGGTTATAAATTACAAAGTTTTGTGCTAAAGCCTTTAACTCTTCTTTGATAGTTGCTTGAAGGTCTGTATTTGTAATGTCATCTAAAACATCAGCCATTTTATTAGCAATGATTTCAAACTCTTTTTCTTTCATACCACGAGATGTAAGTGCAGGTGAACCAACACGAATACCTGAAGTTACAAATGGACTTCTAGTCTCACCTGGAACAGTATTTTTATTAATAGTGATACCAGCATTGCCTAAGGCTGCATCAGCATCTTTTCCAGAGATCTCTTTACCTACAAAAGATACTAAGATAAGATGGTTGTCAGTTCCACCAGATACTACATCATAACCACGTTTCATCATAACTTCACCAAGTACTTTAGCATTTGCTTTTACTTGTTTAGCATACTCTTTCCATGCAGGAGAGAGATTATGTTTGAAGCCAACTGCTTTTGCAGCGATAACATGAACTAATGGTCCACCTTGGAGCGCAGGGAAGATTGCTGAGTTCATTTTCTTAGCTATATCTTCATCATTTGTCATAATCATACCACCACGAGGGCCAGCAAGCGTTTTATGGGTAGTTGTAGTTACAACGTCTGCATAAGGAAATGGTGAAGGATGCTCACCAGCAGCTACAAGACCTGCGATGTGTGCAATGTCTGCAAATAAAATTGCTCCAACATCATCAGCTATTTCACGGAATTTTTTAAAATCGATTTCACGAGCATATGCTGAAGCACCACAAACAATTATTTTTGGCTGAACAATTCTAGCAATATCTAAAACTCTTTCATAGTTAATACGACCATCAAGTTCAACACCATAAGTAAAACTAGAGTAGTTTTTACCTGAAAAACTAGGCTTTGAACCATGTGTTAAGTGACCACCATGACTTAAGTCCATTCCTAAAAGTTTATCACCAGCTTTTAGTAGTCCAGCATATACTGCACCATTTGCTTGGCTTCCTGAGTGTGGTTGCACATTTGCATAAGAACATCCAAATAGTTCACATGCTCTATCTATAGCTAATTGCTCAACGCCATCAGCATACTCACATCCACCATAGTAGCGTTTAGCTGGATAACCCTCAGCATACTTGTTTGTAAACACTGAACCCATTGCTTCCATAACTGCTGGAAGCGTGAAGTTTTCAGATGCAATCATCTCCAAGTGATCAGTTTGTCTCTCTAACTCTTGCTCACATAGATTAAATATCTCTTCATCAAATTCTTTTAAAAAACTCATTTATTATTTCTCCTCTTCTTGTGTGTTATGTTCTTCATGTATTGGTTTCATTGCTGGAAATAGTAGCACATCTCTGATTGAATGTTCATTAGTTAGAAGCATAACAAGTCTATCTATACCTATTCCTTGCCCAGCTGTTGGTGCCATACCGTAACTGAGTGCTTCAACAAAATCACTATCCATCTCATGTGCTTCATCATCACCACTATCTTTAGCCGCCATCTGCCCTTCAAAACGTGAAAGTTGATCTATTGGGTCATTTAGCTCGCTAAATGCATTTGCTATCTCACGACCAGCAATAAAGAGCTCAAAACGCTCTGTAATATCTGGGTTTTCATCACTTCTACGAGCAAGTGGAGATATTTCCACTGGATACTCAGTAATGAAAGTAGGGTCTATGAGTTTCTCTTCAACAAACTCATCAAACAGCTCACCTTGAAGTTGACCTAAATTCATGCCAGGTTTAACACTGATATTTTTAGATTTTAGATACTCTACAATTTTATTTTTATCGCCTGTTACTTCAGCTGGAACACCGCCAATAGTAGTTAAAGACTCAATAAGTGGAATCTCTACAAAGTTGTCAAAGTTTACTTCTATATCTCCATAAGGTAGACGAGTTGGTAGGTCTAAATGCTCAAATAAGTATTGGAAGTACTCTTTTGTAATCTCTATGAGGTCTTTATATGTCTTGTATGCCCAATAAAATTCTATAGAAGTAAATTCAGGGTTATGAGTAGCATCCATTCCTTCATTTCTAAAGTTACGATTTATTTCAAATACAGCTTCAAAACCACCAACAATTAAACGCTTAAGGTAAAGTTCTGGTGCGATTCTTAAAAATCTATCTATGCCCAGTGCATTGTGATGAGTAACAAACGGTTTTGCATTTGCCCCGCCAGCAATTGGATGCATCATTGGAGTTTCAACTTCTAAGAAACCCTTGTCTTCAAAAAATCTTCTTGTTAAAGATATAACTTTTGAGCGTGTTTGAAATGTTTTTCTTACATCAGCATTCATAATAAGGTCAAGATAGCGTTTACGGTACCTTATCTCTTTATCTGTGACACCATGGAATTTTTCAGGAAGTGGACTAATAGCCTTTGTAAGAATTTTCAACTCATTTACATGTAAAGAGAGTTCACCTTTTCCTGTTACAAAAGGGTAACCTGCTACTTCTATTATGTCACCAACTTCGATATTTTTTTTGAACATATCGTTATAAAAACCTTCTGGTAAGTTATCGCGGGTAACGTAAACCTGAAGCATTCCACTCTCATCTTCAATCTTTACAAAACTTGCTTTACCCATAACTCTTAAAAGTTTAATCCTACCACTCACTATATAGTGGCGTTTTTCATCGCGTTTATCTTCTTTATCTTCTATGTCAGAGTTTACATTTAAGTATTTTTCTATAGTTGTATTTCTTTTAGAATGATTAGAATATGGATTATAGCCCGCTTCTTTTAAAAGATTTGCTTTTTCAATTCTCTGTTGTATAAATTTATTTTCAAAAATCAATAATTTTCCTTCGTTTATTTTTATATTGTTTATATCTTTAAAGTGAAACTCAATAAGAGTTCTTTGTAGTTCTTATTGACAATCTTTACAAATACCATATATTTGCATTGAGTGGTCTACCATTTTAAAGCCGAGCTCTTTGGTAATCATATGTTGACGAGATTCAATCTCTTTATCAACAAACTCGGTAATATTTCCACACTCTGTACAAATGAGATGGTCATGATGCTCTTTAGCACCGAGTTCATATTTTTTCCCTTGTGCACCAAATGAAAGTGATGTCACAACACTAGACTCTTCAAGTAGGGCTAATGTTCGGTAGACTGTAGCTATGCCTGTTTTAAGTTCAGGCTGCTTTTCTTGTATGAGATGATGAAGTGCTTCTGGTGTTAAGTGTTCATCTGAGCTATAAAGAGTCTCAAGTATAACTTCTCTTTGAATAGTGAATTTTAAATTATTCTTTTTCAGAAGCTCTTTAAAATTATTCAGAAGTTGTTCATATTCAACTGTTCTATCTTGGAAGTTTGTTGTTACCTTACTCATATTAATTCTCTTTTAACTCTTGTTTTATTTCTTCAATTTTTTTAACTGCTTCTTCTTCTACAAGTTTTTTTGTTTTTTCTTCAATAGCTTGTGTGCTATTTGAAATACTCTTATTAATATCATCACTCATATTTACTGGGTCCATTTTCATGATAAATGAGCCTGTTTCAACCATAATAGGAAAGAGTATACTATTTTCAAGTGCACTATCAATACTAGACTTCACAGCTTGGACACTATATGCAGCATGAGCTATGACTGCTGCAATTAAAAAGAATTTACTCGCACCAAAGACAAAACCAAGGATTTTATCTACAGGACCAAGTCCACTCATAGCACTGAGTTTTTTAAATATAAAACCAATGAGGACCATTAGTAACCAAAATATAGCTAGTGTAGTCAAAAATCCCATAAAGCTAATAGCAGAGGTACTTTCAAAGTTAAAGATTAAGTTATTTAAATACTCTCCAACTTCATCACCAGCTCTAGAGGCAACAAAAATACCACCTATAATTCCTACAAGTCCGAAGACCTCTTTAAAAAATCCGTTTATAATTCCCTTTAATCCTAGTAAAAGGATTATAGAAGCTGCGACAATATCAAAGTAGTTTATATCCATATTATTTTAATTCCGTTGTGATTTGATTTTTACCATTTTTTTTTGATTTATAGAGTGCTTTGTCTGCTCTATTTAATATACTATCAGGCGTATCATCTTGATAGTATATTGTTTTACCAATGCTCATAGTTACATTAAGTGATTCACCCTTATATATAAACTTATTTGAACTTATAAGAGCAAGAATTCTATCTGTTACATCTACTGATGTTTTCATGTCTATTCGGTTAAGAATAATAACAAACTCTTCTCCACCAAATCTAAAGACTTTATCTCCATCACGTAAAGTTTTTCTTAATAAGTTTGCTATAAATATTAAAATCTTATCTCCTGCAATATGCCCATAGGTATCGTTTATCTGTTTAAAGTCATCTACATCTAATATAAGGAGATGTAAGTCATACTTATTTGTTTCTTTTAAACATAAATCATCTAAAAATGTCGAGAGAGCTCTTCTATTGAAAATCTTTGTTAAAGAGTCTAAGTTTGAATTTTGTTCAAGCTCTTTAATCTTATTCATAAGATTATTGATTACATCATTGGCTTGTTGAACTTCACTCATCATATGTTCTTGAATGTCCTTAAACTTTTCGCTTATCTTTGGAATATCAATCTGCAAATAAGAACTATTTTCTATGGTCTGTTTATGTAGTTGGGCTAACTCTTGAAATTTATTGTTTGTATTTTTATAACTTAAAAGACTCTCTTTAGCTATATCTTCATAAATACTTTTAAATTCAAGATCAGCATGAATTTCTGAAGTAGTACCTTTGCAGTCTGCATCAAGAATACTTTTAGATGAAGCACATAAATATGAGGAAATATCTCTAGCACTTGTACCATCTTGTGAGTCAATTTTATCAGTCAACTCATAGTACATTTTATTTATTAGAGATTTAAGTTCATCTTTTTGCATAGCTGTCCCAGATCAAAATATTTCATTATTATACACTTATAATCATAAATAGAGCTTTTATCAAATTATTTCAGCTTAAAAAATCGTATAACCAAGAATTTAGCTATTTTTAGATAAAATTGCCAAAAATTATTATATATAAGGTCTAATATGAGTACTTGGAGCCCATCTAGTTGGAGAGAAAAACCGATTTTACAACAGCCAACTTACCCAAATAAAGCAGAACTGGATAGAGTTTTAGAAGAACTTAAAAACTATCCACCATTAGTTTTTGCAGGTGAAGCTCGTTCACTTAAAAGCCAATTAGCTGGTGTAGCTAATGGAGAAGGATTTTTACTTCAAGGTGGCGATTGTGCTGAGAGTTTTTCAGAGTTCAAAGCACAAAATATCCGTGATAGCTTTAAAGCAATGTTACAGATGGCTGTTGTGATGACTTATGCGGGTGGATTACCAGTTGTAAAAGTTGGCCGTATTGCTGGTCAGTTTGCAAAACCACGTTCAAGTAATACAGAAACATTTGATGGTGTAACTCTTGACTCTTACCGTGGTGATATTATTAACGGTTCTGATTTTACACCTGAAGCTCGTACTCCAGATCCCCAGAGAATGATAAAAGCATATAATCAGTCTGCTGCTACACAAAACTTACTCCGTGCTTTTGCATCAGGTGGGTTAGCAGACTTACATCAAGTTCATAAGTGGACACTTGACTTTGCACATCAAGGTGGTGCAACTCAAAAGTATGAAGCACTTGCAGATGAGATTGGAAAATCTTTAAAGTTTATGGAAGCTTGTGGTATCACATCTAAAACATATAGAACACTTAGAGAGACTGACTTTTACACTTCTCATGAAGCACTTTTACTTCCTTATGAAGAGGCATTTACACGAAAAGATTCCACAACTGGTGACTGGTATGATACATCGGCACATATGTTATGGATAGGAGATAGAACACGTCAACTTGATGGTGCTCATGTTGAATACTTAAGTGGCGTTCACAACCCAATAGGACTTAAAGCTGGTCCATCAATGGATCCAGAAGATCTAGTAAAACTATGTGCAAAACTTAACCCTAATAATGAAGCGGGTCGTTTAAATGTTATCGTGAGAATGGGTGCTGGAAAAGTTGGGGATGGGCTTCCTGCACTTATCCGTGCTGTTGAGAGAGAAGGGCAAAAAGTAGTATGGTCATGTGATCCAATGCATGGAAATACTATAAAGTCTTCTAACAACTATAAAACACGTCCTGTTGATGCCGTACTTACTGAGATGAAAGAGTTTTTCCAGGTACATAAGTCCGAGGGTACTTTTGGTGGTGGCGTTCACTTAGAGATGACGGGTAAAAACGTTACTGAGTGTATCGGTGGTAGTTTTACTGTAACTGAAGAGGATTTAAGCTCTCGTTATCATACACATTGTGACCCGCGTTTAAACGCAGACCAATCTTTAGAGTTGGCGTTTTTGATTGCAGATAGTCTAAAAGATGCACAAAAGTAGAGTTTAAAAACTCTACTTATTTTAAGAGTTTATCTCTTCTTCTTTCTCTTGTATAGTTAAAAGCTCTTCAACTTTTAGCTCATAGAGCTCTTCAAGCTCAGCAAGCTCTTTTGCTATGCTAGTTATACCTTTTTCTTCATAACATTTTGGATCGGCTAGACACTCATTTGTATTTTCTATCTTCTCTTCTAGCTCTTCAATCTCAAGAGGTAGTTTTTCTAGGGCAATTTTCTCTTTAAACGTAAGCTTTAATTGTTTTACTTTCTCTTTGATTATCTCTTTTGGCTTTACTATCTCGTTTAAAGCACCCTCCATATCGTCAAGCTCTTTTAACTCTTTTTCTAACTCAAGGTACTGAGTATACTCTTGATGTGACTCTTCTATCGTTTTGTCAGCTTTAAATATAAATAGTTTTTTTGCAATCTTATCTACGAAGTATCTATCATGAGAAACTATGATGACTGCACCTGCAAAGTTTGTGAGTTGCTCTTCAAGAATGTTAATAGTAGGTATGTCTAAATCATTTGTGGGCTCATCAAGTATGAGTATGTCTACGTCTTTAGTAAAGAGTAGGGCAAGGGCAACGCGGTTTTTTTCACCACCACTAAGAACTCCTACTTTTTTATCTAAAAACTCTCTAGGAAATAAAAAGTTTTTAAGATACCCATAAACATGTAGGTCACTCCCTCTTACGCTGACTCTATCTCCACCATGAGGACAAAATGTCTCAATGAGGTTTTTATCATCATCAAGTAGTTCACGATGCTGGTCAAAATAACCTACTGTGAACTCTCCGCGTTTAATAGTCCCAGTAGTAGGTTCCAAGCGTCCTAGAAGAGCTTTAAGTAGCGTTGATTTTCCACTGCCATTAGGTCCTACGATAGCTATAACGTCTTTTTGAAGTACGCGAGTCGTAAAGTTTTTAAGTAGCTCTTTGTCACCAAGCGTAAGACCAAGGTTCTCTATTTCAAAGAGCATCTTTTGTTTGTTTATACTTTTATCACGATTAAAGTGTTTTGCCTCGCGTTGTAGCTCGACTGACATTTTACGAATTTTTGCAGGGTTTGTTTTTGCGTCCTCACGAAGATTCATCAATCGCTCTTTTCTTCCTTCGTTGCGTTTAAGACGAGCGCGAACGCCACGGGCAAACCATTCGTTCTCGCGTTTAAGAACTCCAAGTAGGTTGTCATGCTGTTTTTGTAGAGTCCGTATATACTCTGCTTTTTGCGTAAGATAGTTTGAATAGCCACCGCTGTACTCTTTTAAAACGCAATCATCCACTTCAACGCTCTTTGTCGCAATCCTATCTATGAAGTATCTATCATGAGAAATAAAAACGAGAGTGAATTTCTCTTTTAAAAGAAGCTCTTCTAAAAACTCCACCATATATACGTCAAGATGATTGGTAGGCTCATCCAGTAAAAGTATGTCTGGCTTTTGAAGTAAGAGTGAGGCGAGGGCGACACGGCGTTGCTCGCCTCCACTTAAAAGAGAGATAGGCTTGTCTTCGTAGCGTTTAAGGTCAAAATGCTGGATAATGCGTTCTATCTTATCATCCAAGTTCCATGCATTATGGTGTTCGATATAACGCGAGAGTTTTTCATGCTCATCAATCAGTAGTTTATTTTCAAAATCATCTGCGAGTTTTAAAGAGAGTTCATTGTACCTCTCTTTTGCCGCGTTTAACTCTTTAAGTCCATGCTCTACAGCTTGGCGAACGTTATGACCTTCGACAAAATTAGGACGTTGGTCGAGCATTTTTACTTCAAGATCATTCTTAGTGATTCGTCTCCCGCCATCTTGGGCGAGTGAACCATTGATAATTTTCATTAGAGTAGATTTTCCACTTCCATTTTTACCAATGATGACTATGCGTTCGCCCTCATCTACATGAAAGTTTACTTCAGTAAGAATTTTTTGAGCAGAGTAGTGTTTTGAAATGTTTTGTAGGTCTATTAATGCCATTAAATAATCTTCATATATTTTTTTGAATGATACCTAAAGAGCCCTTAATAATACTCAATTATAATTAGAGTATTAAAGATAGCCTTAATGGAGATAGTATGAAGTCAATTATGTTTGTATGTTTAGGAAATATTTGCCGCTCACCAATTGCAGAGGGGTGTGCCAAGAAAATTGTAAAAGAGAACTCCTTAGATATAAAAATAGACTCATCTGGGACTAGTAACTGGCATACAGGTGAAGCTCCTTGTGATAACTCTATAAAAGTGTGTCAAATGAATGGAGTAAACATTTCAGGTCAAAGAGCTTCTCAATTTAAAAAAAGTGATATAGAGAAGTATGACTTAATAGTAGCTCTTGATGATAAAAATGTTACGTCGCTAAAAGAGCTTGGGGCTTTAAATGTTGTAAAACTAGGTGCTTATGGGTATGAGTCAGAGGATGTTCCTGACCCTTACTTCTTTGATGGATTTGAGGGCTTTGATAAAGTTTATAAAATGATAAATGAGTGTGTCACAAACTTGTTAAAAGAAGAGATATAGCCTTGGCATTAAAAACAAAAGAAAAAATTATTATAATCGGCGCGGGAATAAGTGGCGTTTATCTTGCATACTTACTTCAAGAAAAATATGAGGTAATTATTTTAGAAGCAAGAGATAGGGTAGGGGGAAGAATTTTTAGTATTGATGGACATGATATGGGCCCCTCTTGGGTCTGGCCACATCAAAAAAATATTTTAAAATTAATGGATGAACTGGGTTTGGAGCTTTTTAGACAAAACTCTAAAGGTTATGCCATTTATGATACTGAGGCAAAGGTGGAAGTTTTTTCCGCTCCACAATCTACTCCATCTTTTAGAGTTAAAGGCTCCTTAACAAAGTTAATAGACGCATTAAAAGATCAACTTGAAAATGTGGAAATATATCTAAATAAAGAGGTTCTATCTGTTAAAATAAAAGAGGGATTTGTGAGTGTATTTACGACTAATAAAGAGTATATTGCTAATTATGTTATTTCTACGCTGCCTCCAAGAGTTACCAATAGGATCAACTTTGAGCCAAAACTACCAGATGAGTTAGAGAAGAAAATGTTAGCTACTCAAACATGGATGGGAAATAGTGCTAAATGTGTAGTGGAGTTTAAAAAGAATATTTGGCAAGAGAAAGGTTTAAGTGGTTTTATGTTTTCACATGTGGGACCATTAGGAGAGATTCATGACGCTTCTTGTGAAGGAAAACATGCTCTATTTGGTTTTGTAAATGCTAACGCAAATATGGAAGATTTTGATTTACAAGTAACAGAGCAGATGATAAGGGTTCTTCAGATAAAGAGTGATGATATTTTGAAAATATACTTAATAAATTGGAAAAGTGAGAAATTTTCGTCTACTAAAGAGGACTCAAAGCCATTAAAAGCTCACCCAATATATGGGATTGATACAAGTGCATATAGCCAAAGAGCACTCTTTAGCTCAACTGAGTTTTCTTATGAAGAGGGTGGTTATATAGAAGGTGCCATAATTAACGCTAAAAAAATATATAACAAACTAGTTAACTAAAGATAAAAACATAAAATTTTTGCCGTATACCAGTCTGCAATGCCTTGGTCGTTATATGGGTACTCTCTTTGTTCAAATGGAATTACGCTATTTCTAAGTTTAGAGCGTATAATCCCAACAACGATAAAAGAGAGTAAAAGTACACCAATCGCAATAAAGTAATCATACATAAACCACACCACTAAGCCTGTAAGATAGGGGGAGAACTGTAAAAAAATCCTTAAAGTAAAAGAGATAAGCTTACACTTCTTTGAAGTTAGTTTAGGAGTTGGTTCAATTTGGTTGATAAAATCTGTTTTCATAGAGTTATTGTAGCTAATATTTTATTATTTATACTAAAATCAGATATAGACTAAATAAACTTTAGTCACATAGACTAAATAAACTTGATTCAAACTACTGTTGTTAACTTTTTTTTGTTAGACTTGCGAAAATATAAATAAAAGGAATTAATTATGGCAAAACATCAGTTTCAAACAGAAGCAAATCAAATACTAAACTTAATGATCCACTCACTCTACTCAAATAAAGAGATATTCATTCGTGAGCTAGTTTCAAATGCGTCTGACGCATTAGATAAATTAAATATGTTAGTTTTAACAGATGATAAATATAAAGATGTAGCGTTTAATCCTCGTATTGACATTGTTGCAAATAAAGAAGCAAAAACTTTAACAATTAAAGATTCTGGTATCGGTATGAACGAGGAAGATTTAATGAATAACCTTGGTACTATCGCAAAATCTGGTACTAAAGCATTCTTAGAAAACCTTTCTGGTGATCAAAAAGAGGATTCTAATCTTATTGGTCAGTTCGGGGTTGGTTTTTACGCTTGTTTTATGGTTGCGCATAAAGTTGAAGTTACAACTAAAAAAGCTGGAGAGGATCAAGCATTTTTATGGACAAGTGAAGGTACGGGAGAATTTGAGTTAGAAAATACAACTCAAGATGGACATGGTACTACAATTGTAATGCATTTAAATGATGATGAAGATGAATTTTTAGAAACTTATAGAGTTGAATCAATTATTAAAAAATACTCTAACCATATTCCATTCCCAATTTTTATGGATAAAGAGAAGCATATCCCTGCGGTTATGGATGATGAAGGCAAAGAAGAGTTAGAACCATCAAGAACAGAGATGGAAAATGAACAGATTAACCGTGCAAACGCACTATGGACTATCGCTAAAAAAGACGTGACTGATGATGAGTATAAAGATTTTTACAGCTCAATAGCACACTCTTCTGAAGAGCCATTAACATGGATGCACAACAAAGCTGAGGGTGCAGTTGAATATACTACGCTTTTTTATATTCCAAGTAAAGCTCCTATGGATATGTATAGAGTTGATTATCAAACTGGTATCAAGCTTTATATCAATCGTGTTTTCATTACTGATGATGAAAAAGAACTTATGCCTACATACCTACGTTTCTTACGCGGAGTAATTGATTCTAAAGATTTACCACTTAATGTATCTCGTGAGATTTTACAATCAAACGCAGTAATGAATAAGATACAAAAATCTTCTGTAAAAAAAGTTCTCTCTGAGCTGGCTAAGATGTCTAAAAAAGATTCTGCTAAATATGATGAGTTTTATAAAGAGTTTGGAAATGTTTTAAAAGAGGGTCTATATAGCGATTTTGAAAACCGTGAGAAAATTTTAGAACTTATGAAGTTTAACACTATCAACTCTGATGAAACAGTAATGATAGAAGATTTTGTTAAAAACATAGATGAAGAGAAGAAAGAGATTTACTATATTACAGGTAAGACATCTTTAGCAATGCTTAAAAATTCACCTGCGTTAGAGCGTTTTAAAGCACGTAATATCGACGTACTGGTTCTTAACGAAGAAGTAGACACTATCATCTTCCCAATGGTTACAGACTACAAAGAGTATAAACTCGTTCCTGTTGCTGATGCAAAGTTTGAAGAGAGTGAAGAAGAGAAAAAAGCTGAAGAAGAAGTTGCTAAAACTTATGAAGGACTAGCAAAAGAGTTTAAAGAAGCTCTTGGTGATGCTGTTAAGTCTGTTGAGACTACATCTGAGCTAACTGATTCTCCAGTTGCTATTAAGATAGACAAAGAAGATCCAACTTATATGATGGCTCAAATGATGAAACAGATGGGACAGGGTGGTGACACACCTCCACCCGCTCCAATCTTTATGATTAATCCTAATCATGAGCTTATTAAAAAGTTAAATGATTCATCTGATACAAACCTTGTAAATGATGCAGCACATGTACTTTTAGACCAAGCAAAACTGTTTGATGGGCAGGAGTTAAGTGATACAGCAGACTTTATATCTAGACTTAATCGAATCATTACTAAAGCAATATAATAAAAATTAATGAGTGCTTTTGTAGCACTCATTATAAGTATTAATCCTTTTTCTTAAACAAATCCTTTAATTTATATAAATAATGTTATTTTATAAGCATGAATGAATCTACAATATCTGATAAAAAAAATAAGAGACAAAAGGGTATAGCATCACTAGTTGCTAGATCTAAAAAAGTTTGTAACTCTTTTTTAAAAAATGAATATACTTATTCTGATGCTGAAGCTGTAAGAGAGTTGGGTTTAGACTCAGAACTTATAGCTAGACTCATTGAAGATTATATACAACAGATAATGAGAGCGATAGTGAGTTTTGAAGAGCTTCTGTATGAGCTTCAAAGTGCTAAAGATGCAAAAAAAGAGCTAGATTACACTGAATTTCGTGACTTGGCTCATAAAAACTTAGGAGTGGCACGTAATCTTCGTATTAAAGATGCTGAGATGTTACTTGAAGAGTTAATGAAGAAAGATGACTTAGAGTATCTATTTAGCTGTACTGAGGCACTCTATGCATGCACAATTGTACTAAATCCTGAATGTGCATATGATGCTCTTGCACTCATAGAAGTAAAGAGTTCATTTTAACGATTTTGTAAAGATTGTGAGATAATCTCTAGTTTACCTTTTGCTTTTTTTATAACTACATGTTCTTTCTGTTGAATAGGAAGTGCAAAGGTAAGTAAAATAAAGATAAATGAAAAAACAATTCCACCAAGTATACTAAGTGTCATTTTTAATTTAAAGTCATTCATCTTCAAACCCTCATTTAATTAGAATTTCTTTCGTTGGTCATGTAAACCCAAAACTCTTTATGTGAGAGACCTTTATTTAAAAAGTATAACTGAAGAATTGTTACTCTATAGAGTGTAATTACCATTTTTGCATAGGGTATTAAAAAACTTATTCTAATCATCATAGACTGTTCTTTATCACCTTTTGTCTCTATCATCTCTTTTATACCAATGTTATTACTTAGATAAATACCAAATAACAGAGAAAATAAAAAGTTTAAGATAAGACCAAAAACTATATATGCTACTAAATCTTGTTCAAACATTCCGCCAATCATTATTTTATAATCCTTATATGTAAAAATATTATTATAGCAAACTTATTCATAACTTTTGATTCTATTTTTTGTAAAGAGAGTTCCAAAAGGGATAAGCGAAGCTATAAAAAAGATTATATTTTCTTTAAACGCCCATTTAGTTGTATACCATGCCTGCAGTAGTAATATGCAAAAAAGTACAAACAGTATTCCATGAATCATACCTGCTACTTTTACTGCTTCATTAATGCCAAGTAGATATTTCAAAGGCATGGCAACAAAAACTAGAATTAGATAAGAGTAACCCTCAATACTGTTAATAAGACCAAACTTTTTTACACTCTCTTTTATCATAACTACTCACTTTTTATGGTTTATTTTTAATTTTTGGAAGTATATAATCAAAAAGTAACAATTAGGCCAATTTATAAAAATTATAAATGAGTACAAAACTTTATTTAAACATCTTTATACTATACTAAGACAACAAATTATTGAAAAAGGTGATTTTATGGAAACAAACCTGATATTGGAGGGTTTTAAATTTATGGGGTTAGGAATGGGAACAGTGTTCGTATTTTTAATTATTATGATAATAAGTATGAACATTATGTCAACTATTATCCATAAATTTTTCCCAGAAGTACAACCAAAGCCGGTAGCACCTGCTACACAAAATAAAAATAAAAATGCTAAAGTTATTGCAGCTATCTCTGCAGCAATTTCTCATCATAGACAAGGGTAAGGATTATAATGGCTAAAAAGTTTATAGATGTAATGGATACAACTTTTAGAGATGGATTCCAGTCAGTTTTTGGTGGTCGTGTACTTATGGATGATTTTTTTCCAGCAGTAGAAGCAGCTAAAAAAGCAGGAATAAATCACTTTGAGTTTGGTGGTGGTGCTAGATTTCAATCTCTCTATTTTTACTTAAGAGAAGATGCTTTTGAAATGATGGATAAATTCCGTGCTATTGTTGGACCAGATGCAAACCTTCAAACACTTGCTCGTGGTGTAAATACGGTTATGCTAGATACTGGTTCAAAAGAACTAATAGATCTGCATGCAAAAATGTTTAAAAAACATGGTACAACTACTATTCGTAACTTCGATGCACTTAATGATGTAGAAAATTTAAAATACTCAGGTGAGAGAATCTCTCACCATGGACTAAAGCATGAAGTAGTTGTGACAATGATGGATTTACCACCGGGATGTCATGGAGCTCATGATGTTACTTTTTATGAAAAAACTCTACGTGAGATTTTAGATGCGGGTATTCCATATGATAGTATCTGTTTTAAAGATGCATCTGGTACTTCAAATCCTCAAAAAGTTTTTGAAACTATTAAAATGGCTAGAGGTTTAGTTCCTGAGGGAACACACTTACGTTTACACACTCATGAAACTGCAGGTGTTTCTGTTTCTGCATATATGGCGGCTCTTGAAGCGGGTATTGATGGTATTGATATGGCTGCTGCTCCTGTAAGTGGTGGAACATCACAGCCAGATATTTTAACTATGCTTCATGCAACTAAGGGCATGGATTTTGACCTTGGTGGTTTAGAGATTGGTAAAATATTGACTTATGAAAAAGAGTTACAGCACTGTCTAAGTGATTATTTCATGCCACCAGAAGCAACTATGGTTTCTCCAGTGATTCCATTTTCTCCAATGCCAGGTGGTGCACTTACTGCAAACACTCAAATGATGCGTGATAATGGTATATTAGATAGATTTCCAGAAGTTATTGCAGCTATGCAAGAAGTTGTTGAAAAGGGAGGTTATGGTACTTCTGTAACACCAGTTTCTCAGTTTTATTTCCAGCAGGCACTTAACAATGTAATGCAGGGTCCTTGGAATGCAATAGCACCTGGATATGGAAAAATGGTCCTCGGATATTTTGGTAAAACACCAGTTGCTCCGGATCCAGAAGTTGTAAAAATTGCTGCAGAAAAGTTAGGATTAGAACCTACAACTGAAAAAGCACTTGATTTAGCAGATGCTGATCCAGCTAAATCTCTTCAACATGCTATAGATGAGCTTAAAGCTGCAGATCTTGAAATAACAGAAGAAAATATCTTCATTGCAGCTGCATGTCAAGAAAAAGGTATCGCTTTCCTACAAGGGAAAGGTGAGTTAAATGTTCGTAAAATATCTCAAATGAAAAATGATTGTGAAGGAAGTTCAATGGGTAATGGTAATTATACAGTAGTAGTAAATGGTGAAAAGTTCAGTGTTCAAGTTGCAGAGGGTGATGCAGATATTCAGGTTACAGCGGTAAATGGTGAAATTGCTAAACCTTCTGTTCCAACTGAATCAGCAGCTGGTGACTTAGATGTTAAAGCTCTTCTTCCAGGTAGCGTTTGGAAAATTATTCTTAATCCAGGTGATCAAGTGAATGACGGTGATGTTATTATGATTCTTGAATCAATGAAAATGGAAATTGATGTTGTAGCAACTCAAGCTGGAACTCTTAGATCTATAAATGTGGCTACAAACGACAAGGTTGTAGAAGGCCAAGTAGTAGCAGTAATAGGATAATTATATGAAATTATTTGTATTAAAGTTACTTGCTCTTTTTATGCTTTTTTCTTTCACTAGTGCTTTTGCTAGTGGACATCCGGAAGTAAGCGATGCTACTTCGGCACATAAAGAAGAAAACTACCAAACTAAACCATTCTCAGAAATGATTACTGGTTTTTTAAAGTCGACTGGTGTTGTTGCTATCCTAAGCCCAGATCCAGATGAATTAAGTTCTGATGGTAAACCTATGAGCAACTTTCATAAGGGCTGGGGTCGTGTTTTAATGATTCTGGTTACATTCTTCCTATTTTGGCTAGCAATTAGAAAAGGTTTTGAGCCACTTCTACTTTTACCAATAGCATTTGGTGGGTTGTTAGCAAATATTCCAGTAGCTAATATTGCTGGTGCACATGGATTCCTTGGTGTTATTTATAATATGGGTCTATCAAATGAGATGTTTCCAATCCTTATCTTTATGGGTGTTGGTGCTATGACAGACTTTGGTCCACTTTTATCAAATCCTAAAACAGCACTACTTGGTGGAGCTGCTCAGTTTGGTATATTTGGAACACTTGTTGGTGCAGTTGCACTTTCTCAAGCTGGATTTGTTGATTTTACACTACAACAGGCATCAGCTATTTCAATTATTGGAGGAGCGGATGGTCCGACATCTATCTTTATCGCGACAAAACTTGCTCCTGAACTTTTAGGTGCTATTGCGGTTGCTTCATATAGTTATATGGCTATGGTTCCAATTATTCAACCTCCGATTATGAAAGCACTAACAAGTGATTCTGAGCGTCGTATAAAAATGACTACACTTCGTCATGTGTCGCGTTTAGAGAAGTTAATTTTTCCAGTAATGGTTTTAACTCTTGCTATTATGGTTTTACCAGAGTCAACACCACTTATCGGTGCATTTATGTTTGGTAACTTCTTAAAAGAGTCTAGTGTTGTTGAGCGTTTAAATGATACTCTTCAAAATGCGCTTATAAATACTGTTACTATTTTCTTAGGTCTTGGTGTTGGTTCTAAGCTTGCAGCTGATCAGTTCTTAGTTCCAGATACTATGTTTATCATGGCTCTTGGTATTGTTGCATTCTCAGTTGGTACTGCTTCAGGTGTTATTATGGCTAAGATTATGAACCTATTCCCAGGTAATAAGATTAATCCATTAATTGGTTCAGCAGGTGTATCTGCAGTTCCAATGGCAGCTCGTGTATCAAATAAAGTTGGTATGGAGTATGACCGTACAAATATGCTTCTAATGCATGCAATGGGTCCAAATGTTGCGGGTGTTATTGGTTCAGCCGTAGCAGCCGGTGTACTTATCTCTCTCTTCCAGTAGTTTGGATAGAGTTAGTTGCTAAAATTCAAATAGCGGCGCATCTTCTGCGGCGCTACACTCGTCATGCACATGTGTGCACTTCCTCGTTATGCTACTTGAATCTACACCACTCTTTAAATTTATTCGATTAATTAGTTGTATATAATTTTTTTGAACTGATATGTATATATAAATGAAGTGAGTAAAAGAAAAGAGGGTGTTAACTATTTCATAGTTGAAATAATTAACGGTATTACATTATGACTTTTTGTTTTATCAATAAAGGCATCTGCACCAAGAACTTCTGCTTCGCGTTTATTATTTGCACCTGTCATTGATGAGTTTACTATAATTGGAATATCTTTTGTATGTGGATTTGTTTTTAATCTTTTTATTACAGTAAAACCTGACATCTCAGGCATCTCTATATCTGTAATGATAGCTGGAATATTTTGTGTGTTTTCACCAAGCGCGTCTATATAGTCGATAAGCTTTTGACCATTATTAAATAGTTGCATATTTATATTTGCATTCTTGAAAATCTGAATTAAATGTCTTTGTGCAGTTTTTGAATCTTCTGCTATAAGGACTGTGCCAGTTTTGAGCTTGTCTGGAATATTTAACTCTAAGAGCTCAGTAGTATCTGCTGCTACATCAACCATAGCATGAGGGATAACTTCTGAGAGAAATTTTTCATAATCTAAGATAAGACACAATGATCCATCTTCGAGTCTGGTATCATTCATTACAACGCCATCTTCTTTTAATCTATAACTGTCAGGCGCGTGCATCTCATTCCAGTTTTTCTTGATAACCCTAAACGCAGACATTATTCTAAGACCTATAATTACACCGTTAAAATCACATATGAGAATATTTGATCTATGCACATCTTGTTTATTTAAAACTGTTCCTAGCCATAAGGGAAGGTTGAGTATAGGGATTTGAAGACCACGAAGAAGAATTGTTCCTTCTAGTAGTGGATTTGATGATGGAAGTTGTGTTAGATAGTGGTTCTTAGATTCAACGACTTCACGTGTTTTAAAAACGTTTATTGCATAATATGCAGAATCTTCTTTATCATTTATTCTAAAGACGAGGAGTTGTAGTTCATTGTTTTTTGCTAAGTTAGTAGCAGCATCGACATTATCTAGTACAGACATTACACACCCTTTAATTGTATATCTTGTGATAATACCTGAAATAGAATGAAATATTCTTGAATATTAATAATGTAATGTTAAAATAGTCATATCTATTTTAAAGGTAAAACCACTCTTATGAAATTATTTATACTTATCTTATTAACTACGTCAGCTCTTTTTAGTAATGTTTATTATTCAAAAGTTGAGCCTTATGAGATACGAAATATCTCTTCAAACGTTACGGGAGTGGTTAGATCAGTAAAAGAGCATTTACTTGGTAAAAAGCTCTCAAGTAGAACTTATATAGAGATTGATTCTGAATTAGATACAGAAGAATTAAATGCTATAAAAAATAAGATTGGCTACTTAAAGAGTACCTTAAACTCAAACGAAAGTATTTTGAAAAACTTAGATGAGTCTCTTGTAAGAAAACGAGACAATTATGCCAAAGTCAAAGAGTTGAAAATAAAGTCTAGCGTTGAAAAAGATAGAGAGTTTTATGATCTAATTAACAGTGAAAACTCTTATCTTTCTACGCTAAAAGAGATAAACTCTTTGAAGATTCAAATATCTGATCTTGAACTGCGAAGAGCTCAACTACAAAGAAGCATAAAAGATAAAAACTTAGTTGCACAGGGTTATACTCTCTACTCACTAAATGTAAAAGTTGGACAAGTTGTAACTCCTTCTACTCCACTAGCAACAGTTGTAGATACGTCAAAGGCCATACTTACAATATATCTTAATCAAGAAGATGTTTTAAGTGCGAGAAAAACTACTATTTACATTGATGGAGAAAAAACAGATTATAAAATTGATAGACTTTTGAGTATTGCAGATAGTAAAAACATATCCAAATATATGGCTCAAATAGTTGTTAAATCACCAAGGTTGTTCTCAAAGTTGGTAAAAGTAGAACTCAAGTCAAAGTAGATGCAAGATAATCTTACTGCTTGTCCACTAGATTGCTATGATGCTTGTGGTATTGAGTATGATAAGGGCAGATTAAAAGGAGTCCGTAGTGGCCTTACACATGGCTTTTTATGCCAACATTTAAATCATTACTCAAAATTTTCTAGAATTTTATCACCGCGTTATAGAGGTGAGAGTATCAGTATGGATGAGGCACTTTTTAAGTTAAAAGGGATGCTGCTAGATACTCCTAAAAAAGAGATACTTCACTATAGGAGTAGTGGAAATTTTGGTTTAATGCAAGAGGTGAGCGATCATTTTTTTGCTTCTTTAGGAGCTACTTTAACAAATGGTTCTCTATGTGATGGCGCAGGAGAAGCTGGTATAGTTAAAGGTCGTGGAAGTAATAAAAATATGCCAATAGATGAGATGAGTAAATCTGATGTAGTAATTGTCTGGGGAAGAAATCCACATGTTACATCTTCACATCTTTTACCTATAATAAAAAATAAAAAACTTATTGTCATTGATCCCATTAAAACAACTATAGCAACACAGGCTGATATATTTATACAGATAAAACCTCACTGTGATAGCTACTTGGCAATGATATTAACAAAGTTTTCATTTCTCAACAAGTTATTTGATGAAGAGTATTTAAACAAGTATGCTAGTAAATATAAAGAGTATTATCAGCAACTTGAAAATATAGATCTACTTAGTACACTTGATTATATTGGAGTTACTTTAGAGCAGATTGAGAATATTTACACTTTAATACAGAGTAAAAAAGTAGCTATTGTGACAGGTGTTGGTATTCAAAAGTATAAAGATGGTGCAGATACTACTCACTCTATTGATGCATTGGCGACAGTTCTTGGGCTTTTTGGTAGAGAAGGATGTGGCGTGAGTTATCTTGGCAACTCCAAAGAGGCTATAAACTCTCCATTTATGACTCAATCTCGAAGAGTCTCAAAGGTAAATACTCCTTTTAATGAGTTTAAAACAGTTTTTATTCAAGCTGCAAATCCCCTTTGTCAAATGCCAGATACTCATAGAGTAAAGAGCACACTTTCATCTACTCAAAACATTATCTATTTTGGACTTTATGAAAACGAGACAAGTGATGTAGCTGACCTAGTTATTCCCGCTAAAAACTTTCTAGAAAAAAGTGATATAAGAACTTCTTACTCTCATAATAATATGATGATGATGCAAAAACAATATGAAAGCGAAATAGGCATAAGTGAATATGACTTAGTAAGCTATCTATGTCATGCATTTAAGATAGATTTTAAGGACGAGGCAGAATATATAAAGCATTTTATGAATTTTAGCAAGATTAACGGGGATACTTTAAAGGTATCAAATAGAGAAGAGATACCATACACTAATGGATTTGATACCGATGATAGGGAGTTTAATTTTCCAGAAAAACTAGAGATAGCTAAAGAGTCTAAAGACGGTTTTTATCTTATATCTTGTAAAAGTCCAAAAAGTCTAAACTCACAGTTTAAACGCGAAGAGTTTGTCTATCTTCATAGCTCACATGATTTCCTTGAAAATGAGCAAGTGAAACTCTCCTCAAAACAAGGCAGCGTAACTCTTAAAGTCAAGCATAACGACAACTTAAGAAGAGACTCTATATTAGTCTATAGCGGGACGATGGGAGTGAATAATTTAACATGCTCTGAACATTCTTCTGAGGGTAAAAATGCAATTTATCAAGAAAACAGAGTTCAGATAAGTAAATGCTAGTATTAATGTTATAATTTAAAAAATAAAAGGTGTAATCATGAAAAAAATCGTTTTAATAGTCTCTATGTTTTTCGCTATAAGTTTGTCGGCTAATATGTTAAGTAGTTATACTCAACATGAGTGTCGCAAAGCAGTTAATGACTATTCTAAAGAGTGTATGGCTGGAAATATGGACGCATGTTACAACCTTGGATACATGCATAGTAAAGGAAGATGTGTAAACTTTGATTATGATTTAGCAAATAAATTATACACAGATGCTTGTAATAATAAACATGCACAATCATGTACAAACTTGGGAATTATGTATGAGTATTCTCAAGGTGCTCATAAAGATGACTATCACTCTGCTGTTTTGTATAACAGAGCATGTCAACTTGGAGATACTTCAGGTTGCTACAATCTCGCAGTTATGAATTATAATGGTCGGGGTATACGAAAAGATAGAGCTCAAGCCTCTCGTTTATATGACAAGGCGTGTAGAGCAAATAACTACCAGGCTTGTTATAATTTAGCTGAGATGTATAGAAAAGGTAGAGGTGTAGTTGAAGATAAGAAGTATGCTAAAACACTCTATGAAAGATCATGCAATATAGGATATAAAAGTGCTTGTAGCAAGGTTAGAAGACTTGTTGACGAAGGTATAAAATAGACCTAAAATATAATTTTAAAATAATGGAAAGAGAATGAATACGAAAGAGCTAGATAAAAAGTATGTTTTACAGACTTATGGTCGTGTGGACGTTGAGTTTGTTAGCGCTAAAAACGCAACTTTAAAAGATATAAATGATAAACAATATATCGATTTTACATCAGGTATAGGCGTTGTAAGTGTTGGCCATGCAAATGAGAGAGTAAATAGTGCAATCTCAAAGCAACTCTCAAACATAACACATATCTCAAATCTATACTACATAGAACCACAAGCTCGAGCAGCTCAAAAGGTGGTAGAGGCTAGTGGTTATGATATGGCGTGTTTTTTTGGAAACAGTGGTGCTGAAGCAAATGAGGGAGCTATTAAGATAGCAAGAAAACATGGTGAACGCGATGGAAAGATTAAACGCTATAAAATTATTACACTACAGCACTCATTTCATGGGCGTACTATCACAACTGTAAAAGCTACGGGACAAGAAGCTATGCATAACTATTTTGGGCCATTTCCCGATGGTTTTGTTTATGCAAATGGAATAGATGAGATAGAAGCTCTACTTGATGACCATACTGCTGGCGTTATGATAGAACTTATTCAAGGCGAAGGTGGCGTTGAGCCTCAAGATAAACAAAAAGTGCAAGCTCTAGCAAAACTTTTAAAAGAGAAACATATACCACTAATAGTAGATGAAGTTCAAACCGGAGCATATAGAACTGGAGAGTTTACGGCTTCTCAAGTTTATGAAATTGAACCCGAAATCATTACTTTGGCAAAAGGCGTTGGAGGGGGTATCCCAGTAGGCATCGTTATGACGAGTTTGAAAGAGGTTTTATGTCCTGGCGACCATGGTTCTACCTTTGGTGGAAACTATTTAAGTTCAACCGCGGTTTGTGAGGTTGTAGATATTTTAAATGAGAAAAAGGCGAGTGGAGAACTTGAGAAAACTTCACAATACTTTAATCAAGAGCTAGAGAAATTTTATGTTTCAAATAAAGCTATTTTCACTCAAAAAGTAGGCATAGGAATGATGTGTGGGCTTCGTGTTAAGGATGCTGATACTTTGAGTAAGGTTATAAATACAGCAAGAGAAAATGGAGTTATGCTTCTTAAAGCGGGAAGAAATACTCTACGTTTTTTACCACCACTTACAATTACAAAAGAGGAAATTGATGAAGGTTTTAAATCTCTCGTTAGCACTATGGCTTCTATCTAGTTCACTCCTACTCTCTAGAGAAAAAAGTAGTAATTTAGATGAATATATATCAGAATATAAAAAAGAGCAGTTTAAGTATGACTATCAAAAAAATGAAGCGGAGGCATCTAAACTTCATGATTCTTGGATAGCTCCACTTCAAGTGACTTATACTAACTCGAGAAGTAAACCGGGAGATAAAGAACTTTCTAATGAAAATGCGGCTATTAAAATGGATCAGCCTATTTTTCAAAGTGGTGGAATTTACTACGGAATAAAGTTTGCAAATGCAAGTAAACTATACTCTAATTACTCTATAGATGTTGCAAAGAAAAAGATGATTAAAGAGACCGTAGCGACTTTAATGCAAATCAAACAGAGTAAGCTAAGAGAAGAAGCACAAAAACTAAAAATTAAAAATTCGCAAATGAACTTAGAACAGAAAAAAGAGCAGTACTTAAGTGGACAACTTGATTCTGGATTTTTAGATGATGCTATCATTCAAAGAAACATTGTTGTACAAGCACTTTATGATATTCAGACAACAAAAGAGAAACTAATAAATAAGTTTAACTCTTTGAGTGATTTAGATTATAAAAATACTTCCATACCGCATCTTGAGCTTTTAGATAAAGAAAATTTTCTCAAATACAATATCGTTCTTAAACAAAATGAAGCAGAGATTGAAAAAACTAAGTATTACAAAGATGTAACTGTTGCAAAGTATCTACCAAGAGTTAATTTTACTGCAGGATATACTTGGTCAAACAATGAGCAATTTATATCAAATACTTTTGTTGTTAAAAATGAACTTTCATATTATAACTACGGAGTAAGAGCTTCTATGGCTTTAGATATTAATGCTTTTAGAGATGTAGAATCAGTTAAAGTCGATTATCTAAAAGCACAAGTGGTAAAAAAAGATAAACAACGCGAACTCAATGAACTTTTTAAACAAGTTATGCATAACATAGAAAATTTTGATAAAAAAATTGCCTTGAGTAATGATAATAAAAATCTCTACTCAAAACTTTTAGAAGATACTAATGAACTCTATAAGGCTGGATATAAAACAGAGTATGATGTAAAAACACTTGAAAACTCTTTAGATATGCAAGCCATAGATACTAAAATATATGAGATAGATAAGCAGTTAGAACTACTAACTCTTTATGAGATGTATGTTAATGAAATTTAGTAAATATATGACTGAGTGGTTGTATGGTAACGATGGTTACTATGCAAGTTATAAAAGCATAGGTAAAAGTGGTGATTTCTACACGGCTGTAAGTACAAGTAAATTCTTTGGTGGAACAATTGCAAAGCATATCATCTCCTTAGTTGATGAAGGTTTTTTACTTCCTAACGCAACTATCTGTGAGATAGGTGCGCATCATGGCTACTTTCTTGCGGATGTTTGTGAGTTTATCTATACCTTAAGACCAGTACTACTTTCAAGCTTTAATTTTGTAATCATTGAGCGTTTTGATGATCTGCAAAACCATCAAAAAGAGTACTTTAAAGACTCTTTTGGAGATGTTGTAAAGTTGACTCATTATAAATCACTAAGTGAACTACAGTGTGAGAATGCTTTTTTTATAGCAAATGAGATTTTTGATGCTTTTCCTTGTGAACTCTACTACAAAGGTAAATCGGCTAGAGTTGATGGACATAATGTAGAGTTTGATGTAGAAGATGAGTGGGTAGAAAGTAAGGCTAAGAAGTATCACAAAGATAGAGGTGAGATAGCCATAGGGTATGAAGAGTTCGCATTAGAGATGGCTGCTGCTGCTAAAAAGTTTGAGTTTATGAGTTTTGATTATGGTGAGATGCAGGCTCGTCCCGATTTTTCTCTGCGTGTATATACAAAACATAAAGTGATTCCCTTCTTTTTAGAAGAAGATAAAGAGGACTTTGTTAAACGCGAAGAGCTATTTGCTAAAAGTGATATTACCTATGATGTTACATTTGCACATGTAAAAGATGCCTATGCAGAAGCAGGAATAGAGTTCCTTGAGTTAAAGGCTCAGATGGTTGCCTTGGTCGATATGGGAATTTTAGAGCTCTTAGAGATTTTAAAAGAGAATGTCGATGAAAAAATTTATAAACAAGAACTCGAGAAGGCAAAGATGCTTATAATGCCTAACTTTTTGGGTGAGAGATTTAAAATGATTCGATTTAGAAAACTATAGTGTGTACAATAATAGTAATATATAAAGTTTAAACTATATCTTTTGCTTTATGAAGATATTTAATCTATAATGTATAAATAGATAAAAAAGGTAATTAATGAAGATACTTATACTTGATGCAAGTGAATTGTCTCGAGATAGAACAGAAAAGCTTTTATGTAGCATGGGTGTTTTATGTAGCGATATATACACATTTGATAATGGTGAAGATGCACTTGAATTTATTGATGACTATAGTGTAGATTTACTTTTTTCTTCATTGGAATTATCAAAAATGGACGGTGTCTCTTTTGCCGATATATTTCTTCATAAGTTTCCAAATATGGTTTCAAGGCTTTTTATTACTTCATCATCTCAAGGGGGTGAAAGCTTTCAAGAGGTAAAAGAGGTTGGTGCTAAAAGATTTATAAAAAAGCCAATTGATGAGAAGTATTTTCAACATTTTATTTCAAAAGAGATAGATAAAATAAGAATTAAAAATAAAGTGAAAGTTTAGAGTTACGAAAAACTTATAATACTAGATGCTCTAAAGGGCACCTAGCATTGAAATAAGTTCTTCTGGTCTATTTGAATTTTTAATAGCATTCTCTTTAGAAATAATATTTTTCTGAAGTAGATCTATAAGTATCTGTGTTTGAGTAGACATATGTGTTTCTGTTTGGTTAAGTTGCATTTGTGAGTAGAGCTGGTGAACTTTATCTTCTCTAATCTGATTTTGAATAGCTGGATTTGTGATGAGAATTTCCTGTGTTGCTACCTTTCCCCCACCAACTTTTGGTATAAGTGTTTGAGAAATTACAGCTATCAGTGAGGATGCAAGTTGTGCTCTAACTTGAGCTTGAGCATCTCCATCAAAAACATCGATAATACGGTTAATGGTTCCAGGAGCCGAGTTTGTATGCAGCGTACCAAAAACTAAGTGACCAGTCTCTGCAGCGGTTAGTGCAGCACCAATAGTCTCAGCATCCCTCATTTCTCCAATAAGTATGATATCAGGATCTTGTCTCAAAGAGTATTTAAGAGCCGCGGCAAATGACTTAGTGGTACTTCCAACGTCACGTTGTGAAAAAAGAGATTTTATGTTCTTATGAACAAATTCCACCGGATCTTCTACAGTGATAATATGACGGCGTTCTGTTAAGTTTATCTCGTGAAGCATAGATGCAAGTGTTGTTGATTTACCACTTCCTGTTGGTCCTGTAACAAGTATGAGACCTTTTTCTTTTTTAATAAGTTCTTTAAAAATAGGGGGATTTCCATACTCATCAAGTGTTGGAATATCTATTGGAATCATACGAAATGCACAAGCTATACCATGAATAGTTCGGTAGTAGTTTGCACGAAAACGTCCAATGTCTTTTAATTCAAATGAGAAGTCAAGTTCATTCTCTTCTTCAAATATCTTCTTCTGTTTATCTTCAATAAGAGAGTATGCCATAGTCTCAATATCATTTGCATCCATTACAGGAAGGTTAAGGGCACGAAGCTCTTTATCTATTCTGATTTGGGGTTCACTTCCAACAACGAGGTGCAGGTCAGATGAGTCAAACGCTAAAACACTCTTTAGTAGTTTTTGGATGTCTAAACGCTTCTTTGTCCCAGCTTCTGGTATCTCTTCACTCATAGAAAACTCCTTTGGTAAATATCATCTTTATAGCCTACTAATAGGCTTCCATTAAACTCGACTACTGGTCTTTTAATTAACAAGTTTTCTTTACAAAGCCAACCTTTTTGCTCATCTTCATTAAGATTCATCTCTTTAAGTTTTAAGTTTCTGTATGTAGTACTTCTAGAGTTAAAGAGTGTCTTCATATCTGTCTTCTCTAACCACTCAGAAATTTTTTCACAAGGAAGCGGTTCTGACTTAAAATCGAAAAGTTCATACTCTAAGTTATTTTTTTTGAAAAATGAGAGAGCTTTTTTTACACTATCACAATTTTTTATGCCGTAAACTTTTATCATATCTTTTGTTACTCTATTATTTTTGGAACTATAAAGAAGTGGTCTGCGCTATTTGGAGCATTATTTAAAATGTCGTCATTTATCTGTGTGCTTGAAGAGACTTTATCCGCGCGTAGTGGAGTTGCATTATCATTCATTGCAAACTTTTCATCTACTCCATCAGTATCTAACTCACTTAAGTTATCTACAAAGTTAACTATCTCAGTAAGTTCTGAAATAATCTCTTCGCGTTTATCTTCACTAACT
This sequence comes from Sulfurimonas aquatica, assembly GCF_017357825.1. Classification (NCBI taxonomy): domain Bacteria; kingdom Pseudomonadati; phylum Campylobacterota; class Epsilonproteobacteria; order Campylobacterales; family Sulfurimonadaceae; genus Sulfurimonas; species Sulfurimonas aquatica. The sequence goes on from NZ_CP046072.1 coordinate 1,147,004, forward strand.
TTTAAAAAAGATAATTTTTCTAATCTTGATAGTAGTGCATCATCAACTTGCATGTTAATATCCTATAGTAATTTGGTTTATTTTAATAAATTTTATCATATAAAACTTAGTATAAGAGAGGTATTTGATAAAACTTTAACAAAATATGCGATAATATTGTGAACTTTTTATAATATGACAAAACAAGGATAATTTTTGAGTTTAAAAAATGATATTGAGATGGTAAAAGAAGAACTGACTTCAGAAGAGAAGTTTTTTGAAAAAGCTGTAGTTACTGAAAAGTTTGTAAAAAAATATAAAAACTTAATGATAGGTTCCGTTGTTGTTATTGTCCTTCTTGTTGCTGGAAACATAACTTATACTATAAACAAACAAAATACTATAGATGCGGCTAATGAAACATTAGAAGAGCTACAAAAAGATACTACTAATCAGACTACGTTAGCAAGACTAAACTCTTTAAGTCCAGCGCTTCATGACGTATGGGTTTACTCTCAAGCAGTTGCTAGTGAAGATTTAAACACTTTAGATACTCTTAAAGATTCAAAAGCAGCTTTAGTTGCAGATTTGGCATCTTACACTCTTGCTCAAAGTTCAAACGATCTTTCAAAACTAGAAGCTTATTCTTTAAAAGAGAATGCGATATATAAAGATTTAGCTCGTGTTCAAGCGGCAGTTTTACTTTTAAATAGTGGAAAAATAGATGAAGCTCATAGTAAACTAAGTATGATTAGTATCGATTCTGCTCTTTCAAAAACTGCTACTGCTCTAATGCACTACGGAGTTAAGTAGTATTGAAATACTTATATTTTATCGCTCTTGTACCTGTAGTTTTTTTCTCTGCATGTAGCACTAAAGAGGTCTATGAACCTAAGCAAGTAGCATCAGAGTGGAAAAGTCATAACAGATATAAAAATCAGATAATAGACACATCGGCAAATGTGGCACTTTTAGAAGATATGAGTGTTTTAACTGCGAGTGGCAATTTAAAAGTAGATATTAATGCTTCACATAGATTGATATCTCAGAGTGATGGGTGGATTATAACAGCTTCTATAGATGGTGATTTGCTTCTTACTTCTAAGGATGATTCATCTAAAGTTAAGAGCTTTAACCTTAAAAAAACCGTTGCTGGTGCGAGTGTAAACGCAGATGATTTAGCAGTGATTTTTGCTGATAATGAAATTGCAATTTATGATATACCTACAAAAGAACTCCTCTTTAAAGAGCAAGGCGCAAAGTATTTAGCGGCTGATTCAAGAATTGTAAATCCCCATTTTATGAAAGAGTTAGTACTTTTTTCAACCCTTGATGGTAAGGTTATCATCGTAAACAATACCCTCAAAAAGAGACTAAGAACTGTCATAGTATCTTCAGAAGACAGCTTTAACAATGTTATTGCATTAGCAATAGTAGATAATAAAATCATAGCGAGTACTGGCTATAAGCTTCTTTCCATGAGTCAAAAAGAAATCCGTGCAAAGTACGAGATACGAAACGTCACTAATGATGAAAATAGCATTTTTATAGCAACAAAGCAGGGCGAAATTATCTCTTTAACTCCTGACTTACAAGTAAACTCAAAAGTAAAACTTCCATTTGCACATTTCTATGGAATCATATCAAGCGGAGATAAACTCTATGTACTTGAAAAAGAGGGTTATCTAATAGTTGTTGATAAAAAGAGTTTTGAGTACACTGTACATGAAGTAGATTTTGATGATGGTCTGGTCTTCACTGCAGATAGTGCTTTTTATGTAAATGATAAGAAGATTTCTATAGAGTAATGTCTAACGAGCTTGAGGCATTTTTAGAGTATATAAGTGTAACAAAGGCTCTTAGTAAAAAAAGTGTAGAGGCATATAAAAGTGACTTGAGCCAAATAGAAGAAACTTTAGCTAAGCCACTCATAACATTAGAATCACATACTCTCCTTTCAACTCTTTCTATCTACAAAAATAAACGCACACTCAACAGAAAACTCTCATCAGTAAATGCCTTTTTTGAATTTTGCTATAAACAACACTTCTCCTCACAAGTAACAAAACTAAAGTTTGCAAAGATACCTAAACTTCTTCCAAAGTTTCTCTCTTATAAAAAGATACAAGAGGGCTTATCTCTCATCGATAGGTCTACATGGATAGGACAACGCGACTATGCATTAATCCTTTTTTTGTATGCAAGTGGAGCGAGGATAACAGAGTGTTTAGAGTTGAGTCGTGGTGATATAGAGGGAGAGTGGTTACATATCAGACATGCTAAGGGTGATAAAGAACGCATCGTCCCCCTAGCAAAACTTGCAAAAAAAGAGATAGATATTTACTTAAATATGTCAGGATTTGATAAAGAATTTATCTGGTGCAATTACAAGGGTAGTAAACTAAGTCGTATTTCAGCATATAAGATAACACAGAAGTATTTGGGAGTATCTCCTCATATTCTTCGTCACTCTTATGCAACCTCACTCATTACAGGTGGGGCTGATTTAAGGGTTGTTCAAGAACTTTTAGGGCACTCTTCGCTTTTAACAACCCAGATATATACACACATACAAAAACAAGATTTAAAAGAGACTGTAGAGGTTTGTCACCCTATGGCCAAGGAGAGATTATGAATGAAGTAAAAAACAAAATATTTTCATACCCTTTTTTAAGTTCTCTTTTTTATATGCAAAATAAATGGCATCAGCATGGTGTACTTATACATACACTCCGCGTTACTTATTACACTCTCAAAGCTGGCGATTTTAAGTTTTTAGCAGCTGGCTTACTTCATGACGTTGGCAAGCCATTTACCGCGTTTAAAAAAGATAAAGAGGATCACGAGTTTCATGAGTGGAGTTTTACCGACCATGAAGAGAGAAGTTACCAAATAATAAAAAATTGGCCTTTTGTAAGTGAATATACTAAAGATATAGTGCGTTATCACTATCTTATAAGAGATATTAAAAAGTCTAAAAAAGAGAACCTCAAAAGATATGCACAAAAGCAAGAGATTTGGGATACGCTCGAAGAAGAGATAAAAAATGATTTAGCACAGTTTTTAGTTTATGATGACATGGGCAAAGGTAAAAAACGTAGAGAATAGTATGAACTTACTTACTTTTACAAATTATGAAGTTTATGAGTATATAATTACTACTAAGAATGGATTACTTAAATAGGTAATTTTTTAATAGAGTTACATTGTAGGAAGATTTATGAAAAGTTCAATGATAGATAGTATAAAGTCCCTCCCTCCACTTTCTAAAACAATTATGGATATCAATAGAGTATATGCAAATGAAGATGCGAGCATAAATGATTTAGTTAAAGTGCTAGAGCATGACCCAATGATAGTTGCCAATCTCTTAAAAACAGCAAACTCTCCTCTTTACTCGTTTGGAAAAGAGATTAAAAATGTGGCTCATGCAGTCTCTCTTTTTGGGATGAGCATGACTCGCTCTATAGCTCTTGGAAACTCTGTAAGAAAACTTTTAAATGTAGATATGCAACCTTATGGCATTACAAGTGACGACTTTGCTAACATAGCATCAAAACAGGCGGCACTTATCTTTAGCTGGTATAAGAAGGTTGATAAGTCTAAAGCTGATGAGCTCTACTTGGCAGCTTTTTTACAAGAGACTGGAAAGATCATCATCTCAAGTGATGTTATACAAGAGGATGAGGCTACAAGCTTTGAATCTGAAATAGAGTTTGCTAATAATATAGCAGATGTTGAACGCGCTTATGTTGAAGTGAGTAGTGCCGAAGTTACTGCTGAAGTTTTTCAACACTGGAACTTTTCAAATCATTTTGTTGAGATGATACGCTATGCAGATAAACCAGAAGATGCTCCCCAAGAGATTAGAGAGTACTCTATGGCACTCCATATTGTAAAGACTGCTGTCTCTATAAATAAGCCTCTTGATGAGCAATCAATCAACTTTGCACTTAGAAAGGCACGAGATGCTGGATACGACCATGAGCTACTTGAAGACTCTATAGATGAAATGTTAGATAATATACAAGGATAGTAATGAGTAAAACAGTTACCATAATAGACACCTTTGGCTTTTTCTTTAGAAGCTTTTATGCCCTTCCACAACACCTAAAAAATAAAGATGGTTTTCCAACAGGACTTTTAACTGGTTTTACAAACTTTATCTCGACTCTTCAAAAAGAGCATGACAGTGATTACATCATCTTTGCTATTGACACGAAGGGAAATACTTTTAGAAATGAGATAGACCCTAACTATAAGGCAAATAGAAGTGCACCGCCACCGGAGCTCTCTATGCAACTCCCTGTAGCTATAGAGTGGATAGATAAGATGGGTTATAAAACTCTTGGTATGAGTGGGTATGAAGCGGATGATATGATAGCAACTGTGACATACCTAGCAAAAGAGCAGGGACATAAAGTAAGAGTAGTATCTCACGATAAAGATCTTTATCAGCTCATAGATGATGATAGAGTGACTATAGTCGATGCCATTAAACGCAAAAGCGTAAATGAAGCAGCTTGTTATGAGAAGTATGGTGTTACGCCGAGCCAATTTATAGATTATCAGTCAATACTAGGGGATAGTGCGGATAACGTTCCTGGCGTTAAGGGAATAGGTAAGGTTGGAGCTGAAAAACTTTTAAAAGAGTTTGAAACGCTTGATAAGATTTATGAAAACCTTGAAAGCATAAAGGGTGCTAACCAGAAAAAACTCATAGAGTCTAAAGAGCAAGCTTATATGTCCAAAGAGCTCGTAACTCTTAAGCACGATGTATTTGACACTATAGACTTTGAAGAGTATAAAATGGATATTGAAAATCCATTTTTAAATATCTATGACGAGCTGGTTCAGTATGAGCAAAACGCGGTTCTTCGCGTTCTTCACGCTAAAAATATGGTGAGTGATGAAGATCAAAAAAGCGCCATTGCCAATGTGATGCCAGATGAGATGCAAATGCCACAGTTGGACTTTAAAGCTACACTAATTACCGATGTTACAATTTTAAATAAAATACTAGATAAACTCACACCAGATACAGTGGTGGCGTTTGATACAGAGACGACAGGTTTAGAGTATGACAAAGATAAGCTCGTTGGTTTTAGTTTTTGTACGGATGAGAAAGAGGCATTTTATGTTCCCTTTGCTCACTTTTATCTTGGAGTGCCTGAGCAAATTAGTGAAGAAGATATAAAAGTCGCTATTAGAAAAATCTTCAACTCAAAAGTAGTTGGGCATAACATCAAGTTTGATATGCACTTTGTAAGTAGGTTTTTAGAAGATGACACTCTTGAAGTTTATGCCGATAGTATGATTTTAGCTTGGCTGATAAACTCTGAGTCTGCACTCTCTCTTGATAAACTCAGCGATAAGCTCTTAGGCCATGAGATGGTGGCGTTTAAAGATACTGTCAAAAAGGGTGAAACATTTGCTGGAGTAGAACTTGAAGACGCTTGTAAGTATGCTGCTGAAGATGCTTTTATAACTGCAAAACTTTATAATCTTTTTCTACAGAAGTTAGAACTTCAAGACGCTATGCATCTTATTGAAGAAGCAAGGGATGTTGAGTTTCCTTTTATTAAAACACTCCTTACAATGGAGAAAGAGGGGATAGAAGTAGATAGTGCATTTTTAGAAGAGTTTTTGGTTGAGGTCAAGGCTACTCTATCATCTCTTACTAGCTCTATCTATGAGCTTGCAGGAACTGAGTTTAACATCAACTCGACAAAACAACTCGGCGTTATACTTTTTGAAACGCTAGAGTTACCTGTTGGAAAGAAAACAAAAACAGGTTACTCAACAGACGAGAAGGTTTTAAGTGGTCTTAAAGACGCTCATAAAATCATTCCTAAACTTTTAGAGTATCGCGAGGTTTATAAACTTTTCTCAACTTACATTGAGCCACTACTAAAGCTTAGTCGTGAGAGTAGTAGAAGTCGTATTCACACCTCTTTTGTTCAAACGGGAACTGCAACGGGGCGTTTAAGCTCTAAAAATCCAAATCTGCAAAACATTCCAACGCGAACACCACTTGGCGCAAAAATCCGTCAGGCGTTTGTAGCGGGTAAGGGCAAGAAACTTATAGGGATAGATTATTCTCAGATAGAGTTGCGTTTACTTGCACACTTCTCAGAAGATAGCGTTTTAGTGGATGCCTTTAAAAACGACAAAGACATTCACCTCCAAACCGCCATAGTGCTTTTTGGTGAAGAAGACGCTCCTAGCAAGCGCTCAGTGGCAAAAACTGTAAACTTTGGACTTCTGTATGGAATGGGACAAAAAAAGCTTTCAGACACTCTTAAAATCACTACTAAAGAGGCAAAAGAGATAATAGAGAAGTATTTCGAATCTTTTCCTACGGTAAAGACATATTTTCGCTCTATAGTTGACCGTTCTAAAGAGTATGGCTACATCGAGACGCTCCTTAAACGCCGTCGTTATTTTGACTATGAAAATGCAACACCAATGTTTAGAGCGGCATATGAGAGAGAGTCTGTAAACTCTGTTTTTCAAGGAAGTGCGTCTGACCTTATAAAGCTAAGCATGAACAAAATTCATCAAGTGATAGAAGAGGAAGAACTTAACGCGACTATGCTTTTACAAATTCATGATGAACTTATCTTTGAAGTAAATGCTGAGGAAGCTGATATGTTGGGAGATAAGTTCCGTGCTATCATGGAAGGCATTATGGAGTTAAACATTCCACTTAAAGCGAGTCTCAACATTGGCGATAACTGGAGTGAGTTGAAGTAGTTTTACTTCTTCGTCATGTTGTAGATAAAACTAAAAACTTCGGCAATAGCCTTATACATCTCAGCTGGGACTTCTCTATCTAAGTCAACTTTAGAGAGAAGTTCCACTAAATCTTCATCTTTTTTTATCGGTATGTCATTCTCTTTTGCAATTTTTATGATTGTCTGCGCAGTGTGACCTTCACCTTTAGCAGTTACTTTTGGAGCTGAGCTTACAGAGGCGTCATATTTTAACGCGACCGCTTTTTCTTTTATCTCTTTAACTTCAATATCTTTCACGCTTTTACCTCAAATCCAAGAGCTATGCTTGAGTGTGCGTCTTCATATGCAGGTGCTTCATCCTCAACAAAACGAATGGAAGAGGGGTTGATTCCTACATCAAGTAGTTGGCGTTTAAGTTGCGGCAAGTTTTCTTGCAATAGTTTTTTAAGAGCGCTATTTTGCGTGTTGATATTCATACTGAGTTGATTTGTCTCAAACATTCCTAAACGCAGTTTAATCTCTCCGTATTCTTTTAGTTTTAGCTCTATATCGCAGAAGAATTTATCCTCTTTAGCCGTTTTTATATTGATGCTTCCCTCTTCTAATGCATCCCAAGAGTATGGAAGATACAAAGATGAAGAGTCGTTTAAATGCGATAGGAGTTGATGATAGTCTATCTGCAGAGTTAGCTTATCTATCTGTTTTAAAAGTTCCTGTTTGTTTGGGTGCGTAGAGCTACTTAACTCCTCTTGTGTTTTAAGAAGTACCGCTTTTAAATCATGTGAGAGAAGCTCTTTTATTTGAACTCCTGAGAGTGTTTTATCTAGGTGTTTTATCTTAGACTCTAAGAAAACCCCAGAGTTTTCAATCTTTGACTTAAGACCTTTTTCATCTATATTTTTTATGTCGCTGAGCATTGTTTGGAGCAGTTTTTCTAGTGGCAGTGGATTTTTATCTTGCTTTAGTAGTGCGAGCAGCTCTTTTAAGTTATTTGCTCCATTGCCTATCTCTTTAAGAGTAGGGTTGTTTTTGACTAAGGAGAGCAGTAACTTATTTTGTGATTCATCATTTGCGCTATCTTTTAGTATGCTTGAGAGTAGTGATTTTAACTCTTTTCCCTCAGAGAGTTTTGCAAGTTCTTTTGGCGAAGCGTCTTTTATGACTTCACTCAGCGCCTTGTTTGTATTTGGCAAGAGGATGTTAAGCGTCTGCTTTGTATCTATACCTACCATAAAGCCCTCTTTGTAAATTTTAAATCACCTTCATTTTATAGCAAATATTCAAAAAATTTCCTTATAATGTTAGAAAAATTTAAAAGTAGAAGATATGCATAAAGAACTACAACTCAAACACTACTTTATTAGCTCTGACATTACAACTCTTAAAGAGAAAATGAGTAAGTACTACCCAGAGTATATACTCTACAGAGACAAAACAAATCCAGATTACGCTTTAAACGCAAAAAAGTTTATAGAGATTTGTAGTGACTTTAAAGAGAGTAATGCCTTTTTACATCAAGAGTATGAGCTGGCGTTTAAGTTAAATGCCACTGGCGTTCATCTCACTTCTACACAGTTTGAAGATATAAAAAAAGCAAAAGAGTTAGGACTAAAAGTCATAGTAAGTACGCATACTCATGAAGAGGTTTTAGAAGCTGAAGCTCTTGGAGCTGATTACGTTACATATAGTCCTATTTTCGCTTCTCCTGGAAAAGGTGAGCCAAAGGGGATAGAAGACTTGAAGTCATTACTAAAAAAATGCAATGTAAAAGTTTTTGCTCTTGGTGGAATTATAAATGAAGTGGAAGTAGAGCAGATAGCTAAAACCAAAAGTTATGGTTTTGCTTCTATAAGGTATTTCGATTAGAAAGTGTAAGTGTAGTTTATATGGTAGTTCCTTCCTTCTCTAAGTATCCCACCGTTTGTACGATAGTAATAACTTGGAAGTCTAACCTCTTCATCAAGTAGATTTTTCACACTGAGTCTGATTTTTGATGAGTCTGAGAATCTATAAGTGATAGTTTCATCTAAAATTTGATAATAATCTACTGTGGTACTCTTGGTTTCAAATGCATCATTTTGAAGTGTTTGTGAGTAGTACTGCCAAGTTGTACCAAAGGAGAGTTTACTAAAAGGAGTGTATACGTACATCGCTTTAAACATAAAGTTTGATATATCTGGCATATCTTGGTTAAATTCTGGAGTTATTACAATAACCTCTTGTCCATTTATTGTTTCTATATTGTCATCTATTGGATTAATATATTTTGCATCTATATATGAAGCATTAAGGTAGAGATTATGTGCTTTTTTTGTTCTAAAGAAGTACTCGAACTCAACTCCTTTGTTTGTTCGTGAATTCATATTTTGGTAACCCTCTGGAGTACTAAACGTAAGTTCATCAATATCGATAACATTGTAAAGCTCTGAATAGTATAGATTTAGAGAGAACTTATGGTTTAAGTTTGGAATGTAGGTCAAAGAAGCTTCATAGGTATTTGTCTCTTCTGGCTTTAAGTTTTCATCTCCAGCGCGGTAGCCTAAGTGACCATTTGTATAGGCCTCTGTGAAGGTCGGTGCTCTAAAAGCTGAGCCATAAAGTAGTTTTGCTATAAGTTTGTCGTTTGCTCTATAGACTAAACCTGCTCGTGAACTTAGTCTTGTATCTAAGTCTGAGTAGTCATCTACTCTAGCGCCAAGAACAAGATCAACACTGTCACTTAGAGCTATGAGGTCTTGAATATGAGCGTACAAAATAGTTCTCTGCGTTTTGCTAAAGATTTTTTTATTTGTAGGGTCTGTGCTTAGTGTTTGATAGTATGCAGGCTCCGGCCCTTTAAAATAGTTCAGTAAGGCATCAAAAGCATTGATACTTTTAAAGTAGTCTATGTTATCGATAATTTTATTTTCAATGCTACTAGAAAAGTCATTGGCAATTAAGTCAGTTTGTCTAGCACCGATACCAAAAGAGATACTGTTTGAAGCTACTTTAGGGAGTGTTAGTATCACATCCGCTTTAAGGTTTTGCTCCTCTTGGTAGTCAAAAACATAAAAAGCTTCGTTCATCGTTAATCCAAAACTGGCAAATTGTGCGGCAAAATTAGTAGGGTCAGGGTCTAGATAGCCTTTGATATCTGATACTCTATTTGAGTAACCAAATTTTGTCTCAAGTTTGTAATTTTGAATATTTGTCTTGTATGAGAGTTGTGAAAGAAGGTAGGTATCTTTATGTCCTCTGTCTTGATTAGGGTATATATCACCTTTTAGAGAGTAGAAGTTACCATAGTGACTACTTTTATATCTTGTTAAAAACTCAAAACCACCATTTTTTGCCTTAAAACCAAGGGAAAGGTTTTCCATAGTCTCATCAGTTGTGTCTCCATCGGGATCGCTCAGAGTTTTATCGTTTTGTGCATAGTAAGCATCACTCATTATGCTCCAATCTCCAACTTGAGTGTTGAGATTTCCACCTGTATTCATGTTTTTATAACTTCCGCCACCCCAATAGAACTTATTGGTATTGCTATTTTTACCTAGCTTTGTGATGATATTTACTGCACCATAAAATGCACCAGCACCATAAACAGTCGAAGCAGGTCCACGGAGTATCTCTATCTTCTCTACAAGATCAAGTGGAAAGTCCATGTAAAAGCCACTTGTTCCAGAGGCTTCGTTATTTATAGCTACTCCATCTATAAGTACTTTTATCTTGTCAGATATAAATGAGTTTGGATTTTTAAAACCACGGATATTTGTTATTGGTTTTCCCAGTTGAGCCATTTGCATCTGGATTCCAGGGAGCATGCCAAGAGCTTCGCCAATATTTAAAACACCACCATCTACAAAGGTCTGTGCATCTATAACCGTTACAACAGAAGGTAAATAGTCAACATTTAGTGATTTTTTCGTGGCAATATTACTTGCTTCATTTAACAAAGATTCAAAATCTTCCATCATTGCAGAATCTCCACTAGCAAAGAGTAGTGGGGAAGTCAGAATAGATGTTATAAATAGTTTTTTCATATATTAAGTCCGTGTTTAAATTTAGTTAGTATATATATGATACAATTTATAGGGTTATATTAACTTTAATCTTATAATTTTAACTTATGAAGAGATATTGAAATGCTGAGTTTTTTACGCTGTATATTACTTTTTTCATTGTTAATGGGTGCACCTGTAAGGGCCTCTTATTATGATGAAGATATATTAGATATATATGCAAAAATTTTACCCCGTTTTGTATTAATGACTAAGCAAGAAAATATAGAACAGAAAAAGATTACAATCTGTTTAGTACATGAAAAACTTGACCGAACAAATGCTAAAGCTTTTGTGAAAAAAGTTAACAATATCTATCCTGATGGAATAAAAAAATACCCAATAGAATTTAACTACACATTTTACTCTCATATTCAAGGTTGTGAAAATACAAACCTAATTTTTTTATTTTCTACTAGAGGTGAAAACCTTGAAGAGGTGGTAGAGTTCGCTAAAAAGAAAAAAATATTAACTGCATCATATGATGAAGAAATGATTAAATATGCTGCTGACTTTTCTCTATTTTTAGGAAGAAAAATAGTCCCTTATATAAATATGGACTCCATTATGGAAAAAGAGATTAAGCTCAACAATGTCTTACTCCAAATATCAAAAATATACTCAAAGAGGCATGACTAATGTTTAAGTTTGAGTATAAAATTATTATTAGTATTATTGTCTTTACACTATTTATAGTTGGGGCTCAGCGTTACCAGACTTCTCAAAGTATCATGAGTCAGTTTATGCAGGCAAAAAAAGAGAAAAATGAACTTTTAATTACTACTGTAGTGCCAATAGTCAGTTTAAATCTTTCCCTTGGTTTGGATGATGCCTATAAAGAGTATCTAAAGAAAATCACCACTCAAAATAGCTATATAGAATCTATTCGACTTGTAGATATGAATGAGAGGCTTATCTATCTCTACGAGAGAAATGCGGAGACTCTTTGGAATAAAGATGGTATGAGTTACGCTCATGCAAATGTGATTGATAATCTTACAGGCGATAAACTTGCAAAGATAGAATTTTTATTTTCTAGTAAAGATTATGAAGAGATAGTGGAGAAAAACACAAGTGTAAGTATTGAGATTTTACTAGCTACTCTAGTTCTCTTGGGTACTTTTATATTTTTAGTTAAACGCGAGTTTAGGCATCTCAAAAAGTTATTGAAAAATGTTTTAAAATACAGTCCTAAGGAAAATAACTTTCCACTGCAAAAATCTAATCATTCTGATGAGTTTGGATTAATACAAAATGCAATTATCTCCATGGTATTAAAAATAAATAGCTACTCTCAAGAGCTAGACATGTTAAACAGATCCTTAGAAGAGAAGGTGGAAACTAGAACTAAAGAGTTAGAAAAAGAGAAAGATAGAGTAGATGAATTACTCAAAATCAAATCAAAATTTATAGCAAATATCTCGCATGAGATTAGAACTCCGATAAACGCCATTATAGGCATGACGCATCTTGTAAGCGAGACTGATTTAGATAATAAACAGAGAAGTTTTGTAGACAAAATAGAATCAGCATCTAAGAGTCTCCTTAGCATTATCAATGATATATTAGACATCTCTAAGATTGAAGCTCAAAAGTTACATATAGAGAGTATTGATTTTGATATGAATGAACTTCTCTTAAGTGTGAGAGATATCATAGAGTACAAGGCTCAAGAAAAAGAGCTGGCGTTTGATATAGTTTATGAATCGCAAGAGTCTTACTATAGTGGAGATGCATTGAGAATCTCACAAGTCCTTTTAAATCTTTTAAATAACGCCATAAAATTTACACAGAGTGGCTCAGTGAGTTTAAGGGTTGAAGAGTTAGAAGACTCTATAGTAAGTTTTCGCATCAAAGATAGTGGCATAGGTTTAAATCAAGAAGATATAGAGACTCTGTTTAAGCCCTTTACTCAAGCAGATGATAGTACTACAAGAAAGTATGGTGGAACGGGACTTGGACTTAGTATATCAAAAGAGCTAGTAGAGTTGATGGGTGGTAAAATGGATGTTGTAAGTAAGGTAGATGAGGGAAGTGAGTTTAGCTTTGTCATAAAACTACAAAAAGTTAAAAAGCCTTCAGTGCAAAAGAGAAGAGTTGCAAAAAAAGAGCACTTAGAGTTGAGTGCTAAAGAGAAGTTGTCTTCAAGTAAAAGGGATGAACTTTTTACTCAGTTATACGAAGCCGCTAAGAGCATGTTTCCAAAAGCATGTGAACCACTCATAAATGAGATAGAAAAGTATAAACTCTCTGAGGATGATGAAGAGTTCTATAAAAAAATAAAGGGACTTTTTAGGAGATATAAACTTAAAGAGATAGTAGTACTAATGGAGGGATATCTATGAAGAAAAAGATACTGGTTGTAGATGACACGGCTGAGAATGTTGATATTTTAGTAGAATTGCTCTCTAAGAAATATGATGTGATGGCTACATTGGAGTCTACGATGGCTATAGAGATGGTAAAAGAGAATAAACCGGACCTTATACTACTAGATATTATGATGCCAGAAATAGATGGCTATGAGGTCTGTAGAAGATTAAAGCTTGATAAGAAAACAAAAAAAATACCTATTATATTTATTACGGCTAAAGCAGATGAAGAGAGTATTGAAAAAGCCTTTGATGCTGGTGGGTCTGACTATGTAACGAAACCATTTAAACCAAAAGAGTTACTTGCAAGAGTGAGCAAAGAGTTAAAGGCTCAAAAGCTTATCAACCAGTTAGAAGCTTCAAAAAAAGAGTTAGAGCTACTCTCATCGACTGACTATATGACAAAACTTTACAATAGAAGGTATTTTATTGAAACAGCAAATAGTTGCTTTGATTTGGCCAAGAGAAACAGTACGCCTTTATCTCTAGTTATGCTAGATATTGATAATTTTAAACAGATAAATGATACCTATGGACATAAAGTAGGGGATGATGTTATTATTACTTTAGCATCGATTATGATAGATGTAACACGAAAAAGTGACATCGTCTGTAGATGGGGTGGTGAAGAGTTCCTTATACTATTTCCCCAAACAAGTATAGAAGGCACACTAGAAATATCTAATAAGATTAGGCAAAGTGTAGAAGCTTTTGCACTAAGAGTTAGTAAGAGGAAAAAGATATACTTTACTATAAGTCTAGGTGTATGTGGTGTTGATTTTAATTGGGATAGGGATATTGAGTCTTGTATCTCAAAAGCAGATGATGCTCTTTATGCAGCAAAAAGAAATGGGAAAAATTGTGTTATTTCTTGTAAGGACTCTAACTTAACTTGCCAGCTAGATAACCACTAGCAAAGCTCCACTGGAGGTTATACCCACCACATGGCCCATCAAGGTTCATTACCTCTCCACAAAAGTAGAGACCATTTACTAGCTTACTCTGCATAGTCTTTGGGTTTATATCTTTAAGACTTACTCCACCTCGCGTTATCATTGCCATTTTAAAACCATCATGTCCTGTAACACTCAGTGGTGTCCATGCCAAAAGAGATATGAGTTTTGCTTTTTTTGCACCATCTATTTTTTTATACGTTAACTCCAAGTCAATATCGGCTAACTTACATATTTCACTTGAGAGCGCGGTTGGAAGAAGCGTAGAGACAAGTTCAACTATGCTTTGAGCTGGATTTTTTTGGTACTCGTTTTGTAGTTCGGTTTTTATCTGCTCCTCATTTCTTCCTTTAGTGAGGTTGAGTAGAAGTGGAACTTCCTCATACTTTTTAAGTAGTGGCGTTACCTCTCTAGCAAAATCAAGAACAACGGGCCCACGGATGCCGTTTTTTGTAAAGATAAGGTCGCCATTTGCTCTAAGTTTTTTATGCTTTTTAAGATTAACTCTGAGCTCAACCTTTGCAATAGTATCAGCTCTACAATTAGCAACCCAATCTTCTTTTGTTTGTAGGGGCATCATGGCGGGACTTAAGTCAGTTATCTTGTGACCGAGTTCACCCGCAAGGGTATAGCCATCACCCTCTGCTCCTAGAGTTGGATAACCAAGTCCTCCGGTTGCCACTATCACATTTTTTGCGTAAAATGTGTCCGTAGTTGTTTTTACACCACTTATATGCTCCCCATCGATGAGTAGTCTTGTAACTTTTTGCTCACATAAAATCTCAATGCCTAATCTTTTCATCTCATCATCAAATCCTGAAATGATAGTAGCGGAGGAGTGTGAAGTGGGAAAGACTCTAAAGCCATCTGGAGCATGCGTTTCAACGCCAATCTCTCCTAGAAACTTTATGAGTTCCTTGTGATCAAATGCCAAAAGTGCGTCTTGCATAAAACGACCATCTCTACCAAAACGAGCCATAAACTCTTCGTTACTAAGAGTATTGGTAAGGTTACATCTTCCTCCACCAGTCGCTTTTAACTTTGAGGCTATTTTAGGCAACTTTTCAAGGAGTAAAACTCGTTTAGAGTTTCTAGCGGCAACTATGGCAGCTATAATTCCCGCTCCACCAGATCCTATAACTATGAGGTCGTATTGGTTCTCTTTCATGATGATATTGTAGTATAATTCGCCTAAAAAAATATAGGTAAATGATGAGTCAAACATTTTATGGTGATAGAGAGAAGTGTTACAAGTGCTATAGGCCCAAAAGCTCATGTATGTGTAAGCACTTTGAAAACATAAAGACTCAGACAAAGTTTGTCGTGCTCATGCACCCTAAAGAGTTTAAAAAAGTCAAAAACAACACTGGGCACTTTACCCATCAAACGCTAGAAAATTCCGAACTATTTATAGGCATAGATTTTAGCGATAACGCAAGAATAAATGAGATAATTAAGAGTCATGATAGTTACATACTTTTTCCATCAGACAATGCGCTTAATCTAAGTGAGACAAATCCAAAAAAAAGTGATAAAGAGTTAGCTATCTTCATCATTGACTCAACTTGGGCATGTACTACGAAGATGTTTACCTTGAGTAAAAACTTACAAGCACTTAAGCATATGAGTTTTACAACTTCTAAAAGCTCTCAGTATAAGATAAAGGTGCAACCAGAAGATTATTGTCTCTCTACCATTGAGTCTACCTTAGTAGTGCTAGAAGAGTTGAACAGGTGGAGTGTAGAGTCTGTAAAAGAGTCTCAGATAGATGGTTTTTTAAAACCATTTGAGGAGATGATAGCATATCAGCAAAAGCTGATAGAAAACCCTCTCTCAAACGCAGTAAGGTTTAAAAGAGGTCGATAGTGTTTTGTCATTGACTACTTATTAAACATTATAGAGCCTAGTCTTACCATATTCGATCCACACTCGATTGCAAGTTCAAAGTCATTACTCATACCCATAGAACATATAGTGGCGCTTGGAAGTTGTTTGTAGATCTCATAGGTAGTTTCAAAACTTTTTTTGATGAGCTCTTTATCTTCTGAGTGCGCTCCGATGCTCATAACGCCTTTTAGTTTTATATTTGGACACTCTTTCGTTATCTTCTTATACATAGACAAAGCTTCTTCGGGCATAAAACCATGCTTAGAGTCCTCTTTAGCTGAGTTTATCTGCATGAGACAACTAAGAGTCATACCTTTTGCTAGAAGTTTTTTTTGAAGTTCCTCAGCTAACTCAAGAGAGTCAAGAGCTTGAAATAGAGTAGGGCGAATGTCTAAAAGGTTATTTATCTTATTTTTTTGAAGGTTACCTATGAAGTGCCACTCAAGAGGTAACTCCTCTAGTGCTTCACTCTTTGCTTTTAAGTCTTGAACCTTGTTCTCGCCATAAGCACGTTGACCTATCTCATAAAGAGTTTCTATCTCTTGAGCTGTTGAGTACTTACTTACCGCGATGATTTTTACTATGTGATGTCCACTTACTCTTAGTCTAGCAGTTTCAACTCTTCTTATTACACTATCTATATATATTTTATGTTCTATCTCTGTCATATTTATTACCCGATTTACCTATTTATATTGTATAAAAGATCTAAAATAATACCTAATGCTATAAGGATTATATAGATTAAAAAAAGAATTATATCGGATTGTTTTTAATATCAGTAATGAAGATGAGACATATTAATATAAAATTATATACTTAGAAGATAGTGTGAAAATTTCTCGGGGCATGAGTTGCCCTGAGAGTTTAAAATTAAGCTCTTTCTAAAAAGAGTCTATATCCATTTGTTTCGTGTGAAGGAACAACTTGCGTTAATCTCCACCCATCTTTATATAAAGATGTAAGAGTCGTTTTTGAATCTTGCATTTTAGCCACTACGTCTATGGCACCGTCATTTTTTGCTTGCTTTTTAATATCTGAGATTTGGATTAGTTCAGAGTCTTCATTGTATAGAACGGCGCAAAAGTATATTTTAATTTCCATTTTGTAAATCCTTAGTTTTTTTTAAACAATTTAGTACTGTTTAGTGGGATGATTATATCCAAGATTTTAAGATAATATCTTTAATAAATTATATTAAATTTAGCCCATCAAACGATTTACGTCATTAAAGAGTCCAAGGCCCATAAGCCCGAATAAAATCACCCATCCAGCTATAGTAAGTTTTATGATAATAGCTTCACTCGCTTCTCGTCTAAATATGAGTTCATAAACGTTAAACATAATATGCCCACCATCAAGCGCTGGAATGGGAAGCAGGTTTAAAACGCCAAGGTTTACAGATATGAGCGCTGCAAAAAACAAAACGCTCATCCATCCAGAGTCTGTAGCGTCTGAGGTAAGCTTGACTATGCTTATAACGCCACCTAACTCTTTAGCGGGAACTTCGCCAAATAGAAGTTTTTTAACACCCGTAAATATCATAGTCGAAGCAAATATAGTCTGCTCGGTCGCATAAGAGAATGTCTCGCTGACGCTTAACTCTAGTGGGTGTGTAACGCCAGCTGAGCCTATTCCTATCATTTTCTTATAAATAGTCTCACCAAACATATTTTTAGATTCACGTAGTTTTGGCGTTAGGAGTTTATACTCTATAAAACCATCTCTGATGATCTCAAGGTTAAGAGTTCCCTCAGATGAAGCAATCATATCTGCCATCTCTTTCCACTCGGTTATCTTAACGCCATCTATAGAGCTTATAGTGTCGTTTGTCTCTAGTCCCGCTATAAATGCGGGAGAGTCTTTAAGAACTTGCCCTATAACGGGTGAGAGAACGTTTGGCGAGCCAAGAGCTATGAAGAAGTAGAGTATAAACGCGAGAATGAAGTTAGCACCAGGACCAGCCAGAAGTATAAATATCTTCTGTAGTGGTGTTTTAGTGTTGTAGCTATCTTCATCATAACTTTTTTTCGTTGGATCGCTGTCATCTTGGCCTTTCATCCTAACATAACCACCAAGGGGAATGGCAGAGATACTCCACTCTGTATCAAACTTTCTAAATGAGAAGAGTTTTTTTCCAAACCCTATACTAAAGACCTCTACGTAAACACCCATATATCGAGCAGCAAGATAGTGGCCAAGTTCGTGAAAAAATATAAGTCCGCTTAGGACTAAAAGAGAGACAATCATTCCCATTAGTTTTTCTCCTTTAAAAGAGCGTTTTTAAAGCCCCAAAGATACTCAAATCCAGAGTAAAGCGTAAGAAATACTGCAAACCATAAAAGCTCAGTGCCTAAAGGCCAGTGCATAAGTAAAAAGCCTATGGCTATCATCTGTGCCACAGTTTTTACTTTTCCAGCCCATGAGGCTTTTACGCTTAAGCCTTCACTCACGGCAACTGTACGAATGCCAGTGATGAAAAGCTCACGAACAATGATGATGTAGATAGCCCAAGCCGAAGCTTCTCCTATCATCATAAGACCAAGAAATGCGGCTAGTGTAAGCATCTTGTCAGCTAATGGGTCTAAGATGGCTCCAAGCATTGTCATCTGGTTCCACTCTCTTGCGATATAGCCATCAAAAAAATCAGTAGCAGAAGCCAAAACAAAAAGCAGCGAAGCAAAGTAGTAGTTCCATGTTATGTGAAATCCATTATCTGTAAAAAGCTGCGGATTTAAGATAATCCAGAACATTAATGGAGCTAGTAAAATTCTAAGTGAAGCCAAAAAATTTGGTAAGTTTAGCAAAAAATATCCTTGCGTTTATAGTTAGGGAATTTTAGCTTTTTGGCTCTTAATATAGGCTTGGTCTATTAGAATAATAGTGTATAATTGTTCTATGAAAAAAAGGCTGGAAATTTTCTTTATCCTTGTTATTGTTGTCGCTTTAGCCATTTTAATAAATAACTTTTACAAGAGTTATAGTTTTAAAAATAGTGATATCCCACAAAGCTATAAAGAGAGAATAAAAGATAAAGAACAAGAAGTACTAAGGAATATGCAAAGTGCTTATGGTTTTACAGTACGGTTTCCTCTTGAAGTGACTGATAAGTTTAGGGGAAGACTCTATGGAGTTACCTCATATGATAAAGGGGATATAAAAATCTATCTTAACAAAAAGGTTATGCAAGAGAGTATGGACTATAGAGATACACCTGTAAGTTTTTTATTATTGTACTTCATAGATTCCTAGGATTATATATGGTTGTGTAGTTTAATATGGGTTTGTTTATCATTGATGAAAATGTAGCAGATTCTAGGTATAATATTTCATGTTTATAAAGAAATTAGAGTTTATATTTGCGAGTGTTATTCTTCTTGCAATGTCTGTTCTTGGATTGAATTACTATAAGAGTTATGCATTTAAAAATAATGATTTACCCGAAAGTTATAAAAAACATATAGAAATGAAAGAAAAAGAAGTCCTTTCCAATATGCAAAAGCATTACGGATTTACCTTAGATATTCCGTTGATTGTTACAGATAAGTTTCAAGGAAGACTTTACGGTCTTACTTCGTATAAAAATGGTCAGATAAAAATTTACCTTAATAAAAAAGTGATGAAAGAAAGTATGGAATATATTTTGGGGACTGTAATAGCACATGAATATGCTCATGCTATGATGTTTCAGCAAGGTTATATGCATACGAAAGACGATGGACACTCATCGCTTTGGCAAAAGACTTGTGTAAAACTAGGTGGTGAAGATTGTCAACAATATGTTGATCAACAAGAGATTATAATGTCCAAAATGCCGTTTTAAAATGGCACAGAAAAATTATAAAACAATCTTCTATTAAAGTCATAGGGTTTTAGGGTTTAAGTATGAACAAAATGGTTCAATTAATTTAATACACTTCATCGTGTGAACCTATTTCTATTGGAATAATTTCTTTTTCTGTGATAATGAGTTCAAGAGTGATGCGGTAGCTGATATTAATCGAGATCGAATGAAGATCTGAAAGTTTTCCAGTAAGTTTGTGCAACCTTAAGGATGGGTGGTGAGGATTTGCTTCGAGAAGTCTAATTGTCTTTTCATACTGAGAAAGTAGCTCAGGATGCTTCTTGATAAATTTTCGTATACGCTTTTCATATTGCTCTGTAAAGATTAACTTATAAGTCATCGTGAAGTGCCTTGATGTGCTCATCGGCAGTTAATATTTTTGCTTTTCCCTCTTTTATCTCTTTATGTGTCTCCATCAATGCAGCTTCAAGTTCACATTCTCTAAGATAATTATAGTGTTCTAAATTCATTACGACATATTTAGATTTCCCACGTACACTAATAATCGCTTCATCATCTTGCTTAAGTGCCTCATCTAGAAGTGTGACACCTCTTGTTTTAAGGTCATTTGCCATAATAGTCATAAAATAGTCCTTTTAATAGTATTGTTAAAAGTATTATAACACATATTGTTAATTCTTTACAATTCTTCATGTATATGTCATAAATAGTAACTCTAACAAAAAGGATTTATTATGTATGTAGGATATGCAAGAGTTTCAACTTCAAGCCAAAATCTTGAGAATCAAATTGATCAACTTAAAGATGCTGGCTGTGTAAAGATTTTCTCTGAAAAAAAATCTGGTAAAAATAAAGCTGATCGTCAAGAGTTTAATATAATGATGGATTTCGTTCGAGAAGGAGATATACTTTTTATCACAAAGCTTGATAGATTAGCAAGGTCTGTAATAGACCTTCAGAATATTGCAGAGTTTGAGAGAGATCTTATTAACGAGCGAGTTAGAGAAGGAATTGAAGCTGCAAAGAAAAAAGGAGTTCAATTTGGAAGAAAAGCTATTCTAGATAGCAAAGAGAAAAATGTCATATATAAAGAACATGAAAAAGGAAAGTCTGTAGCATGGCTATCAAAATTCTTCCATGTTGCTCGTAATACAATCTATAGAGCTATTAAAGATGTAGCTAAAAAGAAATAGTCAATTTGAATGCTTCATAATGTTCCAAAATTCAATGCTATTTGGAACAATACTCCCGTTACTGATAATTGTTCCAAATATAAGAGTTTTATTCTGTAGCTAAAATATAACTATAAAATCACAATTACATCATATTGATTTGATATACTTATACAAACTAAATAAACCACTAAGTTTGTCACAAGGATTATTCATGGGCTATGCAGAGTACTTTAAGTTGCAATCTCTAGTTGAGATTCAGACAATAACGAATGTCTACAAATAGTATTTATAATCCCAAGGGCATCGTAATCGAATCTGAATACATACTTTTACAAAAACAACTAGAACACGAGATTCAAAAACGCGAAGAGGCTCAAAAGCTTTTAGAAGAAAAGAATCTTGAGTTGCAAAGAGTAAACGAAGAGTTGTCAAGTTGCCGATATTCCGCCTCGCAAGAGTTTCTAGATAACCTTCAACTACTTAACGAATACAAAAAAGCGATAGATTACAGTACCCTAGTCTCAATAACGGATAAAAAAGGTATTATTACTTACGCTAACGATGCCTTCGTCAAGCTCTCAGGTTATTCTAAAGAGGAACTTCTGGGTAGTCCGCATAATATAATCCGTCATCCTTCTAGTCCTCCAGAACAATTCAAGTCCATGTGGGAGACTCTATTTCAGAAGCGAGCATGGCATGGCGTTCTTAAGAATCTTTCTAAAGATAAGGAAACATATTATGTCGACACCACGATAACCCCCATTCTCGATAAAACGGGAGAGATTGAAAAGTTCATGGCGATTCGTCAGGATGTCACAGAGCTAGTTGAAGCTACACAAATTATAGAAGATGAAAGAAATCGGACAACTGCCATTATGAATGAGCAGGAAGGAATCGTCCTTTTAAGTTCAAACGAAAAAGACGTCACTTTTATAAATCAGACTTTTTTTGACACTTTTCCTTTTGACGACCTTAATGATTTCAAAACAAAGCACTCTTCCATCAGCGAGCTCTTTTTGAAGGATAATGGATGCCTTTTTAATAGTGATATTCATGATGATTGGACTAATCCGATGTTTGACTTTCCAAATGGACTGCATATAGTATGTATGATGGACCGAAAGAATGAGAAAAAGTTTTTTTCAGTACAAGCCAAAAAAGTCCTCCTTGACAAAAGTCACTTCTTCCTCTTTAGTTTTACGGATATTACCAAGATAAAGTTGATGGAACAAGAGCTTGAAACTTTAAATTCATCGTTAAAAGAACGGGTGATTAAAGAGGTAGCTAAAAACAAAGAAAAGACTAATCACATGCTACAACAGTCTCGATTGGCCCAGATTGGAGAGATGCTCTCCATGATAGCCCATCAGTGGAGACAGCCGCTCGCTTCTATCTCTTCCATTACTGGAACTTTAAGCTTAGATATAATGATGGATAACTATAAAAAAGAGTTCTTTGAAGAGCGCCTCGAGTCCATTAATAGCCTCACCCAGCACCTTTCTTCAACTATTGATGATTTTCGTGACTTTTTTAAAGCCAAGAAGGAAACTGAAGAAACTACCTTAGATAACATTCTCAATTCTAGTCTTGCTATCATAAGTCCCGTATTTGAATCGAAGAATATAACTGTTGAGCATACATCATCACATCCTGAGATTATATTGAATACCTATGTGAACGAGCTCAGACAAATTATTTTAAATATTATGAAAAATGCCGAAGATGTGTTACTAGAACGGAAGGTTCCAAATGCGAAAATATGGATATACTGCTATAAGGATGACAATTATGCGACTTTTAGTATCGAAGATAATGCTGGAGGAATTCCCGAAGAACATATTCCAAAGATATTCGATCCCTATTTTAGTACTAAACACGAAAAAGATGGTACGGGCTTAGGGCTTTATATGTCTAAGACCATCATAGAAGAGCATTGTAAAGGTAAATTATCTGTTAGCAATACTGAAAATGGAGCGAAATTTATTATTCAGCTGCCAATCTAAGGTATTAATACACTTATCATATTGAATGAGTAATTTCAATCCAGCTAGGCGAATAACCAATCCAAAGACTTACTGGGGACCGTTCAAAAATCTGTGTCAATCGGGTAAAATAAAACTTACTCTATACCGAACCTGTATGTTTTGGAACTTTCTCTAAGTTTAAAACTCAATTGTTGAACTATGATATCCTTTTCATGACTATCTGTTGCTGACACAAAAATCTGAATGCAATCTAGTAACACCCTTTATAGTCTTTAAACGACTTCTTCCCAGCAGTTCTTTAGATTCTCTAAAAAAGCTTCTACCTCTTCATCACTTGATTGATACTTATCTATCTCATCTTTTGTAATTTTTACAGCTTCTATACAAGTTGCTATTATCTCTTCATACTCTTTTTGAGATAGGCCACAACTCTGTTTAGCAAAAGTTTTATATGTTTTTTCCTTCCACCAAAGTTTTCCACCACTGAGTTTCAAAGCAGGTATGTCATTTTTAATATATACGGTTGTAGTTATTACATCATATATAGGTGCTAGTCTTGCATCCTGATAATCATCTTCATACAATACACCGTAGTTCTTTAAGTGTCCGTCTCCATTTCTTAAAAGATGATTCATTATAAGTGCTGTAAAAAAGTCTTTTAATGCTTTTTTTCTTGTTTGTGGACTAACTACATCTTTTATAACTCTTACTACCTCTTCATAACTACCATTATATTTCTCATCAGTCCCTCTAGCAGTAAGTACACACATATCTTCAAAGCCTAAATATGATTCATCATCTTTTATGTCAAACCGTTTCATTATAAACATTGAAAGATCTTCACTTAGATAAAAATCTGGTGTATCAAGACCAGCATTTACAACCGCTCTCATACAAAAGTACTCGTTAAGTGCAAGTTGTGGATATGTTTTCTCCCATGACTTAACTATGTAATGCTCAAACTTCATTGTATTTTTGTTTTGGGCTGTGAGAAGTAGCTTTGGCTGAACACCTGATACTCCTGAGCGAATTGCATATTTTTGCATTAACTCTTCAAAGAGGTCTGTTTTAGTATTTTTTAATATATCATCTAACTTTAATCTCTCGCTTTCTTCACTTAAAAAGTTAAACTTTACACGACCAAGCATATAGGGACCGATTAACTTTAAAAAATTAATATCATCCATCTCTTGGATTTTTGCAAAGTGGTTTTTTATTGCCTCTTTTAAAGAACCCTCTGGCATATTCATCTCAAAAATTGGATGGAGTTTTTTTGAGTTCCAGCTTGATTTGCGTATAGGCATCGTTAAAGATACCACAGAGGTAGAATTATCTAGATAATTAAAAACATATTGCTCATCTTCATAAGCTAAGTTACCAGAGAGTTCTTTATTGATATAGACTTTTAAGCTGCTATCTTTCATCTTGCAACTCTTCTAATGTTTTTGGTCTACCTTTCATTCTTATATTAAGCTCATAGCCGAGAAGATCTAAAATAGTCTCAACTTTTTTGATACCAACTTCATCTACAAAACCATTTTCTATCTTGCTTATAGTCCTTTTAGTGATACCAGAGTAGTTCTCTAAATCATCTTGGGACCATTTTTTACTCTTTCTTAAAGATTTTATCTCTAAACCTAACTCATTAAGTGTCATAGTAAGTCCTAATTTCAGAAGTATATTTCTTATAGTATCAGTAAAATACTTAATAATGTATTATACTTCCTATATTGTTCACTGGAACTATCGAGTATAAATCAGAGATGCATCACTCACTATTAGCTACATAGTTTGTACAATTTAGGAGCTTTATATTAATGCACTATAAGCAATAATCGCCATCTAAGAATTAGAAAAATAAATTTAAAGGAATTGCATATCTCTGATGCTCCTAATCCCCAAAAGAAAGTATATCCTTACCCAAATAGAGTATAATTCCAACAACATTTAAGGATGACTTCTTTTGAAAATTAACAATATGTTAAAGGCATCTATTTTTATACTTTGTGAAGATTTAACTACTATAGCAAAAATCTTACTCCCTTTTTCAAGTATTAAATCTATCTCTTTTTTGTCATTTGTTCTGTAGTAATATATCTTAGTTTGAGTTGTACTCTAACTGATGTGCTTTAGCAGCTCACTATAGACAAATGTCTCTACTGCATCTCCTTTGTGAACTGAATTTATAAGTTCATCAGCACTGCTAATATCAAGTAGGTGAGAGAATACTCCACTATTTGTCATGAAAAGCTTTTGTGACTTTATAAATTGTGTTGAGATATTTGAGCTATACGGTTGAAAAAGCGATATCTGATAAATCATTTCCAATATCTCTTATGTCTCGTTCTACATATGTACTAATATAAGAGTTATACCATAATGATTTCCCTCTTATGGAGTCTATCTTTAAAATCTCAGGGTATTCCCCATTGATTATTGCAGTTAAAATTTCTTCATACGATATTGCTATACTCTTTAATCCATCCACCCCTTTGCTAAAGAAAATATCTATTAGCCTCTCTAAAAAACAGATTATTATAGAAGCAAACTTTTTTGAATTTGAAATAACATTTTAAATATTTTCCAGTTCAAATACAATATCAGGGTAGTCTTACAGTGTGAATAGTAGAGAAAAGTGCAATAAATTAGATAAATATAGATTCTATAAATAGGAAAAATTTATAAAAAAATATGAAAAATGAAATTATTATAAATAATATATATGGAAAATCAGTTTTCAACAGTATGGGTAATTTAGAACCTAAAAGTAGATCTATTTTTATTGTTCATATAATATTTTAGTATAAATAGTTGTGATAAAATGAGTTGTAAACTTTTTAAAACTATTTGAAAAATACCACTAATTGCTGCTCATCGTGGAGCTTTCTCTTTAGTATGGGTGTGAATAGTGATATCTACTAGGAGTATGAAATGTCAAGTTTAGCATGGCTTAGCAAAAAGTTAGAGAGTGAAAAAGTACTCTGTCAAGCCTGTTCTCACTCTTGTGTTCTAAAAGAGGGAGAGTATGGTATTTGTGGCGTTAGAAAAGTTGAAAATGGTGAACTACAACTCTTGGTCTATGGTTTAGCTGCAGCTATAAACGTAGATCCAGTTGAGAAGAAGCCGATGTTTCACTTTCTACCAAATACTAAGGCCTTTTCTTTAGGTACGGTTGGGTGTAATCTCTCATGTACTTTTTGTCAAAATTATTCGATTTCTCAGTATCCAAAAGAGAATGCTCATCAGATAGCGGGACGAGAACTCTCACCCCAACAAATAGTTGATTTAGCAATACAAAATGGGTGTGATTCTATAGCATACACCTATAATGAGCCAATAGTCTTTTTTGAATATACCTATGACACTGCAAAGCTAGCACATGCAAGAGGGCTTAAAAACATCTATGTTACTAGTGGCTACGAAACGAAAAAAGCGATTGATCTACTTGCTCCCTACATTGATGGGATGAACATAGATATAAAGTCCTTTTCAAATGAGTTTTATAAAGAGATTTGTGGAGCAAAACTCAAACCTGTTCTAGAGAGCGTAAAATATGCTAAAGAGAATGGGATATGGGTTGAGATAACGACTTTAATCATCCCTGATAAAAATGATTCTATGGAGGAGCTTCGCTCCATAGCAAACTTTATTGCTAGCGTTGATAACTCAATCCCTTGGCATATCTCAGCTTTTCATCCTATGTACAAGATGTTAGACGCTCCTAGAACGCCTTTTAGCACTCTTAAAAAAGCTTATGATATTGGCAAAGAAGAGGGTTTAAAATATATATACCTTGGAAATGTGGATGATGAAAAGCGTGAATCTACCTACTGTCCAAAGTGCAATAATGGCGTTATAAGAAGAAATGGAAGGATAGGGGAGCATGTTACTAACCATCTAGATGAGAATGGCGTTTGTCCCCACTGTTCTTATGAGTTAGAGGGAGTCTGGAAATAATAATCTTTAGAGTTCATTTTTCTCACCATATGAGACAATATGAGTATCTATATGTAATTTTTCTGTTATCATCTCTTTAAAAGTTTGTTGGGCTATCTTTTCTCCATGAATAATAAATACTTTTTTAAGATTTTTAATCTTTGAAATCCAGTGAATCATACCCTCTTGGTCAGCATGCGCTGAAAAGCCATTTATAGTATGTATGGAAGCTTTTACAATAATGTCTTCATTGTAAATATTTATCCACTCAGCACCCTCAATAATCTCTCTGCCTAAAGTTCCCATTGCTTGGTACCCAACAAAAACTATGGCGTTTTTACTCTCCCAGATTTTGTGTTTAAAGTGACGGGTGATTCTTCCACCATTGCACATACCGCTACCGGCTATTATGATTGCTCTTGAGTCTATGTCGTTGATGGCTTTTGACTCTTCTGGCTCTTCAGTGTAAGTAAGCCATTCAAAGTCAAATACAGAACCATTCTCTTTGATGTTTTCTTGGCAGTTTTCATTTAACTCTTCAGAGTACTTATGATAAACGTCTGTAGCTTTTGTAGCCATAGGACTATCTAGAAACACTTGGCACTTTGGCAGCTCTTTTTTCTGATGCATATCGCGTAAAATGTAGAGCAACTCTTGTGTTCTCTCAACCGCAAAAGAGGGGATTAAAACATTTCCACCTGCATTTATTGTTTTGATGATCACTTCTTTAAATTCGGCTATGGTTGATTCTATTGGTTGATGGTTTCTATCGCCATAAGTAGACTCAACATATAAAAAATCCGCTTTTTTACACTTTTGCAAATTTGGAAGCACAATGTTGTTGTCATTTCCAATATCGCCTGAGAAAACTACCGTATGAGAAACGCCATCTTGCATGTAAGAAATCTCTAAAAAAGCTGCACCGAGGATATGCCCAGCGTTACGGTAAGCAACACTAACTCCCTCGCAAATTTCATAATACTCATCGTACTCTGTCTCTACCCACTCTTTGTTGAATGTGCTTTGAACGTCGAGAGGGCCATAGAGTGGTTTTTGTAGTTTTTTCTCTGTGGCTTTTCGAGCCGCTTTTTTATACTTTGTTTCAAAGTCTTCATTCATGATTTTTGCGCTATCCATAAGAATGATATAGGCTAAGTCTTTGGTTGCGGGGGTGGCGTATATCTTGCCTTTAAAGCCCTCTTTTACAAGTTTTGGAATACGACCTATATGGTCAAGGTGAGCATGTGTGACTAAGAGGTAATCTATCTTTGAGGGATCAAAAGCAAAAGGTCTTTGATTTTGATCCTCTTCTTCGCCTTGAAACATACCACAATCTATCATGATGGAGATACCATCAACTTCTAAAATATGGCAAGATCCAGTGACCTCTTGTGTAGCTCCGTAGGATGTAACTGTTGGCATAATAGACTCCTATAGTAATGATTATTATCTATACTATAGCGTCTATTAAATAATTTTATAGTTTATTTGATATAAATATCTGTAAAATATTCTCTTAAACTTTTAAAGAGCTACTCCAGATACCGTGTAGGTTACATCCAGCTTTAGCACTAAGAGTTTTAACGCCATCTAGTTTAACACTAAATGATGCAGTTCCACGAGAGATTTCAGCTTCTAGTGTAGAAGTTCCTACTTTTTTCCCATCAGCGGATAAAGAGATAAAGTCAATCCAGTGCGCTGGAGTACTTGGGTGAATAATTCCACCTTGTCCAACTGTGATTTCTACTAAAGTATAACCCTTAGAATCTTTTGTGCCTAGAGTTATCTGTGGCGTATGTTTAAGTTCACCAGGCGCTAGTTTTTTTGGATCTTTTGGAGTCATTTCCATACGGTTCATATATGGAGCCTCTTTAGCACTAGCTGTTACTGCAACACCAAGTGCAGCGATTGTAGATAATTTTATAGCTTCTCTTCTGTTCATTTTTTATTCCTTATTATTTGGTTGGTTATCTGTAATTTTATCATCTTTATATTAACTCTTTATCACTTGGTAATTAAAACGAAAATTATTAAAGTTAAAATAAATGAGATACTTTTCCATAAGAGAAGAGGATTCCTCTCTAATAGTGGTGGACGGCTATTTTTTAAAAACTCAGAGTTAGGATGACGTAAATCATAAATAAATTCTGAGAGTTCATTATAACGATAATATGGATTGACTTGAAGCGCTTTTTTAAGAGTCTCTTCTATCCATATCGGTATGTTCTTCTCATCAGAGTAAAGATGAGTGTACTTTAGTTTTCGTTGCTCTTTTTTTGTTTTATATCTGGCTACTTCCACTCCATAGGGAAGTTTACCGCTTATCATCTGGTAAACTATAACGCCAAGTGAGAAGACATCGCTAGATGCAGTGCCACTCTCTCCTATAAAATACTCAGGAGCTGAGTACTGTGCTGTTCCTTGAAGGTTTTCTTGTTCTATAAAAGAGTTTATATCAGAGATCCCTTCAACTCTTGTTGAGCCAAAGTCTATGATTTTAACAGCACCATTTTTATCTATGAGAACATTTTCTGGACGTAAGTCTTGATGGATCATCTCGAGTCTATGAAAGGCTTGAATGCCTCTAGCGATTTGTTCAGCCATTAAACGCACACTCTCCATATCTGGATTCGGATTATCAATCATCCATTGCGTTAGCGTTTGTCCTTCTATATACTCTGTGACAATATAGATATAGTTACGCTGTCGAGAAGCGAGATATGATTTGGCCACATTTGTATTATTTATACGAATGGCGATCCACTCCTCCATCATAAATCTCTCTAGATAAGCCTTGTCATCTTGAAACTCTAAAGATGGTGTTTTTATAACGACTTGCTCGTTTGTATCATCATCAATGGCCAAGTAGACATGACTTCTGCTTGTACCACTAAGTTCACGTACAATTGTGTAACCATCAAAGGACTCTCTTTCACTCAGTATCGGAGCAAATGGTTTGTTGGTAAGCTCTTGCGTTATTTCATTTATCTCTCTATCGGGTAAAGAATCAACTCTAACAAGTTGTACCGTTATGTTGTCGTCACTCTTATTTGCATAGGCATGCTTACCTAGGATATCTGCTATTTTTTCAAAACTATCACTGTTGTCTATTACTGAACTTATTATAAATTTTTCTTCAAGAAACTCGTAAACGCCATCGGTCATAAAGAGATATACATCATTTTCTTGAACTTGAAAACTCTTATAATCAAGATAGATATGTGAATCAATTCCTAAAGCGCGAGAGAGATAACTTTTCTCACTTGAAACCCAAATGCGATGATCGTCCGTGAGTAGTTCAAGCTCCGCGTCTCTAAGACGATATATTCGTGAGTCCCCAATATGAAATATATGTGCTGTAGTCGAGCGAAGAACCATCGCACTTAAAGTACAGACATAACCTCTGTTCTTATCATAATGGTATTGGCCCTGCTTGCTTTGTGAGTACAGCCAAGAGTTTGTAGCGTTAATGACTCTTTGGGCTGATTTATTTACACTCCATGTCTCTGGTGTTGAGAAATAATCGCTCAAAAATGACGTAACGGCGGTTTTACTAGCGACTTGGCTCACAGCACTACTACTTATGCCATCAGCTAAGGCGATTGCAATGCCTTTACTTGTAAGTTGGGGTTCTTTTGGGATTAAAACATCATGAAAATCTTGATTTATCTCTTTTACTCCCTTGTCGGAGTACTCGCTAACTGATACTGCAAGTTTTTTTTTCATATTTTAAGACCCTTTGAGCTTTAGATAAAAAGAGTGTAAGAAAAACCATTATATTTTGGTTTCTCTTACATTTTTCAAGTAGATATTATAACTTCTACCAAGATTTATATGGTAAAAACTTTCCATTCATAGTAATAACAACTCTATCGCCTTTTGGATCTTCTTCTTTGTCGATGTCAAGTGAAAAGTCTATCGCGCTCATTATTCCATCTCCAAATTTCTCTTGAACGATCTCTTTCATAGTCTCACCATATACTCCGGTAATCTCATAAAAACGATATACAAAAGGATCTTGTGGAATACCAAAATCCCAAGTCTTCATTGGATACTCTTGAATTGTAGCTAAGACATCGCCGCTTAATCCCAAGACCTTACACAGCTTTGTAGCTGCTTTAGGTTTAAGAGAGTTCGTACCTAAACAAGCAGACGTTAAAAAGACTGGAGAAAGTCCAACCTTGCCTGCTATGTCTTCCCAGCTAAGACCTTTTGATTTCTTAGCTAAAATTATCTCTTCCGTCATTTCAATTTTTGTCATCTTAATTATCCTTTATTTTTTTGCTTAACGATTAACCTAAGTTTCTTTTTGGGCTCTCTTTAACATGTGTAAAGTAAAGAGTTAAACCAGTAAACAGTAGACCACCAACTAAGTTACCCATAGCAACTGGAACTTCATTCCATAAAAGGTAGTCAAGAATTGTAAAGTCACCACCCATGATTAAAGAGAATGGGAATAAAAACATGTTAACGATTGAGTGTTCAAAACCCATAAAGAAGAACAGCATAATTGGCATCCACATTGCAATCGCTTTACCACTTACTGTAGTAGAAACCATAGCACCAACAACACCCATAGCAACCATCCAGTTACATAACATACCACGAATAAATACCGTTATCCATCCTGTAACACCATGTGCTTGGTAACCTAAAGTACGAGCTTCACCAATACCAGCAACCTTTGTAGCTATTTTTCCACCAAAACCAGCTATATTTGGATCAAAAGTACCATAAGTGAAAATGAAAGCCATCAAAAATGCAACAGTAAGTGCACCACCTAAGTTACCTAAAGCAACAAGACCCCAGTTACGTAGTATTTGAGGGATAGTAACGCCTGGGCGTTTATCTAGCCAAGCTAATGGAACTAACATGAAAACACCAGTTAATAGATCAAACTTCATTAAGTAAAGCATTATAAACCCAACAGGGAATAATACTGAAGCTAATATAAATGAGCCTGATTTCATTGCTACAGTAATAGCAAAAACAGCTGCAAGCGCTAGAATCGCTCCTGCCATGAAAGCTCTTATTAGTGTGTCACTTGTGGACATATAAACCTTAGACTCACCGGAGTCAACCATTTTTGTAACGAATTCAGTTGGTACTATATACGACATTTTAATTCCTTAATTTTTTTACAATCTAATTGTATTAGTAAAAGTATACATTCTAGTGATATAAAAATGTGATATAGATTGTATGATTTTTATACAAGAAAAGCTTAATTTTACATTAATTAATAAATGGGATTTAATAATATTATATGTAAAATGATTGATATGTGAAAATATAGAAATGGAAAAAGTGAAGTATATAAAAATAGACTTTTTACTCAAAAAAACTAAATTGAGTGTGTGTAAAAAGTCTAATTTATCAGAGGGTTAAATATTCAATGATTATATTATGAAAGTACCTCATACATAGAAGTTCTTCCAAATTTTTGGGCTAGCATAGGAGCTGTAGCACCTCTTAAGTTTGCTATTGACTTGTCGGCACCTTTTTCTACAAGAAGCTTGCATAACTCTGGCATATCATCCATAATAGACTCCATTAGAGGAGTCCAGCCAACACCATCGAGTATGTTTATATCTGCACCTTTATCTAGTAAAAGTTGCACCATCTCTCTACGGTCTCTTCTAATGGTTATATGTAGCAGTGACCATCCATAATTATTTTGAATATTAAGATCTTCTAATTCATTAACAATAGATGTAAAAAGTCCAATGTCATTTTTATATACTACTTTTTCTATAGCTTCAAATATATCTTTGAAGTCCTCGCCATAAGAGTTGATCTTACCTTGTGTTTCTTGTGATAAAGAATTGATTGTTTGCATATTGTTTCCTTCTCATATTATTATACTAAAGTATAGCTCTTTAAGTTTAATAAACAGAAACTTCCTCTTAACATATAATTAACATTTAATTATATATAATATTCGTATACAATATAAAAGGACAGAAGAATGAAAAAAATACTAATAGTAGCAGCAGTTTTCTTAATGACACAATTGAGTGTTTCGGCAAATATGATGCAAAACATGCGTCATGCGAATCCTTTACCGAATTTAGTGAGTTTGAGTCTTAATAATGCCTCGACTTTAAAGTTGAGTGAAGCGCAGATAAAAGATTTGAAGACATGGTCAAGAGATAATAAGCCAAACATGATCAAGTTGATACAACTAGTGATAAGTGAAGAAAAAGCACTTATGATGGAAGCTCTCACTACTGACAAAGATGTAATCAAAAAAGCTGAAACTATGCTAGATGCACGTAGAGAGATAATAAAAATCAAAACTCTTTGTAGAGAAAATTTACGAAAAATCTTAACAAAAGATCAGTATGCTCAAGTAATCGCGATGTTTATTGAGAATAGAAAAGGCAATAAAGGTCAAAAGGGAATGAAAGGTATGCAAAAAGGTATGAGGTAGTTTATCTACCTCTACTGAAAAGATGTACCACCATCGATGACTATAGCTTGACCAGTTAACCAAGAAGCTGCGTCAGAACAAAGGAATGAACAAGCACCTGTTAAGTCAGTTGCATCACCCATACGGCTTAGTGGAGAGCGTTTAACAACTTCCGCTTTTACCTCTTCATAATTAGGGAAAGCTTTAAGTGCATCTGTATCTATTGGGCCACCGCTTACTGCGTTTACTCTAATGTTTTTCTCACCAAGCTCAGCCGCAGCATAACGAACCATAGTCTCAACTGCCGCCTTGTTTGTACCATGACCTGAATAGTTTGGAGTGTATACAAGGTTACCAGTAGAACTCATAGAGATGATAGAACCACCACCAACTTTCTCCATTCTCTTAGCTGCTTCTTGCGCACCAACAACAAATGCTTCAACAGTTGCAGTATAAATGTTCCCAAGACCTTTTGGCTTAAGTCTCATGAATGGAGCAAATCCACCAACAACAGCACGACCAGAGATAATAGCGTTTGATATGAAAAAATCTAATCTATCAAAATCTTCATCAAACTCTTTATAAACATCTTTATAAGTTAATGGCTCTAAAATATCTAGTTTATAAGCACGAGATTTAACACCATATTTAGCTTCGATATCAGCAATGATTTCATTTGCCGTATCTGCACTTGAAGCATAAGTAAACGCTACATCACACCCTTTTGATGCAAATTCGTAAACTATTGCTTTACCAATACCACGAGTTCCACCAGATATAAATAGTGTCTTTCCAGTCATAGTTTTTTCGCTCATTCTTATAATCCTTTTATCTCGTAATTTTTCATTACTTGTTCAATTTTTTTCATATTTTCTACACTTGGAGCAAGAAGAGGAAGTCTATACTCTAGAGTGTCTATAAGTCCAGCTATATACATTGCCGCTTTGATAGGAATAGGGTTGGCCTCACAAAACATTACAGAGTTTAGTGGATAGAGTTTGTCATTGATAGCTTTTGCCGCAGTAAAATTACCAGCAAGAGTTAGTCTTACTATCTCTGATTTTAAGTCAGGCATTAAGTTTGATGTTACGGAAGTGATTCCAGCTCCACCATTTGCAAGCATAGGAAAGTCAATAGCGTCATCCCCAGAAAATACTTTAAGGTCAGGTCTAGCAGATAGAAGTGCAATAGCACGCTCTAGTGAACCCGTAGCCTCTTTGATACCGTAAATATTTGGTATATCATCAAAAAGTCTGATAACTGTCTCGGCTTCTATGTCAACTACAGTACGTCCTGGAACATTGTAAAGCATAAAAGGAAGATCAGGAACTGACTCGGCAATAGCCTTATAGTGCTGATATAATCCTTCTTGTGAAGGTTTAACATAGTAAGGTGCAACTGAAAATATAGCATCGACTCCACACTCTTGCGCATTTTTTGCAGCAAGAATTGCTTCTGAAGTAGAGTTACTTCCAGCGCCTGCAAGTACTTTTGTAGTAGTGCCTTTACAAACTTCAACTGCAATTTCCATACATCTTCTGTCTTCATCAGATGATAAAGTTGCACTCTCACCAGTTGTTCCAACTGGGCATACAGCATCCATGCCATTGTTTATTTGGCGTTTAATCAAAGCGGCATATGACTGCTCATCTAGTTTTCCATTTTTAAAAGGAGTTATTAGAGCTGTTGAAGAACCTGTTACTATATTCATTATAATTTTCCTCTATATTAATAATGGGCAATTATAGCTAAATATATTTAAAGTTACTTATTTTGAGGTGAAAAAAACTCTCTTTTTAAGAGCCTTTTGAAGTTTTTACAGAGCTGGGGATACTCTGTAGAATGACTCTAAAATTGTCTTTTAAGTATATTTTTTTATATACTCAAAAGATGAAGACACTCTTTAGTTATTTCTTTAAAATAAGAGTAGTGGACTTTTTAAAGTCAAAGTATTTATTTGCTACTTTTTGTACTTTTTTAGCAGTAACTTTTTGAATATCATCTTCATAAGTCATAAGTGGCGTTATATCACCACGCACTAGATAACTTCCATAAAGATTTGCAACTGAAGTTGAACTCTCTAAAGAGTAGATAAAGTCTGATTTTGTATTGATTTTCACTTTTTCAAGTTCAGCTTTTGTAACCTCTGTGTTTTTCATAAGTTCTATTTGCTTAATCAGCTCTTTTTCAACCTCTTCAGCTTTAACGCCAGGGTTACACGTCGCCATAAATATAAAAAGAGCTGGATCTATATTTTCCATATTGTAAGCATAAACACTATTTACAAGATGTTTTTTATTTACAAGTTCTTTATATAAACGCGAGCTTTTTCCAGAGTAGAGGATTTCTGAGATTACACTCAATGTTACTTGGTCTTTGTGCTTAAAGTCAGGAATATGAAAAGTAATAGCGAGCATTTCAACTTCACTATCTTTATGAACTGTTACGCGTTTAGCACCATCTTGTTCTGGTTCAACAAATTTGAACTCAGGTATAGCAGCACTATTTTTTATCTTGCCAAAGGCTTTTTTAGCGCGTTTAAAGACGTCTCTAGGATCTACATCACCTGTTACCATTAAGATGGCATTACTTGGCTGGTAGTAAGTCTTATGGAAATCTTGAATATCTTTTAACTCCCAAGTTCTTATATCATTCATAAAACCAATAGGAGTCCAGTGGTATGGATGGTAAAGGTAAGCATTGTTAAAGAGTCTAAAGTAAAGGTAACCAAGTGGAGAGTTATCTGTTCTCCAACGTCTCTCTTCAGTTACAACATCGCGTTCAGGTTGAAACTCTTCATCTTTAAGGTTAAGGTTTTGCATAAGTTCAGCATATAAATCTATAGATTTGTTAAGATTTTTTGTACTTGATTTTATATAGTAGTGAGTATAGTCAAAGCTAGTTGATGCATTGTTAACTCCACCAACACTCTTTACCTCTTTGTCAAACTCTCCAGATTGAAGGTTCTTAGTTGATTTAAAATTCATATGTTCAAGCATATGTGCTATACCAGTTTTTCCCATTACTTCGTTACGACTTCCGACCTTATAAAAGATATCAGTAGAGATAACATTTGTATTGTTATGAAGTGGAATAACTACTATTTGTAGTCCATTTTTTAGAGTTTGAGTCTCGTATTTTGGTAGTGAAGATGCCATTAGTGTTCCTAAAGTTAGTATTAGTGTTAAAAATATTTTTGTTATTTTCATTATTTTCTATCGATTCCGATTGCCTCAGTGATATTTGTGTATCCGTCCGCTTTTAGTAGTTCAACTAAACCTTTGTTTATGTTCATAATCATATCAGGACCATGAAAAACAAGACCGCTATATATCTGAACAAGTGAAGCTCCCGCTTTTATTCGCTTGTACGCTTCTTCTGCAGAATCTATACCGCCAACAGAAATTAGTGTAGTTTTACCATAAAGCTCTTTTGCTATAGCTTCAAAGATTTTAAAACTTTGCTTCTTTAAGACTGCGCCGCTGAGTCCACCTATCTCTTTAGGCTCTTTTACAAGTGAGTAGTCTATAGTGGTGTTTGTTGCGATGATACCATCAGCGCCTTTTTCTACCGCCATTTTTGTAAGTGTAACAGCGTCTTCTATCTCCATGTCAGGAGCGATTTTTAAAAGAATTGGCATTTTTGTAAGCACTTTGGCTTGTTTGAAAAGTTCACCAATAAACTCTTCATTTTGCAAGTCGCGAAGACCTGGAGTGTTTGGAGAAGATATGTTGATAACAAAGTAGTCACCAAGACCATCAAACGCTTTTATAAGATGTGTATAGTCGTTTATGGCATCTTTCTCAGCTGTTACTTTGTTTTTTCCTATATTTACACCTATTGGCGTTGAAAATGGAAATCTCTTTTTGAGTCTTTTGATGACTTTTAGGGCACCTTCATTGTTAAAGCCCATAGCATTTTGAAGAGTCTCTTCTTCTATATGGCGAAACATTCTAGGTTTTGGGTTTCCATCTTGTGGCTTTGGCGTTACGGTGCCTATTTCAGTAAAACCAAATCCAAGAGTTTGAATCCCTCTAATCATCGTAGCATTTTTATCAAATCCTGCACCAAGTCCTACTGGATTTAAAAAAGTACGACCAAAAAGCTCTTGGTTTAAAATCTCATCATTTATAAAGTGAGACTCTAAAAAAGAATTAAATGGAATCTGGCATATATTTGGAAGTCTTAGCACAGATGCAGCTAAGTGGTGGGCATTTTCTGGTTCTAGTTTAAAAAGGAGTGGTTTTATAGATTGATAGTTTATCATTGTGTGATTATACCTACTAGTAAATTTGGAGAGATTGTACTAAAAATTTGCTAAGTAACTAATAAAACTAAGACTCTGTATACTCAGTTCTAATTTCAAGAAATTTATCTAAATTTTCAAAGAAAAGATCTACAAGTTGTGGGTCAAAATGTTTACCCCTCTCTTTTTTGAAGTACTCAAGTATATCATCTAATGGCCATGCCTTTTTGTAATATCTATCACTTCCAAGTGCGTCAAAAACATCTGCTATAGCTGTAATGCGACCATATATATGAATTTTATCCTCAGACAAGGCATCAGGATAACCTGTTCCATCCCACTGTTCATGATGCTCTTTTGCAACTATAGCGGCTGCCTTAAGAATAGGGCGTCTAGAATCTTTTAAAATACCATAACCTATATCCGCATGGGTCATCATTATTTTCCATTCATCTATCTCAAGTTTCCCTGGTTTTTTCAAAATAGAGTCTGGTATACCTACTTTTCCAATATCATGCATAGGTGAGGCTGAATAGAGAATCTCACACTCCTCTTCACTCAGTCCAACTAGACTAGCAAGAAGTTTAGAGTAGAGTGCTACACGTTTTACGTGGTAGCCGGTCTCTTCTGATCTACTCTCTCCTATCTCTCCCATTTTATAGATAACCTCTTTTTGGGTCTCTTCTATCTCTTGGTGAAACTCGACAATTTTTGTTACATCATGCCTAATGGCTAAGTACTCAAGAATATTTTCATTATCATCAAATATTGGAACAATTGTAGTGTCTAAATAGTAAATGTCTCCATTTTTGGATCTATTACGTAACTGACTATTCCAAATTTTACCTGATGTGATGGTACTCCATAACTCTTTGTACTTTTTAATAGGAGTAGATGGGTCTTTGACAACTCTATGGGTATTTCCTATGAGTTCAGACTCAGTATAGCCAGAGATTTCACAAAATGCTCTATTTACGTAAGTAATATTTCCATTTATATCAGTACGTGAGAGTATGTTACTTTCATCTATCGCTCTTTCGTACTCTTTAGCGTTTTTCATTGCTTGTGAAAAATTTTGATTTGAGATACTTAAATCAGTTGCAAGTGAATTTTTTTCATTTTCTATATTAGTGATATCAACCATTATAGACATATACTCGATTATATTGCCACTATAGTCTAGTATAGGGTTTATAACACTATCTAGGGCATAGGTATTGCCATCTTTACTTATGTTTTTTATGATTCCGTACCATGTTTTTTTGCTTTGTACAGTTTGCCATAGATCTTTAAAGAGAGTGTCAGGCATATCTTTATGTCTATAGATTGAGTGTTTTTGCCCGATAAGTTCAGCCTTTGTATAGCCAGATAAGCGGGTAAAGTTTTCATTTACATAAGTAATAACACCTTTTGTGTTAGTCCGAGTTATGATACAACTTTTCTCAAGTGCATTGTTATAGTGGTTTAACATATTTCTTTGCATAAGTATGTTTCTATTTTTTCTATCTGCTTCGATAGCGAGGTCTACTTTTAAGACTAACTCTTCAATATGAAAAGGTTTTTTTATGAAATCAAAAGATCCTGCTTTAAAACTATCTCTAACTAATTCTGGCGTTTGATATCCTGAGAGAATCATTATAGGAATATGAGAGAGCTTTTTATTTTTTTTGATTCGTCTAAGTAGGTCTAGTCCATGTATATCTGGTAGTTCCATATCTAGGATTATTATACTTGTCTGTGTTGAAGAGATTTTATCTAACCCATCTTTAGAAGTGAGAGCTGAGATAGTATTATAGTTTCTAATGCGGAGGACACTGTTTATATGGTCTTGTAAAAACTCAGAGTCATCTATAATCAAAATAGTCGATTGTTTATTTTTTTCTAGCTTTTGGATAGTTGTGTGTATCTCAGATACTGCATCATTAAAGTACTTATCTTTTACTATGTAATCAAGTATTCCATCTCTAAAAAGAGACTCTCGTTGCTCTATGTCAGTTTCTGATGTAAGTATGATGATTTTAGCATCTGTAAGAGAAGTTATTTTGTTTACAAGTTCATATCCTGAACCATCAGGGAGGTTTAAATCTAGGAGAACATAATCATAAGTCGATTCATTTAAAAAAGCTGATGCTTCATGAAGTGTATGTGCTTGATCGCAGTTATATTCAAATCTATCTAAAGTCTTTTTTATGGAGTTATTTATAAATTCACTATCTTCAACTATTAATATTTTATAATCTCGAATAGTTTCATTAGAACTGAATAGATTAGAATCTAACATCGATACCTCTTGTGAATAAAATTCATATTTATAAATGTTAACATAAATTTGTTGCATTAAGACTTTATTTTAAAGAACTTCTTTTAAATATGAGGTTTTTTAAACTTTTTTCTTCATCGTCACTTGCAAACTCTTCTAGATTTTCTAGTTTTTTTATAAACTTAAAACTTGGTGACCATTCACTTATTAAATCGATGATGAAACTACTCTCTAGGTTGGGTGAATTTAAACATGAAAGCAGTATACAATCTTCGCTTGCTATTTGTGGTAGTTTTTTTATAATCTTTTCATAATCTTTAGTTGCTTCAAAGCTTCCTCTTTGAAAGGTGGGAGGATCGATGATGATTAAATCAAATGGACCCTTGCGTTTAAGTGAAGAGAATGATTTTAAAATGTTATAAGGAAGGTAACTCACGCCACGAGGGTCTAACTCATTTAAGGAGTGGTTTGCCATTCCTGCTTTTAAAGCTCCCTTACTCATGTCAACATTAACTACTTCATATGCCCCGCCAAACTTTGCAGCTAAAGAAAATGCACAAGTGTAAGAGAAGAGATTGAGTACTTTTTTATCTTTAGTATTTTCACGAACAAACTCTCGACCATTTTTCATATCTGGAAAGTAGCCACTATTTTTATTTGAGAGGAGGTTGAGTTTTATTTTCATACCATTTTCAACTACATAGATATCATCCGAGAGTTCACCGACCAAAACTTCACTAGGAGAACCTGGAAGATAACGCAGCTGCACCACTAAGGTTTCATATCTTGACGCATTGGTAAACTCTACAAGCATATTTAAAAGTTCGCTTTCACTCTCTTCTTTAAAATAAAGTGCGACGCTTAAGATAGTGTCAATAGAATCAATAGTAAGGTGCTTCCAACCATCATATAAGCCACCACGACCATGAAAAAGTCTTTTAAACTCCTCATTAGTAGCTTGT
Source organism: Sulfurimonas aquatica (assembly GCF_017357825.1). Taxonomy (NCBI): domain Bacteria; kingdom Pseudomonadati; phylum Campylobacterota; class Epsilonproteobacteria; order Campylobacterales; family Sulfurimonadaceae; genus Sulfurimonas; species Sulfurimonas aquatica. The sequence goes on from NZ_CP046072.1 coordinate 1,187,753, forward strand.
GATTTTTCTACAAGGTGATTTTTTATATCTTCTACTCTCATTAGACCTTTTCCCAGAAGCTACCTTGTGGTGTATCCATTAAGTTAACGCCAAATGAGAGTATCTCATCACGTAGAGTGTCTGAGAGCTCAAAGTTTTTCTCTTTTTTTGCTTCGTCGCGTTTGGCAATAAGTGAAGTTAATTTCTCTTTTGTATCTTCATCCATACCAAATTGAAAATACTCAAATGGATTTTTAACACCAAATCCTAAAATAGTCTCTATATATTTTAGATTTGAAATAGTCTCTTTTTTTAGCAGTTTATGTTTTCCCGGAGTGTCAAGGGTTTCATTGGCATTAGATATCATCTCTTCAATGAGCGCTAAAGCAGTAGAGACATTCATGTCATCACTTAAAGCAGCTAAAATCTCCACTTGAAACTTACTGCTCTCCGTGTTGTCGGCAAGACCAAAGAGACGCTTTTTAAGTCGATAGATCTTATCTAGACGTTTTTTTGCTGTGCTCAGATCTTCTGAGTTAAAGTTAAAGTTACTTCTGTAGTGAGTACTAAGAAGATAAAAACGCAGAACCTCTCCGTCGTACTCTTTTAGAGCGTCTTTAAGAAAAAAACTATTTCCTAAAGACTTTGACATCTTCTCTCCATCTATATTTACAAAACCATTATGCATCCAGTAGTTTGCAAGTTTGTGGTTTGAACTACATCTTGTTTGAGCTGCTTCATTTTCATGGTGAGGAAAAAGTAGATCCGCTCCACCACCATGAATATCTACTGCCGCACTTGTACCTTCTTGAGCAAGATGTTTTTCTATCATAGCCGAGCACTCCAAATGCCATCCAGGACGGCCAGGACCAAAAGGAGAAGGGTAGGTTATAGTATCATCTTTTACAGATTTCCACATCGCAAAGTCGGCGCTATTGCGTTTGAGTCCGGAGCTTTCAACTCTCTCTTGCTTATCCTCTTCATCTTGAATGCGTTTTGAAAGAGTTAAATACTCACTATCACTTGCAGTATCAAAATAGACATCGCCCTCAGAAGTTACATAAGCATGGTTGTTATCTATAAGCTTTTGTATCATCTCTATCATTGCTTCTATATTTTGTGTCGCTTTAGGCTCTATGTCTGGTTTATTCACACCAATAGCTTCCATCTCTTTATGAAATGATGCTGTATAAAAATCTGTAATTTCTTCTATGCTTTTGTTTTGCTCTATCGCTTTTTTGATGATTTTATCGTCAATGTCCGTGATATTTCTTGCATAGGTAACGTCATAGTCATTAGCGCGAAGAACTCGCGTTAAAAGGTCAAAAACCAGTGCAGATTTTGCATGTCCTAGGTGAGCATCATCGTATACTGTTGGGCCACAAACATATAGAGATACTTTTCCCTCTTGTAGTGGATTAAACGCTAACTTTGTTTTTTGTACTGAATCATATATTTTCATTTAGGTTTTCTCTAATCTCTTTTATTAAATTTATATTTTCAACCCACTCCGTAGGGATTTTCATATCGTCTTTTGTTGCTAAAATCATTGCTACAACCATGCCCCTTGCTGAACTATCGCCACCCGCTTTTGCATTTTTTTGCATGATGTTTTTAAAACTATCATCTTGAGCTAAAAGGTGAATAACGCCAGCGAATCCACCATCTATGCCACAAGCAGGCCCAAAACTTCTAATGCTTTTTACGCTATCTACATCTTTACTAGCAAGCGCTTCTTCTATCCACTTTTTTAAACTTGGATAACTCTCTTTTAACTTTTGTATATTTTCAATGATGTTAGGATTTTGCATAGAGTCCCAGAGTAGTTGGGCAAAAAATCTTGTTGATGTTTTAGCGAGTTCACTATTATGCGTTATCTCTACAAACTCATTTACAGAGTTTAAAAACTCCTCTTTTGTTTTTGAACAAATAAGTAGGGGAGCTATACGACCACATATGCTTAAGTCACTTGATTCACCACCCATATTTTCAAGCGCATTACGAGTAGCACCATCTATATAACCATCATAATCTGACATTTTTTTCGACCAGTATGCATGAAAATCTTCTTTATTGAAAGAGCCATGCTTACTTACATACTCTAAAAGATAATGTGTTTGGTCACCGTAATGAGTAAAGTCACCTTTTACTTTACCTTTATGCCACATAGCTTGTGCATCGTTAAGCGTTTCCCAATCTATATTTAAAGCATTGAGTTGTGCTTCATCATATACCCAATGAGCACCCAGTGAGTAAGCATCAGCTGCAAGAGAAGCTAAAATAGAGTTTGTGATTTGTTTGTTCATGATAAGCCTTTAAATTATAAATTGATTTATGTACTTTTGAATGTAGAGTAGTACTATTGTAAATATAATAGCGCAAACTATAAGATAGATACTGTTTTTTGAGCGAAGTATATCAAAAAAGTTTTTCATTCCAAACACTCTCAGTGTAAAGAAAAAACTTACAAAACCACCTAAAGTACTAGCTAACGCCAAACCTGAGACTCCAAGAGGAGAAATAAATGCTAAGGCTAAAACTATATATGAGAGCAGTGAAATAGTAGCAATTTTAGCAGCTCTTCTTTGCATCTCTTTTGCATAGAGCCATAGAACAAATAGCTTCTGCAGTCCAAAAGGCAAAAGTCCTATCATATACATCTGTAAAACGGCAGTGGTGTTTTGTGTATCGTTAGAGCTAAAAGCACCTCTTTGAAAAAGCAACCATGTAATCTCATGTGAGAGAACAATTCCTCCTATAGTACTAGCAGTAAGTAAAAACATTAAAAACCAAAAAGCTTTTTTTAGATTTTCTTTTGCTTTTTCTTCATCACTGTTTTTTAGATAGCGAGCAATTCTAGGAAAGAGAGCTATAGAAGTGGCAATGGCAAAAAGAGCAAGAGGAAGCTGAAAAATTCTGTTTGCATAGTAGAGATAAGAGATAGAACCAGTTACTAAAAAAGAGGCTAAAAATGTGTCTAAAAATGCACTTACTTGTGCAGTTGAATTCCCCCACATTGCTGGAAAAAAGTTATTTCTAAATTTTTTAGTATCTTTTTTTATAAGAATAGACTTCACTTTAAGGTATTTAAAACCACCTAGAAGAAGTTTTGCTAGACCCATCTGCTGCACGGCAATGATATGTGCTATAAGTTGTAGCACTCCACCTACTACAACGCCATAACTAAGGTAGTAAACTATTTCACTCTGCGTTTTGTCTTCTGAGAGATATATCGCTACTATCAAGGAGAGGTTTAAGAGCGCCGTAGAAAATGCAGAGGTTGCAAAATGGTTTTTATACTGAAGCATCCCACTTAAAAATGTCATAGAAAATATAAGAGGTAAGTACCAAAAATTTATAGCTACATAAGGGGATGCTATCTCAATAGTCTGTGCATCAAAACCAACAGCAATGGCTTTTGTAAAGAGTTCGGGAATGATATTTACTAAAAGAGTTATCAGTAGGATGATAGAGAGAAAAACAAAAAAAATATTTACAGAAAAAACTGCTTTATGTCTTGATCTTGCAAAAGCAGGTATAAATACTTGGGTAAAAGCACCCTCAGCAAAGATTCTACGAAAAAGGTTAGGTAGTTTAAACGCGATAAAGAAGATATCACTGTAAATATTCGCACCAAGAGCCGAAGCTGTAAGTAAATCTCTGATAAATCCTAAAACTCTTGAGAACAAAATCCCAAAACTATTGGTAAAAATGGCTTTAAACATAGGCTTCTTTGTAGATATATATTATATTTACATCATATTAACAAATATTTCGTTAAAATTAACACTAAAATAAAACTAAATCAGGTTTGGTGGATAAAGTATGGCACTATTTGGCTCTAAAGATAAAGCTACAAAATCAAAAATCGTTCAGCCTACAGTTATAAGAACTCAAAATGTTGCCAGAGAGATAGTCTCTTTAGCCAAGAGTTATAATGTCAAACCAGAGAGTTTAGATTTTAATATCTTAGAAGTTCATACATATACTAGAGTAAATGATGCTACAAAAGAGTCAGAGTGGGAAAGTGTACAAGAGGGTAACCTGTATGAACTTGATGATGAGACAGCACTTTTAAATAAATTTTTCCAAATTAAACAGACTTATGAGATAGAGATATATTCTATAAATACAGAAGAAGAGAACCCATACAGTAATTTTAAAATTGCTGTTGGCGCTAACGCTAGTAAATGTAAAGTTTATCTCAGCATTGCTGCTGGTTCATCACTTACATATAGTAAAAGACTCGATCAAGAGTTAAGAATCCTTATAAATAAGAAAAAAATTAGAGCTGGAATACTTATAAATATTTTTGATGAGATGTTAGATGATTCTATTGCTAAAATTTCAGCTATAGTTAGAGTACAAGATAGTTTGGTTTTTAAAGAGTCAAAGACTATACTCATTGCAGAGGGTTTTGAGCCCACTGAAACTACAAATGATACACTTATTTTACATTATGAAGATAAAGAAGATATAGATGAAGATACGAAAGTTGACTATGCATCTCGAGGTTTTATTCAAAGTGTACGTGAGGGCGAGGTTCTAATAGAATATATAAAGCCAAAACTTGGACTTCCTGGTAGAAATTGTAGGGGTGAGTTTATGCAACCAAGTGAACCTACTATTTCAAATGAAGTTACTTTTAGTATTGGCGATAGTATAAAAGAAGTAGAAACTCAAAACTCCGTACAGTATATATCTAAGGAAAATGGCTATATAGCGTTTGATGATAATACATACTATATTAAAACAGATATGGATATTGGTGAAGTGAGTTTTAAAACAACTGGAAATATCATAAGCGGACTTGACTCTGATGTAAATTTAAGCGTAAAAGAGACGGATGCAGTAAAAGATGCCATAGGTGCTGGTATGGAAGTTGAGGTAACTGAGATTGACATTGATGGAAATGTTGGCTCAAACGCCAAGGTAACAGCAATGAAGGCTACCATTGGCGGTCAAACTCATGGCAGTTCTATTGTCAGGGCCGATAAGCTCGATATAAACGTACACAAAGGTACGGCTTTTGGAAAGAGTGTTAAAGTTACTAGGCTTGAGCATGGTGAAGTTAACGGTACAAAGGTTAATATCTCACAGGCAGTAGGTGGAAAAATACGTGCTAAAGAGATTTACATAGAGATATGTGCCTCACATGTAGATGCTATTGCGTCTCATCTTATAGAGATAAAAAAACTTCAGGGTAGTGAAAATACATTTACTATTGATCCTATGATTAAAAAGTCAAAGCAAGAGGGCCTTAATGAAAACAAAGGGATTATTGAAAAACTAGAAATAGAGATCAAAGAGATATCAAAGGAAGTAGAAAAATATACCCAACTGGTAAAAGATGGAGCGGCTGCGTTTAACGACATAAAAAAAAGACTTGTTAGTTATAAAAAGAGTGGAGTAAAAATGCCATCTTCATTTGTGAAAAAGTATAAGCAATTTACTGAAGTACAAGAGCAACTAAAAGAGAAGCAAACGACTTACGGTGTAAAAGTGGACCAACTGAAGCTTCAAAAAAGTAAAACTTCATCTTTTCAGGATGATATCTGTGAAGCAAGAATTATAAATAGGGATCACTGGGTAGGATACAATGAGATTGTATTTCAGCTTGTTAAACCACCTGTAAGACTTGTGCATAAACCAGCACAGGGTTCACCAGATAAGATTTTTGGAGTTGTTGAGATTGAACCGGGTCAGTATGAGATACAGGCTATGACTGAATGATAGTGGGCTTAAATGGTAGGGTAAAGTATAAAGAGCCAAGTTTTGTTCACATAGATGTACATGGTGTTATTTATGAAGTTTTCATATCTTTGCAATCATTTTCAGCACTTCCTAAAGATAATATAGAAATATTTATAACACATATAATTAGAGAAGATGCACAACTTCTTTTTGGTTTCTTGGACATAAGTGAAAAAAAGATGTTTGCAAGACTAATAAAAATAAATGGTGTTGGTCCTAAAGTAGCTATGGCGATATGCTCAACATACACACCCTCTCAATTTGCAACCGTTATCAATAACAAAGATATAAATGGCGTGAAAAAAGTTCCAGGCATAGGACCAAAGAGTGCAGGGCGAATTTTAGTGGAACTTAATGGTTTCGATGCTGAAATTCTCTCATCTGAGAATAGTAATCCATCCTCTTTAGCGTTTAGCGAGGCAAGCGAAGCACTTGAAGCACTTGGATTTAAAAAAGACAAAATAAGTAAAGCACTATCTGCATGTGAAGGTGATGATACTGCCTTACTTGTAAAAGGTGCACTAAAATTATTACAAACACTTTAAAAGGAAAAATATATTGAGATTAACGATTTTATTTGGTGGAGCGAGTTTTGAGCATGAGATAAGTGTGGTAAGTGCTATCACATTAAAAGAAAAATTATCTAGTTTTGAGTTAAGCTTTATCTTTTGTGATGAAAAACATAACTTCTATCTAATTAACCCACTTAAAATGAAAGCTACAACGTTTAGTCATGGCGATTATAAAAAAATGCCACAACTAGTACTAACAAGAGGTGGCTTTTTACAAAAGAGTTTGATGAGCAAAAAAAAGCATACAAACGTTGTTCTTAACCTTATTCATGGTGCAGATGGTGAAGATGGTACTATAGCTTCTGTTTTAGACTTCTTTTGCATTAAGTATATTGGGCCAAGAAATGATGCTTGTACATTCTCTTATGATAAAAGATATACGAAATACCTTTGTGAGTCAAAAGGTATAAAAACTGTTAACTATGAAGTACTAAGTTCGAATGAACATAAAAATATGACTTTAGATTATCCTCTTATAGTAAAACCAGCAACTCTAGGAAGCTCTATTGGCGTTAGTATAGTTAAAGAAGAGAGTCAGCTTGATTATGCACTTGATAGCGCTTTTGAGTATGATAATAATGTTTTAGTTGAGAATTTTATAGAAGGTGTTAAGGAGTATAACTTAGCTGGTTATATGTTTAATGATGAGATTTACTTCTCTATAGTTGAAGAGCCTCAAAAAGAAGAGTTTTTGGACTTTGAGAAAAAGTATATGGACTTCTCTAGAAGTGAAAGTGTTTTAAAAGCAGATATTAGTGATGAGCTTACTGTAAAGTTAAAAGCAACGTTTGAAAAAGTCTATAGAGAACTTTTTGAAGGGGCTTTGATACGATGCGACTTCTTTGTTGTAAATGGAGAAGTTTTACTCAATGAAATAAATCCGATTCCAGGCTCAATGGCAAACTATCTCTTTAAAGACTTTAGTAAATGTATAGAAAATATTTCTAGTGAGTTAAAAACACCAAAATCAATAAAAGTCTCATATGATTATATTCATTCAATTTCTAAGGCAAAAGGGAAGTAGATGGCTCTAAAATCTATCCAATATAATCAGCACACTTTTGATATAAGCTATGAGATTATCAACCCTGATGCAAAGGTAGATATTATCATCCTCCATGGTTGGGGAAGTAACAAAACTATAATGAAAAATGCTTTTTCACCTTACATGAGCGCTTTTCGTCATATATATATTGATTTGCCTGGTTTTGGAAAATCAACATGTAGCGTAGCTTTAAAGACGCCAGATGTTGCAAGAATAGTTGAGCTTTTGATGGTACATATAAACGCGTCAAAAAGTATTGTACTTGGTCACTCGTTTGGTGGAAAAGTGGCAACTCTACTTAATCCAAAAGTATTGATTTTAGTGGCTAGTGCAGGTATATATAGAACAAAATCACTTAAGGTGCAAACAAAAATCGCTCTGTTTAAAACGCTTAAAGTCTTCGGGTTTGCAAAACTACGGTCACTTTTTGTAGCTGATGATGCTAAAAGTTTGAGTGAACCAATGTATGAGACATTTAAGAACGTAGTGGATGAAGATTTTAGCCATGAATTTTCCTCTTATGATGGAAAAGCACTGTTATGTTGGGGCAAAGAAGACACAGCGACACCTCTCTCATCAGGTGAAAAAATTAATCAGCTCATTAAAGACTCAAAATTGGAAGTTTATGATGGCGATCACTTCTTTTTTGGTAAAAATTCTAAAGATATTTCAGAAAAAGTAGAAAAAACTTTTTTGCAAACACTGGAGCACTAGATGCAAGAGTATGAAATACTAATAGCATTTGCAACTAACGCTCTCTTTGTTACTCTTTTAGGCTGGTATCTTATAACAAACCTACAATGGTATAACTACAGCCTTTCTCGCGTTATATTAAAACATCATAAAGCTCATTGGCATATTATCTATTTTATTATCCCTTTTATAGCTTACTATACTACGGGTAAATTTTTTACTATCTTTTTTCTCTTTGCTGTTTTACCCTCTATGATTATTTGGCATAAAAGTTTAGACAAAAAACTAGTACTTACTTGGCGTGTAAAGCGTTTCTTGATTTTACTTATATCACTTACTCTATTTCAAGATGTACTATGTACTTTAAAAGACGCTTGTGAGACATATGGCGTATTTATGCCTTTAGCATTGGCTTACATAGGTAGTCATTTAATTGAAAAGTTTCTTTTTATGACCTATAAAAAAGAGGCTAAACGCAAGTTACAGTCTATGGAAAAACTTCAAACTATCTGCATAACTGGTAGTTATGGAAAAACAAGTATTAAAAACTTTGTAGCGCAGATGTTAAGCGTAAAGTATAGAGTTTACGCAACTCCAAGAAGTGTAAATACTCTGGGTGGCATTATGGGAGATATAAATAACTCTCTACCTGAAGATACACAAGTTTACGTATGTGAAGCTGGCGCGCGTGAGAGTGGCGACATATATGCTATAGCAACATTTATAGAGCCACAAACCGTTGTAGTTGGACGCGTAGGCGAAGCTCATATAGAGTACTTTAAATCTCTTAAAAACATTATAGCTACAAAGCTTGAGCTTATGAAGTCGCCGCGTTTAGAAAAAGCTTTTATCCATACTAGCGTTACGGATGAGCCACATGACAAAGTTACCTTTTTTGGAGACGAACTCTCTGATATAAACGCAAACCTAGATGGAATTGACTTTAAAATAGACCTTGATGATACAGTCCTAGAACTTCACACTGATATACTAGGCGAGTTTCAAACTATGAATATTGCCGTTGCCGTGAGAATAGCAAAGTACTTTGGTTTGAGTGATGAAGAGATAGTTAAGGGCGTTAAAAAACTAGAACCAGTTGAGCATAGACTCCAGATGATAAAAGCGGGTGGAAAACTCATCTTAGATGATGGCTATAATGGAAACATAGATGGGATGCTAGAAGGCGTAAGGTTATGCTCACTTCATAGTGGAGATAAAGTAATAGTAACACCAGGACTTGTTGAGAGTACTAAAGAATTAAATCTAAGACTCATAGAAGCTATAAATGAGGTTTTTGATACGGTCATAGTAACAGGTTCTTTAAACGCTGAACTATTTGATAAAAACTTAAAAGTTAAAAACAAAGTTATGCTGCCAGATAAGTCTAAACTAACAACTATACTTGCAAATCAGACAAAAGAGGGTGATATAATCCTTTTTGCAAATGATGCCCCTAATTTTATTTAATATATAGAAACTATTAAGCTTATATGGCCTAGAATAGTTTATCTTAAATTAAAGGCTTAGAATGAAAAAAATTATAGTAAGTATTGCAGCGGTTGTTGCTCTTAGTAGTGTTGCATTTGCAGGTGTTAATAATCAAACAGGTTGTGGACTTGGAGCAATTATTATTAAAGATGATTCTACTGCAATTATGTTAGCATTACAGGGAACAACAAATGCAATGGCCAGTCAGTCTATTGCCATTACACTAGGAACGATGGGTTGTAAGAAAACTAAATTTGTTATGAATGAAAGAGCATCTGAATTTGTTGCTTCAAACATGGATATTTTAGCAAAAGAGATTTCTGTAGGTCATGGTGAGAGTTTAGATACTTTAGCTGAACTTTTAGAAGTTGAAGACAAGGCTATGTTTAGCGCGTCTCTTCAAACAAACTATAACAAGATTTATAGTAGCAAGTCAGTTAAAATGGCTGATGTTTTAGATAATATTTCTACAACGGCTATATAGTCACTTTAACTAAAGCAGTTCCAATCTGCTTTAGTTTACTTCTTTAAACAGGGTTTTTCATCTTCACTACTAAAATTATATTTCTCACACTTTTTATTACAACTTTTTTATACTCATCAACTCTAGAAAGTTATCATAATAGAGCTATTAAACTTGAACTCTATAATCAACGATATTGGCATACACTTTTGCATATGGAAAATAATGAGAGTGAGATAGATGATGAAAACTTCTTTTTATCAATAAATGGAAAAGAGGACCCTAAAGCAGAACTTTTAGCTACGTTAAGCGCTTTTTTTAGTAATGAAAAAGCTGATGATAACTCAAGCATATGTAGATTTCCAGCAAGATATGTATGGTTGCAAGAGAAATTAAAGGCTAAAGATTTTCCAACTGCAGTATGTAGTGAGTATGAAAAAACTTATAAGAGAGTAGACCCTAAATCAGTAACACTCGTTTTTCCATCTGCACATATAAACTCTCCTGCTTCGATGTTTGGACATACGTTTTTACGAATAAATTCGTCTTACAACTCTAAACTTTTATCTTATGCTGTAAATTATGCTGCTAGTGTAAATAGTGAGACAGAAAACGGTGTATTCTTTGCCATTAAGGGACTCTTTGGAGGTTATTATGGACGCTATTCACTTTTACCATATTATGAAAAGCTCAAAGAGTATAGAGATAGTGAGCAAAGAGATATTTGGGAATATGATTTAAATCTTAACGAAGATGAAATAGAGAGAATGTTTATGCATATCTGGGAATTAAATGGAGTATATTCAGATTATTTTTTTCTTACAGAAAATTGTTCATACAATATGCTATGGTTACTTGAAGTAGCTAGAGAAGAGCTAAAGCTTCGAGATTCTTTTTTGTATCAAGTTATCCCCCTTGAGAGCGTCCAAATAGTAAAAGAGAATAATATACTTACAAAAAGTAGCTATAGACCATCCAAAAGAACTATACTCTTAAAATATGAAGAGTTGATAGATGAAAGATATTTAGCAATTCCTCTGAATTTAATCGGTTCTGAGTATAAGTTAGAAGAACTTATAGATAATAATGAAATAAATGTGACCCAAAAAAGTTATCTACTAGAAGCTACAGTTGAAAATTTAGAATATCTTTTTAGTAAGGGGAAGATAACTAAAGATGAGTATTTAGAGAAGTTTCATAAATTTACAAGAGCTCGAGCAAAATTAGGTCTAAGTAATAAAATAGATATTAAAACACCACCAAATCCAATTGATAGCCATAGAGCTGTAAGACTGCAAGCTGGTGTTGGAAGCGACAATGGCGAGATGAAATCATATCTTGGAATGAGACCAGCTTATCATGACTTAGAAGATAGCAACTATGGATTTTTAAGAGGCACTCAAATAGAATTTATGGATATACTACTCTCTAGCTCAAAAAACGGAGTTGAAGTTGAAAATGCGACCATACTCTCTATAGTGTCTTTAGCGCAAAGAAGCGAGTTTTTTAAAAGTCTCTCTTGGAGAACTAAGATAGGCTGGAATCGTGAATATCTTAAAGATGACGCAATATTTAATCTAAGCATTGGCACTGGTTATAGCTGGGGAAATGAACTTGCATTTGTTTATACATTAGTAGATCCAATCTTTTACTTAAAAGATGATTTTACTTCTGGTTTAGGAGTAAGCGTAGGTTTGAATTTTGATAAGTATAAATTAGTCAATACAAATATAGAACTTACAAAAAGAGTTTATGACAATGGGCGTAATCAGACGATCATTAAAGCGTCACAAGGTTTTAACTTAACGCAAAACTCTAAAATAGTGCTAAAATACGACTATATTGATAAATATGTAGATAAACTGAAAAAAACTGAGCATTCATTTCTTGGCATATTGCGGTATTATTATTAAATTATTTTTTAACTAGGGTGTTTTTATTGAAAATTATAGAGAATATAGTAAAGTCTACATCGTATGTAACGGCATTAGTATTAGTATTACTAGTAGTTTTAATCCTTTTTGACGCTCTAAGCCGTTATCTGTTTTCAATGGGTTCAACTTCACTTCAAGAGTTAGAGTGGCACTTTTTTGACGTTGTGATTCTACTTAGCATCGCATATACGTTGAAGTATAATGCTCATGTTCGCGTTGATATTTTTTACGCTAAATTTTCTCCAAAGTTACAGGCAATTATAAATATACTCACTACTCTTTTTTTTATTTTTCCTTTGTCGTTTCTTATTATTTACGTAGGCGTTGGGTTTGTAGAGATGAGTTTTGTACAAAATGAAGCTTCATCAGACCCAGGTGGTTTGAGTAATAGATGGATAGTGAAATCACTTATGCCGCTTTCATTTATTATATTATTACTTCAGTCACTCGAAGAGTTGATAAACAGCTATAAAGAGTGGAAAGTATTATGATAGCGTTTATAATGTTTCTTGTAGCTCTTGTTTTTTTACTTCTTGGCATTCCAGTCGCATTTGCATTTGGTGGGGTAGCGATGATGTTCGCGTTTGTTATGCCCGAACTTGGTTTTGAAGTCTTTAACATTTTGCCATTTAGAATTTATGGGATTATGAATAACACGACGCTTATGGCGGTTCCTCTGTTTATAATGATGGGACTCATCCTTGAAAAGTCAGGTATGGCAGAGCGATTGCTTCTTTCAATGAGTTCACTCTTTAAAAGCGTAAGAGGAGGGCTGGGAGTAAGCGTAGTACTCGTAGGTGCCATACTTGCTGCGTCTACTGGAATAGTATCGGCTTCTGTTGTGATGATGAGCGTCATAGCTCTTCCTCTAATGATAAACGCAGGATACAACAAATCTCTTGCAAGTGGCACTATCGCTTCGAGTGGTACTCTAGGTCAGATTATTCCACCTTCCATCATTCTTATCATTTTAGGCGACGTTATGAGCGTAAGCGTAGGTGATCTTTTTAAGGGCGCAGTACTTCCTGGGCTAGCCTTAGTAGGGCTTTACGTCGCTTACATACTTATAAGAGCTTTTGTAAACAAAGATGACGCGCCCGCGATAGTTACTCATGAGAAAATCTCCTTTTATGAAGTTTTTAAGTCTATAGTCCCACCGCTACTTCTAATGGTCTCTGTATTAGGTAGTATATTTGCGGGTATAGCGTCTCCAACAGAGTCTGCCGCGTTTGGCGTACTTGGTGGCGTTATATTATCAGCTATAAATAAAACGCTGAATGCTCAGATGTTAAAGTATGCCTTGTCAGAGACTATGAAGCTTAGTGGGATGATATTTATGATTCTTATTGGAGCCACTACATTTAGTTTAGTATTTAACGAGCTTGGTGGTAGTGACCTTATATTGGAGTTCTTTAGTGAAGACGTAGGGGATGTATGGGTATTTATTACCGTTGCGATGATAAGTATCTTTATTTTAGGTTTTTTTATAGACTTTATTGAGATAAGCTTTATAATTGTCCCTATTTTGGTACCTGTTATGGCAGCATTTGGAATTGATCCTATCTGGTTTGCGGTTTTAATAGCGATGAATCTACAAGCCTCTTTTTTAACGCCACCCTTTGGACTCTCTCTCTTCTTTTTAAAAGGAGCAGCTGGAGATAGCGTTTCAACTTTAGAAATATACAAAGGAATTATTCCTTTTATTCTCTTGCAGTTAATGGGCTTAGGCCTCGTTTTATTATTTCCAAATCTTGTTTTTGCTTTTTTATAAAATATAAATAATAGTAATACTAGTATCTTATTTTAATTTAAAATTAATAATTATTTGCCTACAATTGGATACATACATATTTAAAGTGCCAAACTTGTTGTGAAGCAAGGACGGAAAGCTATGGGTCTTTTGAGTAAAGATCGCCAGGTTACAAATATACTTCATTACTTTTGTCAAACCTACATTTTACTCGCAGATTATTTTAAACTTCATTAAGGATACATCATGAAAAGCTTACTCTTACATAGCTTGATCATTTCTACAATTATATTTACAGGTTGTAATACGCAATCAACAGACGATGACTCAGGGGGTGCTAATGCAAACACTCAAGTATCAAACGATACCCAGACAAATGATTCAGCAGCATGTACTCAAGACTATTTTGATTCTACCATATCTATCTCTTTAAATAGTTGCGTATCTTGTCACTCATCAGGTGGGGATGCAAAAAATACAGACTTAGTTCTACTGAGTCCCGTTGCAGATAATAAACTAGGAAACTACAATATTTTAAAAACATATATAGAGTCTCCTAACTCAGAGCTTGTTGAAAAAGGATCAGGTGAAGTCTCTCATGCTGGTGGAACTCAACTAGCCGGCACTGCAAAAGAGAATATGAAACAATTTGTCAACTATGTAAAAGGTAGTGAGACATGCGTCAGTCAATCACAGAGCGATAGTTTAATAAATGCAGCAGTAGCACTACTTTCTCCGGCAAAAACACTCAGAAGTGCATCATATAAGATACAAGGAAAATCTCCTAGTAGTGACGATGTAGATAGCGTAAGTAAAATAGAGGACATTGACGCAAAACTAGATGCTTATATGCAAACAGACGCGTTTTATGACTGGTTAAGACTTAGTTTTAACGATTTTTTGCTTACAGACTTTTACACACCAGGTAGAAATGCTGAAGACCTCTTAAGTAGCAATGATTTTCCTAGCAGAAGGTGGTATGATGATTTTGACGACGGTGAATACAGTAGACTACGATATTATACGAACTATGCAATATCCCGTGAGCCAATAGAGTTGATGCTTCATGTAATAAAAGAAGATCGACCCTTTAGTGAGATTTTGACAGCTGACTATGTGATGGTAAATCCATTCTCAGCAAGAACCTATAACATTGATATTGATGGCTTTACTTATGTGCATGAGTTAAATGTAACAAGAGAGTATATAGAAGAGAAGTATCCTCAAGATTGGCTCAAAGAAGCTAAAATTGATGGGATTCCACATGCTGGAATATTTACAACCATTACATTCTTAAATAGATTTCCCTCTACTGATACAAATTTAGATCGCCACAGATCATCTAAAACACAACTCTTCTTTTTAGATACAGACATTTTAGGTTTAGCTAACCGTCCTATTAACTCGAATGAAGTTCTGAGTGATACTGCAACATGGACAAACCCTAACTGTACAGTTTGTCATAATGTGATGGAGCCTATCTCAAGCGCTTTTAAAAACTGGGATAATCGTGGTAGATATATGCCAGGTTTTAGAGGTGATGCAACTCAAGCAGCAGGCATCAGTTTAGAAAAGAAAGCGCCTGCAGACGCGTCAAATAATTTACTTCAGTGGTTATCAGGTGAGATTGTTAAGGATGATCGTTTTGCAAAGTCAAGCGTAAAAATATTTTACAAGGCGATACTGGGTAGAGAGGCTATAAAAAAACCACTGGTTGATGATATGGAGTATGTTGAGAAACTTCAGGTGTACAACTATGAAAACGCTATTTTAGATGGGATAAAAGAGAAGTTTATAGCGAGTGGCATGAATGCTAAGGTTATAATTAAAGAGCTAATAAAATCACCTCTCTTTCGTGCAACCTCTACAACTAGCTCTAACACAGTTCTATCAGAGACTTTAGGACAAGCAAAGTTGATAACTCCTGAGAATTTAAATAGAAAAATTTATGATGTGATGGGCTACTACTGGAATAGATATATGGGACAACAAGATAGTGATAATAATAACACAGCAAATCATAGATTACTGAGAGATGATAATTATAAAATACTTTATGGAGGGATTAACTCTGGTTCTATATCAACGCGTATAGATGAGTTAAATGGCGTTATGGCTAATGTACAAATGAGAATGGCTCTACAGATGTCTTGTTATCCTGTAGCAAGAGATTTCTTTTTTCCTGCAGATAAACGCAAACTATTTCCTTATGTATCAACAACATTAGAACCAGAAAATGAATTCTTTATAGCTGCTATAAAGAAAAATATACAGTATTTGCATAAGCATATTTTAGGTGAAGAGTTAGCTGATAGTGATGAAGAACTTGAGAAAACATACCAACTTTTCTTAGATACCTATAATGATGGAAAACTTCGTATACTTAACTCTAGTGAATCTAAGCAATTAATGGATGAATGTGATGTACATTACGACCCAGTTACAAGAGAAGGACTATGGACGGATAGACCTGATGAGAGAGTATATAGAGATCCAAACTATATTATTCGCTCATGGCAAGTAGTTGTCGCTTATCTATTAAGCGATTTTAAATTTGTATATGAAAATAGTGCAGAGTAAGGAGTATATTATGTTACGTAGAGATTTTTTAAAATACACATCAGTTTTCGCAGCAATGGCTCTTTTTCCAAATACGCTCAAAGCAGCTACGTATACAGGCCCACTATGGGTTTTTGTTCAAGCTTCAGGTGGCTGGGACCCAACTTCATTGTGTGATCCTAAGGGTTATCTAGATGAAGATTTAGACTCAAACTTAAATCCAACATCAACTGCAATGAATAAAAGTTTTGCGAATGCAGATATAGCAGCTTCAACTTCTGCACCTGCAATTAAATATGCACCAATTCGTGGACGTGATGATAATAATGTCGACTATGATTTTGCAACTTTTTTTGATAAATATGGCTCAGAGCTTTTAGTTGTTAATGGAATAGACACTCAAACTAATGGACATGATGCAGGCCGTAGATATATGATGAGTGGAAAACTTTCAGAAGGCTATCCCGCTATATCTGCACTCATTGCAGGTATAAGTATGCCATCTTCGCCATTGGCGTTTATAACGGGTGGTGGTTATGATGAGACGTTTGGAGTAGTGGCTGGGACGAGACTAAGTAATATGAATGCAATTAATGAGTTAGCCTTTGTCAATAAACGCAACGAGACTACCACATATGTTAGTGAGAGTGATTTTGACAGACTTACTCAAGCAAGGGCATCACGAACAAAACGTACTATAGAAAAACAAAAATTAGAGTCCATTAAAAAATTGGCTCAGCAGTATGGCTTAGCTCATAGTGGCTCAAACGAACTAGAAAAACTAGTAGAGTTTTTACCTACAGACGTTACCACTCATCCAGATAGAAACAACACTGTCTTTTCACAAGGGCGTTTTGCTATGGCTGGATACAAAGCAGGACTTACATCAAGCGTAAATATACAAATAGGTGGGTTTGATACTCATGGTAATCACGATGCCTCACATATACCAAGACTAGCTAGACTCTTAAAAGGGGTAGACCTTTTAAAACAAGAAGCAGAGAATCAAGGAATATCTAATGACGTAATCTTTGTTATAGGCTCAGAATTTGGCCGTACACCAGGATATAACGGTGGAAATGGAAAAGATCACTGGAGTGTAAGCTCTATGATGTTTATGGGTAAAGGTATTCAAGGTGGTAGAGTGATAGGCTCTTCAACTCATAGACATGATGCAAATAAATTAAATGCGACTACTCTAGTCGAAGATGAAAACGGCATAAATATCACATATGCTCATATAAATAAAGCGATGAGAAAACTCGCTTCGATTGAAAATAATGAGTTAATAACGCAATACTATCCGCTTTCAGGAGCAATTGAGGACTTAAATTTATTTACATAAATACTATTTAATAAGCTCTTTAGTATGATTAGATACAATCCTTTTTATATAAATATATAAGGAATTAATTATGTTATCAGTATTAGTAGAGTTTAGTATGTTCCCAACGTCAGCTGATGGAAGAGATGGCGCGTCTGTATCAAAAAGCGTTTCAAAGATTATAGACGCTATAGACAAGTCAGGAGTTCCGTATCAACTTACGCCAATGGGAACCGTTATAGAAGCTAAAAGCATGAAAGAAGCTCTCTCTGTGATAGAACTAGCATATGAGCAGGTGAGTGATTTAGAGAGAGTTTACTCATCTCTAAAGTTTGATATTCGTAAAAATACTGAAAATAGATTAAAAACTAAAATTGCTTCAGTTGAAAAAGTTTTAAATAGAGAAATAAACCACTAGTTTTTGGAGTAGATGATGGAAGATATACTATATGCGCCATGGCGTGATGAATATATTGGAGGTCAGAAGATAGAGGGGTGTGTTTTTTGTCATATTAGCTCTCACGTGCAAGATGATGAGAACTTACATGTACTCTATAGAGATGAACGCTGTTTTATCGTGATGAACAAGTACCCATACACTCCTGGTCATTTTATGATTATTCCTCATTTTCATACTGATAAATTAGAGGAGTTAAGTTCTGATACTTGGCTTCATATGTCAGCTCTTGCACAAAAAGGAGTAAGACTGCTAAAAGAGGGTTTTGGCGCTCATGGGGTGAACATAGGCATGAACCTCGGAAAGGCTGGTGGAGCTGGTATTGCTGAGCATATTCATATGCATTTAGTGCCGCGTTTTAACAGAGATACGAACTTCATAACTTCTATTGGTCAGAGTCGCGTTTACTCAACCGATTTTGAAAAAATTTATCTAAAAATTAAAAGTTTAATTCCTGAGTATATAAGTGATAATTAGGTTTATACTTTTTTTTTCTTTTTCACTTTTATATTCACTTGAATACCCTTCATCTTATGCTCATTTAGGTACACCACTCTATAAATCACAAAAGATACTTCAAAATATAGAAACTTTTTCGAGTTTAGATTCTGTCAAAAACTTCTGTGTTGATATTAATACGACACGAGAAAATGGTTTCAAACTTGATACCTCAAAAGATAAAAGTGAGCTCAAAAGCTACTTAAAAAACCTTCGAAAACTTCGAAAAAAGTATGAATACATTGTTTATGAACTTCATAGAGAACTTGAGTCTGCCATAGAAAAAGATGATTATGAAAAGTTTTGTTTAATTGTAAATAGTGGGCTTGATGGAATACTACAAAGGCCGAGTCTACAAGAAAAGGCGTTTATTTACTATGCTAAAAATAAAACTTTAAAGAAAAGTCCATTCTTAGAAAAGAAGATAGAACGTAATGAGTTGTTGTTAAATACTCTAAAAGAGCAGGATGATGAAATTATAAACTCATCATATAATTCAACTAATATTAAAGATGAGGATATTGGCATAACTACAAAAAGAGTCCACAACAAGATAGAAGTCTCTTTTTACAATAAACATATATATGACATTACGTTAAAAGTAAAACCTTACTATGAAAGTATTCTTCATAGACAAACGCCAAAGAGTGAAATTATCATTCAAGCAAATTCTACATACCTCTATGAGACTTTAGAAATTACTGGAGATAACAACGCTTTCAATTATAATTTTATTTGGAGCATAGGTTCTAAAGACGCAAAGCATGATGATGAGTATGAGTATAGACTGCCTTATGAAACTACAACTAAACATAGAGTATCTCAAGGGTATAACACAAATCAGACTCATAAAGGAAGGTCAAAGTACTCTGTGGACTTTGCTATGCCTATTGGTACCAAAGTTCTTGCATCTAGAGAAGGTACTATCATCAGCGTTAAATCAAGTTCAGATAGAGGTGGCTACTCAAAAGAGTTTAGGGGTCAAGGAAACTATGTTAGAGTACTGCATTCTGATGGAACTATCGCTATATATTATCATCTTAAAAAAGATGGGGCAGTAGTAAACATAGGAGATAAAGTAAAAAAAGGAGAGCTTATAGGGTACTCTGGAAACACGGGTTACTCTAGCGGACCACATCTTCATATGGCTGTATATAAAGCAATAAGCGCAGTGCAAACCAAGACTATTAAAGTCAAATATATTTCAGCTGAAGGCTTAGTAAAAGAGATGAAAACTGCAGAGACATATCAGGCAATATAAAATGTTAATTCTTAACATTTAACTCTTATTTAAATATAAGTAGATATAATTACGAATATAATAAATAAATTTTATAAGGATAACTTATGCAAAGAAGAGACTTCTTAAAAACTTCAGTTGTCGCATCAGCAGCAATAGTAGGCACTAACCTTTCAGCAGGCGTCACGGGACAGCCACTTGATGGACAAACAGTATCTAAGATGGCATTTCCAGAAAAACGCCCACTTATTACATACTCTGATAGACCGCCGCTTTTAGAGTCGCCTAGAAGTACTTTTACTAAGGGAATCACTCCAAATGATGAGTTTTTTGTTAGATGGCATATGCCAGATATCCCAACTAAAATTGATTTAGATTCATATACTATTAAAATTGATGGACTTGTTAACAAAGAGTTAAACATTACTCTTAAAGAACTTAAAAATGATTTTGAACAAGTTGAAGTTACCGCTGTTCTTCAGTGTGGTGGAAATAGCCGTTCAGCATTTACTCCAATCGCTGGTGGTATTCAGTGGGGAAGTGGAGCTATGGGTTGTGCTAAATGGAAAGGTGTTAGACTAAGTGACCTTTTAAATAAAGCCGGACTTAAAAAAGATGCACACTGGATAGGTTTTAATGGTAAAGATAATGCAGCATACTATGCAACTCCAAACTTTGTAAGAGAGATGGAACTTGAAGAGTTAGATGATCACGTTATCGTTGCTTATGAGATGAATGGTGAAGATTTACCATATTTAAATGGTTTTCCTCTGCGTTTAGTTATTCCAGGTTACTACTCTGATAGTTGGGTTAAAATGCTAAGTAACATTACTGTTACAAATGAATATAAATCACTTTTCTTTATGGATGTGGCTTATAGAATTCCAGATAATGAAACAGAGAGTGAAACTCCAGAAAACAGATTTAAAGTTACGAAGCCAATTACACATATGAACGTAAAGTCGATTATAGGTTATCCTGAGAATGATATGAAGATTTATCATAACTCACATATAGTTGTACGTGGTGTGGCATTTGATGATGGTCATGGAATCAAAGATGTGCTAATCTCTACTGATGGTGGAAAAACTTGGGATGATGCACTGCTTAAACAAGAAGATGGACGTTATGCATATACTGAATTTAGATATTCGTATAAACCAACTAAATATGGAAAAGTAAGCATTATGGCTAAGGCCGTGAATCGTTTAGGTGATGAGCAACCTCTTGCAAAAGATGTACTCTGGAATCATGGTGGGTACAAGTTTAACGGTATCGACGAAGTTATTGTAGAAGTGGTTTAGGGAGTATGAAAATGAGTAAAATAGTATTATTAGTTATGTTGGCGTTTGGTTCACTTTTTGCACAAGTTGATAGTGAAATAGAAGTTCCATATATCTCTTATGAGATTAAAATGGGTGAAGGATTTGATACAGTTCAGGCACAATGCCTTATGTGTCACTCTTTTGGATATATAATAAACCAGGGTCCACAATCAAAAGACTTTTGGGCTAAGAAAACAAAGAAGATGATCACTCACTTTAAAATGCCTTTAGAAGAGGGAAGTGAAGATTTTAATACAATTGTGAAGTATTTATATAAGCACTATGGAAATGGAAAGTTAAAATAGTCTCATTAAAAAAGATTAAATAAAAAATTATTTAATCTTTTTTTGCTTTTAACACAAGAAAAAAAACTCCCGCAATAACCACAAAAATCAAAATTCTTATGCTTAATGTTGTTAAGTCTGTTGTATCATTCATATAATTTACCTTCATATATTTTAACTCTAAAATCATAACATAATAAAGGATACTTCAAAGATTTCTTGCCTATAATTACTCACTATACATAACAATATATGAAATAAGGTAAGTAGATGTTTCAGACAATCAAAGCAAAATTTATAATCAATTTAATTTTATCAATAGTATCTCTATTGGTTATTTTAGTAGTTTCTTACTTTATAGCTATTAGTAATATTAAAAGTATCATGATTAGTGATGTCTCAACAGTCGCTCAAACACTTTCAAATGGAATCAAATATGTATCTAAGTACAATAAAAATGCCTATAAAGAAAAAGAGTTTAAAGATACTATTAAAAATATGAAAGTCGGTAAAAGTGGTTATATCTATCTTATATCTAGTGATGGTACACTCCTAATTCATCCAAAGAAAGAGGGAAAAAACTTAAAAAATACCTCTTATGGAGAGTATATTACTTCGCATAAAGAGGGAGGCACATACTCCTACACATCAAAAACAACTGGACAAGATAAGTTTGCTGCATTTGAATATATTCCTGCATGGGATGCTTGGATAGTTCCAGGCGTAAATAAAGCAGACTATTTTGATGAAGTAAATAAGCACTTTATATTATATTTTTCTTACCTAATGATAGGCTGTATAGGCATTCTTACATTTTTTAATTATATGACTGCTAAGACAGTATTAAAAAATGCAAGTATTATTAAATCAGTGGCGATTGACTTAAGTCAAGGGGAAGGAGATCTGCAAAAAGAGTTACCGGTTCCCCAAACAAAAGATGAGTTTCGTGCCATTAGTATAGGTATCAATGGTTTTTTGATTAAGATGCACAATGCAATAGTAAATATAAAAACAAGTAGTCATTATCAAATAATATTAGCAAATGAGTTGATCTCATTAACGCAACAACTAAGAAGTAAGACAAATGAATCAGGTAGTACTGCTAAATCTACTGTGGAAGATTTAAATGAGATACGAGTACTTTTAGAAAAGAATGTAAATGGTTCAAAAGAGATACTAAGTGTAAATCAAAAGAGTTCTTTAGTTTTAGATGAGACTACCTCTAAGATTGACAGTATCATTGGGAGTATCTCTACAACACAAGAGAGTGCTGAAACAATAAGTGAAGAGTTTACAAAGCTTATACGTGATATTGAAGCTCTCAAAGAGATAACTACCGTTATTAGAGATATATCTGAACAGACAAATCTTTTAGCACTAAACGCTGCCATAGAAGCTGCGCGAGCGGGAGTACATGGAAGAGGCTTTGCCGTTGTTGCTGAAGAGGTAAGAAAACTATCCGAGAGGACAAATAAGGCTATTAATGAAGTTGATGTTTCTATTTCAGTTTTAGTGCAGTCTGTTGGAGACGCAACCGAGCAGATAGATAACAATAAAGACGTTGTAAATACTTTAGTAGCCTATGGAGAAGAAGTTAAAGTAGACTTTTTAAATATGGGAGAGAGTATAAATACCAGTCTAAACGTTGCAGATGAATCCCAATCAAATATGGATAAGATGCAGAGTCAAATTATCTCTATTATTAAAAAAATTCACTTTATGTCAGAACTCTCATTGGAAAATGGAGAGTTCGTGGATGAAGTGGACCATATAGCTAATGAAGTAAGGTCTGTAGATATGGAGATAGATGATAATCTTAGTTTTTTTAAGACTAAAAAGCCAGACAGAAGTAGAAAATATGAAAAAATACATACTCTTTGATAATGATGGCGTTTTAGTTGAAACGGAAAAGTACTATTATGAAGCGAATGTAAGGGCTTTAAACGAATTTGATTTAGAACTAAACTTTGATACCTATATGGAGATCATGGCTCGTGGTGGAAATGCTTGGGAAGTAGCTATAAAGGCTGGAGTTCCCAAAGAAGAGATAAATATAAAACGAGAGCGACGCGATATATATTATCAAGAGCTCATTAGAGAAAAAAACATAGAGATTGATGGTGTTGTAGAAACCTTAGAAAAACTTTCTCATAGTTATAAAATGGGCATAGTGACTACGTCGAGAAGAGTTGATTTTGACTTAGTGCATAATAATAGAGATATAGTGAAATATATGGACTTTACTCTCTGCGTTGAAGAGTACCCAAGGTCTAAGCCATATCCAGATCCATACTTAGCTGGCATGAAAAAGTTCAATGCGAGTAAAGCTGAATGTATTATCGTAGAAGATTCTCAAAGAGGCTTAACATCGGCTGTAAACGCAGGGATAGAGTGTGTAACGGTCTATAATGAGTTTACAAAAACTCATGACCTCTCCAAAGCCAGTTATAAAATCAACTCCATTAAAGAGCTAACAAGTCTCCTAAAAAATTTATAGAATCATTATCTCATTAAACTTTTATAATTAATCTAGTATTCTTTAACAAAGAACTATATGTTTTTAAGGAAATATTATGAAAATTGGCGTACCAAAAGAGATTAAAAAAGATGAATATCGCGTATCTATAACCCCTTCAGGGGTGCAAGAACTCTGTAGTCTATCTCATAGCGTTTATGTAGAGAGTAGCGCAGGTGATGGAAGTGGATTTAGTGATGCCGAGTATGAAAAAGCTGGGGCGACAATAGTCAAAAGCGCTAAAGAAGTTTTTGACATATCAGAGATGATTGTAAAAGTCAAAGAGCCAATAGCGGTTGAGTATAAACTCTTTAAAAAAAATCAAACGCTATTTACATACTTGCACTTAGCGGCAGATAAAACTCAAGCAGAGTTCCTACTTGAAAGGGGTATAAGAGCCTTTTCATACGAAACGCTGGAGGTAAACCACTCTTTGCCACTTTTAGAGCCAATGAGCGAGGTTGCTGGAAAGATGGCGGCACTTATGGGTAGTGTTCACCTAGGAAAGTTTAATGGTGGAAGTGGAATCTTAGCCGGTGGTGTAGTTGGGACTCAAAGAGCTAAAGTTATGGTTTTAGGTGGTGGTGTAGCCGGAAAAGCAGCGGCAGAAATAGCTGCTGGTTTAGGAGCCGATGTAACTATCTTAGATATAAATAGACAAAGATTGCACTACTTAAATGACGTAACTCCAGCTAACGTAGCTACTCTTTACTCTACGTCACAAACTATCCACTCGCTACTCCCTGAGTGTGACGTTGTAATTGGAACAGTTCTCATCCCTGGCGCAAAAGCGCCTAAGTTAGTGACAAAAGAGATGCTTAGTACTATGAAAAAAGGTAGCGTTTTAGTGGATGTCTCTATTGATCAAGGCGGATGTTTTGAGACCTCTTACGCAACGACTCACTCTGAGCCAACTTTTATAAAAGAGGGTATAGTTCACTATTGCGTTGCAAATATGCCTGGAGCATATCCTAGAACGTCAACTTACGCTCTTACAAATGCGACACTTTCATATGTAAAAGATTTGGCAAAGTATGGTGCAGAAGATATTTGTAAGGAGAAACCACATATGATAAGTTCACTTAACACATATGATGGTAAGTTATATAATAAAGCAGTAGCTGAAGCTTTAGATATTCCAAGTAGCATATTTGAAATTTAATATAAGTATGACTATTTGTCATGCTTATTTGTCTACATCTAATTTATCTCTATAATAATAAAAGAAATCTAATTATTGTAATGCAAGGTATATAAAAAAGTGAATAAAAAATCTTTAAGTCTCATCTTCTCCCTCAAAAAAATGCTTAAATTATGAAGATACATATAGATATAGATTGCTTCTTTGTAAGTGCAGCTAGAATAAAAGATCCATCGCTCGCAGATAAGCCTGTGGCAATAGGTGGAAGAAGCGATACGAAGATATTTAACAAAGAAGCAAAAAAACAGACTGTTAACTTTGAAAACAGTGGTTCGTTTGTTCCTACGTTTTATAAGGCGTATGAAGAGAGTGATGATGATTTGGATGCCTTTAAAGATAAAGATGGGCGAGTAAGAGGCATACTGACTACATCTTCTTATGAAGCGAGAGCTTATGGCATTAAAACGGCTATGAGTATCAAGCAAGCTTTAGAGTTATGTCCGCAGCTCATTATCAAAGCACCAAATATGTCACTCTATCAAGAACTCTCACACAGACTCCATGAATTTTTATCTCTTAGAATACCTCTTGTTGAGCAAGCTAGCATTGATGAGTTTTATGGAGATCTCAGCGGATGGGTGGAAGATGAAGAGATACCAGCATTTATAGAAGAGCTTAAAGAAGAGATAAAGAAGGTCTTAAAACTTCCAGTCTCCATTGGCGGGGCAGATACAAGATACATTGCTAAAATGGCTACGACTTATGCCAAACCTTTTGGCTGTAAGGTTATAAAAAAAGATGAGTTAGATAAGTTTATAAATCCTATAAAAGTAGAAAACTTTGCCGGTATCGGTAGGAGTATGAACGAAAAGCTAAAATCTGCACAGATTCATACACTTGGAGAGTTAAGAAGTAGACGCGGAACTCTTGAGTCATGGGGACCTTACGCCACTGAACTTTATAAACGAGTAAATGGTGAAACCGACTCTCCCATAGTGACTAAAAACAGAAGAAAGTCCATAGGTATATCCAGAACGTTTGATCCTCTGCATGATAGGGGAGAGTTAAAACGCAGAGTACACGTTTTGGCAAGACATTTAAGTTTCGCCATACTTAAACTTGATGTTATACCGACTATATTTCACCTAAGTATTGCCTATGAGATGAATCAAAAAGCACACAAAAATATCTCTGTGGCAGAAGTCTTTACAGAGAAAAAGTTTGACTCTATCTGTTTAGCACTTTTTGAAGACGCAGATACCCAAAAAAGGTTACAGGTTATAAGACTGAGCATTAACTGCTCAAGTTTTACAAGAGACTCAAAAAAAGAGTTGTCTCTCATAGGATTTGAGGATGAGCAGAGAATGAAAAGACTTACAAAGAGTACTCAAATACTAAGAGAAAAGTATGGAATAGACGTCTTTAAATGGGGTAGTGAATATTTTTAAGCTGATAAGTTTTATCCAAACCTACGAATAAAAACAACTTTGAGATAGTCACTCTCTTTACACTCATTTAAGACTTTGAAGTCCTTTGGCAAAGAGAAACTCTCCTCTACTTTATACTTTACTCTCAACTCTTTAAACGCCGTTTTAATAAAATCTCGAAACGTCATCATGCTAAAGTTTGCGGAGTTTGTTGAAGCTACTATGAGACCATTTTTAGATGTTATGGTAATCACCTCTTTTAGGAGTTTGACATAGTCTTTGTTAGCGCTAAATGTCCGTTTCTTACTTCTTGCAAAACTTGGTGGGTCCACTATGACGATATCAAAGCTTAACTTTTTTCGTACGGCGTACTTAAAGTAGTCGAACACGTCTTCGACAATGATACTTTGTTTGTCTAAGTCTATAGAGTTTATAGTGAACTGCTCTTGTGTTTTTGGACGACTGCGTTTGGCTAGGTCTACGCTTGTAGTTTGTGTCGCTCCACCAAGAGCGGCAAAAACAGAAAACACTCCCGTATATGAAAAGGTATTAAGTGCAGATTTTCCTTTTGCATATTTATCTCGTATAGTTTTTCTTACCTCGCGTTGGTCTAGAAAAACGCCAACCATAGCTCCATCATCTAGGTAGATTGCGAAGTTCGCACCATTCTCTTTGACGATAAGAGGCTCAGGAGCTTTTTGGCCATAAAGAAAGTCATCATTTTCATTGAGGTACATACCTTTACTGTCAAAGCGTTTCTTTTGGTAGATGCCTTTGTACTCTACCGTGAGTTTAAGAGCTTCTAAAATCTCTTCTCTAAACTCATAAATCCCAATGCTATACCAAGTGAGCAGGTAGTAACCATCAAAATAGTCGATAGTTAAGCCACCAACTCCATCGCCTTCACCATTAAAGACTCTAAACGCGGTCGTCTTATCATCTTGATAAAAATCTTCTCTATACTTTATCGCTGAAGAGATCTTGTTTTTAAAGAGCGTTATATCGATAATTTCATCTTCTTTCGTAGAAAGCACCCATCCATAGCCTTTGTTTTGAATGCCATGGTAGCCCTTGGCTATAAAGTTTTTTTTCTCGTCAAAAAGCTTGAGTATTGAACCTTCTGAAGGGACTCTACTCCAGTCGCTAATTGACTCTTTTGAGATTAGAGGATAACCATTTTTAAACTTCTCTGCGAAGTCTGTTTTTAGCGTTAGAACTATTTCATTAGACATTTTTTCTTCTCGAGTTTATCATATAAATTTAACATGTTATTATAGTCTTGATGGAGCGTTACATTTATGAAAGTCTCATCGCCATCTAAAATTTTAAGAGCTTTGAGAACTTTTTCTTTAGTGAAAACATGGTATAAGGCCTCTTCATACTCAGTAAAATCTAACTCCAACTCTTCAATGCGAGCTAACTCAACGATAAGACGGCCTAGTCTGTTCTCAGAGTACTCAAAAATCTCAAGAGCTTCGTCTATTTCTCCAAGTTCTAAGTAAATCTGCGCCTTAAACTCTAAAAGATTGAAGTTTTGCTCAAATATAACGCCAATGTATTTTTCCATATTGAGAGAATCTTCTAGCTGTTCTATCTCTATCATAATATCTTGGGGGTTATAATCCTTGAAGTTAAGCACCATATCACGTATGAGTTTTCCATTGTTTTTATTGTTATAAATCAAATCATCAATAGGATAGACTTCAGAGATACTAGGAACTATCATTTGACATGAGTAAAAGCCGAGGTACTCATACTCTCTAAGGTACGTCTCTTTATTCATATCTTTTAAAATACTAAGAAGATAGGTATGCTCATCTTTTGTACTACCTCCATTATATGCCCATGGAGCAAGTTCAAAGCTCTTTTTAGAACTTAAAAAACTAAAACCAAGTTTACCATTGGAATCTACAAAGTGTGACTCTAGGTTGAAACTATCCGAGACTATACTCATATCAAATGTTGGTGTTTCAAAGCTGTCGAGGTTTTCAAGCGAGCGACCTTGCATAAGTTCCGTCATTGTACGTTCTAAAGAGACTTCTAAGATGGGGTGCGCTCCAAAAGAGACAAATAAGGTAGATGCGTTAGGGTTAATAAAAGAGATGGCGGTTACTGGAAACTTACCGCCTAAAGAAGCGTCTAAAACTTCGACTATATAACCAAGCGCTCTCAGTGCTTCAACGTCTTTATGGACCCGGGGAAAGCTCTCAATGACTTCTTGTGTAAATGATGGAAGTGCATAACCATTTTTGATAATCTCTATCTTTACATAGCGTTCAAATATCTCACTAAGAGCTTGAACCTGCGCTTCAAGAGCAGAATTGCCCGTTGCTAAACCATTGCTTACATAGAGATTACTTAAAATATTTATAGGTATATATATTTTTTCTTGTGTAGAGTTTTTTATAAAAGGAAGAGAGACTATTTTATCCGAATAGTCACTGTTATAATCAACTAAGTCTTCATCAGTGAGTTCACCAGTTGGGTTGTAAATATCTTTGAGTTCAGCGTTTAAATAATCCCCGCCAAAGTCAAAGGCAACTTCATCTGGATAGTACTTTCTTTGGGGTAAGTGAAAATCTATAAAAAAGTTGTTAGTTTGGAGTCTCTCGATATACTCACCTAATGCACTAGCCATAGAAGCATCGTTAATTATCCCTTTGCCATTTGAGTAGATATGTCTAGGTGCTTCTTGTGAGCTAAGATTTACTGAAAAACAGTTCTCTAAGGGATGCTTGCTTTGTGAAAAATTTGTTTGGCAACCAACGTCAGCTAAGACATTTTTCATTTTACTAAGAGACTCTCCTAGAGTTGCGTCTTTAGATAAAAGTCTTATAGGTGTTTGAGTTTCTTCTGACATTTGATTTATTCCTTGAATATTTGAGGGAATTATACCTAAGTAAGAGAGTTAATAAAATTTAAAAGTAAATAATTTGAAGTGATAAAAAAAATTGTAAGGATAGAAAGTTTAAAAGAACAATTAAGAGCTAAGAGCTCTTAATTAGGAAGTTAGAAATTACTGAGCTACAGCTACTTCTACAGGAGTACCTTCCCAGATACCGTGTTTAGTACAGTAACCGTGAGCTACAAGGTTAAGTTTTTTACCAGTTGGAATAATAGTAAAAGTTG
The DNA here is from genome assembly GCF_017357825.1 of Sulfurimonas aquatica. Classification (NCBI taxonomy): domain Bacteria; kingdom Pseudomonadati; phylum Campylobacterota; class Epsilonproteobacteria; order Campylobacterales; family Sulfurimonadaceae; genus Sulfurimonas; species Sulfurimonas aquatica. Next base: position 1,217,330 of record NZ_CP046072.1, read on the forward strand.
TAGTGTTGTGAGCTTTAGTATTACCTAGAGTTCCTGGAACATAAGAAGCTTTTGCTAACTGAGTGTCACCATTGAATAAAGTTACAGACTCGATGTAGTGATCAAAATCATCTGGGTGAGTATACTCGTTACCCATTTTAACAGTTACTTCAAATGGCTCTCCAGCTTTTGCAGTGTCTGCACAGTGAATGAACGGTGAGTGACGGTCAATTAAGTCTTTTTTAGCTTCTCTTTCTACAGTGTCTATATCAACATACTTGTTAATCTTTGGCATATTAAATTCCTTGTTTTGTTTTATTTATCGGTATTGTAGCTAGTAAAACTTTTAGCTAAACATAAATAAGAGTATATTTGTCTTATTTAAGTTTTTTTTTATATTACTTACTAAAAGTTGCTTCTTGAATGATTACAGGATAAAAGTATCCATAACCAAAATCTTTGTCTTTAATTACTTTTCCTTTGGCATAAATAATTTCCCCATTTGAAGGAAGTTCTTGTGTTGACGTAAAAACTAAATCATCCATATTTTCAAAGTTACTTCCATCTTGAAGGTGCAGCCAGTTTAGTTTCATAATGCCTTTTGAAGTTTTTGTAACTTTGCCTTTGAGTGTTACGATTTTGCCTACATATTTGTCACGGTTAGCAAAAAGTTCAGCGATTGAGATACTATTTTTATTTTGATATGAAGATTTCATTACAGATTTTTTTGGTATCTGCTCTCTTAGAGTTTTTTTCTTCTCTACATCTGCCGCAAAAAGAATCTTATCAAATGTACGGTTTAGAGTTTTAGAGTGAAAGTTTTGCATCCAGCCCTGTTCTGAATAAGATATAGAGTCTCCAACCTTTACAGCTCTTTGGGTCATAGCTATCCAGTAGCTTTTATCTTTATCTTGCACTTTCATATATGTATAGCCACCACTAGAGAGCGTCTCTTTTACAGTTGAAGTGTGTTGTACTGAAGCTAGTAAGCTTAGACTTAGTCCAATGAGGAGGAGCAGTTTTTTCATAAAAATCCTTTTAGTGTGTTGATAAGTTAAGTATAGCAAAGAAAAGTAACCCAGATTGAAAATGATATTAAGCTTGTTGTAGTACAATTTATATAAAAATTTAGGCTATGAAATGAAAATATATTTTGTGAGTTCTCTATTATTAATGTGTCTCTCTTTAACTGCATCAATAGTCCCGGTTACGCTTCCTACAGGTACGGCAGTCGTTCCAAATGATAAAGACTACTATACAGACACAACCAATAATGTTGAGATAATATACACAAAAGATAATATCCCTTTTGCAAAACATACCTCTAGCGTTGAGACGCCACTTAATGAGAGTTATAAAAAGTTTTTTAACTGGGAACTCGATGAGACTCTTTATGTTGGTCTAATCTCAGACTATAATCAAATAGCAAATGGCTTTTCAACGCAGTGGCCAAACAACAGACAGATAAACTATGTGGGTGGTTCACAAATGGTGGACTATTTTACTACCACATCATGGCTAGATACACTGCTTTACCATGAAACTGCACACAACTATCAGCTTAACATAAAAGGAAGTGTCGTCTCTCGCGTTATGCACTCTATTTTTGGTAATGGGACGGTTTTTATTCCTTTTCCTTTTGGCGTTCCAAATGTTTTAGAGAACTCTTTTATGTTAGAAGGAAATGCAGTGCTAAATGAGTCTTGGCATGGGAATGGCGGGCGACTTTATAGTGGAAGGTTTAAAGCTCAAACTCTACTCCAAGCAAAAGCCGGCAAGATAAAACCAGAGTACGTTTACAACTCCAAACTAGAATTTCCTTATGGAGAAAGGGCATACATTCAAGGGGGTTTTTTTAACCTCTACTTGGCGCAGAAGTATGGCATAGAGAGAGTAAATAGCTACTTCAAGTTCCACTCAGAAGATTGGTGGTTTCCGGCATGGACCGATGCGAGTATGAGAGACGCTATTGGAGTTAGTTTTACACAAGCACTTAGTGATTTTGAAAGTGCTTATGCGTCTGCCGCTGATTATATGCAGCTAGCTAATGGTAAAAAAATTGCATCATCGCAGTTTTTCTCTTCACTTGGAAATGATTCTGAAGAGATATTTTTTATAACAAACGAGAGTGGATATAGAGCTCCCGAGCTTGTAGTAGTAGATAAAAAAGAGCAGAGCGTTAAAAAGAGAAGAGACTCTTGGATGAATGGCAAAGTTGTCAAACAAAATGGTGAGTACTTCACTCAAGGAAGTCGTAATACTTCACCTACAAGGATTTATCAAGGGCTCTTTAACAGTAACGCATTTATAAAAGAGGGTAGCGAGTCTAAAATGGTGCAGGGTTATTTGAGTGATGGCAGAGAGGTTTATTTTGACGTTCCAACTTCTTACTCTGAGCCACAGCTTTATGTAGGAGCAGAGTTCTATGCAAAGGTGAACTCATCAGTCATCATTGACAAGTATGACAATCTCTACTACTTTAAACAAAACGGCAAAAAAAGAACTCTTTATAAAAATAAAAAAGCACTCTATACATATGAGGGATTTTATGGGATGGTGAGCGACGTTGATAGTCGTGGAATCATCTACTTTGTTGCAAACTCTAGGTTTGGCTCAAGTCTCTTTACTTACTATAAAGGAATGATAAGAAGAGCGACTGAGGCTGATAACGTAGTTGAAGCAAGACTCATAAATGATAATGAGGTTCTAATAGCGGCTATGAGTGATAAAGATTACTATTATGTCATCAATGATATAAATAGAATTAAAGAGACACCCTATGAGACAAAACTTTTTTTTGAAGAGAAAGAGTACTATGAAAGCGTAGCAAAGCAGAGTAATGAAAATACAAGAACTGATGCTATAGAACTCGCTTCAGACTCTTACTACTCAGTTCTTGAGATGAACTATAGCGGCGCAGACTTTGCCTTTGGATATGGAAGTGTAACCGGTCCCATAGGAAGCTTGGATATAAAGTTTGGCGATCCTCTTTCTCAAAGCTCCGCCACTGCGTTTGTAAGACGAGATGAGTTAAATGTCACTATAGCGGGAGTGGAGTTTTCTAGCTCCGAGTACCTTTTAAACTACAGGCTTTTAGCTTATAAGGTTTTAGATGAGGGAGTGCTTGCAAACGCAAGAGATGTTGGTTTTGTAGGTGGGCTAACTTTACCATTTTATAATGCAGGGTACTACAATGCAGATATCGGTGTGAGTTACTATCAAGATTATAGTGAGGGACTACGTGAGCCTTTGAGTCTTTCGCTGAGAGCAGGTAGAAGTGAAGGGTACGGTGTAAGCATGTATGCAAACTATGAAAATATGCTTCAGCTCTATGGCGTAAGTGAGCGAAAAAGTAAACTTTTAGGTGGGCAGTACCGTTTTTCTCATGATTTACCTTATCAGTTTTATCTTGGTCTTGGAGCAAAATACTCTCATACTCAAGAAGAGAGTGTTGAGCCAGGAAGTGGCGTTAAGATATCAAACCTATCATTTGCAGTTGATTTAGATCCCTCGACTATCAGTATGCCAAATTTAGATGGTAGTTTTTATGCCAAGAGTGTGGGCTATGGCGAAGTTAGTTTGAGTAAAGTTTTTAATTTTTCAGCTTACTTTTTTACTTTTCCAGTTTCGCTTCAAAGAGAGTCCTTCTATGCAAAGTATCGCTACTATGATGTGCAGTATTTACATGGTGGAGGAGATGATGTAAACGAGTATACGGCAGGGCTTATGCTAGGAACTGTTTTTCTCAACTCTTTTGTAGCACCACTTAGTTTTGAGTATGTTCATAATGATACGGTAGTTCAAAAAGATCTCTTTAGATTTCTATTAGGCGTTAGTTTTTAGATTCATTGAGTGGAAACTTGATGTTAAAACATGCACCATCATCTTTGTTAAGTGCCTCAATTTGACCTAGCATATTCTCTTCGATGATGAGTTTAGAGATATAAAGTCCTAGCCCAGTTCCTTGTGTTTTATGTTTTGTCGTAAAATAGGGTTCAAATATTTTATCCATAAGCTCTTCATCAATACCACCCGCATTATCACACACTTTTATCATGTAGTATTTATCATCATTAGTGATATAGATACTGATAGTAGGATTTGGAATGTTACGATTTATAAGTACGTCTTTTGCATTGTTAAGTAAAATGATGAGAACTTGTTGTAGCTCATCCTCAAGTCCATAGTATCTGTATTTTCCATTTATACTTATTTTTACATCTATATCATTTGTGGGAGTAGAACTATTACTTATAAGCAGGGCATTTTCAATAATATCTTTTAAATCAAAGTGTGTATGTTTCTTATTTGGATCAAAAAAGTTCCTAAAGCTATCTATAGTCGTTGATAGGTATGTTGTTAGGCTCTCTATGTCTGAGAGCTCTTTTTCTACAGTGGCGTTTTGGAGTGAGTGCTGATAGAGGTAGTCATCTATAAGGAGGACAGATGAGTTTATCTGAGAAAGCGGTTGTCTCCACTGATGGGCTATATTTTCTATCATCTCTCCCATACTTACCATCTTGTTTTGTTGAAAGAGTAGCTTATCTTTTTCTCTAGATGTTTGTATCTGTGAGATTAACTCTTGAGACTTCTCTAACTCACTTTTTTGCAAAAGTTTAATTCTGTATGAGAGTATAAATGCCAAAAGTATGGACTCTATAAGTACTCCAATGCTCGCGGCGTTAAACACAAAACTGCTGTACTCTAAAACTCCCATGTAAAAAAGGTCAGTTAGAAGAGCAAAAGATGAAAAGAAACTATTTGCTATTAAAAAAGTAAAAGCTAAGGGCTCGTTTTTTAAAAACATTGAAAGCGCAACTATAAAAAGAGATAAAAACATATATATTATAAAGAGCGTAGCTAAGTACATCGATAATATAACATCATATAAACCTATAAGAAATGAGAGTGAAAAGAGTAAAATTACAGAATTTAAAAGAGTATTTTCAATTTTGTAATTTTGTGGCATATTAAATATTTTCTTTGTAAATAGAGAGATGAAAATAGGAACAAACATAAGAAAAAGAAGATAGTACTCATGCTCTCTAGTATAATAAAATTCAAACTCAGTTGCTAATAATCCAGAAATCTGAGACATCCAAAGTACTGAACTACCTAGATAGAGCGTATAGTAAAGGTATTCCCTATATCTAGTAGAGAGATAGAGAATAAGGTGATAGATAGCAAGGGCTAAAAGCATACCAACGCTTAAAATTATATAGATATTTTTTTTACTAAGTCTTTGTTTGGAGTTATACTCATCATAGAGTGTGTAGTTCATCACTTGAACAGTTCTCATGTAGTTTTTTATATAGATTGTTTTAGTCTCATTTTTTTTAAGAGAGATCTTAAATAGAGCATCTGTAGCGTATACGAAGTTTGAGTCGTAGTCACTATTTATAAAGTCTATGATTTTTGTGTGTAAAAGCTTTTTATTTTTAAGCTCATAAAATTCGATTTTATTTGTGAGGTAAGCGAGCTCTGAATGTAAATAGATAGTTTTATTTTTTGCCGTTGTGTTTTTGAGTTTAAAACGCAGCCATGTTGAGTTTTCATGGTTTCCAAGTGAGAGACCGCTTACACCTTGTTTAAACTCTTGATTTGTAATCTCTTTGAGTGTTTGATTATTACTCTTATCTACGTAGTACTCTAAGGAAAAGTTTTTTAGCTTAAGCTCATCGCTATTTATTTGCACAAGTGGCGTGGCATTTAGAGATAAAAAAATGGATACAAGAAGTAAAAAAATCTGTTTAAACATGCCTAACCTATTAAGTAAAAAGTATATTTTAACCAAAAAATAGGTAAAATCGCGACAATTATAATACAAAGAGTCTACTTATGTTAAAACCACTATTAATCGAAATCGGCGTTGAAGAATTACCAGCAGTTCCCCTTTTAAAAGAACTTAAAAATATTGAAAAAAAATATGCTGATATTCTGGAGGGTCACTCTCTTTTAGGTGAGTTTGAATTTTACTATACGCCTAGGCGTTTAGTTATTTGGCATAGAGAGTTTAAAGTTGCGCAAGAAGATAGCGTAGAGGAGTTTTTTGGCGCTCCACTTTCAGTAGCGTACAAAGATGGCGTGGCAACTCCCGCGGCAAATGGTTTTGCAAAAAAGTGTGGCGTTACGCTTGAAGAACTTTCAACTGCAGATAAAGGTGGTAAGGAAGTTCTTTACTACAAAAAAGACGTTCCAGGACGTGCTTCGGTAGAGCTACTCCCTGAGATAATCGAGACTTGGATAAAATCTTTAGAGTTTGGAAAGACTATGAGATGGGGAAGTTTAAGTGAGAGTTTTATCCGTCCTATTAGATGGGTAAACGTGATGCTTAACGATGAACTCGTACCCTTTACTCTCTTTGGCGTAAACTCTTCTAAGGTGACATTTTTACACCGCATAGCTAAGTTTGGCGAGTTAGAAGTAAGTGGGGCTAAAGAGTACTTTGACGCATTAGAGAAGGGTGGCGTTACGCTTTTTCCTGAACTTCGCGCACAAAAGATCTCAGCTGACTTTAAAAAGATAGAAGAAGAGAATGACGTTACCATTGAGATAGACGAAGAGCTTTTTAAAGAAGTAGTTGCCATTACTGAAAATCCTACAGCGCTTTTGGGTTCGTTTGATGAGACTTTTTTAAGACTTCCTCCTGAAGTTATCGTTACTTCTATGAAAGAGCACCAACGCTACTTTCCAGTCTTTAAAGATGGGAAGCTTTTAAATAAGTTTGTCGTTGTTTCAAACGCACTTACAGACGACTTTTCTGAAGTGGTTGCTGGAAACGAGACAGTACTGCGTCCGCGTTTAGCAGATGGACTCTTTTTCTGGGACAATGATCTAAAAACTGGACTCACTACAAAAGGTCTTGAAAAAATTACATTTTTCAAAGGTCTTGGAAGCGTTGGCGATAAGATAACTAGAGAGGGTGAAATCGCATCAGCTCTTTTTGATAAGTATGCACCAGATGCTAACAAAGCAGATTTAACACGAGCCGTAGCACTTGCAAAAGCTGACCTTATGAGTGAAATGGTATATGAGTTTACAGAACTTCAAGGCCTTATGGGTGGATACTATGCATTAGAGCAGGGTGAGAGTAAGGCAGTAGCTACTGCAATAACCGAGCAGTACTTACCAGACGGTGAAGATAGTGAACTCCCATCAACGCCACTAAGCGCTATAGTTGCTATGAGTATAAAGCTAGATACTCTTTTAGCTCTTTTTAGCGTAAATCAGATACCAACGGGCTCACGAGATCCATTTGCTCTTCGTCGCGCGGTAAATGGTCTAGTTCGAATTGTTAACGAGTTTGAATTTGAGTTTGACATAGTTGAAACTATGAAAGAGTTGTCATCTAACTATGCACAGATGGATTTAGAAAAACTTGAGATATTTATACTAGAGCGCATTAAACGCTACTATGACGTTAACCCATCTATCATTGAAGCAGTTCTTGCTTCAGGTGAGAGAGAACTTTTAGCGCTTGGTCGCAAGATAGAAGCGCTCAATAGCCTTGTAAACTCTGAAGGTTTTGATGAAGTAAGCTCAACTTTTAAACGCGTTGCAAACATTACAAAAGATATGGACTTAAACGCTGAACTTACTTTAGACGTAGAGTTGCTTAGCGAAGAGGCTGAAAAAACGCTTATGGCAAAGTATAAAGCGGTAAGTGGCGTCACTTATGAGAGTTATGAGTCTGAACTTGACGCCCTTTTAGGACTCAAGCCAGAGCTTGATAGTTTCTTTACAAACGTAATGGTAAACGCGGAAGACGAGTCTATCAAAAACAATAGAAAATCTTTGGTAGCGTCAATCTACAAAAGCATACTTAAAATAGCGGACATTAAAGAGGTAAGTATTTAATTTTGTAATTTTATATTTTTTGTAGTACTATGGTAGAAGATAAAAATTCTACCAAGGATAAAAATATGAAACCCCTTCTCTTAACTTCTCTAGCAGCTTCATTTTTAACAACTTCTCTTTTAGCGGGAATCACTCAAACGAGTGAGGGTACGTTCATTGACATCTATTCTGACTCAAACCTTCAGTCTGAAATAACGGCGACAGTAGCAACAAATAAGGGTCACCTCATAAAAAAACGCTGCTCAAATAATCGTCAGTCACAGTCATGGTGTAAGGTAAAGTATGTCTACAAAGATATGACTCTTTATGGATACGTAGATCAAACGTCACTAGAGAGTACTTATAACAGAGTAAATACAAAACCGACGTTTGAGATGACTTATGGTGGAAGATACGATGATGTGGGAAATGACATTATAGCTGTAAGTGATGGTTTTGTAGCGGTAGGAAAAACCTCAAGTTTTGGAAGAGGACAAGATGACGTTTACTTCATTAAATTTGACAAGTTTGGTAACAAAGTATACTCTTTGGCGTTAGGTGGTAGCTCAATAGATGAAGCAAACTCCATAGTTGAGATGGATGACGCTTATATGATAGCAGGCTCTACTCGTAGCTTTGGAAATGGCGTTGAGAGTTTCTATATGGCTAAAGTATCAAAAGATGGTCAGCTTATCTGGCAAAATGGTTACTTCTCTGATGAGGATGATTACTATAGAGCTAAAGATATGATAAAAATTAGTGATGATAATCTACTGCTCATTGGGTATGAAAACCATGTGAAATTTTTTAACTCAGAGGTAAACATATATATAAACGCCATAAATAGCGATGGCGTAAGAAATGGAATCAAACGCTTTGGCGGCGATAAGGTAGAAGAGGGCAACTCTATCATAAGCGTAAACGATGGATATGTTTTTGCGGGTATGACTAAAACATGGGGTCATGGCGGTGAAGACGCATATGTGGTTAAAACGGATAAAGATGGAAATAGAATCTGGCACAACGCTTTTGGTTTTAACTATGATGAAGTGATAAATAAGATTATTCAGACACAAGATGGCGGCTACTTAGGAGTAGGTACGACAGATAGTGATATTAGAAATCAGCAAGACGTCTATGTAGTAAAGATAAATGCTAGAGGAGACAAAGAGTGGCAGGCTCACTATGGCTCAAAAGAAGATGAAGAGGGCTTTGGAGTGGTCGAAGCTGAAGATGGATATGTAATCGCGGGGTACACTAAAGATACTAAGAGTTATAACTCTGACGCTTATATACTTAAAATCAATAAACGCGGTCGCGTTATCTGGAACAGAAAGTATGGACTAGATAAAGATGATGAGGCAAAAGCTATAGTAAAAGTAGAAGATGGATATGTTATGACTGGGTTTATGACATCTGAAGAGAACTACTCAAAAGATTTATATATACTTAAAGTGGATAAAAATGGACAGATACAATAGATGAAGTATATACTAGCTCTTCTTCTATTGTCGGTTGGATTAAATGCAAGCGTTAAAGACTCCATAGTAAAGATATACACAGTCTCTAAAATCCCCAACTACTCAATCCCATGGAACTCAAGTATCAGACGCTCTAATGGCTCTGGTAGCATAGTAATGGGAGATAGAATACTTACAAACGCTCATGTGGTTGCCAATGAGACCTTTTTAGAGGTTAAACGCCATGGTGACACTAAACGCTATGAAGCTGAAGTAGAGTACATCTCTCATCAAGCCGACTTAGCCCTTCTTAAAGTAAAGGATAAAGAGTTTTTTGTAGATACTCAGAGTCTAGAGTTAGGAGAGCTTCCTAAGATACTTCAAGAGATTACGGTATATGGTTTTCCTATGGGTGGAAACTCTTTGAGCGTAAGTACGGGTATAGTATCACGAATAGAGCATAATAGATACGCACACTCAAGAGAGATATTTCTCTCTATTCAGGTTGATGCTGCAGTAAACCCTGGAAGTAGTGGCGGACCGGCCATTAGTGATGGTAAGATTGTAGGTGTTGTGATGCAGCAGATTTCAAAATCACAAAATATTGGTTATCTTGTGCCTTCTGAAGTAATAAAGCATTTTTTTGAAGATATAGAAGATGAGAAGTATGATGGTTATGCTCATCTAGGTATGTCTACACAGAAGATGGAAAATGAAGCGTTAAGAAGTATCTATAAGATGAAAAAAGGCACTACCGGCGTTATGGTAATGGATATAGCACAGACGTCTTCAGTTCATGGAATTCTCAAAGATGGAGATATACTCACTGCTGTTGAGGGGCATAAGATAGAGAATGATGGAACGGTAGAGTTTATGCCAGAACAGTTTACCTCATATATGTACTATGTAGATAAGAAGCAGTTAGGGGAGAGTGTAGAGTTTACATTGCTTCGTGATGGTAAAGAGGAGCTACTAAGTATAGAGTTAAAGCATATAGCAGATAATGACTTACTAGTAGATACGCTAGAGCATGATGTTATGCCTAGGTACTATATATATGGCGGGTATGTATTTACTCCACTAAGTAGAAACTTACTTGTAAGTAGTCGCTCTACACTTCTTGATCTAAGAGTCGCTTCTCGTGAATGGGCAACACAAGAGAGAGACGAGGTAGTCATACTACAAAAAGTACTAGCAGATAAAACAAACAGAGGAGACCATAACTTTGCTCTTTGGATGATAGACAAAGTAAACTCCAAAAAGTTTAAAAATTTCAGTGAATTTGTAAGCCTTATAAAAGAGTCAAAAGGCGAATTTATAGTGCTAGAGAATAGTGACGGCGTTAAGGTTGCCATAGATAAGATAAAAGCGGAGGCTATAGAAGAAGAGATTCTTAAACGCTACAGTATCAAAAGTTCAAGTAGTGAGTAGCAATGTATGACATAGCCATAGTAGGTGCGGGTATAAATGGGTGTAGTATGGCTTATGAACTTCATAAAGAGGGGAAAAAGGTAATCCTATTTGATATGGATGGCATAGCAAGTGGGGGAAGTGGTGCTGCTGGTGCATTTATATCTCCAAAGTTTTCCAAATCAGGAGAACTTAAAGAGATACTTGGCGAGGCTTTTACCTACTCAATGACCTTTTATGAAAAGAATTTTCCAGAGTGTTTTAAAAAATCTCCACTCCTTCATATAGCAAAAGATGAAGCCGAAGCTCAGACACTAAAAGAGTACAAAGAAAAAACCTCTCTAGAGTTGCTCTCTCTTAGTAGTGAGTTAAACGAAAGTGTGAGTATAAACGCAGGTATAGTAGATGCTAAATCTATGTGTGAAGCTATGGTCAAGGGTGTAAAGCTTGTAAAACAAAAAGTAGAGAGTCTCGTATATGATGATACTGTTTGGGTTATAAATGAATCCTATAGTGTAAAAGAGGTTGTTTTAGCTACTGGGGCATATGAGGGTGTTATAAAAGAGCCTTATTTAGAACTTCGTGGTGTTTGGGGACACCGTATCGACATTAAGACTACAACTAACAATCCTCACTCGATTCATCAGTTTGTCTCTATCTCTCCAAGTGAACATGGTGAGTTGGCAATAGGTGCTACGCATAACGTACACTACCATCCGCAAAAAAATGCAGATGCTTATGATATAAACTCGGGAAGAGAGGAGTTACTTGAGAAGGCTTCGCGGAGTATAGAGCTTGAAAATGTTGAGGTGATTAGGGATTATATGGGGCTTCGTTCTGGCTCATTTGATTATATGCCTCTTATTGGAAGAGTGGTACTCTCAAGTGAAACTCTTTTAAATAAAACTTTGAACTTTAAGGTGAAAAAAGCAGACTATAGCGAGTATGAGTACTATCCAAATCTCTACATGATAAATGGGAGTGGTGGATATGGATTTGTTCTTGCTCCATATTTGGCAAATATTTTAAAAAGTTATATTACTGGTAGTGACAAAATAAGCGATAGAGTAAGCCCTGCAAGGTTTTTTGCTAGATGGGCTAAAAAAAATGATAACATTCTGATATAATAACTGCTATGAAGATTAAAACAAATATATTTTACCTATTTTACATGGTTTTATCCCTCAGTGTTATTGTTTTCTTAATTTTACTGAATATGAAGTATAACTCTATTAAAGAGTCTTTGTATCTAGAAAAACAGAACGATACACAACGTATTGCAAATAACACTCATGTACAACTTCTACACTATGAATCTATACTAGCACTTCTTGGAGAACAACTCCTATACAAAAATACATACAAAAGATCTAAAATAAGTAAAAAAATATTTAAATCAGTACTGGATTTAAATACTGAAATAATGGGTTTTGCATTACTTGATATTAATGCTAACTATCTATCAGTCAGCGATAATTTAGATCTTAAAGATGTACCAAATATTCGCATAAAAGATGAAATAAGACTCTCCTTCTTAGAGACACTAGAATCAGAGCATATGGTTATTGGTCGAAGTTATTATCTTGAAAATGCAAAAAGCTGGGTGATCCCCATCCGTAAAGCTATCCGTAATGATAAGGGAAATGTAGTTGCTGTTATGGCAAGTGGTTTGAAAATACATGATGATAATACATTTTTAAGTAAGATAAATTTTTTAGACAATAGCTCTTTGCTTATAGCTAAAGACTTTGATAGTAATGATGATAGCTATAGTATATACGACAGTGCCATAAAAAATAAAGATCAAGATAAATACATTCGTTACAACACACCAATATCAAAAAGCATCTTTCAAAATATAGAGTATAAAAAACTAAAAGAAATTGAAAAAGATATATCGGCTCCCCATCTCTTAGAGTATGTTAATAATAAAAATCAAAGTATTTATGGGGCTATGTCGCATGATAAGAGATTTAAGATATTTATTATCACTCAAAACAATAGTGATATTATAAAAAATCAATTTATAAACTCTATATTAATCTATGCAGTACTTTTTGTTCTTAGTATACTTTTTTTATATACACTGACTAGATTTATTGAAAAATTAGATAAGAGTCAAAAGAGTGTATTAAAGTATCAAGCAACACATGATAATTTAACGACTCTACCTAATAGACAGCATATGTATAACAATTATAATACTTTTAAAAAAGAGGCTAAGGAGTTTGAACTTCTTTATGTAGATTTAGATAATTTTAAAAATATAAATGATCACTTTGGACATGATTTTGGTGATGAAATTTTAAAAGAGGTTGCCTCACGACTTAAAAAGAGTGTTTTTAAGGGAGATATGTTGATTCGTCATGGTGGTGACGAATTTATAATAATGAAAAAAACTCATATAAAAAATGACACTAATTATTATGAAAAAATTATTGAAGTTTTAGGAAAGACTTATACGGTCAACTCTATGGAGTTTATACTAGGTGCAAGTATAGGAGTCTCTAACTATCCAAAAGATTCTAAAAATTTGACTAAGCTTTTAAGTATGTCAGATATGGCTATGTACGAGGCTAAAAAGCAGAAAAATACTTTTTGTATCTACTCTGAAGATTTAAAAAACTCTCAAACTGAGTATCTAGAGATAGAGCATGAACTTCATAACGCATTAGCAAAAAATGAGATATATATGGTCTATCAACCACAGATAAATGCTGATGGAACACTTCATGGTGTTGAAGCACTTGTGAGATGGAATAATAAAAAGCTAGGCATGGTACATCCAGATAAATTTATACCTATTGCAGAAGAGAATGGCATGATAGTAGAACTTAGTCGTTTTATCATCTCTAAATCTGCAGAAGATATCTATGAAGTACAAAGACTTCTAGATATAGACTTTCAACTCTCTATAAATCTCTCTGTTAGACATCTTTTTAGTGAAAACTTTTTAGAAAATACATTAAAAGATATAAAAGTTTTTGATGGTGAGTATGGTCTGATTACTTTTGAGATTACTGAGAGGTTATTTATTAAAGATATAAACCATGTTTTACCCCTGCTAAATATCCTTAAAGAGAAGGGTTTTCAGATATCGCTTGATGATTTTGGAACAGGTTACTCATCTTTAGGAATTTTAAGAACCCTTCCAATCAATGAGATTAAAATAGATAAAAGTTTTGTTGATGAGATGATACACGAACACGATGCAAGAGTGCTCTCTAAGTCGATCATCAAAATTGGACAAGATTTATCTATGAAAATACTTGCTGAAGGTGTTGAAACTGCAGAACAGCTTGAACTTTTAAAGTTCCAAAACTGTGAAATATTTCAAGGCTACTATTTCTCTAAACCTTTGGATCATATGTCGCTTATAGCATTTCTACAAAAGGGAATCTCTAGTGCCATACCTTTTTATAGGTTTGGCTAAAAGAGAGGGTTAGATTATTTTCATAACCTTGTGAGGTGTAACACTAAATACCTCTTTAAAGCCATTTGCACGTTTTGCTTTTGCTTTACCTGTCGCTTCAGGTAGTAAAAAATAAGCCATATCTAGTGCTTCGTCCGCATCGTAGTTGTTGTCATGCATGAAGAGTATCTGTTTATCTAACTTTTGCACTTGAGCAGAGAGAGCTCTTGTATATGCGATGATTGCTTTATGGTGTCTATCATACTTATGACCCATCCCAAAAAAGACAAACTTTCCACTTAGGCGAATATTTGGAATATCTATATAGTTGAGTGTTTTGTCATAACGAGTTAGTTGTGTAGAGTTTAACTTGTCTAAGTCGGCGTCAAACTCTTCGATAATAGGAGTAGGAGCGATATCTGCTCTGTTATATGAAAATAGATAACGAATCTCTATTAGCTTACCTGGGTATACATTTTTAAGTCCTGCGTTTATTACGTAACTCATTGGATTTTCATTTAGTGTGACAAATTCGTCATACTGATCAAACCCCTCTTCTTGTAAAAATCTACTAAGCTTATATCCTACAGGACTAAGTTCAGGATTATATAAAAAAATAGTTCCAGCTACTGTTTTTCTCTTTTTCTTTAACATATTTTCTAAACTTTTAGTATCTATAATGTCATCTTCACCATCATTTAAATAGATATAGTGCTCACTAATATAGTCCATATCAAAGTTTGTAGAAAATTTTCCAAATATTTGCATTTTTATTCCTATGATTGAAAGCTCTAGAGCTTCAAATATTGATGGAAGTATACTATAATTCGCACTATGATATATATAGCATTCTTATTCTTCACTTTTATGATTTTACTTTTTGTCTTTTATCAGTGGCAGTTTTATGTAGTTTTTTCACCAACGCACCACCGTGAAAATGAGTTAGGCAATGGGTGCCAACTTTTAAGTATGAAAACAGATGATGGAGTAGAGCTAGAAGGTGCAATATACGAAGCGCAAGACGCTACAAATACACTTTTGGTTTTTGTGGGGCGTTCACATGATGGCGTTGGGCTCATAAACAAACTCGCACTGACTTATCCAAAAAGTAGAATCATAGTTTTTAACTATAGATCCTATGGAAAGAGTAAGGGTGTCTTAAATGAGAGAAATATCTTAAGCGATGGAGTTAAGATAGCCCAGCTTGTGGAGAAAAACTATGGTGAATATTATATCTTGGGTTTTTCCATAGGCTCAAGTGTAGCAGCTTATGTGGCTACAAAACTCAAGTGCAAGGGACTATTTTTAGTTGGAGCTTTTGATTCTATATCTGGCTTGGCAAAAGAGAAGTACCTCTCTCATAAAAGCTTTAAAAGAGTAGATATATCAAAACTTTTAAGATATAAGTTTCATACAAAAGAGTTTGTCAAAAGCATTGAAGTAGATACCTACCTTTTTGTGAGTAAGAGTGATGAGATTACATACTTAAACAACTCTAGAGAGCTCAAGCAACATGTTAAAAATCTGAAATACTATAGTGAACTTGAAAACTTAACACACAAAGAGTTGTTATGGGATAGTGGCGTTGTAGATATTATAAAAGAGGTGATTGAGTGATGGAGTTAGGATTTTTACTTAAGAAGTTCATATCTTTTTTTATTGAACCATTTGGGATTGTACTGTTAGCATTAATGATAGGCTTATTTTTTTTATACAAAAATAATACTAGGTTTTCAAAAATATTCTTTTCATTAGGTGTTATACTCTTAATACTTTTTTCTTATCAACCATTTTCAAATACCTTGTTAATAAGTCTAGAATCCAAGTATAAAAAATATTCTTATAATGAGAATATCAAATATATCCATGTCTTAGGCAATGGACACACTATTGATAGCGAACAACCAATCTCTTCACAGTTAAGTGATGGAAGTGTAAAAAGAGTCCTAGAAGGTGTGATAATGTATAAAAATATACCAGGTTCCAAATTAATATTTACCGGCTACAAAGGCGATACAAATACTTCAAACGCTCAAATGAATGCTAACTTAGCATATGCTCTTGGTGTCACAAAGAGTGATGTGATAATAGGAAACAATCCAGTGGATACTGAAGAAGAAGCCCTCTTTACTCAGAAGATAGTAGGTAATAAGCCTTTTGCTTTAGTTACGTCAGCAACTCATATGCCTCGGGCTATGACGCTTTTTAAGAGTTATGGGATGAATCCCATTGCGGCACCTACTAACTTTTATAAAGAAGAAGTAAATTGGCTAAGAGAGCCAGATATTCATTCATTCAAAAACTCAAAATTAGCATTGCATGAATTTTATGGAATACTTTTTATGAAAATTAAAAGTATATTTTCTTAGATGCAGCAGTTCTTTAAAGTAGCGCTATTTATATGTTTAATCGCCATTGAGTATTTAGCTACAACTACAGTTCATATAGAAGTAGTTGAGAATTTGTGGGATAAGGCAAATCACTTTATTGCTTTTTTTACTCTGTATATATTGCTTACATTAGCATATAAAAATTTATCATTAATAATAAAAGTCTTTTATCTTTTACTATTTGGCGTTCAGATAGAAATAGTTCAGTATTTTATACCTGAAAGGTATTTTTCATTTTTGGATGTAGTAGCGGACTCTATTGGTATCTTGATAGGAGTAATGGTGATGTTGTTTTATAAGAAAGTATTTTCTAAAATAAATGAATAATTACTTAGTGTTATCATACTGATATACAACCCCATCTTCATACTCTTTGACGATTACGTCAAAACATCCAGCTATCTCTTTCATTGTTTTTATATTTGGCTCGATATATATTCTATTTTTACTTTTAGTCATAGTTATTATGTTGGCGTCTTTGAGTTCTTTTAGATGACGTGAAATAGTAGGCAGGGCGAAGTCAAAATGCTCCGCTATGGTTGTAACGCAAGTAGCCTGAGCGATGATATCGTCTTTTGGTTGACTCTCATCAATCGAGCATGCGTATCCACCTGTGAAAATGTTTTTAAATATCTTAAATCTTGTTTCATTTCCAAGAGCTTTGAAAATTTTTATCTTATCTTCCATATCTAACATATATAACCTTCAGCTTGCATTTTTAGAATTATATCTAAAAACTTATTTAGCAATTTAAACAATTAACTTTACATTAAGTTTACTCCTAATATACTTCCCAAAGCAATTTAGCATATTAGCTAAATAGAAGGAATGTAATGAAATTGAAAATACTTAGAATCATAACCATATTAACATTGAGCGCAGTTAGTTATCTTAATGCAGGTTTTGCAAATACGGACAAACTTTTAGAAGAAGCTAAAAAGGAAGCTGGAGAAATCACACCTAGTGTATTAAAGTCGATGATAGATAAAGAAGTACCTGTAATTATTCTTGATATAAGAGAGAGTGAGCAAAGGTCTGAAGGGGAAATATACTCTGATGAAAGTTACAGTATTACTCGTGGAAACCTAGAGTTTGAAATAGGAAACAAAATAAAAAACAAAGATAGCGTCATAGTTACTTATTGTAGAGGTGGTAGTCGTGGAGCGCTTGCTGCACAAACACTGAGACGATTGGGATATAAAAACGCTACAAACCTTAAAGGCGGACTTAAAGCTTGGGCAAAAGCAGGGTATCCAGTAGAAACAGGCTTAGGCAGTGTGACTATAAAAAGTATTGAGGAGTAAAGTAGATGGAAAATAGGAATGTTTTATCAGTAATTGTAGCTACGTTAGCTGCCTCACTATGTTGTGTAACGCCAGTTTTAGCAGTTCTTGCAGGCTCATCCACTTTTGCATCAAGTTTTTCATGCTTAGAGCCTTATCATAACTATTTAGTGGCGTTTACAATACTAGTACTTATATATGCATGGTATGACAAACTAAAACCTTCTAAAGATATAGATTGTGCTTGTGATGAAAAAAGTGGGTTTTTCTCAAGTAAACTATTTTTAGCGATTGTTACTGTTTTTTCAGCTCTTATGCTTACGTTTCCTTTGTGGGGTTATGACTTAGCCAAAGGAAATAATACAGAGTTAAATCAAAAAATAGATGAAGTTGCTTGTGATACATGTACAGATACAGATGAGAATAAAACTGTTACAAAAGTGGACGTACCATCACTTCCAAATGCAGAGAATAAACCAGCATGCAATACGGGCTCGTGTCCTACACAAAGAGAAAACAAAACAGCTAATGCAACAGTAACATCAGATTTACCAGTACTTCACTATATGGATGATGAGAAAAACAATCCAACTGAGTGTGGACAAGTAGCTTGTAGTGGAACGGGATATAAAGAACTTGATGATTTAATGGCCCAAGCTCGTCGTGAAATAGAGGAGATGTCACCCGCGGTACTTAAAAAAATGATAGACGATGAAGTTGAATTCACGCTTTTAGATGTTCGACCTGCTATACAAAGGGCAGAAGGGGAGATTTATGCTGACTCTATGCTCGCTATTCCTCGCACTAACTTAGAATTTGAGGTATTAAATATACTCAAAGATAAAGGGGCAACTATTGTCGTATATAGTCGTATGGGAGCAAGAAGTTTATTTGCAGCTCAGTCACTGAAAAAACTTGGTTATACAAATGTTTATAATCTCTCAGCGGGTCTCAAAGGTTGGGTAAGAGCTGGGTATCCATATGATAATGGTCTTGGAACTGTTTTAAAAGTGGTGGATGCGCAGTAATGGCTGATAATAAGCAAATAATTGAACTCTATACTGACTTAGCTCAAAACCCAAACAAAGATTTTGGATGGGATAAAGGACTGAGCAACGCCAAAGCACATGGTTACAAGGATGAGTGGATAGAAAAGATTCCCGCTCAGGTTTGGGAGTTTTGCGCAGCGGTTGGAAACCCTTTTGAATCAGTTGAGATTAAAAAAGGCGATACTGTTTTAGATTTAGGGTGTGGAGCCGGAGTGGACATTTTAGTTGCGTCGATTTTAACTGGTGAGAGTGGAAAAGTCATTGGTGTAGACATTACTCCTAAGATGGTCGAAATAGCTCAAAAGCATGCCAGCTTAGCTGGCTGTAAAAATGTGACTGTTTTAGAGAGTAGTTTTGATAAAATCGATATAGAAGATGAGTCGGTCGACATCGTGATATCTAACGGTGCTATAAACCTGACTTCATGTAAAGAGTCCGTTTTTGCTGAAGTTTATCGCGTTTTAAAACCAAATGGAAAAATCTCTTTTGCGGATATGATAGATATAAGTGAACCAAGTAGCGAATGCTGTTCTATAGAACAGAATGCTTGTTGTGAAAGTGATGGCCAAGAAGATTGGGGGAACTGCGTTGCTGGAACTATGAGGGAGAGTGAACTCTTAGAGCTAATGCAAAAAGCTGGATTTAGAGACGTTGAGTGTCATGGACATACTCACTATACTACGGCAGAGACTACAAGAGGCGCTACGTTTACAGCGACGAAGATACCCTCAAGTGAACTCAGAGAGGCTCATTGGAATAATTTATTTCAAAATGTTGATTACACTCAGGTGTTTTGGCATCAAAACTCACCACGAAAATCTGTTGAGCTTATTAAAAAGTATGTAAAAGAGAATGCAAACATAGTTGACGTAGGTTGTGGTGCGTCCTATTTAGTAGATAGTTTACTAAGCGATGGATATGAAAAGATTACTTTAGTCGATACGGCAAAAAGTTCACTTGATATAGTAGACTCAAGAATAAAGAGTGATAAAGTAAAATATGTTTGTAGTGATATTTTAAACTTTAAAAGTGAACAAAAGTATGATCTTTGGCATGATAGAGCAGTATTTCATTTTTTACTTTCTAAAAAAGAGAGAGAACAATATTTTGAAGTATTAAAAAATTCACTTAACTCCAATGGCATAGCGATTATTAGCACCTTTAGAGTGGATGGTCCTATTCAGTGTGCAGGTCTTGACATAGTTCAATACGATGTAGAGAAAATGAACAAAGAGCTTCCTCGTGGACTAGAGATAGTTCAAAGTGAAGAGTTTACGCATATAACGCCAAAAGAGACGCAGCAAAAATATATCTATTTTGTCATTAAAAAGGTTTAGTATTTAATCTTTGCAAGATAGAGACCATTTGCGGGAGCTGGCTTTAGTTTATGATTTACTCTGCGCTCTAGCTTCTCTTTTATCTCTTCCATACTTAGGCTTAGTAGCGCTCCAACCATCATCCTGATTTGGCTTCTTAAAAACCCATTTGCTTCAAAATTTAGAATAATATAACCATTATGCTTATATGCAAAAGCTCTGTAGATAACTCGAGTGGTACTGCTAATGTCGCTTCCCGTTTTCATAAAGTAAGCAAAATCAAACTCTCCCACAAAGAGCTTAATATTTTTCTCCATCTCATTGAACTCCACACCCTTCAAAAACGTAACAAAGTCAGCTTCAAAGGGATTTGAATCTCCCTCTTTAATGATATATCTATAGACACGTTTTTTGGCACTATAACGTGCGTGAAATTCATCATCGACAAGCTTAGTAGCTCTAACGCGAATACTAGAGGGAAGCATCTCATTAAGTACTCTTTTAAGTCTTTTAATATCAGACCAAAAATCTGGAACGTCTATATGGCAGACTTGACCCGTTGCATGCACGCCTTTGTCCGTTCTTCCACTTGCCACGACTTTAAACTCTATGCCCATTTTTTTGAGCACTTTTTCAAGATTTCCAAGTATGGTATGGGGAGTTTCAGTCTGGGTTTGAGAGCCAAAAAAATGCGTACCGTTGTAGGCTAGAGTAAGTGCAACTCTCATTAGAACCTATTTACGATTGTTTTTCTATAGATGAAGTAGCTAAGAAGCGTCCATGAAATAGCGATAGTGGGAATTGTATAATAAACCAATATATCCTGAAGACCAAGGGTAAGTCCATAGTAAAGTATGATGGTTGCAAATATAAAAAGATAAACGCCAGATTTTTGATGTCTTGCATGCACTATGCCTATGGAAGCTACTAAAAAGAGGCTAATAATGGGAAAAAGGCTCAATAGAGTATCTGTAATAAACATATGGCGTTTACTATCCGCTCTATCATCTGAGAGCCAATAATCAAGAGGCGCTCTATAGGTTGTTAGACTTGTCTTCATGGTGTCATTTATAAGCATAGTGGTGAAGTTCATTTGAGTGAAACTCTCCGTAGAGTATCCATAGCCCTCGCCATCACTGAGTTTAAGTCTTAATATTCCTGAGTCATTTATAATCTCCGCCTTTTGAGCGGAAATCAAAATCTCCTCTTTTTTCTTTTTGTTAAAAAGAAATACTTGCGAGTAGGTGCCATCAAGATTTTTTTTACCTAGATATAAAAGCCAATCGCCAAAGCTATTTCCAAATTCACTAGCAGCAAGGTTGAACTTAGCTTCACTTTTTTTATAAGAGACAAAATTACTTGAGAGTACCGTAGCGTGAGGAAAAAGAATGAAAAAATCGATACTTAGTACAAGTGATAGTAAAATAGCCGGTCTTAAAAGAGTTTTTAGAATAAACGCAGGCTTAATTCCAAGTGAAAAGAGAACAACTATTTCATTGTCATTTGAGAGTTTAAAGAGTGTGAGCGTTGAGGCTATGAAAAAAGTAACGGGCAGAGTATAAAAAAGAATCTCTGGAAGAACAAAAAAGTAAAGTTTTGCCATCTCCCAGATACTTAGTTGAATGACTGCCGTATAAGTAGCAAGTTTTATCAAAAATATAACAGACGCTATGGTAAATAGCGGCATAAATATAGATAAAAATAGAGATGATAAATTTGATATTATATAGCTTCTAAGTCTATTCATCCTTAATAGTTTGCCTCGATATAGCTATATATTGGCGAATCAAAGATATAAACTATAAAAGTAGCAAGAGCTAAAAATGGCACGAAGGGAACGCGTTTATCTTCACTTGATCCTTTTTGAACCATTAGCATCACCGGAAGTGCTAAAAGGGCTGATAAAAAGATAGCGACAAGAGTGAGTTCGACTCCAAGAAGTGCTCCCATGGTTGCCGCCACCATTATGTCGCCTTCTCCCATAGCTTCGATAAGTGGCGTTCTATCAAAGTGTTTGTTCCATGGCGTTTTTGTTTTAAGACCCGCTCTATATACAGATGAAGTGAGGTAGTAAGACAGAGCAAAACGCAGGAGTGTAAAGCCACCAGCAAAAAGTAGAGCATTTTTGAAGTTTTCTACTACTCCGCCAAGACTCCAAGCTCCTAAAATTGCAAAGAAAATTGCAAGAAGATTAAGCGAATCAGGAACCATTTTATACTTAAAGTCTATCATTGAAAGAGCCAGTAGCGTTAAAAAACTAAACGCGACTAGTAAGCTAGGCAATGAGATGCCATACTTACTAGCTATGGTTAAAAATATTATGCCTGAGAGTAACTCTATAATAGGATATTGTATAGAAATAGGCGCGCTACAAAAAGAACACTTTCCTCTTAAAAATATCCAAGAAAATAGAGGGATATTGTGCCAAGGTTTTAAAGAACTTTTACATGAGTAGCAATGAGAAGGTACAAATACAACACTCTCTTCTTTTGGTATGCGAAGAATAACGACATTTAAAAATGAGCCAAACAAAAGACCAAATATAAGGGCAATAATTAGCTCCATTATTTTAATCCTCCAAATCTACGTTCCACTTTTGTAAATTTTTTTATGATTTTTTCAAGCTCTTTAATGTTAAAGTCTGGCCAAAGAGTGTCTGTAAAGAAAAGTTCAGCATAGGCTGATTGCCAAAGTAGATAGTTTGAGAGTCTGTGGTCGCCACCTGTTCGAATAAGTAGATCAACGCTCTCTTTGCAATCAAGCTGATTCGAGAGCATATCGTGAGTTATGTCACCATCACAGTTTTTAAGCGCGTTTACAGCACGGAGTATCTCATCTTGAGCGCCATAATTGAGCGCAAGCGACTGGACAAGTCCATCACAATGCGCAGTTTTTTCTTCTACCATTTTTATAGTCGCTTGAAGGCTCTTTGAAAATGCTCTCATATCGCCGATAGGCTCAAAGCGGACATTATTTTGCAGATAAACACTTAACTCGTTTTTGAGGTACGTGTTGAGTAGTTTCATTAGAAACTCAACTTCTAAACGTGGTCGTTTCCAGTTTTCCGTAGAAAAAGCGTAGAGCGTTAAACGCTCGATCTCAGGGGAGTTAGAACAGTAAGTAGTTATTCTCTTTACAACCTCGGCTCCCGCTTCATGACCTTTGACTCTCTTCTTGCCTTGAAGCTCGGCCCATCTTCCATTTCCATCCATAATTATGGCTATATGTTTTGCTTGATTCATGTCTGCTCTTGAAGTTTTTTTGCATTTTTAAGTATCTCAAACGCTATAGTGAGTTTGTCTGCTCTTGGTATTGAGGTAGTTTGACTAGCCGTTATAAAGTCAACGGCGTTAGAGTCAGTTCCAAAACTTGAAGAGTCTTTGAGAACGTTTAAACATACAGCATCAAGACGCTTTGTGTTTAGCATATTTGTCGCATTTTTCGTAGCGTTTAAAGCGTCCATCTCAGCCTTAAAACCAATAACGCTGATTCCTTCTTTATCAATACTATTTAAAATATCGATATTTTTCTTGAGAGGCAATTGCCATGCGTCTCCAAGTTTATCTTTTTTGAGTTTTCCACTCTCTACAGACTCGGGTACGTAGTCGCTTACTGCAGCCGCCATAAAAAGGTAGGGTTTCTTATGGATAGGTTTTACCGTGTCACTACAAGAAAGAGTCGCTTTAGAGATTATGATAGAGTCACTTAAGCACTCTAGCATCTCCTGCGTATCTTCAACGTCAAATGTATTTATCTCTAGTGGGAGGTTACTTTGAGGTTTAGTAGAGATAAGGCTTACTTCTGCGCCTTTTAAATAAAGCGCCGTTGCCATAGAAGCTGCCATCTTTCCACTTGAAAAGTTGGAGAGGTAACGCACGTCATCTATCTTTTCACGCGTACCTCCACCAGTAACCGTAACTCTTCGGCCAAGCCAAAAGCTATCTTTTAGAAGCTCACGCGCAGTAGCGTGAAATATACTCATATAATCTGCCATAGCGCCATTTCCTACTGTTTTACAAGCAAGTTCTTTTACTTGAGTATTTACAATAGTGTAGTTTGTATTTGTAAGTCTTTTAAGATTTTCTTGCGTTATAGGGTTTTCTAACATATTTGTATTTGCCGAGGGTGCGATAATCTTTATGCCACTAAACGCCAAGGTGGCTTGAAGAAGTATGTTGTCAGCAATGGCATTTGAAAGTTTTGCTATAGTATTTGCAGTGGCTGGAGCTATAACCAAAACATCAGCCCATTCAGATATTTTGATGTGATTGTGATCACTGACCCAAGACTCATTCGTATCATCTAAAACTCTGTTTGAAGTAAGCGTTTCAAACGTTAAAGGAGTTACAAATTTTTTCGCAGATTCACTCATTATAACACGGACATCGGCACCTGCTTTAACAAACTCACGTACAAGTTCAAGCGACTTATAGACTGCGATAGAGCCACTAAGCGCTAAAAGTATTTTTTTATTTTCTAATAAATTTGTCGGTATATTCATAATGTTTAATCTTTATATTTTTAGTAAGTATATTTTATCTAAAAATACTTAGATTAAAAGGTAATGACTTTCACATCATCACTTTGAAGCGCCTCGGTTAGCATTTCACCAGTGTGAATGAGTTCTATACCCATATTCTCAAGCTCTTTTGAAACCCTGTAATCATCGGTACAAACTACACAAGCGTTAAATTTTACACCCGTTGCTTGGACTACTTTTACTCTCTCTTGAAGATCAGAATTCTCAGCTAAAACCTGAGCAGAGGGACCCCATATCATTATAGTTGCCTCATCCCAGTATTTGCGCTGAAGCATAACAGATCCATAAAGTAAGATGAGTTTTTTTGCTACCTCTATCTCACCACTTGACCAGACTATTAAAAGTCTGTTTTTTTTCGAACTCATATGACTATTCCTTAATCAATTTGTAGATTATCCAATATATTTATAAATTATTTCTTCAATATCCGCTTCGGAGTAGGGCTTGCTGATATAGTCATCCATCCCTGCACTAATAAAACGCTGTCTGTCACCGCTAAGTGCATTCGCCGTAACTGCAACAATAATGGTAGGGTATAGCTCTTGACTTCTTTCTAAGGCTCTAATGGCTTTAGTTGCATCGACTCCATTCATATTTGGCATATTTTCATCCATTAAAATAAGGTCATAACTGTTTTTTTTGAACTGCTTTAGTGCCTCAAAACCATCTGCAGCTACGTCATATTTTAGGCCTATCTCATCGATATATAGACTAAGTAACATCTGGTTTGTTATATTGTCTTCTACTATTAAAATTTTTGCATTCTGTATAGAATTTTTATTCCTTTTAGAACTTGTGTCTTTTTTGTCACTATTTATAAAATCATTGCCACTCTTTGCTTTAATAAAAAATGAGAAGTGACTCCCTTCATTTAGTCTACTGCTAACGGTTAGTTTACCACCGAGCATCTCTGTAAGACTTGAGCATATGGCTAGGCCTAAACCAGTTCCACCATATTTTCTAGTTGTACTAGCATCTTCTTGCTCAAATGCTTTAAAGATTTTATTAATATTTTTAGAATCAATCCCAACCCCATTATCTATAACGCTACAAGAGAGAGTTTCGTTATCCGCGTTATATGAAATATTAAAAGATATCTCTCCATTTTTTGGAGTGAATTTTACCGCATTACTTAGTAGGTTAAACATTATTTGCTTTACTCTGACTATATCTGTCATTACCTTGGTTGGAAGATTATTTGCAATACTGTATTTGAACGTTATCTCCTTGTCGTGACAAATATTTTGATAAGTCTCTATAACGCTTTCAAAAAGCTCTTTTGAATCAACTGCCGAGAGTTCTATAAGGAGTTTTCCACTCTCAAGCTTGGAGAAGTCTAATATATCGTTAATAATGCTAAGTAAGAGTTGAGAAGAGCTTTGAATATGCTTGAAATAGTTTTGACGCTTTTCATCCATTTCTTCTTTTTCCAATACATCAATAAAGCCTAAAATTCCATTCATTGGAGTACGAATTTCATGTGACATATTTGCCAAAAATCTACTTTTTGCTTCATTTGCAAACTCGGCTTTCTCTTTTTCAGCTGTCAATCTTTTGTTTAGCTCTTCGAGCTTCTTGCGAGCAGCTTTATTCTCAGCTATATCGCGCCAAAAACCTAAAATATATGCATCGTCATCACTTTGTATATAACTTACATTAACTTCAACTTCCAAGAAGCTACCATCACCTTTAAGGTGCTGCCATTCAAATACTTGTGGCTTACCTTCTATCACACTTTGGATCAATAAGGCGGCTTTTTCATCGGAGTTTATACCGTCTGGCTGTATTTCTGGAGAGATGAAACTTGGAGATTTACCGATTAGCTCAGAGCGTTTCATACCAATCATCTCTAAAAGCTTTGGATTACACATACTGAAAACGCCATCTTTGATGATGAAAATCCCACTGTTCGCTTTTTCAAAAAGAGTCTGAAATTGTCTACTGTTTTTTTTAGCTTTTTCATTAGCTTGGGTAAGTTCGGTAATATCTTGTATTAATGACCAGATATATTGATTGCCACTAGAATCTGTAGTCACAATACCATTTAAAAGTACATTGATATAATGACCATCTTTATGAATATACTCTTTTTTATAAGGACCATATCTCCCTTTTGTCTTTATATGGTAGAGCTGCTTTTCTTCTTCTTCTAAGTAACTTATAGGGGTGATATCCCAATATGAAAGTTTTACAAACTCGTCATGAGAATAACCACACATATTATGAAGTGCAGAGTTTATTTGAACAAATTCACCACTTATTTTATTTAAAGATATTCCAACAGGGGAGATTTCAAAAAGATTTTTAAACCAGGCTTCTTTTTCTTCTAACAAGTTTTGCGTGTTAACATATTGAGTTATGTCGGTAAGGTAACCAACATAGTGTGTAATATTGCCATTTTCATCTCTGAGTATAGTAGTAGTATCGCTTACCCAACGGTATGTACCATCACTAGTCTGATAACGGTATGGTTTATGTGAAAAAGAGTTTTGAGTATCACTTGAGGCTATGGTTACTTCACTAAAGACTTGAGATAAGTCATCTGGATGAATTTGATTGGCAAAAGCAATCCTTCCAGAGACGTACTTTTCAGGCGCGTACCCGTAAAGGCGTTTAATATTTGGCGAAACTTCTACAACCGGCCAGCCGTCACTATTTTCCCAAATGAAAACAACTATGGGACCATCGGTAAATAGAGGAGAGTTAACCATTTCTATATAGGAGTTTACAGCATCCATCATAGTAAGTCCCCTTTATAGAAAAGTTAGATTTTATATGATATCAAAATTTTACTGTTTTTTGAAAAACTTATAATAAAAATCTTTTATTAAACGCATTTTAGTTCTACTAAGAACAAGGTTGCCACTCTCTATAACACCACTAGTTACCGTTGTTCCAGCAGCTATCATAACATCATCTTTTATAGTTACGGGGGCTACAAGTTGAGTGTCGCTTCCTATAAAAACATTTTTACCTATGATGGTTTTGTACTTCTTAATGCCATCATAGTTACATGTGATAGTGCCTGCTCCAATGTTTGTTCCCTCATCAACCTGAGCGTCTCCAATGTAGCTGAGATGTCCCGCTTTTACACCCTTTAGAGATGATTTTTTAACCTCTACAAAGTTTCCTATGTGCGTATCTTCAATGAATGTAGCGGGACGAAGGTGCGCTAATGGCCCAACGTCGGAGTTTTTGACAATAGAGTCTTCAACAACCGAGCTAGATTTTATATGAGAGTTGTGAATGAGCGTCTCACCGGTTATTCTACAGCCATTCTCAACGATACACTCACCCTCAAACGCAACCGATTCTTCGATGTAGATAGTAGAAGGAAGTTGCATAATGACACCCGCTTCCATCCACTTTGTTTTGATTCTATCTTGCATAATTATTTCAGAGTCACTCAAGTCTTTTTTAGAGTTTACACCCTTAAAATACTCTTCATCAACTAAAAGGGGAGCTATATGGAGATTATCAGCTTTTGCCATTGCCACAACGTCCGTTAGGTAGTACTCAGACTGTGCATTGTCGTTGCTAAGTTGTGGAATGTACTTCTCTATAACCGCTTTACTAAATGCATATATGCCTGCGTTTACAGTTGTTGTTTTTAATTCTGCTTCATTTGCATCTTTTTGCTCTACGATGTACTGAACTTCATCCTCTTGAATTATAACGCGACCATAACCACTAGGGTTTTCTAAGTCAAATATACTCATAATGACATCAGCATTTGTATCTAAAAAACCTTGAAGAGCGTTTGGTGTGATAAGAGGCATATCTCCATTTAAAACAAGAACTTTCTCATTTTTAGGATTTACTCCCATCATCGCTCCACCAGTTCCTGGAAAGTTCTCCGCATCTTGAACTACAAAGTTAATATCATCAAAAAAAGCACTCATCTGCTCTATAACGGCCTCTTTTTGATGTGCAACTACTACTGAAATATCGTTTGATAACTCTTTAGAAGCTTTGATAATATGATAAAGCATTGGTTTACCGCTGATACTATGGAGGACTTTTGCCTTAGGTGATTTCATACGGCTACCTTTTCCAGCAGCTAAAATTACTATACTTATATCTTCTTTTTTCATTAGTTCTCTTTTGTTATTTTAAATTCATCTGCAATTTTACCATCAATAGTTAAAAATTTAGATGTGAGCGTTGTTGGTGTTAGTTCTAAAATGAGTGAACCCATTACTCCAAAACTATATGGAAGTGCGGGGTGGTTATAAGTCGCACCATCAAGTTTTGAAGAGGAACCCGCTACTACATAGATAGTTCCGCTGTTTTTTTTATCTGTAAGCGACTTTGTATAGTCTGTTTTTTTATCTTGAAGGATGTTAGTTTTTGAAAACATCTCACTTTTACCAGTATGGTTGAGTATTAGTTTTGAACGCTCATAGCCATGTGAATGCCCATTTAAAACTAAATCAACTCCAAACTCATCAAAGATGGGAACAAAGTTCTCTCTCATCTCTTGCATATTTCCTAGACTGTCAAATAGACTATCAGACTTATGTCCACCATCCGTATAGGGAGGTGAATGAAAGGCTACTACAACCCAAGGTTTTGTATTTGCGGCCAAATCTTTTCGTAGCCAGTTAGCCATATCTGAATCTTTTGATAAACTAACTGTTTCGCTATCAAGCATAACAAGGTGAAGATTGCCGTTGTCAACTGAGTAAAACTCTTCATTCCCACTTGCCATGCCACCTGATTCTCCTCTTGTTGGAAAATCAAATATATCATAAAAAGCCCAGCGACGTGCGTCATGGTTTCCTATAACTGCCCAAGGAACATATCGTTTAACAAGTTCTATGTAGGGTTTAAAAAGTGTTTTATTAAACTGTTTTTGAGTTCCACTTGAGTAAGCGTTATCTCCTAAAAGAACCCACATATCTAGTTTTCTGAGGTCATAGTTGATGTATTCTAGCATAGAGTGATAGACTCGTTTTTGTCTTTTTCCCTTTTCTCCACTATCTCCGATTACCCACAGTCTCTGTTTCTCTTGAGTCTCGCAAAGAGTTTTAAAGCTTCTACCGAGGTTGTCAATTTTAAGAGATTTTGACGTAACACTATAAAAGTACTTAGTACACTCTTTGAGTCTTGGGATGGTAATAGTATGTTTATCAGAAGGAGTCTGCTCAAACAAGACATTTGTAAGTGAGTCTTTAGATAAGCCATAGGCGACGTTTCCAATTTCAACTTCTGGCGTTTGCCATTTAATCCTTACCGAATTTTTTGTCTGCATGTTGAGATAGGGTTGACGATCTACAAAGAGAAAACTTCCATAACTTACGTCAATAAGTCTACCAACACCATAAAGTGATACTAACGCGACAATAGTGATCGTTGTAATTTTGATTATTTTTTTAAAGTTCATAGTTTTATTTTTCTACCTTTGATTTCATTTTTGAGTAGATATAGAGAGTTGATAGTAGACCAACAATAGTGCCAGCTAAAAGATCACTAACAAAATGATCATTAGCAAGGAGTCTACTAACAATACCAAGTAGGGTGATAGGGAGCCAGATATAAACATATCTTGGAAAAAGAAGCATTAAAACCGTAAAAACGGTGATGCTTGTCGTTGTGTGGCCCGAAGGAAAAGAGCTATAGTGAGTTGAATTTTCTATGAGCATATCTATTTGATATTTTATATTTTGCATGAGTGTATAGTCGGGATTTTGAGATATAAGAAAACCAAAACCATCTCCACCATTTTCTAACTTCCAAGGACGAAGTCTTCCAAAAAACATCTTACTCACTAAACTAACTAGACCTGAGAAGATATTTGCATAGAGCAAGAAGAGAAATCTTTGAGTATAAAGACTATTTTTTTTAACGTAACCGAAGTAGAGTGCTCCTAATATTGCACTACCAATATACCAGTGAGACTCTCCAAGAGTGCTTACAGTTTTTCCAAAGACTTTGTAAGTGTCCGCATTTTCAATAAAATATAAAGAGACAGCTCTATCAAGTGTAAAGTATGACAAAACTATGAGCAGACTCATAATAAGCGTAAAAATTAATAGCTGTTTTTTAGAAAATATCATCGTAAACCTTGGTAGTTAGTACATCTATAGAGTGTAACAGCTGGCTCTTTTTCATTTTTTACTAGTTTAAACGCATCAAGCTTTTGTACACTATCACATTTCATATAGTTTTTAATCTCTTTATGCGCAAAAGGTGTATCTATGACGACCATATCCTTACCCAGGGGTGCTTCTTTTTGCCATATGTCAAACTGATCATGGCGTTTATCAAGTAGATAGACATCTGAAGGATATTTTGAGTTATAGACAATAGCCCGTGAGGCTAGAGTCCAGATGGTAACGCCAATAGCCTCTTTTTGTGGCTCTTTTATATGTTTGTTCGCCTCAGACATAATCTTCTCAAATCCATAAATATCTATATGCAAAGAGTTTTCATCTGGAAGAGGAATGAGTTTAGTCGCTACTTCTAAATATATAAGAGATGAGAGTAGTATGCCTAAGCCTATAGAGAACTTTATGTACTTCGTATACTTATCATAAAGAAAATAAACACCAATAGGGATAAAAAGCATATAAAAAAGAGCACTCCAATGTGGAAGGGCTGTTTTATATAAAGAGTTATAGGTAAAAAAGATAAAGAGCGTAATTCCAAATAAAGCTGATAAAAAGAGCAGGTCGTTTTTTGACTTTATGGAGCGATACAGACCATAAAAACTCAGAGGAACTAAAAAAGGATTATATGTAAAAAATTGAGCAGAGAGTGAGGCTAAAAATCCTTTGAAGTTTACAGTACTACTTCCTACCACATGATTGCTTTGATAGATGAAACTCTCCCAGCCTGTTAGCATATTCCAATATATAACAGGTGAAACTATGACCACCGCAGTAGAAGCTGAGAGTAGTATTTTAGGGTTTATAAAAATATCATATCTCTTTTTGAGAACAAAATACAGAACAATTGGAACTATAAATAAAATGGCTGTATACTTTGAAAGACCTGCAAGACCAAGTAAAAGACCAAGAAAAAGCCAGTTTTTTAGAGAGTCTTCATGTTCAAGTTTAACTACACTAAAGATAATGGGAATGATAAACAAAAAAAGTAGAGTATCCGGCATAAGCATCAAAAAGAGCGCATTAAATATAAACGCACCGTGAAGTGCTAAAACCCCTATAAAAGCTTTTTTAGGGCTATAGTCTATTTGATATATAAGTTTATAGAGAAATAGTGAGCTAAAAAAACCGATAGAAATAGCTGAAATACGTGAACCAAACTCATCCACACCAAAAATAGAAGTGAAAATATACTGTGTCCAACCAACTAAGGGAGGATGGTCATAATAGCTCCAGTCAAGATTTAAGGCATAAATGAGATAATGAGCTTCATCAGCTCCAAGACCAAGGTGAGGAGCTACTAGTAGCCTAAAAATGGCTACTAGTGTTATGAAGTAGAAAAAAGGGGTGTGTTCTTTACTTAGTAAGTTCATCAAGTTTGAATTTAAGAGTGTCAAATACCCACTCTGGAGTAATTATTTTAATACACTGGTTGTCGCTACATGGCGTTTTTCTATGGTTAGAAGCGCTTACGCATGGAGAACAACTCATTCCAGCATAGATAGGAGTAGTTGGGCCGAGTGAGCCATAAAGAGCTGGCGTTTCAGGTCCAAAGATAACAAATGTATGCATCTCAGTTATAGAAGCAAAATGTGCCGGTCCTGAGTCGTTTGTAAGCATAAACGCACAAACGCTATATAGAGCCGGAAGTTGTAAAAATTTCACAGCGCCTGCAAAGTTAATACAGCGTTTATCATCTACGTAATCAGCGAGGAGCTGCGCACCATCTTTTTCAGCTGGAGCACCTGTAAGTAAAACTATTGCATTTTCGTTATATGCGAGTATCTTTTTAATAACCTCACCATAATTTTCTCTGTCCCATCTACGCTGTGGAAGAAGGTCTGAAGCATTTGAGTTTACTAAAATAACAGGGTTTTTCTCTTTATCAAAACCTTCATACATATCAGAGATGACGGCTCTGATAGCATCTTGTTCTTCATCAGCTATAACTGCTTTTGCAATTTGAATCTCAGAGTCTGGAATAACGCGCTTTAGAAATGGAAGCTCTTGTTCTTCACTTAAAAGCGCGTCAACAAGCGCTATAAAGTTTTTAGCGATATGTTGGTGAGGATTATAGGACACTTTATGCGTTAAAAAATCTCCTCTATAAAGACCTTCATTATGAAATGAATGAAATCCAACGCGATTTACTGCTCCACTTGAAGCAGTAAGAAGGGCTGTGAAACGCGAAAATAGCTCTAAATCTATAACAGAGTCTATCTCCTTTTCTCTACACCATTTTAAAAAGTCAAGTGAACTTTTAGCGAGGTTCATTATACTACTCTCATCAATTGAGTATATATTTTCCTCTTTAACAGTCTCCAGTAGCTGAAGAGATACTTTGTTTTTTGAAAAAATTACAAAAAATAACTCACCTTCAATGTTAGCTTTGAGTTTTCTCATAGCAGGGTCAACAATAATAGCACTTCCCATCTCTGAGAGTTCTATAAGAAGAACGTTTTTAGGCTTTATTTTCTTCGGTGGAATAAAAAAGTCAGCTGTTTTTTTGATGATAGTTCCAGCACAAGCGAGAGGCACTCCAGCATAATGGTCAATATTTCTCATAGTATCTACGTTCATTTTTATAATTCCTTATTCGTTTCTTATTAATAGTTTACTGTCTTGTTTTTAATTATATCGTGAAGCTCAGACCAACGGGAGGATTTGTCTTCTAAGAGATAATTAAAAACAAGACTCTGACTATGTCGCCTTTTTACTTTTTATCCAAAAGTATGAGCCTGGCAGGGCACTTATAATCAAAAGTAGACCATAGAGTATACTCATGGCTAGTACTTTAGTCTGATCTGCTCCAACGAGCATAAATACACCTATCATAGCACCCTCACGAATTCCCCATCCAGCTAGAGAAAGAGGAACGATAGTAAGAAGAAATACCGGTGGAACAGCTATGAGAAGTGTTTGAAAAGATAAGTCCAATCCTAAACTCAAAGAGAGCCCGTACATTGTCAGTACTGAGAAAAGATGGACTATAACAGATATACTAATATGTTTGATTAGCAGCATTCTTGAAGCGTACAGTGTGTTTAAACGTTTTGCTAGTCTATTGAAAAGATTTAAAAATTTGTATTTTTCTAAAAACTTGAGTCTGTGAAAATGAAATAGTGAAGCAAAACCGATAATGCCTGAGAGCGCTATGAAAATAATAAGTTGAGAGAACTCTTGCTCAAATGTGCCATAAAATAGAATTGAAGCAATAAGGTTTAAAACTAAAAGCCCAACAAGTCCAACGACTCTATCTACAAAAACGCCATAAAAAGCATCTTTTTTATCATAATTTTCTCTTGTTAAGTCAATAATACGAACGGCGTCGCCACCAATGCTTGAAGGAAGGACTTGGTTAAAGAAAGTTCCTTTAAAATAGCTCTGAACGTAAAATGAGAGTTTCTCTTTAAAGACTAAAAGTTGAGAGATTTTAAACCATCTGTATGCCGCTAGGTAAGTTGAAGTGAGTTGCATAAGAAGCGCTACAAATATCCAACCGCCATGACTGTTTGAGAGTCTTTGCCAAAGAGTGTCAAAATCAATATGTTGAAACAGATAGTAAAAAATGGCAATTGTAATAATTAACTTGATTATATTTTTCATGAATGTCTATTTTATCTAAAATTTTATTAAAATCACAAAGATTAACTTAAACTTTTATGCTTTTATCGGCAATAGAGAGCATCTGTGTATCTCCACTACTATCTCCATACGCATATATCTCTTCATAATCATCTAAATTGAGATGTTTTTGTATACGATTTAACTTCTCTTGTCCATGGCAGTTAAGCGTAGAAAAACGCCCACTAAATTCTCCGTCTTTAAACTCTAGCTCTGTTGATAAAAGCTCAACGCTCTCTAGCTTTGTCCAAGGCTCCAACCAACACCTCATAGAAGCGGAAACAACTATAACTCTATCCCCATTAAGCTTGTGCTCTTGAAACTTTTTGTAAATATCTTCTCTTAAAATAGCGTTGAGAATTTCTGCTGAGAAAGAGCTTGCCAAAGCCTTAAAGTCGCTCTCTTTTATCTTATGAAAAAAGAGTCTAAAGAGAAGCTCTTTGGCATAGGAGTTGTGCATTATTTTTAGTTTATAAAGCAAAAAGATTGGAGAAAAAAAGATAAGCTTAAAATAGTAGTGGCGTTTACCAACCGCAAAAATAATGAACTCCTCTAGGGAGTCCTTTGTAGTAAGCGTTCCATCAAAATCAAAAAGAGCTAACTTCATTTACTCTTGCTCTTTAAAGTATCTGTCATTAAAGTAACACTTTCCAACTGGCAGCCACTCTGGAATCTCGTAAAATCTTTCTCTTTGTAGGTGAAGATGCTCTTTTTTATACTTTTCATAATCAAAGCCAATACATTTTGCTGTATAAAAAGGAGTGTTCTCTATGTTGAAACTCTCAACTGAGAATGCTTTACAAACATCGCCAACATTACGTTGTGTAATCTCTCTATTGTCAAAGAGATAGAGATCTTTTTGATTTAACTCTCTGAGATCTATAAGTTTGTCGTCAAACCTTCCAAATACAGAGTCGTTAAAGAGCATGTTAACGTCTTTTTTACAAAAGTATGAGAGGAGTGAGGCATTTGTGTAACCTAGTGCAAAGAGCTCTTTATCTTCATATTTATCAAGCTGCCTGCATACGCTCTCACTCTCAGCGGAGAGAATAACGTCAGGGTAGAAGTAACTCTTAGAGAGGTAAGAGTAAGGAGTGACTTTAAGAGCCATTAGAAGTCCTAAAATAAGGGCGATATGTACGTATGTAAAAATAGAATTGTATTTAAAAAGTTTTTGCAGGTACTTGTCATCTAAAAAACTAAAGAGTAAAAATATATAAGGTATAAAAAGAACAAACCAATGTATTCCCATAAGATTTTTTAATGAAACAAGAAAAAAGATACCAAACATAAGCCCTAATATAAGAACTAGGAGTTTAAAAAGTTCGTTGTTTACAAAGTTCTTTTTTGATTTGTATAAAAAATAAAGCGCCCACGGCGTTACAACATAGGTAAAGTTTAATAGAAAATTTGAAAATGTCTCAAAGTTATACTCACTCTCGGTTCTGGCAAAAAAGTTGAACATTATGTTGTTCCAACAGCAGTTGTAGTTAAAATAGAGATTTTGAGCAATGGCTAAAAAGATTATGGACGCTGTTATAAGTACGCTCTTGATGGCTCTTGTTCTGTAAACGCTAAATACAAACACTAAAAGAGATATAAGTAAGAAAGCTGAGAAGTACTTACTTAAAAACGCTCCTCCTAGAAACACTCCGGCTAAAATCGCATACTTTATAGTAGCTTCTTTATGGAGTGAGTAGAGTAAGAACTGAGTTCCAAGCGTTCCAAAAAGTACGAGTGGTATATCATTTGTAAAGAGCGACATCAAAATATCAACAGGCGAAGCTAAAAAGAGTAGACCTAAAAATATAGCTTTTTTCTTCTCTATATAAAGTTCGGCAATTTTGACTATGCTAAACGCTACGATAAGCGCGGAAAAAAATGAAAAAAGTCTAAAAAAGATATGGCTCTCATTTATAAAACTCATTAGGTATATCAGCCACCCAACCATAGGAGGGTGATCGTAATAACCACTGCTAAGGTGTGTCGCCCATTTTATAAAATAGGCTTCATCGCCAGTAAGTGGCACTAACGCGATGATTAGGAGTTTAAAAAAAAGTATGAAACCAACTATTTTGGTCTCTTTGGCGTACTCTTTTAAAATCTCCCTCATATACTCATCTTTTTAAACATAAACTCTGGAATATGTTTAATGATAAGCATCACGTAACGCCAGATCCATTTTGTGTAGAGTATGTCCTTGCCGGATTGTTGCGCTTTAAAGACGTCTTGCGCCACTTCACTTGGCTGTGCAGTAAGTTTTTCAGGTAAGTCTAGATTTTCAGTCATCTTTGTAGCTACAAAACCTGGTTTTACCGTTAAAACGCTAACGCCACTCTCAAAGAGTCTATTTCTAAGACCACTCAAATAAGTGCTAAACGCGGCTTTGGCGCTTCCATAAATATAGTTCGCTTTACGACCACGATCACCCGCAACTGAACTTACTCCAACGATAAAACCTCGTTTTTCCTGCTCAAAATCATTTGCGATTATGTTTAAAAGTGAAACGGCACCCGTATAGTTTACGTTTATGGTGTTGAGGCTTTCACTCCAATCCTTTTCTACAACATGTTGTTCATTCATGTATCCAGAGACTACTATAACGCCAAGTGGTCTCTCTTTAAGAGAGCTATAAATACTCTGGTGTGAATCAAACTGAGTAATATCAAGTTCAACTAGCTCTACATTCATATTTGATCGAACTTCAAGGTCGGTTTTAAACTCTTCAAGTTCATTTACGTCTCTTGCAGCCAAGTATAGGTCATAGCCATTTTTTGAATAAACGCGAGATAACTCTTTGGCAATGTCACTTTTTGCTCCAACTATTAAAACATAACTCATAAATTCAACCTTTTACTTTGTAGTGAATGAAATTTTTTACTCATCTGATTTTTCTCTCGAAACTCTCTAAATTTTTCTATTTTTGGGTAACCTTTCTCAAACGTCTCTTGAGAAACTCTTACGTCTTTTGTAAGATAGATTCGTCCACCATACTCAACAACTATCTCATCAAGCTCGTCTAAAAGCTCAAAAAGTCCTTTTTCTATCTTAAAATCAAGTGCAAGGGAGTAGCCTTCTATTGGGAAAGAGAGATAGTTTTCATTCTCTTTGCCATAAAGTTTAAGCACCGCTAAAAATGAGCCTTTTCCACTCTTGGATATTTTGGTTAAAATCTTTTCAAGACCCTCAAAACTACTCTCTTTTGGAAGAATGAACTGGTACTGAGTAAACCCATTTTTACCATAAATACGGTTCCAGTTTCTAATAGAGTCAAGTGGATAAAAAAACGAGTCAAAATGAACTCTCTGCTTTGAAACGCCATTTGGAGCTTTGTTATAATAGAGCCAGTTAAAAGCTTTTACACTCCAATTATTTAGAGCAAAAGATGGAAAGTTAAATGGAATGTTGAGTTTTGATTTTGCCTTGTATCTAAGATCGCCATCATCTGCAAAATCTCCAACCATTAGGAGACATTTTCCAATCTCTTCATTAGTAGCAAGGCAGTCTATCCAAGCTACAGAGTAGGGGAGATGTTTATACTCTTCAAAAGCGTCGAACGTCTCTTTGAGATTTTTAGTTTTGATGGTTGTTTGTCTAATAAATTGAGAGTTGATTCTCTTTAGAGATATTTTAGCGTCTAAAATAACTCCAGTGAGGCCCATTCCTCCACAGGTTGCCAAAAAGAGTTCATCTCCTTTTTTCGCTGTTTGTATTTCACCATTTGCTAGCATTATTCTAAACTCTACAACACATTCGCTAAAACACCCTTCAATGTGGTGATTTTTTCCATGTATGTCTGAGGCTATGGCTCCGCCTACAGTGATAAGTTTTGTTCCTGGCGTTACTTTTAAAAACCATCCGCGAGATACGTAAGCATCAAGTATGTCGCTAAGTAGCGCTCCGGCTTGAACGTGTAGAATTCCTTGATTTTCATCAAAAGCTAAAAAGTACTCATAAGGTTTTACATGGATAATATTTTCGTTTATTGCGCTATCGCCATAGCTTCTTCCATTTCCAAATGCGATGAACTCATTATCTGCGTTTAAAGTTTCTTTAAGAACAGCGGTAGTTGTTAGTTTATGAACTTCATTGTCAATTTTAGGGTACATTCCCCAGCTAATTAAACTCAAAACTAATCCTTAAAAACAAATTTTTTATCTAGATTGTATTTTACTATATAACCTATGCTTAGGCCTATAATGGCACCTAAGTATTTCGCGTTTTCATCTATAAAGAAGAGATCAAACACTATCTCAAAAGCCCAAAATATGAAAGTCGTAAAAACTCCCATAAGCGAGTAGAGCATAAACTTTTTTCCATCATCTTTTTTATTTTTGGGTGTGTGAAAAAAGATATACTTTTTATCTAAAACGTACTTGAGAACTAAACCTGCTAAAGTCCCCACAAACATTGCTAAATAGAGAGCCAAAAAGCCACTGTAAAGCTCAAAGCTCAGATATTGAAAAAGTAGGTTTACTATCGTTGAAATGATAGCAAAAAGAACATAACGAAAAGCTATCATAAAAACTTCGCAATAGCTATAAAACTAACAAGCCATAGAAGAAGCGTCACTTTGATAAAGGCATCTTTTATAACTATTTTGGTTGGGCTACCACTTGCTTGCTCTACAAATGTTATTTGCATATAACGTAGTATTGCAAGGACTACAAAAACAGTAGTGACGTAGAGATACTCACTTCCTATTCTTGCTATTACGTCTTGCGAGACCGTGTACTGAAGATAGCTTAGTATTACAACGCCACTCATTAAAACCATAGCCGCGTTTACAAACTCTAGATTGTATCCATCTATGTTTTTTCTAGTCTCTTTTCCTGAGAGTGAAAGTAGTACGTCGTCTCTGCGTTTAGCAAGCGCTAAAAAGATTGCGAGTAAAAACGTGATGATGATTATCCACATGGAAAGAGGCGTATTTGTCACTTGTGAACCTGCAAAAAGTCTCAAAACAAAACCCGTAGCGATTATGAAAATATCTACTATGGCAATATGTTTCAATTTAAGCGTATAAGCGATGTTTAAAGCGAAGTAAGTCAGAAGTACATAAAAGAGATTGGGTGAAAAGATAAACGCCATAACTAAAGTGAGTGTAGATAAAATAAAAAAGAGAGTAAGCGCGCTCTTTTTTGAAATAGCTCCACTAGCAAGAGGACGATTCATCTTTGTTGGATGTTTTTTATCCTCTTCTATGTCTATATAATCATTAATGACATAGACGCTACTAGCAATTAAAGAAAAAAGAGCAAACGCTACAAATGAGCTGTATATAGAATCTTCAGTAAAGTTAAACGCGAAAATAAGAGGCGCAAAAATAAATATGTTTTTGACGTACTGATGGGGTCTTAGTAGGGTTAAAATATCTTTCATTTAGTACTCTTCTTTATAGGCTCAGAGACTCTGTAAGTATAAAAGACGCGTTTATCTGGAATTACGACATACGTATCTATAAGCTCTACGTTTTTAAAGTTTTGCTTGAGTAGTTTATCTCGTTTGTTATTTCTACAAAGTACTAAACCATCTTGGAGATAATCATCTCCTCTAACCATGTCATAGTACGAATATCTTGATGGAATCCCTACATCGGTATCTGGATGATTTGGAAGATAAAACTTCAGATATGCCGCAGTTGTAAGGTGTGCGCCATAGATTTTATCTCCCTCTCTCATATGAGTGGAAAACTGCTTTACAACTTCTTGCGTTTTATACATAAAACGCTGGAGTTCATCAAGATGCGTTATCATCGCAATCCGTACTAAAATAGTAAAGAAGAGCGCAATGATAAGACCGACTTTAAAACTCTTTTTGAGTTCATACTTTGAAAATATTATCGCTAAAAGTACGGTTCCACCTATATAAGCGGGCGCACCATAGTTTGGAGCCATACTGACATAAAAACTTTTGTAAAGAAAAAACAGTAATATAACGCTAACGCTAAGAGCGACAAAATAGAGCTTCTCATCCCTGAAATAGAGTCTATCTTTAATGAGATAGAAAAATAGTATCCATGCAAAAACGGGAGTGTAAACGCCAAATTGCGCCGAGATAAACTCCAATATAAGCCATGGTTGAATATGAAAATCATCGCTAGAGCCATGGTCTATTTGAAAAAGAAAACTTATCCAATCGTTTTGATAGTTCCAATATAACATAGGCGTTATCATAACTAAGGAGATAGCTATTGAGAGATACATTTTTGGCTCTAAAAATAGTTCTCGTCTTTTTGTAAGCATAAAAATTACAATTGCGGCTACTAGCAAGATGGAAGAGTACTTACTTATCATCATAAGACCTAAGAACAGTCCCGTTAAAATATAGTCTTGAAGTTTTCCCTCAAATATTGCCTTGTAAGAGTAGTAGAGCGAAAGCGTCCAAAAAAGATTAAGTGGCGTGTCCGGCGTTGCAAATATATAACCAGCGTGTGTAAGCAAAACTGATGAGAAAATTATAACGGCGTTGAGCGCTGTTTTTTCATCACTCAGTAGTTTTGTTAGCTTAAATATGTAAAAAGACGTAATGCTCATTGAAAAGATATTTACAAGCCTAACACCCCATACGTCTTCTGATATGAAGTTAGTAAAGTAAATCATATAGGCTATCATAGGTGGATGATCATAGTAGCCAGTATGGAGGTCATGACTCCACATCCAGTAGTAAGCTTCATCACCATGAATTGATAGATATGCATTGTATATGGTAGATGTAAAGGCTAAAAAGAGAATAATCAGGTACGCACTTTTACTTGGGTTTTTATATAGAATATCTGTCATATTTGGTAAGCGTCCTGAAATTTTAGTTTTATATTATACACATATATGATTTAAAAATACATTTTATATTATAATGGCGTTTATAATATTAGGGGTTTTCGAGCTCTACTTTAGAGGTTTTACGTATGAGAAATAGTTTTAAAAATGAAATAACGGCTTCACTTTGGTTGTTACTGAAGCATTTTTTTGTTTTTTTGTTTTTTATAGAAGTTTTTAGAACTGTCTTTATAGTTTACTATTGGGATAAACTTCAAGTGGCGTCTGAACCATTGAGAGAGTCACTTCTCATTTACTATAATGCCATAAGTCTGGATATCGCTACAGCATCTATTTTAATAGTTATCCCTTGGTTATTTATAACACTCAACTCACTTTTTAAGTTTTCATTTTTACAGCCTCTTTTATATCTTTACACAACATTAGTTATAACGCTTTCAAGTTTTATTTATATCGCTGAGCTGGGGATTTATAATGAGTGGGAAGAGAAGCCTACTTTTAAAATCTTTACATACCTCAAGCATCCAGATGAGATAATAGCTTCAAATCCAATTATATATACTGTTATTTTAACACTCATACTTATGGTAGTTTTAGCATTCTTTTTTAAAATAATTAAAAAGATCTATGTTAAAGAGAGACCATACATAAGAAAAGGAAATTTTAAAGCCTTTTTAGTAATGTTTTTGTTTATGCCTTGGATTATTTTTCTAGGCGCTCGTGGAGGTTACAAAGAAATTCCAATCTCGCAAAGTAGCGTTTACTTCTCAACTCATAAAGTCTACAATGATGCTGCGATTAGTACGGTTTATAACTTTATTCATAGCATTACGGAAAATCAGTCCATTATTGATGGCATTAACAAATACAAATTTGAATATGACGAAGATACTAAGCAAAAAATATTAAAAGAACTAATGGCTATGAACTCTGAGTGCGTGAGTAAACGCATACTCAATACAAACAAGCCAAATGTAGTGTTAGTAATGTGGGAGAGTTTAGCAGGAGACTTTATAAGAGAAAAAGAGTACCAAAAAGTGGTGCCAAACTTGATGGAGATGTCAAAAGAAGGCATTTTATTTACCAATGCTTACTCGAGCGCAACCTTGTCTCATGAAGGGCTTCCCTCGGTACTTTCAGGGTGGCCAGC
Source organism: Sulfurimonas aquatica (assembly GCF_017357825.1). NCBI lineage: Bacteria > Pseudomonadati > Campylobacterota > Epsilonproteobacteria > Campylobacterales > Sulfurimonadaceae > Sulfurimonas > Sulfurimonas aquatica. The sequence continues at coordinate 1,259,668 of NZ_CP046072.1, forward strand.
AATAGCAGGAACTTATGTGACAAATCTTCCTGCTAAATTTTATAAGTTTCCATTTTTAACCCAGAGTCTAAAAGCGAATGGCTATGAGACTATGTTTCTTTTTGGTGGACAGCTGCGTTATGGAAATTTAACCTCATATATGTATGGAAATGGTTTCGACATAATAGAGGAGAATAGTGATATAGAAATGTCTTCAGATAAAGAAGGAGTACTTGGTTACCATGATGGATATATGCTTGAGTACTTAAAAGAGAAGACTTCTAAATTAAAAGAGCCATTTTTTAGCTCAACTTTTACTCTAAGCTCGCATTCTCCCTATGATCAGCCTATGGAAGATGTCTTTGAATGGGGTGGCTCAGATAGAGGCTATATAAACTCGGTTCATTACACTGACAAGTCTGTTGGAGAGTTTATAAAGAGTGCTAAAAAAGAGTCGTGGTATAAAAATACTCTTTTTATATTTGTAGCAGACCATTCTCACCATACACCAAAAGCATGGAGCAGGTCGGACAGAAAGTGGCACAATGTCCCAATGTTCTTCTTTGGTGATGTTATTAAAGAAGAGTATAGAGGTAAAAATATCGATACCATAGTCTCTCAAAGAGATATAGCAGCCACGCTTTTATCTCAGCTAAATATCTCACATGAAAAGTTTGATTGGAGTAGAGATCTGTTTTGTGAGGAATACAAAGAGAGTGCGTATATAATGGTGAAAAATGGCTTTGGACTTGTCACAAAAGAGGGAAGCCTCTCATACGACCTGATGGATAATAGAGTTTTGTATGAAGAGGGTAACGTTACTGGTTTGAAGCTCAAAGGCCATATTTATATGGAAAAACTTCTCCAAACATATTTGGATTACTAATATACTAATAATTATTGTGGTATTATAAGCCAATTATAAATTTCTATAAGGTTTTTGAATGGATTTAGGTACGGTCATTGGTATAGTTTTAATCATGGTTCTCCTTCTTGGGGCTATGACGATGGGTGTTGGTGTCGGTGCTTATATTGATATTCCATCAGTTTTAATTGTTGTTGGTGGTAGTATCGGGGCATTGATGATCTCGTTTAAGCCTGTGCATATGAAGGCTTTTACTAAAGTTTTTATGAAGGCTATTAAACCTGGCGAAGAGGATATTGGCGAACTCATCAAAAAACTTGTAGAATTTGCCACAAAAGCTAGAAAAGATGGAATCTTAGCCTTAGAGGGTGATGTCAACGATGAAGAGAACGCTTTTTTAAAAAAAGGCCTCTCTATGGCAATAGATGGAAGTGAGCCAGATACTATTCGTGAGCTTCTTGAGATTGATATGGAGCAGACCAGTACACGTCATAAACTTCATGGCGCCATCTTTAATCAGTGGGCAGGACTAGCCGGTGCGATGGGTATGGTTGGTACGCTTATTGGTCTAGTTGCAATGCTTCTAAACATGGCCGATCCATCAGCGATTGGTCCATCAATGGCAGTTGCACTCCTTACTACAATGTATGGTGCAATGATTGGTAATATTTTTGGTACACCAATTTATAATATTTTATCAATTAGAAATGATGAAGAGACTATGGTTAAAGAGATGATTGTCTCAGGAATTATGTCAATTCAGTCAGGTGATGCTCCAAGGGTTTTAGAGGCAAAACTACTTGCTTATTTAGCTCCAAGTGAGCGTATTAGTCAGTTTGACTAGACGAGTAGATAATGGCAAAAAATAAATGTCCTGAGTGTGAAGAGTGTCTACCAGCTTGGCTAGCCGCGTTTGGAGACTTGATGTCTCTTCTTCTATGTTTCTTCGTTTTACTCCTTTCTATGAGTAGCATGGATGCAAAAAAAGTTTCTGAAGCTATAGGTTCTCTCTCAGGTGCGATGAGTGTTTTAGAGGGTGGAACAAAGACAGAGATTTCTAAACAACGTATTCAAGAGTCAACACCTATAGAGTCTCAAGAAGAGACAAGTGAAACTGTAAATAGAGTAGAACAAGCTGCTGCTGATGCAAATGAGATGATGGAAGAGTCTCAAGGACCTACAATTACAGTTGAAGAAGCACAAGAAGGTTTTGTTATAGAACTCCCGGCTGCACTCCTATTTAAGCCAGGCAGTGCAACGATTGAAAATCAAGATGCACTTCTGTTTTTAAAACGAATTGCGCTAATAATTGAAGAGTTGCCAAATGATATGGATGTAAGTGTTCAAGGTCATACAGATGATTCGGGACCAAGTAAGAGTAGTCCATTTAAAGATAACTGGGAACTCTCAACTGCACGCGCAATATCTGTTTTACATGAGCTACTTCTTGATGGCGTTGAACCAAAGCGTATAAGCGCTTCTGGATTTGCCGAGTTTAAACCTGTGGCAACAAATGCTACAGAGGGTGGACGAGAAAAAAATCGCCGTGTTGAGTTACACTTTTTTGGTAAGAAAAATGAGAAGCAGACCAAAGCTGACTCATCGGTTTTAGATAAGGCATTTAAGAAGTAATGCTGAAGATTGCACTCTTTTTTCTATCTTTCTCATCACTTCTAATAGGTGCTGAGAGTGTAACTATCCCAACCATGAACTTTGAGCTCTCAGCTCCAGATACTCCAGGCCAATTAGTATCTTCACTAAATGTATTAGTAGTGCTAACACTTCTTTTTTTAGCGCCTTCAATGGTTCTTGTAATGACTACTTTTACAAGGTTTGTAATTGTATTTGGTTTTTTACGCCAGGCTCTTGGAACCCAGCAAGTCCCTCCAACGCAGCTTCTTGTTATGCTCGCAATGATACTTACCTTTTTTGTTATGGAACCTGTTGGCGTGAAGGCATATGAAGCTGGTATTAAGCCCTATATAGCCGAAGAGATAGGCTATGAAGAGGCGTTTACAAAAACAACACTCCCTTTTAAAAGTTTTATGATTAGAAACACTAGAGAGAAAGATTTAGCACTCTTTTTTAGAATAAGAAAGATGCAAAACCCTCAAAGTGTAGCAGAAGTGCCTCTTTCTATTGTAATCCCAGCATTTGTTATAAGTGAGCTTAAAACAGCGTTTGAGATAGGTTTTTTAATATTTTTACCATTTCTTGTTATAGATATGGTTGTAGCTTCTATCTTAATGTCTATGGGTATGATGATGCTCCCTCCAGTTATGATATCTCTACCATTTAAGATATTAGTATTTGTTCTTATAGATGGGTGGAACCTTTTAATAGGCAACTTAATAGCTTCTATAAAATAAAAATTTAGGAAAAAAATTGGATTGTAAATATTTTGGTGAATGTGGAGCATGTCGCATCTACGATAGTAGTTATGAAATGCAACTAAAGGATAAGTTAGAACTCAACAAAGAAAGGTTTTCAAGCTTTTATAGTGGAGAGATAACTACATTTAAATCACCTGAGTCACACTACCGTTCACGTAGCGAATTCAAGCTTTGGCACAAAGATGATGATATATTTTATGGAATGAATCATATAGAGCAAAAGGGTGTTGTCCTAGTTGATGAGTGTCCTCAGGTAAATACTCACATATCAGCTTTAATGCCAAAATTATTAAAAAGTATAAAAGAGAGAGAAATAGGTTTTAAACTTTTTGGGGTAGACTTTTTAAGTTCTAGTGATGGAGAGATAGTAGTCTCGCTTTTGTATCACAGACGACTAGATGAAGAGTGGCAGATTATTGCTACAGAGATGGCAAAAGAGTTAAATATCTTTATTATAGGGCGTTCTCGCAAGCAAAAGGTTGTAATAGGACAGGATTATATAAGAGAGAAACTAGTTATTGGTGAGAAAGAGTACCTGTTTAACCATATAGAAAATAGCTTTACACAACCAAATCCACGAGTTAATGAACAGATGATAGCATGGGCACTAGATAAGTTTTCATCAGCTAGTGGTGATTTATTAGAGCTTTACTGCGGTGCGGGAAATTTCACTATTCCATTTAGTAAGAAATTTGATAAGGTTTTAGCTACAGAGATATCAAAATCATCTATAAACGCAGCTAAAGAGAATATGAAACTAAATGCAGTAGAAAATATAGAGTTTGTGAGAATGAGTGTTGAAGAGTTTGTAGGGGCACTTGATGGTGTTCGTGAGTTTAGACGTATGAAAGAGATAGATATAAATAGTTACAATATAAATAGTATATTTGTTGATCCACCAAGAAGTGGAATGGATGAGTATTCATGCCAGTTTGCATCGCGATATGAGCATATTCTTTATATATCGTGTAATCCGGAGACTTTAGTTCGAGATTTAGAGATATTAAATAAAACACACGATATAGTTGACATGGCGATTTTTGATCAGTTTCCATATACTCATCATGTCGAGATGGGTGTTAAATTACTTAAAAAGGTTTAGAATGAAATATATAGCAATATTATTAATAATGGCATTTAGTACTATAAACGCAGATGAGATACAGAGAATAGAATCAATTGTAAAAGATATTTCTAAACTAAGAAGTGATTATGTGAAGTGTCAAGATGAGCTAGACTTATGTAGTCTGAAACTAAAAGATGAAACACAAAAAAATATTATACTCCAAGATGAGCTTAAACTTTACAGTAATTTTTCTAAAAAAGAGAAAGAATTTAGAAATGAGATAGATAGTTTGAAAAAAAGGCTAAAAGAAGCCACAAAAGCATTAAAAACCAAAGAGATTGAAAATAAAAATCTACTTTTATCAATGAATGAAAATAATATTAGTAGTGAAAATAGTAATAATTGTTTTAAAATCCAAACAAATGAGGATGAAAATAAATTTCCAGATTTAGAGATGAAAGAGAAATATAAGCAAGAAAAACAAAAAAATGTAAAGATGCAAACAGCTCAAAAAAAAGATGCTAAAATAATTGTTTTTACTCCAAGTGCTTTTCGCTTAAATAAAGATGCTGATATCTATGATGCAATAGATGGAAATAAAATTGGTAAATGGGAAAAGAGAACATCTTTTACATCAAATCAAAAAACAGACTCTTGGGTAAAAGTAACAGGCTACTTTATAGATAAAGTTTGGGGACCATCTAAAAAAGAGATCTGGGTCAAGGCATCTGATGTGATGCAAAGAGATAAGTAGAAACTTTTTATGAAAAAAATATTAATTATAAGTGATGGAGCTATTGGTGATCATTTTATTAAAAGAGTAAATGAGACATATACTAGTGAAAATATATATTATGTAGTTCAAACAAAACAAAAAGAGCCTGAAAATATTAATCCTGCTCGTTTTAAATTTTATGAATTTGATCCCACTAGTCTTTATAAACTATCCAACCTTCTTAAGATGGAATTTATTCAAGTTTTTATCATTATGAACCATCAAATTGACGTTGAAAATACTATAAAAAATATTAGAACTATAAAAAAACAATTACGCTTAATAGTTTTAAACCAATGGAAAATGCAAAATGAAGATGCAAATATAGTGCTCATAAGTGCTAATGAGCTTTTAGCATCGCGTTTTTTAGATTATCTTCCTAATGTACCTGTTATCGCTCAAAATGTCGGCCTAGGCGAGGGTGAAATTATGGAAGTTTTAGTTCCATTTGGCAGCTCTTTCGTTTATCGTCATATAGGAGTTATTGAGCAAAAAAATTGGCGAATTGTGGCTATATATAGAAATAGAAAACTCATTATGCCCTCATATAGAAGAATGATACAGCCAAATGATTTGCTTGTGCTTATTGGCGCACCAGCAGTTTTAAAATCAGTATATCGCTCTATTAAACGCGAACTTGGACAGTTTCCAGAACCATTTGGAACAAACTTATTACTCTATATAGATATGAATATAGAGAAACACTCCAATGTTAAAGATTTAGTACGTAGTTCAGTGTATACTCATAAAATGTTTAAGCACGATTTAGTGATAAAAGTTGTTAATCCATCCAACATAGAGATTTTACAATTTATAAAAAGCTTTCGAAGTGTTAATGTTGTTGTAGATATAGACTATGCAAGTATAGATTTAAAAAATGGTTTTTTAAATGATGTTAAATCACACCATGTAGGTTTAGTTATTGTATCAAAGAATATGTTTAAAGATTTTTATGTAAGAAATGCTTTGTATGAGGCACATGTCCCCGTTTTGAAATTTGCTAATAAGAAGTTCTCAAGTGTCAAAGATTCAGCACTAATTTTATCAGATAATAGAGACCTAGAGAAGATATCAGCTACAATTTTTGATATCTCTGAGCAGATGACATTTAACATAGATATCTATAACTATATGGATGAACATCAAGGTGAAAAAGAACAGACTATAGAGCACTACAATAACCTTGCAAAAATTTTCTCAAAAAGCATTAAGGTAATAGAAGAGAGCGAGAACCCATTAAAAGTACTTAGGAAACGTGAAGATTTTGTACATATTCTTCCCTTTACTAGAAAAACAACCATGAGACAACTCTTCTCACTCTTTTCTACAGATAGTGAAAAACTTTACTATAAACTTGATGATTATCACCAAATATTTATACCGGTACAACTCTAATTTAGCGTTATTTTAGTAAAAACAAAGTATTATCTAATACATCATAATTTGGATAAATAATGCAGGTACACATCCCTTTAAAACAAGTAGTAGACAACTCATACAGTATCACAATCGACTCTTTGAAACCAGTTCATTTTGACACAAAGGTAGCCATAGTTACCAATCCTAAAGTGGCTGGCCTACATCTAGCATACTTACTCTCTAAGATAACAGCCAAAGAGCTTTATATTATTACTGTACCTGATGGAGAAGAGTATAAAAACCAAGATTCAATAAATATCATCCTAGAGTCCCTTTTTAATCATAAGTTTAATAGAAACTCCTTACTTATAGCATTTGGTGGTGGTGTAATCGGTGATATGACAGGCTATGCTTCTAGCATATACCAGCGCGGTATAGATTTTGTCCAAATTCCTACTACCCTTCTTTCTCAAACAGATGCAAGCGTTGGTGGTAAAACAGGGATGAATAATAGTTATGGGAAGAACCTTATAGGAGCTTTTCATCAGCCAAAATCTGTTTATATCGACTCACATTTTTTGAGTACACTTCCTGAGCGTGAATTTGGGGCTGGAGTTGCTGAAATTGTGAAGATGGCCGTGACTTTTAATAAAACTTTTTTTAATTTTTTACAAACTGCTGATTTGAAAGATCCAATAATTTTACAAGAAGCAATAAAACAAGCGGTACAAACAAAGGCTGACGTTGTTGCACAAGATGAAAAAGAAAAAGGTCTAAGGGCTGCGCTTAACTATGGCCACACTTTTGGTCATGTGATAGAAAATGAAACAAAATATAAAAAATACCTTCACGGAGAAGCTGTTGCCATAGGTATGGTTATGGCAAACAATACCTCAGTTAAAATGGGGCTTATGAGTGAAGATGAAGCAAAGAGCATAAAAGATTTATTACAAAAGTACTCACTCCCTGTATCTTATGAGATTGAAGATATAAATAGTTTTTATGAGACATTTTTTCTTGATAAAAAGAGTTCAGACTCTACGATTACATTTATTTTACCTCTTTCTATCGGTGGTGTGAAAATTACCGATGAGTGTGATAAAGAGCTAGTTCTATCTGTTCTTAAGGATTTTGGTATCGATTCATGAAAATAATACAACTATTTCTTTTTTTACTTTTAAGTACATCGCTTTTTGCACAAAATGATTTAAATGTAACACTAACTCCAGAACAATTAATAGAGCAAAATAGAGTAGCTGAAGAAGAGAGATTAAAAGAAGAAAAAGAGAAGCTAGCAGAGCAAAAAAGATTTGAAATAGCTGCCTATGAGAGTGAACTTCAAGCTTTAGAACAAGAGATACCTACTGAGAACGTATGGATTAAGAGTTATGCTTCGTACTTAACATCACTGGATGTGAAAAATAATCTAGAGAAAATAAAAGAGCGAATAAACTATCTTGTTAAAAATGCTAAAACAATAAGCGATGGAGAAGAGTTAAGTGTTTTAATAGAAAAAGAGACACTACTTAGCTCTCAAGTGGATAAACTAAAAGGAAGGAGCGCCGCGCCATTTTCAAACCTATTAGTTCCTCCTGTTATAGGAGAGGTAGAGAAGATTAGTAATCCTTTTGATATTTTTACAGGTTTGTCAGCTATAAAAACTATAAGAACTGATCTTGATGAGTATAAGTTGAAAAAAGAGAGTCTTGAAGGGCTTATAGTACTTCTGAGAAAAGAGAATAAGATATATGAGATACTCCAAAACCTTGATAGTAAAGAAAAATATGAGAAAATAAAACGCTATAAATCATTGCAATTAGAGAGATTTGAGACAGCGCTTGATACTATCGTGGTGACATTGGAAGTTTATCAAAAACGTTTAGAAATAGTTCAAGTGGATATAAATAAAGGGATAGAAAAGCAGATATATTCCCTTATGAAGATAGCCATGATTATTTTAGTCGTTTTTATTATATTTTTTCTTCTAAAGCTTGTAGTGAAGAGATATATCACAGATAACGAACGCTTTTATATGGCAAATAAAATGATAACTTTTGCTAACTTTAGTGTAATCATTTTAATTCTCTTTTTAAATTATATAGAAAATGTAAGCCACCTTGTAACTATACTAGGTTTTGCATCTGCGGGTATCGCAATTGCAATGAAAGATTGGTTTATGAGTATTTTAGGTTGGCTTGTAATTGTAATTGGTGGTAGTATAAGCGTTGGCGATAGAATACGGGTAATTATGGATGGAGCAGAGTATGTAGGGGATGTTATGGATGTCTCGCTACTTCGTATGACAGTTTTAGAAGAAATTACATTAACCTCAGTTACGAAAAATAGACGAGCTGGTAGAATTATTTTTGTGCCCAACAATTATGTATTTACTAGAATGATAGCCAACTATACGCACTCTTCACTTAAGACGGTATGGGATGGTGTCCATATTACAATCACATTTGATTCAAACCATAAAAAAGCAATGCATATAGCAAAAGAGGCTGCAAAGAAATTTTCTAAAGGATATACCGATATCACAAGAAAGCAGCTAAATAAATTGAGACAACATTACAGTCTTAAAAATACAAACGTTGAGCCTAGAATATATTCTTTTATAGAACCCAATGGGATTGTGATTGATGCATGGTATTTAACAAATGCATATGCAACCCTCACTCTTAGAAGCGTCATATCTTTAGAAATTGTTGAAGCTTTTAATGCTGCTGATGATATTACCATTGCGTATCCTACTCAAAATCTTCATATTCAGAACCACGAGAGGACTACTCCTCCTGAAGTAAATGACGGAGAAGTTATATAATGTCCTCTAAAATAGATACTCCTACAAATAAGAAAAAAGTTTTTTTTAAAACTTTTGGTTGTCGTACAAATATTTATGATTCTCAAGTGATGATGAGTTCGATGCAAGATTATGAAATAACACAAAATGAAGATGAAGCGGACGCCATAGTTATTAACTCTTGTACGGTTACTAATGGCGCGGATACGCATGTTCGTTCATATATCTCACAGATTGAAAAAAACTCTAATGATGCAAAACTTTTTCTTACTGGCTGTGGTGCGCACACTAAAGGCGAGTCGCTTCTTAAAGAGAAGAGAATCCATGGTGTCTTTGGACAGAGTGAAAAACAGAAAATCGATACGTTACTTTCACAAGAAAAGCCTTTTTACGAGCCCGGAGACTTAAACCATATCGATGATATGGTAGTTGATGAGTTTGTAGGAAAGAGTAGGGCGTTTATAAAGATACAAGAGGGGTGTGACTTTAGATGCTCATACTGTATCATACCTTTTGTGCGTGGCGACGCTAGAAGTATGAAAGAAGAACGTATATTAGAACAGATATCGCGTTTAGCTCTTAACGGTTTTGGAGAATTTATTTTAACGGGCACCAATGTTGGAAGCTACGGTAAGGACACTAAGACGTCACTTGCAAAACTGATGAAAAAAATATCTCAGATTCGTGGAGTTAGAAGAATTAGACTAGGAAGTGTTGAACCTATACAGATAACTGATGAGTTTAAAGAGATATTGGATGAGCCATGGCTTGAACGCCATATGCATATAGCCCTACAACATACGTCACCTGAAATGTTGAAACTAATGAACAGAAGAAACGTATATAAAAAAGATAGGGAACTTTTTGAATTTTTACAAGAGAAGGGTTTTGCCATTGGAACTGACTTCATAACAGGTCACCCAGGTGAGAGTCAAGAGTTATGGATGGAAGCTATGAGAAACGCGGAGCAGTTGCCACTGACTCATCTTCATGCGTTTACTTACTCTAAACGCGATGGAACTCCTTCAGCCACAATGAAGCCCGAAGTGAATGGAAAGGTTGCTAAAGAGAGACTTCATGAGATAGAAGAACTTATAAAGAGAAAAAACTTCGCATTTAGAAAGGCTGTAAAAGGTGAACTAGACGTTTTAATCGAGTCGCAAAAAGATGGTCTATATCATGGTTTAGATCAACATTTCAATAAAATAATTGTAGATTCAAAAGAGGACCTTCTTGGTAACTGGATAAGTATTAAAGATTATGATGTTAAAGAGGATGCAAACTATGCTAACGTCTAAAAATAATCGTCTTGCTCTTTATGTATCAGCGGGAGTTATTATTGTATTGATACTATTTGCTTTTCTTAGAGATAATTCAGAAGCTATCACTCTTAGTGAGGCAACAATGATACTTAAAGAAAAGAGTGTAAAAAAAGTTGTTGTATCTAAGGAGTACGTCTATCTTAAAACAGATGATGGTTACTTTAAAATAGCAAGCTCTCAAGTTACTCCAAAAATGTTTGTAGATTATAAAGTAGAAGTAGGGAACGATTCAAACATTCTTGTATATATTCTTTTTATTGTCGTTATTTTAGGCTTGGGATCATTGTTATTGCGTATATGGCAAAAAAAAGAGGGTATTACTTTAAGTACAAAAGGCATCTCAGGAGATATTCCACTGGGAAGTTCTCAAGAAGGAATATCTTCTATTAAAAGTACAAATAGCGATGTGAGTTTTGATGACATTGGCGGTATAAGCGACGTTAAAATTGAACTTGAAGAGATAATTGACTTTATGAAAAATCCAAAACGCTATAAAAGTTTTGGCGCGAGAATGCCTCGTGGCGTTTTACTCGTTGGTCCTCCGGGAGTTGGAAAAACCATGATTGCAAAAGCGGTTGCTCATGCCGCAGAAGTTCCATTTTATTATCAAAGTGGAGCTTCATTTGTTCAGATATACGTAGGAATGGGCGCAAAAAGAGTGCATGACCTTTTTTCTGCAGCAAAGAAAAATGCTCCAAGTATTATATTTATAGATGAAATAGACGCCGTTGGTAAAAAACGTGGTGGTGAGAGAAATGATGAAAGAGAGGCAACGCTAAATCAACTTCTTACAGAGATGGATGGATTTGAAGGTTCAAGTGGCGTTATAGTCGTAGCGGCTACAAATAAGATAGAGGTTTTAGACTCAGCGTTACTACGCGCTGGAAGATTTGATAGAAGAGTCTTTGTTGAACTTCCAACTAAACGCGAACGTGAATCGATTTTGATGAAGTACTTGGCTAAAATACCTCACGAACTAGATGTGAAAGTGGTGGCAAACATGACTGTTGGTTTTAATGGTGCGTCGCTTGCCGCTCTTGTAAACGAAGCCGCGCTTTTATCTTTAAGACAGAATGATTTTCACATGACTATAGAGCATTTTCACCAAGTAAGAGATAAAGTGATGTATGGAAAGAAAAAGTTAAAAATGCTCAATGATAAGCAAAAAGCTTATCGTATCACATATCAAGCGGCAAAGGTGAGCATCGCTACGTATTTTGACCTTCCTTTTGAAAAGTTAATGCTCTCAAATGAGAAGTTGACGCCTAGTAGTGATGAGCCTTTTATCAAAGAAGAGCTAGAGTTTCGTCTTAAAATGTTACTTGCAGGAATGGCAGCATGTGATATAAAGTATGGCGAGCATTCAAGTAGTGCAGTTAATGATTTGAGTGATGCAAAAGAGATAGTTTCTAAAATGTGTAGAGATTATGGAATGGGCTCATCTTTAATACCAAGCAGTGATGAAGAGCGAACTATTTTAGAAAGACAATATAATGAAGCTAAAGAGCTACTAGTAGCTATGTCTGGTGTTATTAAAGCAGTGGAAGAGATACTTCTTGAGAGAGAAAGCATCACAAAAGAGAGCGTTAAGAAGTTGATTGATGAAATTTTATAGTGGTTTTTCTCTTAAAAATGAAGAGTATCTTTTTAAAGAGTATATTCTAAAAAGTGAATATACGATAGTAGGTTTTAGCTATGGTGCCATTAAAGCTTTTAACAAGGCTCAAAAAGACTTGAGAGAGGGAATAAGGATTGACACCCTTCAACTATTTTCTCCCGCTTTTTTTCAAACTAAAGATGAAAAGTTTAAGCGTTTACAACTAATGTCCTACAAGAAAAATAAAAATGCATATCTCAACCAGTTTATAAATAGCTGTTTTGCTCCTCATAAAAATAAAATCATAGAGAATAGAGAAACGTCGATAGAAGAACTAAAAGATCTACTTGAGTATGAATGGCCTATTGAGCATTTAAGAGCCTTAGAAGATAGAGGTGTAAAGATAGAAGTTTATCTAGGCTCGGAAGATAAGATTATTGACGTTGAATCAGCAAGAGAGTTTTTTTTAGAACTTTCAACTGTGACTTACATTAAGGGTGCTAATCATTTTTTACAGTTAAGTTGAAGAGTGCCGTCTTTATAATTTGAGTATTTTGAGATCAGACCAAATGGAGGATTCGCTCTCAAATACTCAAATTATAAAGACTATTGTAAAAGAAAATAAGTAAGGAAAATAAATGAACGAAATAAAAATAGGTGTAATAACGGCAAGTGACAGAGCTAGTAAAGGTATATATGAAGATATCTCCGGAGTAGCTATTCAGGATACTATGAAAGATTATTTAACAAGTGAGTTTGAAATAGTTTATAGATGTATACCGGATGAGCAAGATATCCTTGAAAATACTATGAAAGAGCTTTGTGATGAAGAAGGGTGCTGTTTAGTTGTTACAACTGGTGGAACTGGCCCAGCTCTTCGTGACGTAACGCCAGAAGCAACTGAGAACGTATGTCAAAAGATGATGCCAGGTTTTGGTGAGCTTATGCGCCAAGTAAGTCTACAGTATGTTCCAACGGCTATACTTTCGCGTCAAACTGCAGGAATAAGAGGTAAATCACTTATCATAAATCTTCCTGGAAAGCCAAAGTCTATTCGTGAGTGTTTAGATGCCGTATTTCCAGCTGTTCCATATTGTATAGATTTAATAGAAGGGCCCTTTATTGAGACAAATGAAGAGGTAATTAAGGCTTTTCGTCCTAAGGCAAAATAAGCTATGCCTACAGTTGAACAAGTTCCTACAATAAGTCTTACTGAGACTTTGGGACTTATGGGTATTTCGTTGATTGTTGGGATTATTTTTGTAATTGGCTTTTTAAAGTTAATAAAAAAAGATTAGACTTAATCTCTATATTGAGAGTCTAATTCCAACAGGACAGTGATCTGAACCAGTAATATAATCCAAAATAAATGCATCTTCAAGGTTTTCACACAAGTCTTCACTTATAAAGAAGTAGTCTATTCTCCATCCAACATTATTAAGTCTAGCGTTTGAGCGATATGACCACCAGCTATATCTATCCTCTTCATCACCATTTACATATCTAAACGTATCAATATAGCCATGGTCTAATAGTTTATCTATCCATTCGCGTTCAATTGGTAAAAAACCCGATGTTTTAGAGTTGGCTTTTGGATTTTTCAGGTCTATCTCTTTATGAGCGGTATTTACATCTCCACATATAACGATACTTTTTCCATCTTCTCTTAATTGTTCGCAGTGTTCTAAGAGATCATCATAAAATTTCATTTTGTAGGCAAGTCTGTCATCATCTTTTTGTCCATTTGGAAAGTAGATGTTAAAAAGGACTATATCGTCATAGTGTGTTTCAACTATACGACCCTCATTCATAGTGTCGATGTGATTTGATGTTGAGTTGTAATCGCTTTTAAGTGTGCTAAAAGTCGCTGTACCACTGTAACCTTTTTTCTCAGCAGAGTTGATGTGTCTCTCTTCATACTCTTTTTCAAATAATCCTTCTGGTATCTGTTCAGGAAGAGCTTTTATCTCTTGAAGGCATAGAATGTCAGTTTGTCTCTCATCTATCCATTTAAGTGCTTCTTTTGTAGCAACAGCGCGGATTCCATTTACATTCCAAGATATTATTTCAATTGAGTCTGACATTATTAGCCTTTTAAGTTAGAAGTTTAATTTTTTAAAGAGATATTCTCGAGATAATCTCGAGAATGAAAGAGGGTGCTATAAAGTAAAATCTATACGAAGTCTACTTTTGTAAGGTGATGCTTAAGTCCAAGCTCTTCTGAAGTACAACCAAGAGCAAGTCCTATCATCTGTTGCATATGAAGAACGGGAAGCGCTACGTCACGTCCAATTGCCGTAGACGCATGAGCCGTTTGAGTATCAAGCTTTAAGTGACATAATGGACATGGTGTTACCATCCAGTCAGCGTTACCATCCATTGCACCGGCAATTGCATTACCAGTTAAAACAGCAGCAGTATGAGGTGCTTGTAGTTCAGCATGGAATCCACAACATTTGTTTTTTTCTTCATAATCAACATTTTGACCACCACATGCAATGATTAAATCATCTAATGAAGTTGGATTATATGGGTTTTCAGGAGTCTTGTGAGTCTCATTTTGAAGCTCAGAAGGACGAATGTTATGACAACCATAAAAAGGAGCAATATTGAACTGACTGAGTGGTGTAACAACCATTTCTTTGATCTTATCAAGACCAAAATCATCAATAATAGCATAGAGAAAATGAGTTACAAGAGAAGTCCCTTTATACTCAAGTCCAACTTCACCTAGTTTTTCATTTACTCTAGCCTTGAGGTCAGCATTGTTATCAAGTCTATGTTTAGTCATTGCAGTGTTTAATTGACAAGTATTACAGATAGTAACCATTGTAAGACCATGTTTTTCAGCATAAGCAATATTTCTAGCATTTAAAACTAAAGATAAAAAGTCATCATAATCCTGAAGGTGAGAAGCACCACAGCATGAAGCCTCCGTTAACTCAACTAATTCAATTCCAAGTTTATCTGCAACTGCCATTGTCGACAACATTTGCTCAGGAGTACTTTGTTTAGCTGTACATCCTGTAAATAGTGCGTATTTTAATTTTTCCATTTAGTTACTCCTAAAACTTCGCAGTAGACGAAGACGCTACAAGCTTTTTAATTTCATCAAGGTTATCAGACTTAGTGATACCCCATGGTGGAACAATTTTGCCCTTACTAAACATCTTCAGTGCTACTGGTACATGTTTTACTATTCCAGCCATTTCAGAGTAAAGAACTAAACCACCCTCATCAAGTACACCATTTCTAGCAATTGAGTGTTTAAACCCTACTGCATGACGAGTTGCTACATTTGAAGTAGCAACACCTTCTTTAAACAACATATTATGAAGTGAAGTGATTTTACTAATTGGATCTACATCTTTTGGACACACTTCAGCACATTCCATACACTTAACACAGTCCCAAAGACCCTGTTTTTCAGCATGTAATTCTTGAAGTCTTTCATCATGCGCATCATCACGTACGTCTGCTTCAAAGCGATAAGCTTTAGCAAATGCAGCTGGACCAAAGAAATCATCATTTATCTCAACAACTGGACATGCATAGTGGCAAGCTCCACACTGAATACATAAATCTGCTTCATTTAACTCTTCCGCTTCTGCAGGAGTTACTAAATGTTCATGTTCAGGATGCTCTTCTACATCTGAAATAAGATAAGGCTTAATAGCATCATGCTTCTCCCAGAAGTCACCTTTATCGATAATCATATCTTTAACGGCTCTTTTTTTACTTTGAGGCTCAATCGTAAGCTCATTTCCAAATAGTTCTACCATATCTGACATACTCTCTTTACAAGCAAGAGTTTGACGACCATTTACTTGTATAGCACATGCTCCACAGATACCATGACGGCATGATCTTCTATAAGAAAAGCTTCCGTCGTGGTCCCATTTAATTCTATTTAAAATATCTAAAACAACTTCTTCTGAAGTTACTTCCATTTCGTACTTTTCGTAGTATGGAAGATAATCAACGTCAGAATTAAAACGAAATACGTTGAAGTTTACTTTTTGTGTAGTAATTGCATTTGTACTCATAATTCATTCTTCCTTTAGTATGTTCTAGCTTTTAGTTCATGTTTGCCAAGAATAACATCCATGTAGTCAAGAGAAACGGCACCATTTTCATCCATATAAGCCATAGTGTGCTTTAAGAATTCTTCATCATTTCTAGTATCAAAATCTTCTCTAAAGTGAGCACCACGGCTCTCATTTCTAGCAATAGCACTCTCAACGATAAATGCAGAGTAGTCAAGCATATGACCGAACTCCATCGCTTCTTGAAGCTCTGTGTTAAAGATTTTTGATTTATCTTGGATACGTATATTTTGATATCTTTTACGGATAGATTTAATCGTATCTATAGCTATTTGAAGAGTCTCTTTACTTCTAAACGCACCTGCATTTGCTGTCATGCACTGTTGAAGCTCTTCACGAAGAGCAGGAACTCTTTCGTCTCCATTATTTCCAATTATGAAGTCAATCTCTGCTAATGCAGTAGATGCATCATCTTGTGTTGCTGGACGAAGTTCAATATTGTCTATCTCACTTACCATTGTCTTACCAACAAAACGACCAAATAGAAGTGCTTCAAGAACTGAGTTTGCTCCAAGGCGATTTGCTCCATGAACAGATACACATGAACACTCACCAGCAGCATAAAAACCTTCAACTAATTCGTCATTGTTTTTACGAACATTACCAGCAATATTAACTGGAATTCCACCCATAGAGTAGTGTGCAGTTGCAGAAATTAATATAGGCTCTTTAATCATATCTAGACCAAGGAATGTAATAGCTAGTTCACGAAGTTCTGGAAGCTTATTCATAATAAGCTCTTTACCTAAGTGCGTTACGTCTAAGTAAACAGCATCTTTTCTTGGTCCAACACCGCGACCTTCTCTGATCTCATTAAGTATAGCACGAGCTACAACGTCACGAGAAGCAAGTTCTAGCGCATTTGGAGCATATTTCTCCATAAATCTTTCACCCTCAGAGTTAAAAAGTCTTCCACCTTCACCACGCGCAGCTTCTGAAATTAAAACACCATTTCCAGATAACCCAGATGGGTGAAACTGTACAAACTCCATATCTTCAAGAGGAAGACCATGACGTGCAACTATTGAAAGTCCATCACCAGTATTTGCATGTGCGTTTGAGTTGATTTTATAAGCACGAGCATAACCACCCGTTGCAAACATTACTGATTTAGCATTAAAAATAACTGTTTGCATGTCACGAATATTGAATGCTACAACACCAGAAACTTTTCCATCTTTATAGATGATGTCTGCTGCATACCACTCATCCCAAAACTTAACACCTGCACGATGTGCTTGTTCATAAATAGTTTGTAAAAGAGTAAGACCCGTTCTATCTTTAGCAAAACATGCACGAGGGGAAGATTGGCCACCAAAAGGGCGTTGTGCAATTTTTCCATCTGGAGTTCTACTAAACGCAGCACCCATTCTTTCAGCCCAACGTATCGTTTGAGGAGCTTTTTGACACATAAATTCAACCGCATCTTGGTCTGCTAAATAGTCAGAACCTTTTACTGTGTCAAACTCATGTAGCTCAACACTATCTTCATCACTAAATGCAGCATTTATACCACCTTGTGCTGCTCCAGAATGACTTCTAAGAGGGTGTAGCTTAGTAATAACGGCAACTTTTTTTCCTGCGTTTTGTAACTCTCTAGCTGCTGCACAACCTGCAAGGCCTGCACCAACAACAATCGCATCGTAAGTATAAATAGGAATACTCATTAACTTTCCTTCAATTAAAGAACTAAAATAATGCTGATTATATCGTTCCTACCCTTAGTAAAGTCTAAATGTGGGCTTTGAAATTTATAACTTGTAGTTTGTTACTATTTGAGACATTTATGATTCTTTTTCTGAAATGTCCCTTTTTTGCATGATTTTATTAACACCTTTTGATTGAGCATATTGAAGAATTTTTTTGGCTTCTTTTATAGCTTCTTCCAGGTTTGTATTATTTGGTTTAATTACATAACCACCACTTACTGTGATGTTTTTTGAAACTTTATTTGGTATGTTAAACTTTAACTGCTCGATTCCCTGTCTAATTATATCTACATCTTTAAACGCTTGATCTCTTGATGCACGTGAAAGCACTAGAGTGAACTGGTTGTAGTCAGTTCTTGCAATTGTATCGATTGGTTGTTCATGTAATGAAATAGTATATGCAACTTTTTTAAGCATAGTCTGTGTGAGCTCTTGTGCAAATGCACGTTTAGATTTTGAAAAGTCATCTATCTCTAAAACCGTTACAGATGTAAAGTTACTGTCTTGCAAATCTTTTTTGTTTGAATATGAATGTATTAAACCTTTATAGTTGTTGATACTTGTTACTGGGTCTGTCATAGCTGGATTGTCAGTTAGAACTACTTTTCTATTCATTCTAAGTGCTATGGCATCTGCTTCTCTAGTGTAGATTTCATGGTTTAGTCTATTTTTATCCGTTTGGTATAAAAACTCAATATCTTTGTATATTGAAAAAAGTTTTCTTCTGTACCAAATTGTAGCCATCAAAACAGAGAAAAATACAAAGATTGATATGTATTTTATGTATTCAAATTTTTCTTGATTGTAGAGTTGATTTTGAAAAAGTATCTCATCTATCTGGCTTGTTAGTTTTAAAGATGCATTTTCTAAATCCATTTCAGCATCTAAGTTGGAATTTTTACCTGATGTGCTAGAGTAGAACTCTTGTGCCTTTGCATTAAACTCTTCTGTCAATTCTCGTAAGTTTTCAAGAGAAGTTAAATATTCATCAGAATGGTTAAAAATATATTTGTCGCTGATATTATAATTGTAAAGACTTACTAGTTTATCTATATTTTGAAGTAACTGTGTACTCTTGCCTGTAAACTGAATTAGTGCAATTTCAAATTCATCTCTTTCTATCGTTCTCAGATTGGAGATTATATTTTTTTGTTTATTTAAATTTTTAACTTTTTCAAATGATAGTTGCTGTTCTAGCGTTGTAACCATGACTAGAAAAGAGATGAAAAGTACATAAAATAGATATGTATTTAGGTTTAGAAATATTTTTTTTATAGAGTGTTTCATAGAGTGTTTTTCCTAAAAGATGGTATAATTGCCTATATTTTATATTCGTAGAAGTTAATTTACGCTTAAAGAAGTTTATTTGAATTTAGAAAATTATTTTATATCTCAACTTAAAAGTAATAAAATCGAAGACAATGGTGCTGTGGTCGGTGATTTGATCTATTTAAAAGATATTTTTTTGAGAATATTCACTATAAAAAGAATTGCTTAAGTTATTACAACGAGCTATACTTAATTAATGTCTCAGATACTATTGTTAGGAATATTGCTCCTAAGTATTCAACCCTAAATTTTAAGGAAAAGAAAAATGGATAGATTTTATTCGCTTGCACATGCAAGCATCGATTTTCACTTTAAACAATCTCCTCGTGATTTTGTTGTTGAGGAGTTGCCACTTTATGAGTTTTCAGGTGAGGGTGAGCACTTAATTCTTTTAGTGAGAAAAAAGAACCTCTCAACCAGTGAGATGGTGGGCCAAATTGCTAGATATTTAGGTATAAAAAATAAAGAGATAGGATATGCAGGTCTAAAAGATAAACATGCAATGACTAAACAGTATATCTCTATACATAAAAAACATGAAGAAGCTATGGATAAGTTTGATTTTGAGGGGATAAAGATCATCTCAAAAGCATATCATAATAATAAAATTAGAATAGGACACTTAAAAGGGAATCGTTTTTATATAAAAGTGAAAAAAGTGAATCCTACTTCCGCAACAAAAATCGATGAAGCTCTCAAAAATATATCTAAATTTGGTATACCAAACTACTTTGGTTATCAGCGTTTTGGAAATGATGGAGATAACCATGTCTTGGGTGAAAAACTTGCCAAAGGTGAAGCTAAAGAGAGAAACCCAAGAGTGAAAAAACTACTTATAAATGCATACCAGAGTCATCTATTTAACCTTTGGCTCTCTCGACGTTTAGAGATAAATACTCTTGTTAATAGTTTTGATGCAAAAGAGATAGAAACACTTCTTAATATGCCAAATGATGAAGTACAAAAGATGAAAGCTCAATCACATCCATTTAAATTAATTGATGGGGATATTATGGAACATTATCCCTATGGAAGACTTTTTGACTTTAATGGCGATGAAGAGGATATTAAAAGATTTAATGAAAGAAATGTAAGCGTAACGGGTATGCTATGTGGCAAAAAAGTGAAACATGCTACATCTTTGGCAGGTGAGATTGAAAAAGATTTTGATGATGAGATAAACGCTGACGGCGCAAGAAGATATGCATGGGTTTATCCAACAGAGGTAGAAGGGCGTTTTAACCCTGTAGAAGCACAGTATGAGATGAACTTTACACTGCCAAAAGGCTCATATGCTACAGTCTTAATAGAAGAGATTGCAAAAAGAAAAATTAGATAGTTAGGAATATAATAAATGAATAAAAGACATATCACATCGTTGATATCACAAAATTTTGGAAAATTTGCTTCAAAAGAGTTTCCATCTTGGTTTCAAAAAATAGTAAATAGTAGTTATGTAGGTTTAATGGGACTTGATATGAGTGAGTTTCATGATGCTAGCACATATAAAAGCTTAAATGCTCTTTTTACAAGGAGCTTTAAAGAAGAGAGAAAATTTTCTATAGATGGGAGTGACTTTATATCTCCTTGTGACTCATTAATATCTGATTGTGGGGATATAAAAGAAGATTATGCTCTGCAGATTAAAGGTATGCGTTATAAAGCTAGCGAACTTCTTGGAGAGAACTTTAGTGATGAAGAAAAAGTTTTAGTAAAAGATGGAAAGTTTATTAACTTTTATCTTTCTCCAAAAGATTATCATAGATATCATATTCCTACAAATCTTAAAGTTTTAAAAGCAGTGCATATACCTGGAAAGTTTTATCCTGTAAATATGCCATCACTGAAAAAACGTTTAAATCTTTTTATTGAAAATGAAAGAGTAGTAATTTTATGCGAGACGCCAGAAGGTAAGAAATTTTATATGGTGTTAGTTAGTGCTCTAAACGTTGGCGTTATGCAGGTGAGTTTTGAGCCAAAAATACAAACTAACGCTACGGCAACAACAGAACAAGTTTATGAGTTTACTGATCTATATCTCAATAAAGGTGATGATTTTGGATGTTTTGAAATGGGCTCAACGATAGTTATTTTGGCTGAGAAAGATATGTTGGAAATTGATGTGAGCGCAGCGGATAACGTGAAATATTCTCAGAATATCGCAAAAATTAAGTAGTTAGTTATTTCTTAAAATAACACAGACATAAAAGTCTGTGTTTAAATTTTTATACGTTAAATCTAAAGTGCATAACGTCACCATCTTGGACTATGTACTCTTTTCCTTCCAAACGCATCTTTCCAGCTTCTTTAGCTTTTGCTTCTCCACCACATTCAATATAATCATTATAGGCTATAACTTCTGCTCTAATGAAACCTTTTTCAAAGTCATTATGAATAGCGGCAGCGGCGCGTGGCGCCGTAGAATTTTTCTTGATTGTCCAAGCGCGAACCTCTTGAACGCCAGCAGTAAAGTAACTCATAAGACCAAGTTTATCAAAGCCTTTATGAATAATCTGCTCTAATCCTGATTCAGTAACGCCAAGGTCTGTTAAAAACTCTTGCGCTTCTTCATCATCAAGACCTATAAGTTCCTCTTCGACTTTTGCACAAAGTTTGACAAGCTCACAGTTGTTCTTAGCTGCATGCTCTTTTAATAATTTAACATACTCATTGTCTTCAAGAAGACCATCTTCATCTGTGTTGGCACCATACATTATCTCTTTATCAGTTAAAAATCTTACTTCTTGACTTAGTTGTCTGTACTCGTCAGAGTCAACTTTGTCATAATTTCTTGCTAAATTACCATCAGCTAAGAACTCTATAATTTCTTCTGCCATTTCTAAAGTGGCTTTTGCACTTTTATCCGCCTTAGCTTGTTTTTTCAATCTTTCTATTCTGTTTGAGAGTACTTCTATATCTGCAAGAATTAGTTCACCTTCAATAATTTCAACGTCACGAAGAGGATCGATGCTTCCTTCATTATGTACAATGTTTTCATCATCAAAACATCTTACGATTTGCAATATAACTTCTGTTTCACGAATAGTTGAGAGAAACTTATTACCAAGTCCTTCACCCTTGCTAGCACCTTTGACAAGCCCTGCAATGTCAACAAAATCCAAAGTAGAATATTGAATTTTCTGGGGGTTTACTATCTTTGCTAACTCCGCTAAACGCTTATCTGGAACAGGAACTATCGCTTTATTTGGCTCTATAGTACAAAATGGATAGTTTGCAGCCTCTGCGTTTTGTGCCTTAGTTAGTGCATTAAAAGTTGTTGATTTACCTACGTTTGGAAGTCCCACTAGACCGATTGATAGACCCATTTTTTCTCCGATATATTTTAATATTTTTGTTTTAAGCCTTTAGATTAAGGCCTCTATATTTATTTTTATAAATGAAATTATACTCAAGAAACCTTATAAGTCTGACAGTAAATAAGTGATAAATTTTAATGCTACCTACAAAGAGTTACTTTGAATGTCTTAATAGTATCACTTACTATCATAGGCATCGAGTATGAACCAATTTTTAGCATTGGTAGAAGTTTTTTCTTTTTTACTTCTTGCATCAATGAGTTTTTTTATCGCAGTAGCGTTTTTTATCATTTTATCTGCGGGTTTTATTTGAGAAAGATTGATATCTAAGTTTGGAGTTGGTTTTGGTGCTTCACTTTTGTGTGGTGACTTTATTTTGATCCACTTGTCATTTGCATTTAAGCTTATGGATATAAACGCGACTATCATTAGCACTATTTTCATTATGACACTATCTCGATGTTAGAATGATATTTTTTAAGATAATCTTTTAGTATATCACTATGATCAAACACAAGTTTATTAAATTCTAAATTCTCTAGTTTAACTATACTTGCTTCTTTTGCATCATCCGCGCCAAAAGGAGTTCCATAAGCCTTACACACATATACAACGGAAACGGTGTGAAATCTTTTATCGCGAAGAGGATCTGAGTAGACGCCAAGAAGCTCTTTAATCTCAATATCAAGAGAGATTTCTTCTTTCATCTCCCTTATCACTGCGTCTTCAACACTCTCACCTATATCTACAAAGCCTCCAGGAAGAGCCAATCCAAGAGGAGTATTTTTTCTTTGTATGAGAACGACTCCTAAGAGCTGCTCAGTAGCATCATATATCTCAACTATGCCATCAATTGTAAGATAGGGTGTTCTTGGTTTCCAACTCAATTATATATTTCTTAAAAATTGACTCATAAATCGCACGCCAGCGCCAGTACCACCATAAACGTTACAGTCCCATGGAGTTTCAGTATATGCAGAGCCCGCTATATCAAAATGCAACCACTTCTCTTTATTCTCTTCTTTAATGAAATTATCTAAAAAAAGGCCAGCTGTGATAGCTCCGCCAAAAGGTTTTGAAGATACGTTTGAGATGTCTGCTATACCACTTTTAAGGAGTTTCTTGAGATGCTTGTTAAATGGAAGAGAACCTACTAATTCACCTGAACTATTTGCAGCTTTATCAAAGTCATCTTTTAGCTTATTTGAGTGACCCATTACCCCGGTTGTGTATTGGCCAAGGGCTACCATACACGCTCCAGTAAGTGTTGCAAAGTCAAACATATAGTCTGCGTTTACTTTTTCTTGAGCATAATCAAGAACGTCACAAAGTACTAAGCGCCCCTCTGCATCGGTATTTCTTACTTCAACGGTTTTTCCACTGCGAGTTACAAGAACATCATCAGGTTTATAAGCGTCTCCACCTATCATGTTTTCAACTGCTCCAACAAATGCATGTATCTCTATGTCAAGTTTTAACTCACTTGCGGCTTTTATCATACCTAGAACGGCACAGCCACCAGCCTTGTCCATTTTCATAGTAACCATAGACGCAGCAGGTTTTAGACTTAATCCACCACTATCATAAGTAAGGCCTTTTCCAATAAGTGAGATTACTTTTTTTGGATTTTTTGGTTTATAAGTTAAGTGTATTAATTTACTATCGTGACGAGAAGCGCGGCCAACTGCTAGCATAGACTCCATTTTTTCTTTTCTAAGTTCTTTCTCTCCTAAAATTACGCACTCTAAAGAGTTCTCTTTAGCAAGTTTTTTTGCCAAGTCTGCAAAAGAGGGTGGATTTAAATCTTCAGGAGTTGTGTTGACAATATCTCGAGTGTAGCAAGTCGCTTCTGCAATAATAATAGCTTCTTCAAACTGCTTTTGTAGTTTTGATATATTTTTACACGTTAAATAGATATTTTTTAATTTGCTTTTTTCTGGCTTTGATTTATAGTCGTTAAACTCATAACCACCAAGTATAACTCCCTCTATTATAGCCTGAATATTCTCTGCGTTTACGTCAAAAGAGGCTGACTTATAGTTTGAAGATTTTAGAGACTTTATGGCGTTAGAACAAGAGCTTCTGATACTGTCGGGAGTAGCGTCTTCAATGCCACATGCAAGAATCTTTTTCTCATGTAAAAAGCAAAGAGTCTCTTGTTTAGCTTCAAAACCCGCTTTTTTTAATATTTTATATCTTTTATGCTCTTTTAATTCACTTTCTTGAATAAACTCTACTTTGACATCACTTTTTATTTCGCTTATTAAATCAATATTCATCTTAATTCCATTATTTTAAATTCTATTTAATAGTATCAAAAAGAGTATAAAAAATAGTTGATTTATGAGTTTAGTTATTAGAAGGAGGATAGTTTAAAGAAGAGCTCTAAAAAGTAGCTCCTCTTAGAGTTAGTCAAACTTTAGCAGATCTTTGGCTTGAATCATGTCTTTATCACCGCGACCAGAGAGGTTAACTATAATAAGTTTATCTTTTATATTTTTCATTTTCTTTAAGTGAGCTACTGCGTGAGAGCTTTCAAACGCAGGTATTATTCCCTCTTTTTGAGAGAGCCATACAAAGGCGTCAAGTGCTTCTTGATCAGTCGCATTATCATATGTTACGGAAGCATTGTCATTATGAAAAGAGTGCTCAGGCCCAATTCCAGGATAATCAAGTCCAGCAGATATAGAGTGAGCTTCTAAAATCTGTCCATCTTCATCTTGAAGCGTATAAGACATTTGACCATGCAGAACACCTGGACGACCTTTTTTCAAAGAACAGCCATGCTTATCCGTCTCTATTCCAAGTCCACCCGCTTCTATGCCTATGCACTCAACTTCTTCATCTTCAAGAAAGTGTTGAAACATTCCTATGGCGTTTGATCCACCGCCAATACACGCTATAACATGATCTGGTAGACGATCTTCTTTCTCTAGTATCTGTGCTCTTGCTTCATAACCTATAATGGCTTGAAAGTCCCTAACCATCATAGGGTAGGGATGAGGACCAGCCACTGTTCCTATGATGTAAAAAGTATCACGCGCGTTTGTCACCCAATGACGAATCGCGTCGTTCATGGCGTCTTTAAGAGTTCGGCTTCCACTCTCAACGGCGTTTACTTTAGCACCAAGGAGTTTCATTCGAAAAACGTTAAGTTCTTGGCGTTCAACGTCTTTGGCACCCATAAAAATCTCACACTCTAAGTCTAATAACGCACAGATGGTAGCAGTCGCTACGCCGTGTTGACCAGCGCCAGTTTCAGCTATGATTTTTTTATACCCTAAACGTTTAGCCATAAGGCCTTGAGCGATTACATTGTTAACTTTATGCGCTCCGGTATGGTTTAAATCTTCGCGTTTTAAGTAGATTTTTGCGCCAAGTTCTTTAGAGATGTTTGCCGCATAGTAAAGTGGGGAAGGGCGACCAACGTAGTCTTTTAAATAGTAGTGGACTTCAGCCCAGAAATCTTTGTCAAAACGTATGCTCTCATACTCTTCTTTTAGTTGAAGTAGCGCTGGCATAAGAGTTTCAGGGACATAACGTCCACCAAAAATTCCAAAGTGTCCATTCTCATCTGGATCGAATTTTGAAGCTGATGGGATATACATTAGTTAACCTCTATAAGTGAATATACTTTTGTTTTTTCTTCTAGT
This sequence comes from Sulfurimonas aquatica, assembly GCF_017357825.1. Taxonomy (NCBI): domain Bacteria; kingdom Pseudomonadati; phylum Campylobacterota; class Epsilonproteobacteria; order Campylobacterales; family Sulfurimonadaceae; genus Sulfurimonas; species Sulfurimonas aquatica. The sequence continues at coordinate 1,285,941 of NZ_CP046072.1, forward strand.
TTTTTAATACCGTCTAAAAACGCAAGACCAATAATAAAACAACACTCAACGCACTCCGCGCCAGTTTGTTTTACAAGCGTTGCCGCAGCGTTTGCAGTTCCGCCAGTAGCGATAAGGTCATCTATAACAAGAACCTTTGCTCCCTTTTTTTCTCCAAATGCGTCTATATGTACTTCTATCTCATCTACGCCATACTCTAAGACGTATTTCTCACTTATGGTAGTATAAGGAAGCTTACCTTTTTTACGAATAGGAACAAAGCCAAGACCAAGCATCTGTGCTAATGCAGCGCCAAAAATAAAACCACGTGCGTCAATACCAGCAATGTAGTCCAGGTTATAATCTTTATATCTATTATGAAGATGATTCATTAAAACGCCATAAGCTTCTTTGTTATTTAAAAGCGTAGTGATGTCTTTAAAGACTATTCCCTCTTTTGGAAAATCTTTTATATCTCTTATAGAGTTTTCTATTATTTCTCTTTCTTTTTGAGTTAGTGTCATGAAGTTATCCTTTATAAAAGTGCGTCAATACGACTCTCAAGAGCTTTTATTTTTCCATTGAGTCTATCTGTTTCTTGTCTATGTTTTGAGTTACGTTGTTTTAGTACTTTAAGTTCATTTCTGAGTTTTGTTAGCTCTTCACTTAGTATGTCTACATTTCCAAGAGCACGCTGGAGTTGAATTTGATACTTACGTATTAAAATTTCAGCCTCAGTAAGTGTAAGTTTCATTAAGTCGTTACTTCTTTGTTCTTTGTTTGTTATACTTTTAAAGTAAAACATTTTTACAAAGAGATAGACTGAAACAATAGAGAGTATTGTTAAAAGTGACCATTCCCAAAACATAGCTTATTTCCTTAAGTTTATTGTATTTCTATTTTCTCAATACGTCCACAGTGTCTACCACCATCAAAAGAACCAGCTATCCAAGCGTCAAGTATTGACTCTGCAACACCTTTTCCAACTATACGCTCACCAAAACATAAAATATTTGCATCATTATGACCACGTGCAACTGTCGCTGTATAAGCATCATGACAGAGGGCTGCACGAATTCCCGCATGACGATTTGCCGCCATGCTCATACCAATGCCTGAACCACAGATTAAGATACCTTGAGCAGATGACTCTTTTAAAACGTTGAGCGCTACTTCATGCGCGTAATCGGGGTAGTCGACTCTATCTTTAGAAAATGGACCTAAATCAACTACCTCGTGACCTTTCTCTTTTAAAAGTTCAACCGTATAATCTTTTAACTCAATTCCAGCATGGTCTGTCGCTATATAAAACTTCATTTCTCTTCCTTGTGTTTATAATAATAAGCCTAAAATCGTTCTAACAGGTAAAAAAAGTACATAATCTTTTATTGGAGTCATTAAGATAACTAAGACTATTATGATGCCATATCTCTCATTTTTGTAAAAGAACTCCGCTACGGCGTTTATCTTATACTTCAGTGCTAAGTGCATTAGAAAGTGCGCTCCATCAAATTGTGGCACAGGGAGTAAGTTGAAAACGCCAAGTACAACGTTTATGATTAAAAGTTGATAGATAAATATATATGCAAAAACATAAACCAAAGAGTCACTTGTAACAGGTGAATTCATAGCAACGATAGCTATAGAGGCAAAAACCGCTAAAGTGAAGTTGTAGACTATTCCCGCTAAGTCAACTTGCATCGCTGCGTTATAGCCTCCGCTACGTATAACAGTAGCCGTATTTATGGGAACGGGCTTTGCCCAACCGAAGAGGAGGCCACTCTCTGCACCAAACAGCATTGGTAAAAAGTACATACTTACAGGAACAAGAATAGTTCCAACCATATCAACATGTGATATAGGATTAATAGTAAGTCTTCCCGCATTTTTTGCAGTAGTATCACCATATATAAACGCGATCCACCCATGCATAATTTCATGACCGATTATTGCAATAGCCAGTGCAAGTACTGCAGCGGCTATTTTGAGTATATCAAGTGATTCCATGATAATCTTTATCTACTATTAGTCTCTCTTGTATAGCCTTGTCAAGATAAGGAGACTCCTCTAGGTCAGTTGGCGTTTTCCCAACTCTATCCCATCTAATTTCCCAGTTGTCATCTATGGAAAAGTAGATGAACCAAGGTGTTCCTTCTACGTTATCATATGGAACAGAACCCCAAAAACGGCTATCATTTGAATGGTCACGATTATCACCCATCATAAAGTAACTATCTTCTTCCACTTTTAAAGGGTTCAGATAAAAAAGAGGCATAGGATAGTTACCATTATTAATGATTTTTTCATCATGATGAATTCCTGGGTGTTCTTTCATATAAGGATTTTTAACCCATAGTTTATTCTCATATGATGCAATTTCAAAATCAGTGAAGTTTTCTTTTATCCACTCATCACCTTCATTATAATGAATAAAAAGGTCTTTATTTGCTACAAATAACTCATCTCCCGGAAGTGCAACACAGCGTTTTACAAAGTGCTGCTTTATATTTCCTGGATATCTGAAGATAACAATATCCCCACGTTCAGGTCTGTCACCATCTGCTAAACGCAGCTTATCACTCCATGGCATAATTGACATTTCAAGGAATGGAATATGTGGCATGGAAACGCCATAAGCAAATTTTTTAGCAAAAAGGTGGTCTCCGATAAGAAGAGAATCTTTCATACTTCCACTAGGTATTCTAAAGGCTTGAGCGATAAAAAAGATAACAAACAGAACTATTATAATAGTTCCTGGCCATGAGTTTGAAAATTTATATGCTTTATTAAAAACTTTTTTCATTTAGCTGTTCTTTTTTTGTGCATTTATTTTCGCTGCTTTAAGAGTATTTTGTAGAAGCATTGCTATGGTCATTGGACCAACTCCTCCAGGACTTGGTGTTATGTATGAGCTTTTTTTACTAACATTTTCAAAGTCAACGTCACCAACAAGTTTTCCCTCTTTAGTTCTACTAACGCCAATGTCAATAATCACAACGTCATCTTTAACCATGTCTTCAGTGATAAGATTTATAACGCCAACACCAACGAGAATAACGTCTGCGTTTAAAGTGTGACGTTTTAAATCATCTGTAAATATATGGCAGATTTCTACTGTAGCGTCAGCGTTTAAAAGGAGTGATGCCATAGGTTTTCCAACTATATTTGAAGCACCAATCACTACGCAGTTTTTACCCTTTACATCTATGTCATACTCTTTTAAAAGCTCCATAACACCAAGTGGCGTACAAGGAACAAAACCATCAAGGTTTGTAACAAGACGGCCAACATTGTAAGGGTGAAATCCATCTACATCTTTTTCTGGGGCAACAAGCTCTAAAAGTTTTGTAGTATCTATCTGGCTTGGAAGAGGAAGCTGAATTAAAATTCCATCAATGCTATCATTTTCATTCATACTAATTATAGTTCTCTCTATCGCTTCTTGAGAGATATTTTCAGGCATATCATGAGTTATAGAGTAAAAACCTACACGGTCACAAGCTTTCTTCTTCATATTTACATATGCTGCACTTGCTTGGTCTTGTCCGACAAGAACAACTGCTAAACCAGGGGTGCAACCACAAGTTTCCTTTAGCTTTTTTACATCTTGTGCAACTTGTGTTTCTATTTTTTTTGAAAGTGTTCTGCCATCTAATAACTGCATTTAAACCTCGTAAATAATATTTTTGTTATTATACCCTTTTAAAATTACATTAGGCTAATAATGAAATATATACTAATTTTACTTACACCACTTTTTTTATATGGAGCTGGTAGCTTTATATCACCCATAGAGTATGCTTCGCAACTGTATAAAAACCCACGCGGCATAGGATGTCAAAAGTGTCATGGTGAAAATGGTGAAGGTAAAGTAATAGCTACTTATAAACATAAAGGGGAACAAAAATCTTTTGATGGTCCTGCGATAAATAAGCTCGAATATAGATATTTTTATAAGGAACTCAATAAAAGAAAAAAGGGAATGCCTCGATACTTTTTAACAGATAAAGAGGTTCAAGCACTCTATCTCTACTTACATCATGATGAGAGAGCTAAAATGAAGGAGAAACCGATTGCTAAGTAAAATAATCCAAGCATATGAATCAAGAGATTTAGAATTACTTGACTCAATGGCAGTTCCCTGTTTTCGAGAGATAAACAGAACTAATGATTTCAGATCAGTCTTAATGCTCTCATGTAATAACATTAAGCATCTCTCTAAAATAGAAGAACTTGAAGCTGATTGTATTATGCTTAATCTTGAAGATGGAGTAAGTAAGCAAGAGAAACCTTTTGCTCTTGTTCTATGTGCTATTTTTCTAAGTAAAATGAAAAAAAGTTCTAAAAAAATAGTAGTGAGGGTTAACTCATTAGATGAGAGTGGATATGAAGAGATAGCTTACTTAAACCAGTTTATGCCAGACGCTATTAGGGTTCCTAAAATAAAAAATCAAAATGAAGTAAGAAGTGTTTTGGCACTACTTAACGAAGATATAGATTTGCATCTCTCTATAGAAACTGCTGAATCTTGGCATAATCTTTCTACTTTAGCGGTAAATAAAAGAGTTACAACTTTCTACTTAGGCATACTTGATCTCTTCGCAGATATGGGATTAGCTCAAAGTTTAATTGAGCTACAAAACCCAACCATAAAGTATATGCTTTCGCACTTTTTGATTACATCTAAGTCTATGAAAGTCAAGCCTGTATCTTTTGTGTTTCAGGAGTTTAAAGATTTAGATACATTTGGCAAATGGATAGAGTTGGAAAAAAGTATGGGATATGATTCAAAAGGCTGCATTTCGCCATCGCAAGTTTCTTTGGTAAATAAACTATTTGTAAATAAAGAAAAAGAGATTAATCGTGCCATGATAATAGTCAAACTTTTTGAAATGCATAGAGATGAAGGTATTTCCGGTTTTGTAGATGAAGAGTATGGTTTTATAGATGAACCCATCTATAAAGGGGCATTGTCCCTACTAGAAAATAAAATAAAACCTTAAAAAACACATATATTTGAAATTGAAATATTTTGACTCACATTAGAATATTTTATATATGTAGTTAGTTTGTTTTAAGCTTTTATATATAAAGTGATGATATAATCAAGCACATTTAGATAGATAGTTCAAGGAGAGAGTTAATGAATTTTAAGAGTATTAAATTTAGGCTTGTTGCATTAAGCACAGTTGGTTTGCTATTACTAGGTATAGCCATATCTATAGTTGCGATAGATAAGTCATCAGATGCCTTACTAAAAGCAAGGATGGATCAGCTAAACAGTATATCAGAGGCTAAGGCGGCTGGTCTTAAAGAGTTCACGGGATTTTTATCAGGTCTTATTCGTTCTACATCAAGTGATATTAATACAGTTGAGACTCTTTGGTACTTAAGTGATGGTTTTGACGCTCTTGAGGATGAGGCTGAAGTTGATATTGATTCCGCTGTAACGCATTTAACTGAGCATTATGAAAAGAAGTACCTGAATAAGATTAACTTTAACTATCCGGGAACTAAGCAAAGAAAAGCTACAGAAAAATACCTTCCAAAAAGTAACAATGGTAAAATAGCTCAAGAGTTATATATCATAGAGAATGAGTATAAAATTGGTGAGAAAAATAAACTCAAAATGAATATGTTGCATAAAGATGATTACTCAAAGCAACACTCTCTATATCATAGAAAATTTAAAGCATTATCTGATCAATTTGGCCTTTATGATGTATTTCTAGTAAATGTGGAAGGTAATGTTGTCTATAGTACATATAAAGAAAAAGATTTTGGAACAAATTTAATAGATGGCGTTTATAAAGATAGTGGATTGGCAAGTGTATTTAAAAAAGCGATGAAGGCAAAATTAGGTGAAGTTGTATTTGATGACTTTGCTCCGTATATGCCAAGTTATAACAAGGCAGCGTCATTTATAGCGTCGCCTCTTTATTTCCATGAGGATATTGAAGGTGTTATAATTTTTAAACTTCCAATTGCGACTTTCAATAATACAATGAACTTTCACGGTAAATTTAAAGAGGCCGGGCTTGGAGAAACTGGTGAGGCTTTTTTAATCGCTCAAGATAAAAAGATGAGAACCGATAGTCGTTTTGTAAATACAATTGAAGATAGTTTAGTTCAAGAGTTTAAGACAACAATTGGGTTATTTAGCGTTGATACAGAACCTGCAAGAAAAGTTTTAAATGGTGAATCTGGCGCTATGATGGCAAATGATTATCGAGGTAATGAAATTCTTAACTCATACACTCCTGTAAATTTCTTTGGAGATAAATGGGGTGTGATTGTTAAGATGGATAGAGATGAAGCTCTTGAGAGCGTGATTGAAACTAGAAATATGATTTTAATTATTGCTTTGATTATTATTGTTATATTGACTGCGGTTATTATTCTCTCTATTCAAAAACTTATAGTAATTAAGCTTACACTTCTTCAAAGTGCTGCGTATGATTTAGCCAAAGGGGAGGGTGATTTAACAAAAAATATTCACCTCTCAAAAGGTGATGAGATGCACGAGGTTGGAAATAACATTAATGGATTTATAGAGAAAGTTCGTATCACTGTTGATGAAGCAAAACAGATGAGTCAGAAAAATGCAGCTATTGCAGATAACTTATCTACTACATCACAAGAGATAGAGCAAAAAGCTCTTGAAGAAGCAGATATTGTAAGAGATGTAACAAGAGAGGGATCAGATCTTCAAGAGATTCTTCAAATTGCAATAAATGACGCTCAAACTGTTAAACAAGAGATATCAGACACGGGTGAGCAACTTCTTAATGCTAACAATAGTATTAAAGAGTTAGCAGCAGAGGTTTATAACCGTTCTCAAGTTGAGAGTGAAATGGCTGATAAACTACAACAACTTTCTCAAGATACACAACAAGTAAAAGATGTTTTAACTGTAATAGCTGATATCGCCGATCAAACAAACCTTCTTGCTTTAAACGCAGCTATTGAGGCTGCTCGTGCAGGTGAGCATGGACGTGGATTTGCTGTTGTTGCTGATGAAGTAAGAAAACTTGCAGAGCGTACGCAAAAATCACTCTCAGAAATAAATGCAACAATTAGTGTTATTGTTCAGTCTGTTCAAGATACAAGCGAGCAGATATCTGATAATGCACAAAAAATTGAAGAGTTGTCCACTAATGCACAAAGTGTTGAAGAGGAGATTGGTAGTAGTGTTGAGTCTATGGAAGCATCACTAATTAAAGTAGATAAAACAGTTGATGGATACATAGATAACTCTAAAACTATTGACCATATGATTCAGCAAGTTGAGCGTATTAACAAGCTCTCTTCTGAAAATGCAAAAAGTGTTGAGGGAATTGCATCTGCGTCTGATAATCTTTCAGAGATGACATCACAACTTAACGCACTTCTAAATGAGTATAAAACTTAATAGGTTTTATACTTCATTTCCTCTCTTATTTATCCCTCTTTTTTAATATCTTGCTAAGTTATAATAAACATTGTAACGCACTAATGTTTTTTCTGTAGGTCTTGGATACCTGCTATAAGCATATTCTATAGTCTCTTTTGTTGTGTCATCTAACACATAATGTCCACTTTTTGAGAGGAACTTAAAGTCTGTCATATCACCATTTGGATGAATATAAAACTCTACTACATTGCTACTGTTTACACTAAGATTATGAGCTATATTAACACGAGCTACACGAGTGAGAACCTCTTGAGTTATTCTTCGCATTATCTCTTGATTATCTATAATATACTCTTGTTGCCCTGGAGAGAGCTTTCCAAACTCATCACCGTAAAGTTCTTTTATATTTTGAGAGAGGTTTCCTCCCTTATGAGAGGCTACTGTTTTTGTTTTTTTCTCTTCTTTAGATTTATCTTCATACATCCAAGCCATTGGATCTTCTTCTACCTTTTGTTGCTTCGGCTTTTCATCTATAGGCTCCTCTTCACTAAAAGGTATTAATAATTCTGCGCTAGGTAAGTTCGTTAAAATCTCTTCTTTTGGCAAGGTTGGTTTAGGTTCGGGATCTACATTTAAGTGAGGCTCCTCTGGTTTTTTAGAAGGGTTATATTTGAGAGGTTCCTGCTTTATTATTTTTTCAAGTTGCTTACCCTTTGGCATAGGTGGAGCGATTTCTTTTGGTTTAGGAACTTTTTTATCTAAGCCACTCTCTTTATGCTTTTGAGGTAACTCTTTAAGGGATATTTTTATTTTCTTTTCTTGCTCATTTGGGACCTTCATGGAAATTGAATTATTTGCCACTATCCAAAAAAGCAGCATAAAGATTATATGGATTAAAAGTGCTACAAAAAGCGCAAATGTGGATCTGTTCAAATAAAGTCCCAAAAAATTAGTTGAGAGATTATAGCAAATCAATATTAATACAAGTTAGCTATAATTGTAAAAAATATTAAGGTTAAAATTTATGAGCACGCAGAAATCTCAAAAAGCATTTGAAGAAGCACAAAGTTTAATTCCAGGTGGAGTAAATTCCCCGGTTAGAGCATTTAAAAGTGTAGGAGGAACTCCGATATTTATAACTGAGGGCCAAGGTGCGTATTTAAGTGATGTTGATGGTAATAAGTATGTAGATTTTGTTCAAAGTTGGGGACCTCTGATTTTTGGTCATAGAGACGAAAGTATAGAAGCAGCGGTGATAGAAGCAGTAAAACATGGCCTAAGTTTTGGCGCGCCCACTGAAGCAGAAACTGAACTTGCAAAACTTGTGGTTTCATTTTTTGACTCAATTGACAAGGTTCGTTTCGTAAGTAGTGGTACAGAAGCTGTTATGAGTGCTATCCGTTTAGCCCGTGGATTTACTCATAGAGATGACATTGTGAAGTTTACAGGCTGTTATCATGGTCATAGTGATGCTCTTTTAGTTGAAGCAGGAAGTGGTGCGGCAACATTTGGTAACCCTTCAAGTCCTGGTGTCCCAGCTGATTTTACAAAGCACACACTACTTGCAGAATACAATAATATAGAAAGCGTAAAAAAATGTTTCGCTGATTCTAGCGATATAGCTTGTGTGATTATAGAACCAATTGCTGGAAATATGGGACTTGTTCCTGCTGATAAAGTTTTTTTAGCCGAGCTTAGAAAGCTTTGTGATGAAAATGGAGCACTACTTATTTTTGACGAAGTAATGAGTGGATTCCGTGCTTCCATTAATGGTGCAGAGTCTATCACTGGAACTTCACCTGATATTGTAACGCTAGGGAAGGTTATAGGTGGTGGAATGCCAGTTGGTGCGTTTGGTGCACGTGCAGAGATAATGGCCGAGCTTTCACCTGATGGACCAGTCTATCAAGCAGGTACACTTAGTGGTAATCCAGTTGCAATGGCAGCCGGTCTTGCAGCGCTTAGTAAACTTAAAAAAAGTGCAAGAGTTATGAAAGTACTTGAAGAAAGAGGACAAAGACTTGTTCAAGGGATGCAAAGTGGCGCTAAAGAGCTCGGTATTACTATGCAGGTTGATACGAGAGGAAGTATGTTCGGCTTTTTCTTTAATGACAAGCCTGTGAAAAATTTTGCTGATGCTTGCAACTCAGATGCCGAACTTTTTGCAAAGTTTCATGCAGGTATGCTAGAAGAGGGCTTTTATTTTGCTTGTTCACTTTATGAAACCGGCTTTATATCTACAGCAATTACTGATGAGATGATAGAAAATGCCATTAAAGCAAGTGTAAAAGTGCTAACAAGAATTAAAAATGGATAACAAAGAAAAAGCTCCTCGCATTAAGCCAATTATAGAAGCAGCCGATAGCTTATCTTTAGGGATATCTATGGTTGTTGCTATTTTAATGGGTGTTGGTATAGGATGGCAACTGCGTAGACTTACTGACATCGGCTGGTTATTTTGGGTTGGTGTAGCTATAGGTATCGCTGCTGCGATTTTAAATGTTTATAAGGCTTACTCCAAGCAGTACAAAGTATTTGAAGAGTTAGCTAAAGAACCAAGGTATGCTATTAAGAAGCAGTTGGATGATGATGACGATGAGGATTATGGTGAAAAAAATTATTAGTACTCTGCTTATAGCAGAACTATTAGTTTTAGCTGTATGCTTTTTTTCATCTGCTGCGTTTGCAAGTACTCAGGTCGCATTTTTGAGCTCATTACTCGTTATAATAGGCTCTTCCCTTGCTTATAAGAAGATGGTTGTCTCTAACATAGAGTCTGATTCATTTGAGGATAAGCGAGACTTGTTAGATGATATAGAAGACCCTCATGAACTTTACGATGGTGAAGAAATCAATTATCAACCAGTAGAAGAGTTAAATTTAAAAGAGATTGTAAAAGAGGAAAAAGCTAAGATAAAAACATTCAGTTTTAAAAGTATAAAGCATGGAGCTAGAGGAAGCGTTTCTTTATTTAGAATTCTTCCTTATATATTTTTAATTTTGGGTTTTATAGCATTAAAAAATAATGAATTACTTGAGCTTAGATTTTATCTTCCAGCACTGCTTTTAGGCATAGTAGTTGGTTCTATAGTCTCAAAAGAGGCTATAAAAAACTAGTCTGTTATCATAGGGATATTTAGCGTTAAACTTTGACCGACTTCTATGTGAAACTCATTTGCCTCTGCAAAGTTCTTTAGTTCAGAACTTTTTGTTTTATCAATATTGTTTGCATCTACTGAAATTGAGAATATACTATATTTTTTATCTTCAAACTTAATATGTTCACCAATTCTGTAAAATACTTTTGTATCTATAGTCTCATTTTCTTGTACGCAAGCATACATTTTATTTAAGACTTTAATGAACTTATTTGAGTTTATTATAATGTCTGGGATAGTAGGGTCGTAATTTTTTGTATATTTAACAGGAGAGCTGATTGAGTTTGTAGAGATACAAAGATCAGTAAGCGTAAATATATTTGTTAATTCACCCTCTGGTTTAACAGTGTTAAGTTTAAAAGATGGTGACTGATAAAGTTTGATACCAATCTGGTTTTCATCTTCATAGCCAACAGTAAGGGCAAAAAACTTGTACCTACCATACTCCAAATCAAGGAAACTTGTCTTAAAGCCAAAGCTTATGCTCGCATAGGCCTGCGCTAGCTCGAATAGTTCTGCTGGGTTAATAGAACCTAGTAGAAATTGAGCTTCAGAGTTTAAAGAGATTATTTTTCCATTTGAGTTGAAAACTACAAAAGGATTGTAGTCATACTCCAACCATTGCTGCTCAAAAGTCATAATTATCTTTACTCTTCTATATAGTTTTTAAGTCTACGTCCAACTTTTGGATGTTTAAGCTTTTTAATTGCACTAGATTCTATTTGACGTACACGTTCACGAGTTACGCTTAACTCTTTACCAATTTCCTCAAGAGTTCTATCACTCTCATCATCCATAATTCCAAAACGAAGTTTGATAACTGCTTTTTCTCTCTCATTAAGTTGATCAAGTACAGTTTCAATTTGAACTCTTAAATCATCTTTTAGTATTGCGTCAGATGGAGATAGTGATGTTTTATCTTCTATAAAGTCACCAAAACGTCCATCATCTTCACTACCAATTGGTGCTTCAAGAGATATTGGCTCTTTTGTAATTTTGATAACGTTTTTTACTTTTTCAACTGAAAGACCTACCTCTTCAGCGATTGTTTCAACATCCGGCTCTTTACCATTTTCTTGAAGGTGCTTACGCATGATTTTATTAATACGGTTAATAGTTTCAATCATATGAATAGGAATACGTATAGTTCTAGCTTGATCAGCAATAGCGCGAGAGATAGCTTGACGAATCCACCATGTAGCATAAGTTGAAAACTTGTAACCTTTTTGATACTCAAATTTGTCAACAGCTTTCATCAGACCGATATTTCCCTCTTGAATTAAGTCAAGGAATGGAAGACCACGGTTTGTATAGCGTTTAGCTATAGAGACCACTAGTCTAAGGTTTGATTTTGCCATTTTAGTTTTTGAAATTTCAGAGATGTTTTTACCACGTTTAATCTGCTCTAAAATATCAGCTAATTTTTCTGGTTCCATGTCAAAAGAGTTCTTAGACGCCTCTTTTGTTTGTACAAGTTTTTTGATTTCCATATATGTAGAGACCATTGTAGCTTCTGGAACCATATTTGCGATATCTTCTTTATTAAGCTCTTGAATCTTATTTACTAAAACTCTATGATTTGCTTTAAGTGTATCATTAAATAGTGGAAGCTTATACTCAAGACGTTTAAGCTCTTTATCATATCCTTCATCACTCTTTAGTGCAGTCTCCATAGCTTTTACAAGTTCGTTTATAAGTTTAGACGTTGGTCCTAAATCAAGAAGCTTTTCTTTAAGCACTGATTTTTTAAAACTAACTGCTAAAAAGTAGTAAACGATATCTTCTGTAATCTCTCCACTATCAATACCCTCAGGTAATTTTTCAGATAGTTTAGTCCACTCTTTTTTAGCTTTTTCAAGCGCTTTAAAGCTTGTAGAAACTTTTTCAACTCTTGTTTTATCTTTAGCAGTAAGATTTTTTTCTTCAGAAGCTCCATCTGTATCATCAGAAGAGTCATTATCATCATCTTCTTTTTCATCTTCGAAACTTTTAAAGAGCTCTTTAACGCGTCTCTCACGATTTATAAGTGGCTCTTTGTAGTCCAAGATAAACTCTATAAGATAAGGTACAGAACAGATAGCGTCAATAATAATACTCTCTCCACCCTCTATCTTTTTAGATATTTCTATCTCTTCTTCTTTTGTAAGAAGTGGAATTTGTCCCATTTCACGAAGATACATACGAACAGGAGAATCAGAACGTGACCACTCAAGAAGCTCATGCTCTTTTAGAATGTCAAATTTGTCTGATTCATTATCTTCAAGCATTTTTCTTTGAGCACTTCTTCTTGCTTCTGCTTCTTGGTCATTAAGTTTTTTTGCATGCTCACTTGACGTATAGATACATTTTTTGTGTTTCGTTAAAAGTTTTAAAATATTTTTAGCTTGTGAGGCTGAGGGTTGTTTTTCAAAAAGCTCGATAAGAGATTCGTAGGTTACACAATCTTTTGATTTATGCTCTTCGAAAAAGGTCTCTATGGCTTTGTTGAGTTCTTTTGCTGTCATATGGGAGGATACTCCGAAAGTTAAGGATTTTAAAAGGTGGATTATACCCAAATCAAATTAAGTAGTGCTGAAAATATTTTTGGAACACTCCTTGCTTTTTAACTTTTAATAATGCAACTCAAGGATGATAAATGCAAACAGGATACTATAGTTCTGCTGCTGGAATGGTTACGCAGTTTAACAGGCTAGACGCTATTTCTAATAATTTAGCAAATGTCAATACGGCAGGTTTCAAAGAGGATAATTTAATCGTTGGTGATTTCATGCGTATCTATAAAGAGGCTCGAGATAAACTACCAAATGAAAACAACACTCAAAGTGGAGCTGAATTCATCAATAGAACTATGACTAGAGCACCTCAAGTTTCAGATGAATATACAAATCACTCTGTAGGTCAACTACAAAAAACTTCAAATACTCTAGACTTCGCTCTTTCTCGTGAAGGACTCTTTTTTGCAGTAAAGACACCTCAGGGAGTAAGACTTACTCGAGATGGCTCTTTTAGTGTTAATGATGAAGGAAAACTTGTAACAAAGCAGGGTTATGAAGTTTTAGCTAGTGATTATGATAGTGGAGATGATGCTAGCATTGAATTTGCAACGCAAGATAGCACCATTGCTGTAGATAAAAATGGACAGATATCTACAAATGTTCCAGGAAGTGTACAGTTCACTCAAACTAAAAAGCTATTTATTGCACAACCTGAAGAGATGTCACTTTTAAAAAAAGAGGGCAACAACCTTTATGTAATGGAAGATATGAAGAGAATGACTCATATTGATACAAGTGGCGCAGTATCTCAAGGCTTTGTTGAAAAGAGTAATGTAAACGCAGTGAAGATGATGACACAAATGATAGAAACAAATCGTCTTGTTGGCATGTATCAAAAAGCTATGAGTACACAGATGGATGACATGAACAGAGACGCAATTGAAAAACTTGCAAAGAAAGCTTAACTAAAAGGATTTAAATTATGATGCAATCACTATATACTGCTTCAACGGGAATGTTGGGTATGCAGACGCAAATTGACACTACGGCAAATAATATTGCAAATGTTAATACTATAGGTTTTAAAAAGTCACGTGCAGAGTTTGCTGATCTTATGTATCAAGTAATGGAGTATGCAGGAACATCAACTAGTGATGTTACAAAAAGTCCTACAGGTATTGAAGTAGGACTAGGTGTTAGAGCCACTGCTATAAATAAAGTATTTTCAGAAGGCTCTTTAAAGCAGACTGATAATCAGCTTGATATTGCTGTAACAGGAAGAGGTTTTTTTAAACTAGAACTTCCAGATGGTACAGAAGTGTACTCAAGAAATGGTGCTTTTAAAGTAGATGAAAATGGTTCAATTGTTAATAGTGATGGCTACAAACTTGTTCCAGAAGTTGTAATTCCGCCTGACGCTACAAACCTTAACATTGGTACAGATGGAACGGTGACGGTAGTGCAGCCTGGTCAAACGCAAGCAACGCAAATAGGTCAAATAACTACAACAAACTTTATAAATCCGGCAGGTCTTCACTCTATGGGTGATAACCTTTATATAGAAACAGATAGTTCTGGCCAGCCAGTAGAAGGCACTCCTGGAGTAGATGGTTTAGGAGTTCTCAGACAAGGTTTTGTTGAGCTGAGTAATGTTGAACTTGTCGTAGAATTAACAGACCTTATTACAGGTCAACGCGCATATGACTCTAACTCAAAAGTTATCACAACAAGTGATGAAATGCTACAAACTACTAATAATCTTAAAAGATAGTAAGTCCCTAAAAACAGCTTGATACTTTTTAATATTAAGTCCTCTTTAGGGCTAATATTCTGCTTTAATATAACTCCAATTACATTTTAGATATAATCACGAAATTATTTAAACAAGGTAGCTTATTTTAGCACCTTAATATATAGGATTTATAATGGAAAACGCAAATATAAATGGTAAAGTATGGAAATTTGGTAAAGATGTTGATACAGATTTAATAATAGCGGCGCGCTATTTAAATACTTCGGTTCCATCAGAGCTTGCTAAGCATGTTATGGAAGATGCCGACCCTGAATTTGTAGGTAAAATGAGTGTTGGAGATATTATAGTTGCAGGTGATAATTTTGGTTGTGGAAGTTCTCGCGAACATGCACCAATAGCACTTAAAGCTGCTGGTATTGCCGCAATTATAGCGCCTACGTTTGCTAGAATATTTTACAGAAACTCATTTAATATGGGTCTTCCTATATTTGAACTTGAAGAGAGCACTGAAATAAATGAAGGTGATGAAGTAAGTGTTGATATGGACGCTGGAACAATTACAAACAAAACAACGAGTAAAACATATAACTTTGTTCCAATTCCTGCATTTATGCAAGAGTTAATTGATGCGGGTGGTTTAATGAACTTCGCAGCTAATGAAGTAAAAGGTAAATAATGAAAAACTATAAAATAACACTTATTAAAGGTGATGGAATTGGCCCAGAAATAATTGATGAAGCGGTAAAAGTTTTAGATGCAGTTTCATCTTGCTGTGGGTTTAATTTAACATACGATGAAGCTCTTATGGGTGGAATTGCTTACGATATAACTGGTGACCCACTTCCTCAAGAGACTATCACTAAATCACTTAACTCCGATGCAGTGCTTTTTGGAGCTATTGGTGGAGAAAAATGGGACGCGCTTCCTCGTGAGAAACGTCCGGAAAGTGGCCTTTTAAGATTTAGAAAAGAACTTGGCGTTTATGCTAACCTTCGTCCAGCTGTTGTATATGATGAATTAATTAATGCATCCTCTCTTAAACCAGAGATTATTAAAGGCGTAGATATCATGGTTGTTCGCGAATTGATTGGCGGTATTTATTTTGGTGAACCAAAAGGGCGTACTGCAGATAAGGGCTGGAACACTATGGTTTACACTCGCGAAGAGATAGTTCGCATTGCTCACCAGGCGTTTAGAATTGCTCAAAAAAGAGAAAAAAGAGTATGCTCGATTGATAAGGCAAACGTATTAGACGTATCTCAACTTTGGAGAGACGTAGTAACTGAAGTTTCTGCAGAGTATCCAGATGTTGAGTTAACGCATATGTATGTTGATAATGCGGCAATGCAACTTGTTTTAAACCCTAAACAATTTGACGTAATGCTTACTGGAAATATTTTTGGTGATATCCTAAGTGATGAAGCATCTATGTTATGTGGTTCTATCGGACTTTTACCATCTGCGTCAGTTGGTGAAAAAATCGGTGTTTATGAGCCTATTCATGGTAGTGCTCCAGATATTGCAGGTCAAGGTATTGCTAACCCTATTGCTACTATTGCATCTGCATCTATGATGCTAAGATATGCACTTGGAGAGATCGAAGCTGCTGATAAGATTGATTATGCAATTAAAAAAGTACTTAGTGAGGGTTACAGAACAGGTGATTTAGCTCAATTTGATGCTAAAGAAGTATGTTCAACTAGTGAAATAGGTTCGATTATCGCAAATTATATTCAAAGATAGGGCCAATACAGAGCATGCAGACTTTAACACTCGCAAATATATATGAACTTCAGGGGCTTAAAGAAGAGGCTCTGGAAATATATAAAGAGATTTTAAAAAAAGATCCTCATAATAGTGATGCTAAAATTGCTATTAGAAGATTGTCTGGAATGCGTAAAAAATTTTTAAAAGTAAATTCTCAGATGAAGGATTTCTTTTTGAAAATGGATACCGATGTAGAGTTTAACGAGTTTGAAAGGTGGTTATTAAAAGCATGGAACTAAAAGATGTAATACTCTCAACATTAGCTGAGATGGAAAATGACAGCTCAAGCATAGAAGAAACTCCAACTAAAGTTAAGCATGAACAAAGAACTTCTCAAATTGAGACTGAAGAGGTTATTCATGAAGAAGAGTCTTTAGAATTTAAAAAACATGATGTTGATAGTGAACTTATGTACCTTAACTCTATACGAGAGAGACTTCTTGTCCTTTTTGAAGGTTTTCAAGCACCAAACAATACAAACATTGAAGCTAAACTGGATATGACACTTAATTTTCTTGAATATACACTTGCAACTATAGACTTAAGGGTAGACAAGTTAGAAAAAGGGAGTATTTCATGAGTCAATTTAGAGTTTTAATAGACGCTAATGATGAAAAAGGCCTAGTTCATAAAGTTTCTACTGTTTTTTATAATCTTAATCTCAATATTTTGTCTAATAGTGAGTTTGTAGATAAAGAGAGCAACAAATTCTTTATGAGAAGCCTTGTTGATGGTGATGTAGATAAGAGGGCGTTGAGCAGTGCCATTAAAGAAGTCTTGCCTCTTGATACCACTGTAAAAGTTATAGAACCTAAAAAGAAAAATATAATTATTATGGCAACAAAAGAGTTACACGCCCTTGGTGATATTCTCATTAGACATGAAGCTGGCGAGCTTGAAGCGAATATATTGGCAGTTATATCAAACTATGATAAACTAGAATCACTTGTAAATAAGTTTGATATTCCCTATGTAACTGTATCTCATGAAGGAGTTGATCGCGAAACTCATGAGCAAAAAATTATTGATTCTATTAATAGCTATGGCGATTTTGACTATATAGTATTAGCTAAATATATGCGTATTTTAACACCGCAGTTTGTAGAGACTTATGAAGATAAAATTATTAATATTCATCACTCATTTTTACCTGCATTTATTGGTGCAAACCCTTATAAGCAAGCCTACGAGAGAGGTGTTAAAATAATTGGTGCAACTGCACACTTCGTAAATAATAATCTTGATGAAGGGCCAATTATCGCTCAAGAGGTTATTCATGTTGATCATGCATATAGCTGGAAGGACATGCAAAAATCTGGAAAAGATGTTGAAAAAGTTGTACTCTCTCGTGCATTAAAGCTAGCACTTGAAGATAGAATTTTTGTATATGAAAATAAAACAGTCATATTTTAATGAAATTAATTTTTAAGAGGTTTACAAATGGCGTTTAATTTAGTACTCGTACATCCACAAATACCAAATAATACAGGTGCCATAGGTAGACTATGCGTAAATGCGGGAGCGTCACTACATCTTATAAAACCAATTGGTTTTGATATTGATGAAAAAGCTGTACGTCGTGCAGGTTTAGATTATTGGGATAAACTTGATTTACATGTATGGGAAAATATTGATGAGTTTTTTGAAAAAAATGATATTACTGATAACGCCCATTTTGCAACTACAAAAACTGATAGACCATATTTTGAATCTAAATTTAAGGATAGTGATTTTATCTTTTTTGGAAGTGAAACAGCAGGAATACCTGAAGATGTACTTAATAAGTATAAATCACAAAATATTACTATACCTATGACAGCTAATGGTCGTAGTCTTAACTTGGCTATAAGTACTGGTATAATTCTTTATGATGCTATTAGGCAAACATACTCTTCATTTAACAAAGCATAAGAACTAAAAAATTGATTGATATTATCGTATTAGCTCTTTTTGTACTCTTTATGCTCTTTATCTTTGGCGGCTATCATAAAGACAAAGCTTTTAAAAGAGAACAAGACAGAGAAAAAGATAAGTGTAAAAATTAAAAAATTTTTTCAGCCCATGTCTCTAGGCGAGATTCAAACTTTTCAAATAAACTTTCAGCATTTTTTATAATTAGTGACATTTTTATTCCTTTTATTGCTTTTTGTATGGATATTATATGCAGTTTTATGACTAAATATAATTTATATGTCATAATGTCATTAATATTTTGACTTTTACTAAAAATAACTGTACAATTTGGCATATTTTAGAAAAAAGGGAGATAGAATGAATAGTTTTGTAAATATTGTTGAAGAGATAAAAAGCATAATCTCTAATGACTATAAACCAAAGAAAGTTTTTGATAAAGATGTGGCTGAAGTATTAGGTATTACTCAAATGAATTTTGCAACAATGAAAAAACGCAACAAGATACCCTTTAACGAACTTTTAGATTTTTGTGCAAAAAAAACAATCTCTATCAACTGGTTACTTTATGGACAGTCTCCAGAAAGTTTGATTGAAGCAACAAATAAATTTTACATGGTTAAGTATTTTAGTGATGTAAACGCAAGCGCAGGTGGTGGTGGCGACGCTGAATGTGAAGAGATCCAGGAACTTGAAATTCCTGAACAATTTGTATTTATGCTTGGTGGAGAGAGAGAACTCTCAAATATTGAAGCTATTAATGTCTCTGGTGATTCTATGGAGCCTACTTTTAGTTATAATGATATTGTATTTATAAACAGAAACAAGAGAGATTTAAATCGTGGTGGAATATTTACAATAAGAACAGAAGCAGGGCTTTTTATCAAGAGAGTACAGACTAGACTTGATGGCAATGTTGACGTTATCTCTGATAACTCTGTTTATTCAACTCAAACTCTTTCTCCAAATGAGATAGAAGTGATTGGTAGAGTTGTAAGTAGATTCGGTGATGTGGACTAATTAGGAGAACTATTGAGAAAACTATTTTTGATTTTTACTACTTTATTTACTCTTGTTGGTTGCTCATTAAAAGATGATGCAAAGCCAACAATTGCTGATTCTTTAGATATTATTGAAGTATCTCAAAATGTATCTCGATATACAAGTCTAATTGATGATAAAAATATATCAACATTAGAGCAATTTGAAAACAACTATTTTAGAGTTTGGAATATCAAAAAGATATCAACATCCCTAGAAGATGCGAGATGGGCATATACTATATATACTCCTTTGAATAGTTATGGAGAAAATCTTCAAACAATAAAGCAAGATTTTTTTGATATTATAGAAGATAACTCAAACTTTAGTGAGTATGCAACATATAATAAAAGAGCTGTGAGTTTAAAAGAACTAAACATAAGAACATTTCCAACAAATCGGCCACTTTTTTTAGATCCTGATATAGCAGGGGAGGGCTTTCCTTTTGACTACCTACAAAATAGTACTATCTCTGCAAATAAACCACTCTTTATTTCTCACTATTCTAAAGATAAAGAGTGGGCTTTTGTAGAGTGTAGTTTTACATTTGGATGGGTTGAAACACGAGATATAGCTCTTTTATCAAAAAAATATACAGATAGGTGGCAAAAAGCAAAACAAGTGTTTATAACAAAAGATGGGTATGCCATTAGGGATAAAAGAGACAATTTTCTTTTTAACTCTAAAATTGGCATGATGCTTCCTTTGATTAGTGAAGATGAAAATAGTTACAGTGTACTAGCTATATCCAACTATAAAGGGAGTGAAGCACTCTATAGAGAAGTAAATCTACCTAAATCAGTGGCACATGAAGATATCTTAGATTTTAATTCTCAAAATATCAATAATATAATTAGCCAACTATTAAAATCTAACTATGGATGGGGTGGGATGTATTCACAAAGAGATTGCTCTTCGACTATAAGAGATTTTTTTGCTCCCTTTGGTATTTGGTTACCTAGAAACTCTTCAAAGCAGGCTGAATTTGGAGAGATAATCTCTTTAGATGCAATGAATAATGAAGAAAAAATAAATATTATTAAAAAGCATGCCAAGCCATTTAGGACGCTACTTTATAAACAAGGGCATATAGTGCTTTATGTAGGTGAAGTCGATGGTGAAATTATTGTATTTCATAATACATGGGGCATAAAAACAAAAGAAAAACTTGAAGAGGGACGATTTATAATTGGTAGAACACTCTTTAGTACGCTCTTTTTAGGTAAAAAACATGCTAAACATGATCCTGACGCACTTATAATAGAGAAGCTAAAAAGTCTTTCTAAGCTTTAATATCTAAAAGAGTTCCCATCATCTGATCTTGTGTTTTAATCGCTGAAACATTAACTTCCGAACTGTTTTGTGAAACTATTTGATTTGTTATATTTTTACTCAAATTCATTGAGTTACCTGAAGCTTGTGCACTATCTTGCTTGGAAATACTACTATTCATATTAGCAGTGCTGTTAAGATTTGTATTTAAAAAAGATTGATTAGCCTGTAGGGAAGCTATATTGTTAGATATATTCATGAAGTTTCTCCTTCTTATTACTTTATTATATTCTTCAAAGAATAAAAAAGAGATTAGAACTTAGAAATAACTCTAAGTTCTAATGAGAAGTAGTTTAGTGTAAGTCCGCGTTTAGCTTTATTTCCCTAGTTGAACGAGAAGCAGTAATCTCTCCAGTCATTGAGTTTTGTCTAAAGTGTATCCCACTAAAGTTTGCCAACTGTCCAGCTTTGAATATTTCACCCTGCATTTTTGCATTTGTGTTAACTTCCATAATTTTTTTAAGTTCTTCTGGATATATACCAACTTTAGTACCCTCTAAGATAGCAAGGCCAGCATCAATAATACATGCATCACCTAGTGGTATACCACATGTTGAGTTAGCTCCAAGTAGAGTGTTTTTACCTATAGAGATAGGATTTCCATCTGTGCCACTAAGAACACCAAGAATAGAAGCTCCCCCACCAACATCACTACCTGCACCAACTATAGCAGATGACGAGATACGTCCCTCAACCATAACTGGACCAGTTGTTCCTGCATTAAAGTTGATATAAGAAGCGCCAGGCATTACAGTTGTCCCAGCAGCTAGTTGTGCACCAAAACGAACTTTTGACGTATCTAATATTCTTGTATTGTCAGCTGGGATTATATGCTGTAAAAATCTTGGAAATTTATCAACAAAATCAATATGAGGATATTCGCCAGATAGTTTTAATTCGATTTCAAACTCTCTAAGATAGTCTAATTCTATTGGCTGACCATTTGACCAAGCAACATTTGGAAGAGATCCAAATGCACCATTCAAATTAAGCTCTCTTAAGTGAACTTTAGCAGTTGAAAGAGCGTAAAGTTTAAGATAAGTTGCCTCAACGCTTTCACATGCTCCATCCTCAAATAGAAAAGTTACTTTAAACTCTCCATCAAAAGAACCATTATTGATAATTTGTGAGTATAAAGAGGATACAACTTGAATATTTTTGTGTGCGTCGCCATGAGCTTCATCTGAGTAAGGAGTAAAGGCGTTAAGACAGTTTCTTAAAAATTCTAGATTTATATCGCATACAACTTCATTTTTAGAAAAATCAACATTAATACCTTGTTCTGCAAGTGCTTTAATAAAAATAGCGGCACTACCAAAGTTCTCATCCCAGTTAATTATTGGATATGTTGCTTGGAGTGATTTATCTACATTTAATTGACCTAAGTCTACTCTACATATACCAAAGGCAAGAGGGTCTTTGTAATTAGGTGTTGAAGTTTTTATTTCGTCTATAAGTGCTTTAAAAGCATCAGTTGTTTCGATTATATTCATTGAATTCTCGCTTAATTTAATTTTATTAATGGAATTATACTGAAAAACAACTAATGAAAATTGATATATGCTATTAGTTCTAACTTTTAATAAGGTTATTAAAAAACTATAAAGTTAGTCGAAAAATTTACCTTGGTTTGAGTTGTCTAAAGGCTTGCGCTTTTCTTTTGCGAGCCACTCTTGAAGAAGAGACTCAATTACCTTACTTAGACTCATTTTATATCTATCTCTTGAGTATTTCATTGAGTCGTCCCATGTTTGTCTGTCTATAAGAAGGCTTCTTGTTACTTCATCTTTTGGCTTCAATTAAAATAACCTCTCATGATGCTTCAAGAAGATTTTTAAAACTTCTGTAACTATCAACAATTTTTTGATTTCTTACATTGAGTATATAAAATTCTATTGCTTTTTTACCAAGTCTAGGAATTTCATTTTTTACAGCCCAACTACTAACAGTTCCCTCTGGAACTTCAAGAATTTCAGCAAGGTTTTTTTGAGTAATATTTAATTCTTTACATACATCTTTTACAACATTACTTTTTTGTTTCTTTGGTTTCTTAACAGCTTTTTTTAGAGGCTCTAGTTTTTGCATTACTTGTTTTTCACAATTAGTATCAATCCATTTTAGTACCTCAGAGGCAGATAAAATCCAATCTCTGCTATTGAGATTTTTAACAATGTCTGCAGTGAACTTTTCTGCATATTTCTCTGCCAACTCTGGGTTTGAAACTTGAAAAAGAATCGAAAATGCAAGCTGAACTGAAGCTTTTCCACCATTTCCCCAGTCAAAGCCATGTTGCGACTTTGCAAATAGTTCGTACCTTGTCGGAAGTTCTAATTCACCATAGGTAACATATTTACTACCTAGGAGTGCTCGGTGTCCTTTAAAAACATGATTATTCATTGAAATTGCCATTTTTAATACTCTCTTATATTTTAAAAGTGTAATGATGCTTTTCGTGTATATCTAACTCACTCTTTGAATGATTAAGGTTTACTCTAAAAACAACATATATAAAACTAAAAAGCAATAAAAGTACCAATAACCAAACTAACATGAGTTTTTTCCTTGATTTATGATATTTTATAGATCGACAGATGTAAATATTAAATTAATTTATAGACAATCTTTTGATTTTCTAATAGTTCTATAAAAGTGTTAAAATATGCTTTTACTTCGCTCTCATTCTCTCCTTCTAAGGATAACTCTACATTAGGCTTAGAGTCTATAAAAATTGGCAATGAAGATAGACTAAGACTGCTTGGAACTTTTTGCATAAGTGGTATTAGCGTATTTTCACTTGTCTTTGCTAGAAGCGTATGTCGAAACTTTTTGACAGAGTCGGAAAAATACTTTTTAATTACATCTATGATCATGGGGTGAGCCATGGATGGAAATCCTGGAACAAAAAAATAACGACTACTTAAAGAGAAGCCTGACATATTGTTTATTGGATTAAACAGAAGATCAGCACTTGGTGGTAAGTCAGCCATATGTACTCTATAAGGATATGCTTCATCTTTAAATCTATCAAGTATGTCTTGAAGAAACTTTTCATGTGTTATTACATTGTTCCCTGTAAATACTTTTGAAGCTATTTCTCGGGTTAAATCGTCTGGTGTTGAACCAATACCTCCAAATGAGAACATAATGCCATCTTTATCATCTTTAACCATATTAAATATATTTGTTATAAGCTCTTCATTATCCTCTATAACAAATGATGCATACAATGTGTGGCCAAATTTTGTGAGTTCTTTTTTTAAGAACTCAAAATGTTTATCTTCTCGCCTACCGTTTAAAATCTCTGTTCCTATTATTACTGCATAAAAATTCATATAACCACTTTTTTTAAATATTATAGTATCATTTCAAAAATAAAACCATAAAGGTATAATAATGTCATATGCACAAGAGCTAGAAGAGTTAATCACAAAAACAGTAATTCCTGATATAGATGAGTCGTTAGACGCAATATTTGAAGAGATAGCTGATAATAAAGAAGCAACTGAAGACGCAAAAGAAGAGATTGAAGAACTTAGAGAGTTTAAAGCTGACCTTCAAGATGTTTTAGATGATATTCAAAGCGGTGATATAGACGAAGATGAGTGTAAAGAACTTATTGATGATATTAAAGAAGCACAAAAGAATGGAGAAGAAGCAGAAGAAGATTTTGGTTTTTCTGAAGAGGATTAAACCCTCTTCAGAGATAAACTAATAAGATTTTTATTTAATCTCTATAGTCTTTGATTTTGGCTTTTCTAGCTCTTTTTTATAAATCACTACGCTAAGGATTCCATTTTTATGTTTTGTGTCAACTCTGTTTTGATCTGCATTTTCTGGAAGTTGTAGGACTCTTTTAAACTTTCCATATGAAACCTCTTCTCGAATAAGTGAACCTGATTCCTCTTTTAGAGTAGAGTTTTTCTCACCCTCGAGCGTTAGTAAATTGTTTTGATCTATTGAAAGTTTAATCTCTTTTTTTTCAAATCCAGCAACATCAAACTCTAAAATATATTTATCATCTTTATCGTACATGTTGAGTTTAGGGCGTTGTGCGTTAAATCGAGGATTATTTTTGAAATGTGCATTTATCATGGAGTTTATATATTTATCTACTTTACTAAACTCATCATTAAAATCTTGGTTCATAGTCCAACTTGAAGCATTTAGACTAGCTCCTAGCATAGATATTAGTAAAATGGACTTGAGACTTTTATTCATACTTTTTTCCTTTGAATTAGTTCTTTATAAGAAAATTTTAGTGAACTTCAACAAATGGAGAGTAAATGCCTTTGAGCCTAAATATGTGAGTTTATAAAATTTTTCATCTCTAATACTATCTCTTCTATAGTACCTTCACCAGATATGACTTTTAAGATATTTTTTGCAGAATAAAAAGCCTGTATTTGGAGCAGGGGCTCAGTGTATACTCTCATACGATTATTAAAGACATCATTGTTATCATCAGCACCACGAGCACGACCTAAAACTCTATCTCTAGCAGTCTCTTCACTCACTTTAACTTCAATCACGCTAGTAAGTATTATATCTCTATCAGTTTTTAAAAAATCTTCTAAGGAGTCCATTTGCTCTATACTTCTTGGATATCCATCAAGTATAACTATATCAGTTGGAGCATTTTTAATGGCGTTAGTAATAGTTTCAATTGCTATTTTAATGGGGACGATAAGACCTTTTGAGATGTAGTTGTCTATCTCTTTTCCTAAATCGCTTCCTGAAGCCACTTCCGCTCGTAACATATCGCCTGTTGAGTAGTGAGATATACTCTCATTTTCTTGCGCAATTATCTCAGCATCAGTCGTTTTACCAGAGCCGGGAGCTCCAATAATTAAAAAAAGTTTTTTCAAGACTATTTACTCTTCTCGCGAAGACGGATATGAAGGTCGCGAAGTTGAGTATTATCTACTGGGCTAGGCGCTTTTGTGAGTACACAAGACGCTTTTTGTGTTTTAGGGAAAGCAATAACGTCACGGATACTTGCTTTTTTACTGATTAGCATCATAAGTCTGTCAAAACCAAGAGCAAACCCACCATGTGGAGGAGCACCAAATTTAAGAGCATCTAGTAAGAAGCCAAACTTCTCTTGCGCTTCTTCTTCTTCTATACCAAGAAGTTTAAATACCTCTTCTTGAACTTCTTCTTTGTGAATACGGATGGACCCTCCACCAAGCTCAGTACCATTAAGTACAATATCATAAGCGATAGACTCTATCTCTTCTACATCGTCTTTATCAGTATCTTTTGGCATAGTAAATGGATGGTGAAGTGCTTTAACACGACCATCTTCAACTTCAAACATAGGGAAGTCTACTACCCATACAAACTCAAAAGCATCTCTATCTAAGATATTCATTTTTTCATGTTCAGCTAAAAATATTCTTAGTCTACCCATATAGTCCCATACAGTTTTTTTGTCTCCAGCACCAAAGAACACAACATCGCCGACTTCCATTTCAAGTCTATCAACTAAAAGTGCAATGTCCTTTTCGCTAAAGAACTTGATAAGTGGACCTTTTAGTCCATCTTCTTTCATCTGGAAGTATCCAAGACCATG
This sequence comes from Sulfurimonas aquatica, assembly GCF_017357825.1. Lineage (NCBI taxonomy): Bacteria > Pseudomonadati > Campylobacterota > Epsilonproteobacteria > Campylobacterales > Sulfurimonadaceae > Sulfurimonas > Sulfurimonas aquatica. The sequence continues at coordinate 1,312,342 of NZ_CP046072.1, forward strand.
AGCACCAAACTTACGTACATAGTCTTCAAAAGTTTTCATTTCGCGTTTAGAAAAGATTAAATCTGCTCCAGGAACTTTAAGAGCTTTAATACGGTTTTTATGTGGTTGCTTTGCTATATTTGTAAAGATTTCATTATCACATCTCTCAAAAATATCAATAACGTCTACCATTTTAAGGTCATATCTTAGGTCTGGTTTATCCGAACCATACCATTCCATAGCATTGTTGTAAGTGATACGGTTAAATGGAGGTTTAACTTCAACTCCACAAGCGCTAAACATTGCCACAAGTAAGTCTTCCGCTACTTCAATAACGTCTTCTTGGTTACAAAAACTCATCTCGACGTCTATTTGAGTAAATTCTGGTTGACGATCAGCACGTAAATCTTCATCACGGAAACATTTCGCTATTTGGAAGTATCTATCAAATCCACCAACCATTAAAAGTTGTTTGAAAAGTTGTGGTGATTGAGGAAGTGCATAAAACTCGCCATCATGAACACGAGAGGGAACTAGATAATCTCTTGCTCCCTCTGGAGTTGATTTTGTAAGAATTGGCGTTTCAACTTCTAAGAAACCATTTGCATCAAGAATATTTCTCGCAGCAATAGCAGCTTTAGAACGTAGACGAAATACTTCATAAAGGTCAGGGTCGCGAAGTTCAAGGTAGCGATACTTAAGAGTTGTCTCTTCACCAACTTTTTTGTCACCTATTACAAATGGAAGTGCCGCTGATTTGTTTTCTATAATTAACTCAGTAACAACTATCTCAATTGAACCTGTTTTTAAACGCGGATTAGTAAGACCTTCACCACGTAAGCGAACAGTGCCTTTAGCTATAAGAACATACTCATCGCGTACGCTATTCGCAATCTTATGTGCTTCAGCACTATCTTCTGGGTCGCAAGTAAGCTGGATAAGACCAGTCTTGTCACGTAAATCTATGAATATAATTCCACCATGATCACGGTGATTATTTGCCCAACCTGTTAGAACAACATCTTGTCCTACATTCTCTTCGTTTAAATCTGTACAGTAATGAGTTCTCAAAATATAGAGTCCTAATATTAAATAATTTTCGCGATTATACCTAAATATAGTATAATTGACAAAACGATAAACTAAAAGAGTCCACTTGAAAGAAATAAATATTAGAAAAATCGGTGTTATTTTAAGACCCTCTACTCCCGAGCTTAAAGAGAGCTATTACAGGCTTGAGAAGGTATTTCAAAAGTATAATATAGAAGTTTTAATAGATAGTATTAGTGGTGGAATGATAGGAATTATGGGAATGGAGTTTGATATTTTATGTCAAAACTCTGATATTTTAGTGACCCTTGGTGGAGATGGAACACTTATCTCTACTGTAAGGCGTTCATTTAAATATGATATTCCAATCCTTGGTGTTTATGCTGGTAACTTAGGTTTTTTAGCAGATGTTCAACTTGATGAACTCGATGATTTTGTTGAGAAATTAAGTATAGGTAACTATAGAGTTGATGAGAGAGCCATACTTGAAGCTAGGTTTACTCAAAATGCTAATGAAATAAAGAGATACGCCTTTAATGACATAGTTATAACACGACACTCTGTTTCAAACATGATTCACGTTGAGACTCTTGTGGACTCAAAAGCTTTTAATACTTACCATGGCGATGGCGTTATAGTCTCAACACCAACTGGCTCAACGGCTTATAACCTCTCAGCGGGTGGACCAGTTCTTTTTCCTTTGACTAATGTTTTTGCACTTACTCCTATCTGTCCACACTCTCTAACGCAAAGGCCAGTTGTGCTACCAGGTGAGTTTTCTATAGAGATGAAAACGCCTATGGAAAAAGCTCTAGTCATCATAGATGGACAAGATAAACATGAGCTTGATGAGGGGCAGAGCATACATATAAAACTTGCAAGCTCTAAGGTAAGACTTATTCATAAAAATGAGTTTAACTATTTTGACGTACTTAAAGAGAAGTTAGGGTGGGGTGCATAAATAAATATACAAGGTAAATTCCTATATAATTCCATCAACAAAATACTTAGGACAAAATATGAGAATCATTCTTTTAGGAGCTCCTGGTGCTGGAAAAGGTACTCAGGCTCAATTTTTAACAAAAAAATTTAACATTCCTCAAATCTCTACAGGCGATATGCTAAGAGCGGCTATAAAAGCTGGGACAGAAATGGGAAAAATGGCAAAAGCCGCTATGGACGCAGGTCAGCTTGTAACTGATGAGATTATCATAGGTCTTGTAAAAGATAGAATTGCTGAAGACGATTGTAAAAATGGTTACCTATTAGATGGTTTCCCTCGTACTCTTCCTCAAGCTGACGCTGTTACAAATGCAGGTATACAAATTGATGCAGTAATAGAGATTGATGTTGCTGATGAAGTGATAGTGAAGCGTATGTCAGGTCGTCGTGCTCACCTTGCTAGTGGTAGAACTTATCATTTAGAGTATAACCCACCAAAAGTTGCGGGTAAAGATGATGAGACTGGCGAAGAGTTGGTACAACGTCCAGATGATAAAGAAGAGGTTGTTTTAGACCGTCTTAAAGTTTACCATGAACTTACTCAACCACTTATAGGTTATTATAAAGAACAAGCTTCTAAGGTATCTAGCTTGACTTACATTACAGTTGATGGCACTGCTGATATTAGCGATGTTGAAACTGCAATAACTTCTCAATTAGGATAAATCTACATAACGTAGATTTATTTTAATTCCTCTTTTTTAAACCCAACAAACTTATCTATATATACTGCAAAAGGTATCTGAATAATGTACGCAAACATTATTGGAAGTATCATTGAAACGCCAAACGTACCTGTAGAAAAGGTAGAGATAACTAGCGCTAGTGTAATATAGCGTGTAATAGTATGCCAAAAAGCAGCTTTTTCTTGTTTTGAATCAAGTTTGTAAACAAATTTCGCAACCAAGAAAATAGCAATATAAAAAACTACAATAGCAATGAAAGAAATATAAATAAGTTCACGTTCAAAGTCATAAAGTTCAAATAAAGCCTGAGAACTTTGAAGACCAAACAGATAAAATACGATCAAAAATATACTGATATTACTTATATAGCTACGCTTGTCTAGTATAAACTCTTTAAGAGGCTTTATAAATATAACAACTCTACTTACAACAAATGGGATAATAATTAATAATATGATTACCGCTCTAGCAAAATTACTTATATTTGGTCCATCGATATATGATTCATCAAAATAACTAGCTGTGTAAATACCAAATGTATGAAGCATAAGTAGAGACAATGAAATAAAAACTAGATTTATAAAGAGTATGATAAAACCCACAGAAGTATCTCCATCTGACTTGTTAATCCAGTGCATTACCATTCCACCTCCGCTAAGAACTGAGAGTAGGAAAATTCCTGCAGCAATACCAAAATTATCTGTTAATAGACCTATGGACAAGGCAATGGCAGGTATAATAGTATAGTTAACGATTATGCTTTTTAAAATAACACCTCTATGGGTATAGGCAAGCTTTATATCAGATAGTTGTACCTTGAATAGTGATGGCATAATAAGCGTAATACCTGCAAATAAGCATATTTTTTGACTAAATATAAAGCCGAAGTAATATTGCCCATACGTTAAGCCTAAAATTGCAGCCATTATAATGGAAAGTAGTTTCATTGGTTACCTTTTTTTATTTTTGTATAATCATTATACACACCAACTCTAAAGCAAGCGTAAATTAGAGTGGTCGATAAACTCTTACGTTTTTGCATTTATATTCATCTTGTAAATACTGAGCATGCAGTTGACTCATAATACCTTTTTCACAGTAGAGTAGATACTCTTTATCTTTTGGAAGTTTTGGAAACTCTGATTTGAGTCTATGAAAAGGTATCTTTAGTGTCTCGCAAGTGAGCTCTATGGACTCATCTTCCGCTCGAATATCTATGACTACATAATCTTTTTCACTTAAATCCTCTACAACTTCTACAGCGGCTAAGTTGGCTACGTCATCGACAATGTCATGTACATAGATACTCTTAGCATCTTCAACCGCTTTATCTAGTACGTCATAGTTAAACTTTTGCGCTATTTTTTCCATGCGTTTAAAAGAGCCGTGGGTTATGGGGTTTTGTGATATAACGCCACAGTACTCAGGCATAGCTTCTGCAAAAAGACGCGTGCCGATGTCGTTGGCGATAGACATAATCTCAGGCTTGTTCATAGTCGAGAGTGGGCGAAGTATAAGCATGTCGCTAGCTTTATCTATAAGTGCAAGGTTACGTAGTGTTTGACTGGAGACTTGCGCTACGCTCTCTCCTGTTAAAAGCGCGTCTATCTCCATCTCATTGGCAATCTTCTCAGACGCTTTGAGCATAAGTCGCTTAAGCGTTACTCCCATATAAGTAGGTGGCGTTGAGCGAAATATCTCTTCTAAAACATCATCAAAAGGAACGGATATAAATTTTACTTTATGAGAAGAACCAAATTTATTCCATAGATAAAGAGCGACTTGTTTTACACCTATTTCGTGGGCGTTTCCTCCAAGGTTGAAAAACACAAAGTGAGTCTTTATCCCGCGTTTCATTGTAAGATACGAAGCTACGGTTGAGTCAAATCCTCCAGACATTAAAGAGAGAATGTCTCCTTGTGTTCCTATGGGAAAACCACTTAGACCTTTGTAGTTTGTAGTGATGATGTTGAGTTGCTTCTCTAGAAGTTCTAAACGTACTGTAACTTCAGGGTTTCTAAGATCAACACTCTTGGCGTTTGAGTGTGCAAGAAGGTAGCCACCAACAGTCTGCTCTAACTCTATGGATCCAAACTCATGATTACCTGTGCGTTTAGCACGTACAACAAATGTTTTATCTCTCAAAGAGTCAATAACAAGTTCGCCAACCTTGACTTTTATCTTATCAAGAGTGTCCATATCATCAAACTGAAGAGCTTCAAGTATCTGCTCTATTCCTGACGTATCCAAAAGTCTCTGTCTTACTTCTGGAAGTACTTCTATTGGAGCTACGACTTCTATTTTGTCAGAAAACTTTTTTACTGTAATATTTGGATCAATTCGCTCTAAAATACCCATAAGGTTTGTGTAGAGTTGACCAACCATCTGCCGTTTAGCAGAGGAGCCTTTTATCATTATTTCTGGAAAAAGTTTTAGTATAAATTTTTGTGTTTTTGGGAGTATGTTTTGCACGCGCGTAGCCTTAGTCTTTTATAGGTGAAATTATAGCATAAGAGGTTCTTACTTTAAAGAATCCTCTACAGGTACGTATGGGTTGGGTTTTTGTTTCTTTTTTTTATGGCGAGGTTTCTTTTTCTTTTTCTGGATCTTTGGTAGAGCTGTATGAGTAAAGGCTTCTATCTCCTCTTTTGGCATCTCATACTTCATCATGAGCTCTATCGTCTCAAGCATTTTTTCATCATCTATGCTTACAAAAGAGATAGACTCTCCTGTCTCATCAACCGCTCTAAGTGTCTTGAAGTAACTCTCAGGTTCTAATGGGAGGTCATAGTTAATGATTCTTTTGATGTCTGAGAGCTCAAGAAACTCATAGATTTTACTTGTAGTAATTAAAAGACCTTCATTATCAGCACTAAACTTACCTTTAGCCTCTTCGATTTGAGACGCTCTATGGTTACCGTGAATTACTATGGCGTTTATAGCTTTTTCCTTAAGATAAAGACCTAACGCGTCAGCTGTTTTCTTACTTTTTACGATGAGAGCGGTTTTTGTAGTTGGATTTTCTTTTAGAAATAGCTCAAGGTGCACAGGTTTATCATGCTGTTCTACGAAGTAGGCTACTTGCTTTGTGCGGTTTCCCACACTTATATAATCATAATATTTTTTTTTCGGTTTTGCAGTCTCTTCGCTCATAAATCATCCATGTATTGTTTAATCGAATTATAGCAGAGTTTATTTCTATACATTGTTTTGAGTATCTTTTCCGTGAATCATGCTTGAGACTAAACCATTCTCTTGGGTTGCATCTGCAAAAAAGACACCGCCAAGATGCAGAGGAATAAAAATAGCAATGTAGTAATAAACAAGCTCATGAATCTCTTTTATATCATGTGCAAGATCTTTACTTACACCTAAGTCTTTATAGAAGTAGATAAAAAAACCAGTTGCAACCATAACAAAAAAGCTAGTATATAGAACATAATAAGAAGCATGGACAACTTTGTGGTGCATATCTAAATCTTTAAAGGCAACTTTTTTACTTGAGTCTTTAAAATAGAGATAGACTCTAAATATCACAAGAGCCAAAAAGGCATAACCTAGGATGATATGCCACTCCCATAATTCTACTCGAAGTGCCTTAGCTAAAAGTACACTCTGCTCAGAAGTTATAGATATGTCAAAGCTTAAAAGTTTTTTGGTTAATATATCAGCATTTACACTCTTAGAGAGAAACGTCCATCTAAGAAGTACTGTCGCAACAAGTCCTAGCACTACAATGGCATTTAGCCAGTGCCAGATTCTAAATTTAAGTGTGTATTTCATCTTTTATCCTTTCGTTTGTCTATGTAATGAGTTATTATACAAATAATAGCTTAGTTTTTTAAATACTCTTATCGTTCTATTATTATGCTAAAATCCGCCTAAATAGATATATAAAGAGGTTTTATGCATTTTAACCGTGTACATATAGAAGTAACGAACATATGCGGTTTAGCATGTAGCTTTTGCCCACCAAAACTACAACCCACTAAAACCATGTCATTAGAGTTCTTTGAAAAAGTACTCTTAGAGTTAAAGCCTTACACTAAGTCTCTCGCATTTCATATTATGGGTGACCCTCTGATACTTTCTAATCTTTTTGAGTACTTGGAGTTGGCGTTTAAGCATGGCTTTGAAGTAGAACTTACTACAAGCGGATACTATCTTAGTAAAACTCCCATAGCAGTAATGTTTCACCCAGCGGTGAGACAGCTCAACATATCCCTTAACAGCTATAATAAAAATAGTTTAAATCTTAGTTTTGAAGAGTATATGGATGGAGTATTTAGTACGTGCAAGAGTAAGCTTGAGAGTTATCCAAAACCATTTATCAATCTAAGAGTTTGGAACCTTGATGACATTCTATGTGAGACGGAGTTTAACGCCATGCTATTTGATTCTATAGAGAAGTTCTTTGACGTGAAACTAAATCTAGATGAAATATATACTAATGGCGTTAAGTCTCTGCGTATTGCTTCTAAGGTACTGTTAAACTTTGACAACTACTTTGAGTGGCCTTCGCTTAAAAGCATGCATGACACTCAAGGGACTTGTTATGGCATAAAGTCTCATATAGGCATACTTGCCGATGGTAGTGTAGTTCCATGTTGTTTAGATGGAGAGGGAGTGATAAACTTAGGCAACTTACATGAGACGCACCTAAGTGAAGTACTTGGCTCAAAAAGAACGCAAGATATGATACAAGGCTTCGCTCAAGGTAGGGCAGTAGAGGAGTTATGTAGAAAGTGTAGTTATAAAGACCGCTTTGAAGTGTCGTAAACCAACTCATAGTAGTGGTTATTATTATATTCAAACTCTTGTATTACTTCAAGTCCTAGTTTTCTTTTGTGTGCTTCGTATGACCTAGGGTTTATCTTATTGACAAACGTAACGAGTATCGGAAATCTTTTTGACATACGCTCTCTAGAAAAATCAAATATTTTCTCTAAAACGCCACTACCTCTAACGCTCTTGTCTATACAGATGGGACCATACTGGTATGAGTTCTCTACGTTTAGCGTTTGGTTTAAGTAAGTAAGATTCTTTAAGTCCTTTATCATATGCTCAAACATTGGCCATATAGACCAAAACCGCCACGATGCAGCCATTACATATGCTAAGACCTTCTCACCTTCTAGTGCGATAAAAAGACCTTGCTCTTTAGTGATGAGCTCTGTAAGTTGCTCTTTTGTAAAAGGGGTTGTTACAAAACCATCTTTTTTATCTTCCTCTGCTATAGAGTCGACTTGATACTTATAGTGAAGTTCTAGAACTTTGTCTATGTCTGAGAGCTCTGCTACTTTAAACGTCATACTATGGATTCCTTTACTCTTTAGATTACTACATGCTCAAACATGTTTAAAACTTTTTTGAGTTTATGCTCTTTATCATCACCTGATTCTGGACAAAAGTCTAGGTGAGCTTTAATGTTACGCTTTTTGCACTCATTTGCAAAAGAGACTATTTCATTATTTTTAGAATCCTCATCGCAGAGATAAAAAATAGGAAAAGAGTCTGTCGCGTTTAAGAAGTTGTTGAGGTTATGCTCTTTTGTGTCCGTATTTGAAAGTTTGATGAGTGGAGCATGAGCAAAGACGGCGTTTGCTTTAGATAAAAGAGCATGTAAAATAGCGCCATATCCACCCATGGAAGAGCCGTACATATAAATGTCATCCTCACACTCAAGTTCATCCGCTTTTTGCTCTATGAGCTCTTGTAGGAGCTCTTTTATGAAGTGATCATCATTCTCGCCTAACCAGCAAGTGTGTTTTTCATTATCTGAGTAAGTGTCTATGGGCGTGAGTACATTCCACATCTTATACTCAAAATGTAGCATGTCTTCTCTATCTTCGTTATGAAGTACAACGATGAGCGGAACAAAATTTGAAGCAAACGCAGCGGGAGTAAAATGGTAGTGGAGTCTTCGTCCTTTGTCATCTTCAATGTATAAAAGCTCTTGTGCGTCTGTCATGTTATTGTCGTTCTAGTTCTCTAGCGGTACGTATATTTGGTACATTTCCCACCACTGCGCGAGGTCTCGCGCTACGTCTGAGTCTTTGTTTACGATATTCTCAAACATATCACTGTCAAAGTTTTTAAGTATGTCGGCTAACTCTTTTGTGCACTCGACTGGGTACTCATATGAGTCCGCACACTCTTCTATGTGATATGGTACCTCTTCGCCTAATGACTCTAGTACGTAAGCATAAAGTTGGCATGTTTTACGTAGTTGTATTTCTCTGTTTGAGTTACTCATTATTCATTATCCTTTTAAAATTATTATTTAAGGAGGCCTTCGGCCCATAAGCTAAGCTGTACTTGAGACATTTGAGCACTAACTCGGCTAACTTCTTGTCCATTTTTAAACGCGATAAGCGTAGGAAGACCACCAACGCCATACTCTTTAGCAACTTTTTGATGTTTATCGGCATTAACCTTTAAAAATCGCACCTTCATTGGAAAGCCAAGAGCAGCGTCTTCATAGTCGTCATACATCGCCATGCATGGTCCACAGCCCGGTGAATAAAAATCAACTATTATAGGAATCTCATTTTCTTTTATATGAGTAGAGCACTGCTCATCAGATACGTCTAAAGGAAAAGGATCAGATAGATCTCCTTGACACTGTGAACAAGTGACTTGCGCATCTTTCATTGCGGTAGAGATAGCGTTAACGCTATGACACTCTGGGCATACGACTTTTTGAGTTTCCATGATTGACCTTTAAATAAAAATATTTTCGCAGTATACACTTTTGTTTAAAAATAAAGATTAGATAATTTAGTACTTTTCATCATTAAAGATTAATTGAAACTAGTTAAACAAAAAAGTCTAAATAGCTATTTATTTAAACTAGTATGCAAATCAAGCATAATGTTTTGGTTAACCTGAATAATGCCACGTTTTGGTCTGTCTAAGTCAATTATTATGAAAACTATTAGCGTAATGAGTACCGATACCAATACAATTGGAGCAAAAATACGCTTTCCACTTAAGCCAGCGGAATAGCCCATTATCCCTCCTGATGAGATAAAAACGACAAATAGCAACATCAACACCACTTCTGGGACTTGCATATGCAGTAACGCGTTTCTTTTACCTTGGCTGTCTATGACGTCGTTAAGTGACTTTACAAACGCGCCTACCGTTACTGGACTAGGGTCGACATGAGTTGCCGATACAGCTAATGACCATAGTTCATTTTGTATGTTGGATATTTTTTTATTGTAGGATTTTCGCTCTTTCATCATAGTTAGGTTTAACTGACCAATTTCTATACGTAGACTGATATACTCTTGAAAAAGAGTATTTGCTTGATCTCTAAAATTTTCTGGAAGTAATTCAACGCGAAGAATAGCCGTCCCAATAGCGTTTGCTTCATCTATCAAAGCCATGCTTCTGTTGTCGTATCGCTGCATAGACATACTAAACGTAAATCCAAGTAGTAAGGCAAGTAAACCTAGTATACTAGCCTGAATAGAGCCTGTAAGAGATTTTACTTCCATATTTGTACGCGCTTGTATAAATCGACCGATTCTAAAACCAAATTCATTAAATAAAATCATTGCTATAAAGAGCGCTACGACTATCGCAACGCTACTATAATTGTAGAGTATTTCTTGTTCGTTCATATTTATTCCTTGAGTGATAAAACAGTTGAGTACTTTTCATCTTTAAAGTTTTCTTGAAACCATAGAGGCATCGCTTGCATAACAAATGGATATGTTTTTAAGAGGTGGACTGTGACGTCATAAACTATACACGCATCCTCTGCGGCATATTTGATTTGACTTTGTGACAATGTTGGGGTTTCCCAGTTTGAAGTAGACATGCTTTTTGATTTTTGTAAATTTTGATTTAAAAATATTCTAGCCGCTTTTTTCGCGCCTATACTATTTCGTGACGTCAGCTTACTTAGAACGCGATCTATGTCAATCGTCCCTCTCATCTTGATGCCAAACTCACTGTAGAGAGCTTCTCTATCTCCGACTAAATTTATTCCAACTTTAACGATATTATCATTCTCTATTAGAGCTATTAATGAACTTATGTCCTTGATTTTTTTTATTTGAATGACATAGCATAGATTGGGAGTGGCAAGCTGGATTACAGCGACTCCATTTGGCGTTTCGCCTTTTTTAAACGTCGGTTTTTGCTCACTGTCAAAGCCAATAAGTCTGGTGTACTTAAGTGACTCTATGGCCAAGTCTAACTCCTCTTTGTTTTGAATAACGCTTATCTCTCGACCTTGAGTAGAATAAGCTGGCATAGTTGTAGTAATATCTGGTCTAGGAGAGTCCAGTAGAGCAAAAAACTCTGTTAATTGGCTAAGAGACTCCGACGCACTAGGGAGTGCTTCTAAAAGGGCTTTATCTAACTGTTGAAGCGCTTCTTCTCCAGCAAAGTCACGCATTAGTTTGAGTCTATGTTTATCTGATATTGTATGAATGATTTTGATTATATTTTCCTAGTTAATTTTAAAAGTATAAGTATAGCAAAGTACTTTTAATCCTAATAAGCGACTCGAATGAGATGCAGACCTCGCGACTTTGCTCGTGAACTTATCTTTTTTTCTTTGTGGTTTTTTAGTGCTTCGTTTATATCAGTTAAACTAAGTTGCTCTCTGCCAAGAGAAAATAGCGAGCCCGCAATATAGCGAACCATATATCTTAAAAAACCCTCGCCAACGATTTTAAGACAATAAAGCTCATTTGCAAATAGAGAGTGCTCAACTCTCACTATTTCGCAGCTAATAATGGTACGGATGGTGGAATCCATACTCGCGTCTCTTTTTGCAAAGCTATAAAAATCATGTTCACCAATGAAGAGTTTACAAGCCTCTTGCATAAGTTTTATGTTGAGTGGGTTTGTATTTGAAGAGGGGATATGCGCGGTTATATCATTAGTGAGTGGATTATACACGCCGTCTGTGCAAAAGTAGTAGTGGTATTCTTTGCTTTTGGCGTCCTTATTAGGATTAAACGCCGCTTGAGAATGCTCACACCTTAAGATACGGATATCATCAGGTAGTAGGGAGTTCATACCAAGCAAAAGTTTTTCTGACGCTATTTCTAGAGGTATGGAGATTTTTATAACTTGTCCTTGCGCGTGAACTCCAGCGTCTGTCCGACTTGCTACGGAGATATTACAGCTTTGATATTTACATATCTTTTGTAACGCATGATGAATTGTTGCCTGAACTGTTTGTTTTTCTTGATTTTCTCCGAGATCTTGCCAGCCATAGTAACTACTGCCTTTGTATGAAATTATAAGACGATGGTGATACTCTAGTGATGTTTGCTGACTTATTTTGATTTTAGTTTTCCTAGTTGATATTACTGTATGATTAAAAGTCTAAGTTTACCTTTCTTTTATAAAACAAAGAGAGATATATTCCAAAAGCGATTAGCATAGCGCCTAGCAGATGGTAGGTTTCTAGAGTTTCCCCTAAAAATATAGAAGCTAAAATAATCCCAAATATTGGCATAAGGTGCGTAAACTGCGCTGTTTTTGAAGCCCCAATCTTTTCTATTCCGTAGTGCCAGAAGTAATATGAAGCTATTGATGGAAAAATTGATACGTATAAGAAGATAGGGTAATTGTTCTTGAGTACTTCTAACTCTTTTTCAATGGAGTAACCTTGATATAAATAAAATGGCGACAATACTAAAAGTCCCATGGCAACGATGGTGGCAAAATACTCATAGTCATTTAAATCTTTTGGTTTGTACTTTATCAAAACAGAGTACAGAGCCCATGCGGTTGAAGAGATGATTATGAGGATGTCTCCTTGGTTAAACTTTAGGGAAAATATGTTCGAAACATCAGCTCTTAGGATTAAAAAAATCACACCTAAAGTAGATAGGATTATTCCTATGGTTTGGTATGAATTTATTTTCTGTTTTAAGATAAAAAAAGACATCAAAAGTACTAAAATTGGCACAGTAGAGTTTATTATCAGAGCGTTTGTGGAAGTAGTAGTCGTTAGCCCAAAGTATAAGAGGGTGTTAAATGCTGTAATTCCAAGAATAGATAGAATAGCTAAGATTTTAAAATTTTGTTTTAGAGAATTTAGTATGTTTTTACGTCTTTTGATTAAAATAGGAGATATTATCAAAAAAACAAACAACCATCTAAAAAAAGCTAATTCTAAAGGCGTGACATCATCTTTTATATATCTACCTATGATAAAGTTTACAGACCAAAATAGTACACATAGCGTTATCAAAAAATAAGTTTTTATCATAATGTCTCCTCAATCGTATAGCGATGCTTTTTGCTCTTGTTAAATATCCACCGTTTTGTACTGATGTTTTCTAAAAAAGCCTTGTCATGAGTAATGAATAGTAGCGCGCCTTCATACTCTCTCAAAGAGGCTTCAAGTAGTTGTATGGACTCTAAGTCCATATGATTGGTCGGTTCGTCAAGTATGATTAAAGAGGGCTGTTTTAACAGCCCTTGTGCGATTAGAAGCTTTCTCATCTCACCCGGACTTGGTATGGCACTGTTTAGTAGCGCTTTGGCATCTGAACCTAATCTCTGAACTAGGGTAAAAAGCTCGCCCTTAACTTCAGCGTCTAAACTGCTGACCTCTTCAAACAATAGCTCTGCTTGTTTATCGGTAATCTCTTGAGGAATGTAGAGAAAATCCTGTTCAAAGTTTATTTTTTCAATAAAGTAGCCAATAAAGGTGCTTTTTCCAGCACCATTTTCTCCACTCATGCCAACTTTGTCACCAACATCTACAGATAATCTAGGAAAACATAACTCTGTTGACTCAAAAAGTGTTATGCACTCTTTCTCAACTGCTATAGGAAAGTTATGTTTGGCAATTTCTCCTTCAAACTTTATTCCCGTTGCATACTCTTTTGAGAGTTTATCCATATTTTCACTTAAGTGGCGTTGTTTAGTGAGCGTTCTCTGGAGCACTTGTCCGTCATTTTTGTCTTTGCCAGTGAGTATGGCACCGTTTATCTTCTCTTTAAGTGAGCTATCGTGTCTGCCTACATTTTTCTTTGAAAAGCGTTTTTTTGCTAGAGAGACCTTTTCTCTTTGAACTTGAACGCTCTTGCTAAGTTTTTTTAGTTCATGCTCTTGTTCTTCAAGTACCTTTTTCTTGTGAGAGAGTGTCTCGTTATAAGCTTGTTCGGCTAAAGAAAACTTTGACTTGTACGTTAAAACTTCACCCGCTTTTATCATTAGAGTATGTTGTGAGAGCTCATCGAGTAGGGCTCTATCGTGACTCACTAGAATACCTACACCCTTATAACTACGAAGTGCCTCAACGACTATGGCTTGCGACTTGCTATCGAGATGATTTGTTGGTTCATCGACCATAAGCACGTCACTATCACTTGAGAGTGCTACTGCTAGTTGTAAGCGTTTGCGTTCACCATGGCTGAGCACTTTCCAAGAACCTAACCACTCATCTTTGACCTGCAAAAGGTCTCTGAGTTTATACGCTTCTTTTGTGTAGGTCATCATAAACTCCTCAAGCTCAAGAGGGGGCAATTCAGTGTTTTGAGCGCAGTAAACTACTAGCTCATTCCCGATAATCATCCCTTTTTCACTATACAGCTCTTTGAGTATCAGTTTCAAGAGCGTACTTTTACCAGAACCGTTTATCCCAGTTATAGCACTCCACCCCTTTTCAAAGTCCAAGTTTATGGCATTAAAAATGGGTTCTGCCGCACTTGGGTACTTGTAGTATAGGTCTCTAATCTTTAAGCTATTTATCACTCGCTATGTTCTTTGAGTAATTTTAAAAGGCCCTCTGCGGCTTGCTTGCCTTGAGCCATCACGCCAGTAAGTAGATAACCCCCAGTAGGCGCTTCCCAGTCTAGCATTTCGCCAACGCAAAATACTCTAGGAAAATCTTTGAGCATCAAATGTTCATCAAGGTTTTCAAATGCTAAACCACCAGCGGTACTGATAGCCTCTTGAAGAGGTCTATGAGAGTCTAGTGTTAGGGGAAACTTTTTGAGTCTCTTTGCAACTAACTCTGGCTCGCTTAACATCTCTTTAGTCAAAACTTCTCTTAGTAAAGAGGCCTTAACGCCATCTAAGCCAATGCGTTTCCAAAAAGCGCTCAAACTCTGCTTACCACGAGGGGCGCTTAGTTGCTCTTTGAGCTTACTTTCACTACGATGTGGAAATAGGTCCAGATAGACCGTTAGTGGAGATTTCCGCTCTATAAGCTCTCTTAAATATTTTGAATGTGTATAGATTAAACTTCCCTCAACGCCATACTCACTTACTAGAAGTTCGCCTAGTTTGGAGTGAAGATTTCCGTTTATGTCTCTGAAACTAAGTTCTACGTTTTTAAGAGGAGTTCCGGAAAATTTCTCTTTAAATATCTTTGTAAAAGTCATGTTAAAGCCCATATTTGCAGGCTTGAGTGGCGTTATACTCAAAGCTTTTTCTTGGAGTATTTTAGTCCAAGCACCAGTTGAGCCTAGTTGTGGCCATGAAGCGCCACCTAACGCCAGTATAACCGCGTCAAAGGAGTACTCTTTAAGACCATCTGGCGTTTGGAACCGCCAGATATCCTTAGACCAACTCACTAGCTGATGTTTCATCTTAAACTCTGTCTTATTTGCTTTTAGTTGATGTAGCCAAGCGCGAAGTAGGGGTGCTGCTTTTTTATCTAGGGGATAGACTTTACCTGAAGAGCCAACATACGTCTCAAAGCCAAAGCTCTCTGCCCATAAACGCATCTCATTAGCGTTAAATAGCTCTAACGCAGGTTTTAAATAATCTTCTGCTTCAAAGTAATGACTTGAAAAGGGGATAGAATCCTCAGCATGTGTAAGGTTTAAGCCTCCACGACCCGCTTGTAAAAACTTTCGTCCAACGGAGGGCTTTGCGTCAAATACCATAGGGGTGTAACCTGTGTTAGATAAAACTTCTGCCGCCATGAGACCAGCGGGACCAGCGCCGATTATTGCAATCTTGTACGGTAGCGAGTCTAGCGACATGTATGGAGTCCTTTGATAGTTTAAATATTGGGTTGTTTGCTAAAAATTTATTTTAAAAGTATAGCTAAGCTAAGCTTTTAGTATTTATAGATTTTTAGCAGTGGAAGCATCTTTTGCATCTCTTCAAAACTAGGAGACTCTAAAGGATTATCTGAAATATCAAGGTATACAAAAAGAGGAAAGTGACTCAAATCTGGGAGCGATGAGAGTTTGTTTGTGTGGATAACTAGCTTTTTTAGCCTCGCTTGACTCTTTAGCATGCTGATATCAGATATAAAATTGTTTGCTAAAAAAATGAATCGTAGTTTTGGCAACTGCTCTAGGACTGAAATATCATCTATTTTGTTCCCAGTCAGAGCTAGTTTATGCAGGTTACTCATATGTGATAAGAGACTAATGTCGCTGATGTTGTTTTGTGAAAGTGAAAGAGCCCCAATCCAAGAGACTTCAAGTATCTCTTTTGGAATCTCGTCAAGCTCTAAACCTTTAAGGTCTAGATAGTGCAGGTTCTCTTTTTTAGTCACTTCTATTCGTCTTAGCGCTTCTTCTAGCATTAACTATCCTTTTACTTTTTAGGTAAACAGTTATATGATGTTTTGACCCATGAGTCAAACTTGTTTTTCTTTTCATACTCCATAACGTCATACATTTCAGGATTTTGTTTTTTTAAGGCAATTTTGAAAGTAAGTAAACATAACTTATCCATCTCTTTGTCATTTTTTACCTTCAAAAACTCCTTTATAAAGTCCTCTAGCTTGTAGCCAATATTCTTTTTTCCTAGCGTTATGGGTTTGCCATTTTTTTGTATGCCAA
This sequence comes from Sulfurimonas aquatica, assembly GCF_017357825.1. NCBI lineage: Bacteria > Pseudomonadati > Campylobacterota > Epsilonproteobacteria > Campylobacterales > Sulfurimonadaceae > Sulfurimonas > Sulfurimonas aquatica. The sequence goes on from NZ_CP046072.1 coordinate 1,328,849, forward strand.
GTGTTTTTGCAGCTTTAAACGCCAGTTCTTTAACTTTGTAGACCTTGTCGTGTAAAGCTAACCTTAGGATTACCTCTCGTGACTCTAGGCAGTCATACATTTTTAACTCGTTGAGCGCTTCGAGACGCGCTTTGTAGTCAGATTTTAAACCAGCTTGTTTTATCAGTTGCTCTATATTTCCAGGTGTTTCTTTTAGTAATGCCACGTAAATTTTCCTTGCGTTATTCGCTGTGTATTTTCTATACTAATTATACATTTAATGACGCAGTATAGCGTATACCTGGGATAACATAGTTAAGATAGGTGCTTATTTTGGGGTATAAACCCAGAGAATAGTAGTTGAATTTTTTTACTAGACATTGATTTTGAATGAGAATGATTAGATGTGTATTCATTTAATAACAAGAAGTAGTATAAAAAACTTATCGAATGTACAGCTATATCTGTTATAAATCCATATTAATTTACATTCTATCATGGAGAAAACAATGACAAACAATGAAACAGCGCCTCAAACAGAAGAAAAAGGGTATGAGGTTATATCTTTTGAGCAAGTGGTAGGATTTAACTATACATTGCCTGATGAAGACGAGCCAAGAACTATTGAGCGTGAAATAACTTTTGTTTGGGAAGAGAGCATTGAAAAGTTCAAAGAAGAGCATGGTAGCGATAAGCCTTACAAAGTAAATAGCTTTAAACGCGAGAGAGAACAAAAGGCGTTTATAGAAAGACTAGAAGATCTAACTGACGACGCCATAGAAGAAGTTCAAGAAGAGATAGCTAACAAAATGAAGTTCGGTTTTGAGTTTAGCGGACAACTACATAACGACGACTAAATAACCGAGAAATTAGTAAGTAAAACAATGGAATATGAATTTATAGAGTTTAAAGTAGGGCAGCGATGGAAAACTCGCATGGGCCGTACATTTATAATTAAAGAGATTCGCGAAGAAGAGTACGCTCTTGTATGCATTAGCATGGATACTGGCAGAAAACACTTTTTTGATGAAGATGGTTATGAAGTCCCAGGTTATCCTACTGATGGTGATTTAGTAGAACATATCTCTTAGTGGCTATTTAAAAACCTAAAAAAGTGTTCCTTGTCTGGGTTTTACCTCTAAGTCCTCTATAATACACTCTATAGAGTTGTTTTTGACGCTATTTACCAACTCACTCACAGGGAAGTACCTTATCTTATCACTTGGAAGTGCAATTAAGAGGCTATTTAGCTCGCTGTAGCTACTTCTAGGGTTAAGCCACAACTCCCACTGGTTAGACTCTAAGATGACAGGCATACGGTCATGAAGTTTCGCTATCTTTTCATTTGGCTCCGTTGTGAGTAGCGCGCATGTAAGTATGCTCTTTTGTAGTGCATTGTCATACCACGATTCATAAATACCCGCAAATGTAAAATAATCTCCACTAGTAGATACTATAAAGTGAGCTTTGCTTGTTTTACTCACTGCGTCTTTTTTCCACTCAAAGTAACCATTAAGAGGGATAAGACATCTTCTTTGCTTGTAGGCTTCTTTGAAACTACTCTTTTCAAATACTGTTTCACTTCGCGCGTTTATCTGCATACTCGAACGCTGAGAAGCCCAAGAAGGGATGAGTCCAAAGTGTGCATAAGCGTAAACTTTGGCGTTTGTATATATGGGTATGTTTAATGTGGGGGCTATGTTGTAGCGTTTGTTTAAGAGACCGACAGTGTCTCTAAAGGGCCCAAACTTCTTTGCAATATCTTGCTTAAAAGCAAGGTCGTCAAATATACTTAGTCGTCCAGGCATCTGTATTTTTTTAAAGAGTTAGTTTGTAAAGCTAGCTATTATGCTCTCTATCGTTTGTTTTTCAGCTTTTTCATCAGATGTAAATCCCTTATCTTCTAGTGATTTTACAAGCATTGCTACATATGCCTCAAATGTCTTAATAAGAGCGTCGCTTAAACCAATTTTTGGTTCAATAGTCTCTGGAATAATTGCAAGAAGACTAACTTTAGGTAGTGCATTTCCTTGGTGTTCGATTAAGTTTAGGCATCCAAGTACGCTTGTCTCGTTGTCATCTTCATCCGTACTAAAACCACGAAACGTATCCATAGGAAACTGATATATCGCTCCTGGAGAATCTTCCATCCCAATGACGTCAAGGACAATTATCTCCTCATACTCCATAAAAATATTGAGCAAGCTCATTCCTTCAACACCACCATGGATGATATCCACACTTGGGTGAAAACTGTAATTAGACTCTAGATATTTACTAGCATATAAAGCTATACCTTCATCTTTATGTAATATATTTCCGACGCTTAAAATAGCAATTTGTTTTTTATTCATGCCGCATTTTAACTAAAGTATCCAATAAAAAAATAAAGGGGGTAGGTGAGCTAACGAGGTTTAGATTTATCAAAGTTTTGTATAATGCTTACTCGTGGATGGAATAATTAATGCTACAAAACTGTAGATTTAGATATGCAAAGGTGCTCAAATGTACAAAATGTTATCGCTAAAGATGAAAGTGTTTATTCCTGTGGGAATAGCTTCTATTATAAGCATATTGCTAGTGGGTTATATAGTTAAAGAATCTACTAAGAACAATGTTCTAGAATTAGTAAAAGAGTATGAAAATATCGACAAAGATGCTGTTTTGGCAGCTTCTTCAAATGTAATGCAAGAGACGTTAATATGGATAATCTGTTTAGACTTTATAGTTTTTTTTATGTTGTTCTATGTACTAAATAAGTATATTATTAAAGAACTCAATGTCTTTTCAAATGGACTCAATGATTTTTTTAGTTTTTTATCAAAAAAGAAAAATGACATCACTCCTTTAGAAGTTAATAGTAGTGACGAGATAGGCAAGATGTGTATTTCTATCAACGAAAGTATACAAAACGCTAAAAAAAGCATTGAAGATGACAATGAACTCGTCGCGAACGTGACTGAAATCACTAAAGCTATAGACTTGGGTGATATCAGTAAAAGAATAAATATACACTCTAACAATCCCTCACTTATGAACTTAAAAGACGTCTTCAACGAAATGCTTGAAAATCTTCAAAGAAACGTCGGCGAAGATATGAATAGTATAGAAAAAAGTTTAACTGCCTACACAAATATGGACTTTACAGCAGGATGTCCTGATTGTGACTCAAAGTTAGACGACATGATTTACAACCTAGGTGAAGACATATCTAAAATGTTAGTGAAAAATTCAGATGACGCCCAAGAGTTGCAAGAGAGATCACAGCATCTAAACGAGTTTGTAGAGGAGCTTATTAAAGCCTCTCATGAGCAGTATGAACATACAAAAGAGTCCCAAGTCGCCACAGCTGAGATAACGTCGAGCATCACAGACATGGTGCACCAAGCCAGTGAAGTTGGTTCACAGTCTCAAGAGATAAAAAGTGTAATAAGTATCATCGGAGATATCGCAGAGCAGACAAATCTTTTGGCGTTAAATGCCGCTATAGAAGCAGCAAGGGCAGGTGAACATGGACGTGGTTTTGCCGTGGTCGCTGACGAGGTCAGACAACTCGCCGAAAGAACGAAAAAATCACTCTCTGAAATCAGCATAAGTATAAACACTTTAGTACAGTCCATCGCTACGATAGTGCAAAACCTAGAAGTTCAAGGCAAGAAGCTTGATAGTTTTAATGACATCATAGAGTCGATGAATGAAAACACTAATAACTCGTACACAATCGTGACAAAAACCAGCGAACTAGCAAAATCCTTGGATTTAAGCGCGGTAAAAATTCTAGAGGATATTAACTCAAAAAAGTTTAAGAGATAACTTTTTTGATTACATCCACTTCTTTCGTTTAAAAAACCATATCTGTCCAGTGGCTATTGCAATTAAAATGAAGCAGAAAATGACAAACGCCCATTTACTTTCTGTACCAGGGATACCACCCACATTAATACCAAGTAGACCTGTTAAAAGGCCAAGAGGAAGGAAAATACCTGCCACGATGGACAATACGTACATTGTCTTGTTCATTTGCTCAGCTAAACGGTTGTTGAGTTCTTCTTGCGTAACGGTTGCTCGATCTCGTACAGAATCAAGATCTTCAACATAGCGCATAGTACGGTCGGCAATTTCTCTTAAACGCATACGTTCCATCTCGCTTAGCCAATCAACTTTCTCGCTATGTAGCCTAACCATCACATCTCGCTGGGGAGCGAGATAGCGGCGTAAAGAGATTGCTGAGCGACGAATGTCTGCGATTTTTCGTCTAAGATCATAACTCTGTTCCATGAGCACTTCATCTTGGAGTTCATCAACGGAGTCATCAATATCGGAGATGATAGTGCCCATACGCATGATCAGACGGTCGGACAGGTCTTCTAGGAATGCACCTGGTCCTGAAGGAGCATCTCCTGATTTTACAGCTTGATAAAGATCGTCAATTGCCATAACTCGGCGATGTCGCAACGTCACAATGCGATTGGTGTCTATCCAAAGCCTGATTGACACCATATCTTCTGGGTCTGCACCCGGATTAAGATTGACGCCACGCAAAATCAATAGCATTCCCCCTTTGTGTACGAAAGATCTTGGACGGGTCTCCTCAGTCGTCAATGATTCGGCAATAACAGGGTCAATCAAACTGTCATTTTTAATCCACTCCTGAGCGTCGTCTTCAGTATAATCCAGATGAATCCAAAGTTTACCCTCGCTAGGATTCCATTTCTTTACACCATCAAAATCAATGCTCTTTCCACCACCTTTCCCATCTAATATGAAAGCAAATACAAGCCCGCTACTGTTGTCCATCTGATTGTCCTTATATATTTTAGTTTTTTTTGCTTATTAAATAATTTAATAAAAGTACTATTGGCAATATATCTATTTCTACTTTAAAATTAACAACTCTGATAATACTCATATAATATTTACTCCATGTTTATTCAATAAAATATTACAAAACTGAGTAAAGCCTATTAAGTCTATTATCGTATATGCGTAAATGTGGAGATATTAACTCAAGGGTTGTATTTTGGGTGTACTTTCAACTTAAAAAGCATTGCTTTAAGTTAATAAGTTATATAAGTTCATATATAATTTTCCAAATGAGGTGAAAAAATGTCTCCTAAATTTAATGTTTCAATTACAGAGTTTCAAAAAATCAATAAAATAGAAAACGCTTGGGGTGCTGATGACTATATCGCGCTTCTAGATAGTATGGATCTTGGCGATGATGAACTTAGTTCAATGAATGAGGCGGACCTTAAAGAGATGTGTAAAATGTCTTTAGCCGACTTTGAACCAGAAGAAGCAGCGAACTATGTTATTACGTATCTTATGCAAGATGAACTTACTGAAGGTAAACTTGAGCAGATATCCAACGAAATGATGGATGATAAGCTATGGGAACAATTTGCGGACCTTTCTTTCCACGAAAGATTTTTTAATTCTTACGAGCTGTTAAGAGAATCTTTTAATGGTAGATTTCCAAAGCCAACGGGTGTAAAAATGGCCATCAAGATATCTTCTAAAAACAAAGAGAGCTTTAACGTTTTTGCAAATTCACTTAAACCTGCAATTGTGAGATTACTGGCAGCAGGTGTGGATGAGCACGCTATATTTAACCGTCTTTATGATGAAAAAATCGCTAGTAATAATTTTAGTGAAGCACAAAGTATTTTATGGAAAATAAAAGAGATGTCAAAATCAGACCTTGAAGTCACCTATGAGATAATTAGTTCTGAATTTTGGCTTGGTGATTTAGAAAATAGAGAACCTTATGAAGCACAAACCCATGCTGATAAAATGGAAGATGAGGAATAAACGATACTAGAGTGCTTGAACAAACCAAATGAAAGATGCTTGAGAAGTCAGCACACCATTTATATCTTTGACTTCAACATCAATCTGAAGCGAGCCTCTACCTTTTTTCTCAAACTGCGCTTTGAACTTTTCAACGGCTTCTTCATTTGTGGATGAAATGGCAACTATCTTCTCATGAGCAGGTTTTTTGTACTTTATCTGAGCATCTCTTAAGAGAGGTAAAACTTTTCCTTCAAGGCTAGGAAAAAGCTTCTGAAGGTGAAGACCGCTTTGTGTCTCTGCTAGTGTGAACTGAGCACTTGCATGAATCGTTTTTATGTGGTTTAGTACATTATCCTTGTACTCTAATGAAAGCTCATCGTTTTCATCTTTAATACCAATGTGATTTACGAATGGGATATCTGTTGCTTTCATCTGAGTATTTTTTTCCATACTGTTTTTGCTGTAGCACAAGTTCTCTCTTCACCCTCAACATGGATGGCGTGCACAAAAGAGTTCTCATCCTCGCCTTTGTTTGTTAATGAAACGATGACATCGCCATACTCCGCTTCTTTTAGAAAACGCCCATCTATGGAGTGTAGATAGTAGTTGTCTGTGATTTCTTCAGGGACTGATTCGACTAGCCATTGTAAATATCGAATATTGTTAACGTGTTTGTTTGTGTCTGTGTCGTATATGTTCACTTTGAATTTTTTCATATAGTTTGCAGAGCTAATCGCATCTATCTTAGACGATATGTCATGCTCTATAGATACTTCTTCACAAAATGACCACTGTTCTTTAAAGTCATTTAGTATCTTTGTAGGTCTTCTCTTTTCTATGTCAAAAAAGAGCCATAAACCTTTTGCTCTGCCGATAACATTGTAATCTGCATCGTATATGACGTTTTCTCTAATGCCTCTAATGGATTGATACTTGGATAACCATGTCCTTATGACAATCTTTTCTTTGTACTTAGGGTATCTATCCATCTTCATAATGCCAGAGAGCAGTACCCAACCAAGGTTTTGAGACATAAGAGAAAAGAGGTCATGTCCTATACTCGCACAATGATCAGCCGCTGTTTCTTGGAGTAGCGTTAGCATGGTAATAGATGAAGCACAACCTGACTTATCCATTTCAAAATACCTTAGTTCAAACTCTTTGTCAAAGTAATTTTTCATTTAATGATTTCCTTTGTTTTTGCATAACGGTTAACTTTAGTGGTTACGAGGCTTTGTTGGCATTTAAATAACCCAAGTATGGTCGACTAAAAATCTTCCATTTTGATGAACTATTATCATTTGTGCTAAATATTCACCACTAACTTTTGTAAATTTTTGCTTCCATATAACCATTGCAGAGTTTGGTCTACGTAGTACGGTAATTAGATTTCTTTCAGCAAAGAATCCTTTTTCTTTTTGGTATTCTTCACAAACTTTAATTAAATACTCTTTTGTAACGATGTTTTTTAATCTGTCAGTAAAGTCTTTTACATGACGCTCATAATCTATGGATGTTGATGCATCCATTAAGTTATCCATCATTTCATTTGCCATGGAAGATAATTTACTTTCAGGTATTTCTTCAAAATTCATTTTAATTATCCTGTATACTATTGCACTCCTTATGCTCGTTAGGAGTGTTATTTTAACCAACGTCCTGCATCTAGTCTTATAGTGGTATTAACATCTTTCAGACCTAAGCTGTTTTGTTTCTCTAGAAAAGTTATTTTAGCTAAATATTCACCTTTTAGTAATGGAACACTTGCAATTGTTCGTGTACTAATATTTTGTTTAAATGAAGTTCTACACAATGATTCAACTATTTTTTCAAAAACAATAGAACCATCTTTTTCTTGAATAATTACTTTAAATTTTAAAGGCTGTCCAAGCCCTTTTCTATCATCATCAGGTATCTCATCATAGTTTATATCACCTTGGCAATATTGATTATATCTACTACCAATAAACTTGTCTTCTAGTCGAGCCTTAGTCGTTGGAAATATAAAGTTCATTTTTAAAAAATAGCTTTTTTCAACAGGTGCTTCAAAAGGAATGGAAATTGATGAGTTTTCTTTTTTAATTGAAAATGGTTCATCTTCAATAAGAGGTGGAAATGTACATAGAGATGTTATCCACATCATTAATCCAATTACCGGTTTTTGACATAAGGAATAAGTAACGGGTCCCATTAATCTTTGCCTCCTAACGGTTGACTTTATCCAATAAATGACTACTAGGGTATTTATTGGTTACAAAGTTTTGTTATATATTTTTATGTTTCTAGATCCCTAAAGTGGAGATGTATCCCCTAGAACATAATTTAAATTTCGTCATACTTACTTTGCTTAAATGCACCTATAACCTTACTTAAATAAAGTGATATTGTACTCCCATAATAAAATCCAATTATGATATATGCCATTTTGTCTATTTTAAAAGTTTCCATAATTTCTATTAATACTGAATAATCTTTTCCTAAAAATAAAAATATAACTAATGCAATAATTGTAAAAAAAAAGGGATTAGTATCGCATATGCTAATACTTTTCTCATTCCATCATCTGGGTCTACAAAATGTACTTTCTTAACTTTATTATTCATTGTTTTCCTTCATATAACAGTCAAGTAGAAAAATATGTTACTTACTTTCGTTCTTTTTAAAGTTTTTAAATAATAGCTAAATTTCTGAAGTTATGAAAGCTAAAAATCGGTAGAGGTAACATATTTTTCTTGCTATGTTTTGTTATGTGTCTTTTTCAGTTTTTATAAGGTCTTCTGCATGAAGAAATGTGAAGCCTTTATGCTCATATATTTGAATAAATAAGTTTTCAAAAGTCAAATTATATCGACCACCAGTAATTCGTATTTCTAAATTTTTATTAGTAAAATATCTAACTGCACTTCGAATGTCGCATCCAATCATTACAGTATTTTCTTTTCTGCTTACTAGTAAATTAATTGCATTATTTAAATCTGTTTTACATTTAAAGTAACTCCAGAGTAACCATAAAACTATTGCACCAATTATTCCAATAATATATTCCATTGCCACCCTTTTAAAACATAATTATTTAACAGTGAATATTATATACATAAAAACCTTGAATAACATAAATAATTATATACTGAAAGAATCTTGCGTTTAATTAAAAATAAAACCCATTACAACATATTGCATTTTGTCATATTAACACTCTGTTTGAAAAAATTACACTAATATACCGACAATGAAATAAAGTTCCACCTAAAGGCAAGAAGATGATAGAGAGATTTTACTTAAAAGATTACCTTAGTTTTAAAGAGAGTGAGTTAGAACTTAACTCTGGTCTCGTTGTGTTTACTGGGCCTAGTGGTAGTGGTAAGTCCATACTTATGAACTCCATACTTTCTTCTTTGGGTGGGGCTTCTTGCGAGGCCGCTCTATGTGAGTCTAGCGTTACTTGGAACATAAACGCGGATGACATAGGCATAGAAAACGAAGAGATTAACGTCTTCAAGCACATAAAAAAAGGAAACTCGCGTTACTTTGTAAACAACCAAAGCCTCTCTAAAAAGTCTATAGGCATAGTCGCGGCTGATTATCTTCGTCATTTGAGCCTTAAGGACTTTAGCGACTTTGAGAATGAAAACTTACTCTCTATACTTGATGATAGAGTAGGGGTGAAAAACAAAAAGGTGCTAAAACTCAAAGAGAGCTACCAGAAGAGCTTTTTAGAGTACCAAGACGTTAAACGCGAACTACAAGTAATAGAAGAAGAAGAGAAAAAGATAGTAGAGCTCAAAGAGTTCGCGGCGTTTGAGATAAAAAAGATAGATGACATAAACCCAACTACCGGAGAAGACGAAGAACTATCAGTGATAAAAAAAGAGCTTTCAAAAAAAGAGAAAGTGCTGGAGAGTTTAGAGTCCGCTATGGAGATTTTTAACCATGAGCACCTTGTTTCTAGCGCGTTAGATACTTTGGACGCTGAGAGTGCGTTCTTTGATGACGCTATGAATGAGCTTCGAGCGGTGTTTGATAGTGCGACTGAGAGATTTTCAGCTCTTGAGGACTTAGACATAGAAGAGATTTTAAACCGCATAGAAGAGATAAGCGGACTTAAACGCAGATATGGAAGCATAGAAGAGGCTCTGGAGTATAAAGAGCAGAAAAAACTAGAGTTAGAGAAATATGAGAACATAGAGATAGCTAGAAACGACTTAGAAGAGAGATACACTAAGTTGTCAAAAGAGATAGAAACGCTAGCAAATGAGCTAAGCGACCTGCGTTTAAAGGCACTACCAGATTTTGAGAGCTCTTTAAACTCTTATTTAAGTCATCTCTATCTAAGAGACGCGGACGTAACGCTACAAAAAAGAGAGTACAAGCTCCACGGACAAGATGAACTAAGCATAAAACTAAACTCGACTGAACTTGCAAAGATAAGTACGGGAGAGTTTAACCGTCTACGTTTAGCGATTCTCGCATTAAAGTCGGAGCTTATGAGTCAAAATGGTGGTGTTTTAATGCTTGATGAGATAGATGCTAACCTTAGTGGTGAAGAGTCTATGAGTGTCGCAAAAGTACTTCGTCAGCTCTCTAAGCACTTTCAGATATTTGTAATTTCTCATCAGCCACAACTTACTTCTATGGGAGATCAGCACTTTTTGGTCTATAAAGATGGTAATATTTCAAAAACAAAAGAGTTAAACTTCCAAGAGAGAGTTGATGAGATAGCCAGAATCATAAGTGGCGAAAATATCTCAAACGAAGCTAAAAAGTTTGCTCGTGAACTACTAGAGGCAAATAATGATAATTGATACGCATATACACTTAGATGACGAACGCTACGAAGAGGACCTAGATGAAGTACTTTCTCGTGCTAGAGAGGGTGGGGTAGAGAGATTTATAATTCCTGGTGCAGATAAGAACACTCTTCCTCGCGCCATAGAGATAGCTGAGAAGTATGATGATGTTTACTTTGCAGTTGGGATTCATCCATATGACATGGAGCAGTTTGACTTACTTGATTTTGATAAGTATGTCCACCATGAGAAGTGCGTAGCTGTGGGTGAGTGTGGGCTTGACTACTTTCGCCTAGAAGGGAGTGATGAGGAAAAATCGGCTGAAAAGAAAGAGCAAAAAAGAGTTTTTGCCGCGCAAATAGAGCTTGCAAAAAAGTATAAGAAACCTTTGATAGTGCATGTTCGTGACGCCTCTCGCGACTCAAAAGCTCTTATGTTAGAAAATGGTGCCGGAGAAGTCGGTGGAGTGCTTCACTGTTATAACGCGGATGAAGAGCTTTTAAGTCTTGCAAATGAAGGTTTTTACTTTGGCATAGGCGGAGTGTTGACGTTTAAAAACGCCAAGAAGCTCATAAATGTCCTACCAAAGATACCGCAAGAGAAACTAATCATAGAGACAGATGGACCATATCTAACGCCAATGCCGTATCGTGGAAAAAGAAACGAGCCGCTCTATACAACTTTTGTAGCTCAGAAAATGTCAGAACTTTTAGAAATAGATCTCGAAAACATAAAACAAACTACTACAAGCAATGCCCTAAAACTCTTTAATATTTTATAATATCAAAGAGTTTTTTTTCGCTTTATCTTCTTTAAACATTTTATTAATCATTTTTTAGATAAAATCATATAAATTTAAAATAAAAAGTTATATATGTTCAAATATTTTTTAATCATTTTCTTTCCACTTTTTCTCTTTGCAAACCTAACATATGAGTCAAACTACAACAAAGAACTCTCAGTTCTAGACTCTTTTAATATAGAGTCGGCATTTTTGTATGATCCTATTATGAATGATATGAGAACAAGAAACAGCTCTAAGGGGAGAAAAAAACTCTTCTTTAGAGCAATGAAAGATGCATATACTTTTATCCCTATGATAAAGAGTACACTCACAAAGTATGACGTTCCTCAAGAGTTCTTATACCTAGCGATGGCTGAGTCAAACTTTAGTACTAAAGCATACTCAAACAAAAGAGCAGCCGGACTTTGGCAGTTTATGCCTGCTACTGGTAGAAGATTTGATTTGAAAATTGATGAGTATGTTGATGAAAGAAGAGACTTAGTCAAGTCAACACATGCCGCTGCAAAATACCTCACAAGACTTCATAAAAGATTTGGAAAATGGTATCTAGCCGCTATCGCTTACAACTGTGGTGGTGGGCGTTTAAATCAGGCTATAAGAAAAGCAGGAAGTGATGAGCTATCTGTTTTACTTGATGAAGACAAAAAATACATTCCACGTGAGAGCCGTTACTATATCCGTAAAATAGTCGCGTTAGCACTTATTGGTACTGATGAAAAGCATCTTCTCTCTAGCGAGTACGAATACCTTTTAAATCGTGCAAATGCTTACTCTATCACTCCTATTAAACTCTCTAGCGGAGAATCTTTAGAGAGAGTCTCTAAGCTGATAGAAATGCCTCTTAAAGATTTGAAAAAGCTAAATAGACACTTGAAATATGACTTTGTGCCTCCTTATGCCGAAGATTACGAGGTTTATATCCCATATATCAAATTAGCAGAGTTTAAACAAAACTATTATGAGTCACCTATGAAAAATATTTATAAACTTCATGTTGTTTCTAGAGGCGATAACCTATCTTACATTGGAAAAAAATATGGAATTTCTTACAAGGTTATAAAAGATTTTAACAATCTAAAAAGTAATAGATTAAGATTGAAACAGAAGCTTGTCATTCCCATCTCAAAACATAACAAAAGTAATAAATTTGATTCAAAGCACTACTACATGGTCAAAAGTGGAGATTCATTAATCTCAATATCTAAGGCGACAAAAGTGAGCGTTCAAAATATAATGCTTCAAAATCATCTTAAAAATTCAAATATTAGAATTGGTGAAAGGTTAAAAATTTATGAATAAGTTTTATATATTTGCACTTGTTCTGATTGTTCTTTTTAGTAGTGGATGTAGCACTAGAGGTAAAAAAACATACAGAAACTATCAGCACTCTAAAACAAAAGTATATAGAGATAGTTCAGGCGCATACAGTAGCAGTATAGATAGAAAAAAATACTCTCACCCTACGATGAGACCATATACCATCCGAGGGATTAAGTACTATCCTACTGTAGTTAGCGTTGGAGATGAGTATACAGGAAACGCTAGCTGGTACGGACCCGATTTTCATGGAAAGCTTACCTCAAATGGTGAGACATATAATATGTACGATATGACAGCCGCACATAAAACACTGCCAATGAATACTATTGTTAAAGTAACCAATCTAAGAAATGGACTCAGTACCGTAGTGAGGATTAACGATAGAGGTCCTTTTGTTGAGACAAGAATCATTGACCTCTCTAACACCGCAGCCAAAAAAATAAAAATGGTAGGAGCAGGGACTGCACCGGTCAGACTAGAAATACTTGGGTTTGAGACTAAAGGCAAACGCACCATACCAACTAAAAAAGAGTTGAAAACGTCACCACAAGAGCAATCTACGGGAGAGTATGCACTTCAAATAGCATCTTTTTCAAGAATAGAGGGTGCAATAATAACTCAAGAGAAGTATGATAATACAGATGGGTATAGAACTGTTATCAAAGATGTTGAAGTTGAGAGTGGTAGAGTATTTAAAGTTGTGTTAAAAGGCTTTAAAAGTGAAGACGAAGCTAGAGACTACAAAGCATCTGGAATATTTAAAAATGCATTTATAATAAGAGAGGATTAAATGATTACAAAAACAAGAACAACAAAAGAGACAGATATAACTGTATCATTAGAGTTAAATGGAAGTGGGAAAAGTAAGGTATCTACTGGTGTTGGCTTTTTAGACCATATGCTTGAGAGCTTTTCAAAGCACTCGCTTATCGATCTAGAAGTATCTTGCAAGGGTGATACTCACATAGACGACCACCATAGCGTTGAAGATGTTGGAATCGTACTTGGTTCACTTCTAGCACAAGCTATATATCCAGTTAAAAATATGGAGCGCTTTGGTAGTGCAAATATAGTTATGGATGAGGCTTGTGTATCGTGTGATTTAGATCTAAGCAATAGACCATTTTTAGTTTATGAGCTTGAGGTAAGCGGTAAAGTTGGCAATTTTGATACGGAACTAGTAGAAGAGTTTTATAGAGCGTTTGTTTTAAACGCAAAGATAAGTACGCACATCATACAGCTTCGTGGTAAAAATAAACACCATATCATTGAAGCATCATTTAAGTCTCTTGCGGTTGCGATAAGAAGAGCCACTACAAGAAATGATAGAGTTGGCATTCCTAGTACAAAAGACGTTTTATGATAAAGCTGATTGTTTTAGACGTTGACGGCTGTCTGAGTGATGGCTCACTTATCTATTCAAACGATTCTATAGAGAGCAAAAGCTTTAATGTTAAAGATGGACTTGGAATCACTACCTGGATAAAAATGGGTAATGAAGTAGCAATCATAACTGGTCGAAAATCAGAAATAGTGAAAAAAAGAGCGACCGAACTTGGCATAAAGCATCTCTATCAAGGTGTACGGGACAAAGATAGAGTACTAAAAGAGCTTGTAGAGTCACTTGGTTTAAAGTTTTATGAACTTGGAGCAATTGGAGATGATTTAAATGACTACAATATGCTATCTCTTGTTGGTAGAAGCTTTACTCCTAAAAATGGCGTTAAAGAGATTCGAGAGTTAGTAGATACAGTCTTAAACTATAATGGTGGAGATGGCGCGGTGAGAGAGATGATAGATACTTTAGTTGATGAAAATGATCAAAGAGAAGAGTTTCTATCAGTTTGGATTTAAGAGGAGTCTGTTATCAATATAAACATTTTTTTTCTCTTTATACTAAGTAGTTTGATGATGATTTTTTATTTTTTCAAGCCACTTGATATAAAGCAGCAACTCTTTGTAGATATACCTCTTTTTGAAATCAGGGACTTCTCTCTTTACGAGCTCAACCAAGAGAAAATAAAAACTTTTATGTCTGGAGATGTTGCTACAAGATATGCTGATAGATATACTGTTAAAAGTATGGATTTTACAGATAACTCAAAAACTTACATCGCCAATATGAAGGCTGATAGTGGCTTGTACGAAGGTGATATTATCACTCTTATTGGAAAGGTATCATACTTTAGAGAAGATGGGCTAACGTTTGATTCGCAAGAAGTTGTTTACAATAAAAAAACTTCAGTCGCTAAAACACAGAGTGAGTATGTTGCATATATGGGTGATAATAAGATTACAGGAGTCTCTTTGGAGTATAATAGCTTACTAAATAAAATAGAGTCAAAACAGGTAGTCGCAAAATATATCTTAGATGAGGAACAATTATGAGAATAATTTTTATACTTTTTTTTACAACTTTACTTTTTTCTCAAGAACTGAAGATTAAAGCAAACTCATTTAAAGCAGATGAGAGTCAAGGTATATCCGTATTTGATGGAGACGTTAACATTGTCAAAGGTAATGATGAGATAAACGCATCTAACTTGACAATATATGTAGATAAAGAGAATAAGCCAACGAAGTTTGTCGCTATTGGCAATGTCTCTTTTAAGATACAGACAAAACAGAATGCAAAATATAGAGGAAGTTCAAATAAGATAATCTATTTGCCACTTAAAAAGGAGTATCACTTTTTTGAAAATGTTCATTTAGTACAAATAAATGAGAAAAAAGAGATACATGGCGATAAAGTGATTTTAAGTATAGTTGATGGAAAAGCATATGCTCAGGGCCTCAAAAAAGAGCCTGTGATAATGATTTTTGATATAGCTGAAGAGAAGGAATAGTTTTGGTTGATATAGATATAGTAGATGCAAAGTTTATGACATCGGCTCCAAATGTTGGAGCAGCACCAGAGTCGGATGAACAAAATGAAATAGTATTCATGGCAAGATCAAACGTAGGCAAGAGCTCACTTTTAAATGCTTTGACAAATCATAAAGGTCTTGCAAAAGTATCTTCAACACCAGGTAAAACCAGACTTATCAACTATTTTGATGTGACACTTTTAAACAGAGAAGAAGATAAAAAGGTTAATGCAAAGTTTGTTGACCTGCCAGGTTTTGGATATGCAAAGGTCTCTAAATCTATGAAGCATGATTGGGAGAAAAACTTAACTGACTACATATCAACTAGAGAACAGATTAAAGTTTTTATACATCTTGTTGATTGTAGACATCCTCATCTTGACATAGATACATCCGTGAGTCAATTTTTGTTTGACAACGTACGTGAAAATCAGTACATAATTCAAATCTTTACTAAGATAGATAAACTCAATCAAAAAGAGCAAAACGCTCTTAGACGTGAGTTTCCAAATGCGATGACTGTATCAAGCTCTAAAAAAAGAGGTACTAAGAAAATTATCAATGTTATTTACGATCTTTTAGAGGAAAAAGAAAAAAATGAAGATTGAGTATAAAAAAGCTAAACTCAGTGATATAGTGATGATGAGGGAGTTGATTCTTCCAGAAATAGAAAATGGAATCATTTTAGATAGAAGTGAAGATGAGATAGCAACAAATATTCGCTCTTACACACTTGTACTTGGAGATGAACAACTTTTAGGGTTCTGTGCTTTACATGTACATACATCAGAACTGGCTGAGATCAGATCGCTTGTTGTAAAAGATGGTTTTAGAGGCAATAAAATAGGTGAATCTATAATTAACGAGGTGCTCAAGGAAGCTACTTCTCTTGGTTTAAAAAGAGTCCTAAGTCTAACGTATAAGCAAGCTTTCTTTGAAAGACTAGGCTTTGTTGAGATTCCAAAAGAGTCATTACCAGAACATAAAATATGGGCCGACTGTATAAAATGTAAACATTTTCCAATATGCAACGAAGTATCCCTGATAAAAGACCTTTAGAACTATTTATATACATATTTTTATTTGTATTATATAGTGGGCTAAGCAGTATCTATCCATTTCTACCACCTTTATTTGCTGTATTATTTACATATTTTGTTAAATCTCTAGATGAGAAAAATCTTTTATACATAGTCGCGATTTCATTTATGCTTGTTATTTTTGAAGCTAATGCGGGCTATATGCTATTTACATCTATTATATATTTATATATAGTTTATAAGTTTATACTTCCAAAAATAATGCAGAGTTTTAACTGTCAAAAATGTATTAGAGCCTCTTATGTAGTGTTGGCTTATTTCGGATATTTTTTATTTTTAACGCTGTTGTCGAATATTTTTCTTTTAGAGCAGCCGGTAATTGATTACTATATAGTATACTATATAGTAATAGAGTTTTTTATAGTGAGTATATTATGAAAATTAAGATCATACTACTAGTATTTGCATCAATCTGGTTAGGGCTATTAGTTAGAGTCTTTATTTTAAGTGTTGAGTCAAATCATATCTATTCAAAACTCTCTTTAAAAAATACTATAAGGCTAGAACATATTGCTCCTGTTCGTGGGGAGATAGTAGACATAAAAAATAGAGCGGTTGCTATAAATAAACTAGGATTTAAGATACAGCTAGCCCCACACCTCACAAGTAGAAAATCATCTCATAATCTAGATGAAGAGATAGATAAACTTTGCGCACTTCTTCCTTCCTTAGACAAAAAGAAAATAAAAAAGAGATATGCGAAGAAAGAGTCTTACTATAATCATAACTTTATCGACGTTGTCCATTTTATTGCATATGAGGAGATAATGCCTGTCTACTCAACGCTAAACTTGAGAGAAAATGTTAAGATCATTCCTGCACCAAAACGCCACTATCCATATAAAAACATTGCTGCACACATGATAGGGTATGTATCGCGTGCGAATAAAAAAGATATTGATGGAGATGCTCTGCTGGAGCTGTTAGGTAACACTGGTAAAACAGGTATTGAGAAATACTATAATAAATACCTTCAAGGTACAGCTGGTAAACGCCAAATAAAAGTTAATGCTAATAACGAAGAGATTAAGCAGCTTATGTATGAAAGTGCTGATGAGGATAAGAAACTCACTCTTAGTTTGGATATGGAACTTCAAACATATATAGCTGAACTATTCGGAGATAGGGTAGGTGCAGTTATAGTTATGGATGTTAATGGATCTGTTTTATCTGCAGGTAGTTTTCCTAACTATGATTTAAATATCTTTGTTTCGGGTATGTCGCATGCTATGTATAATAAATTGTCATCAAGTTTGGATCACCCATTTACAAATAAGTTGATAAATGGTCTTTACCCTCCAGGCTCCACGATCAAACCAATGCTTGGACTGCTTTATATATCAACGGACTTAAGTAGTAAGTGGACAGTTGAGTGTAAGTCATCCCTTCCTTTAGGTGGAAGAATATTCAGATGTTGGAAAAAGCAGGGGCATGAGCATACCGATATCACAAAGGCTATAAGAGAGAGTTGCGATGATTATTTTTACAAGGGTAGCTTGATCTTAGGGAATCAAAAGATGAGTATGGGACTTAAACGTTACGGACTTTCTAAAAAAACGGGCATTGATTTACCTAATGAGTTTATTGGTGTTGTTCCTTCAAAAGAGTGGAAAAGAGAGAAATACAATAGATCATGGAATATTGGGGAAACGGTAAACATGTCTATAGGGCAGGGTGATTTTTTAGTAACGCCACTTCAAATAGCACAGCAGACTGCGCTTATGGCAACAGGTAAGCTTCCAACTCCTCATATTGCTAAAAAAATAGGTGATGAAGTTATCAAGCATGAGTTGCAAGATGTTTTAACAAAAGAAGAACTTAAAAATCTGCCTAAAATACAAAATGCTATGTACCATGTATGTAACAGAGCAAAAGGTACTGCAACTAACTACCTACACTCTAAAGTAAAGATCGCTGGAAAAACGGGAACGGCTCAGGTAATTGCCATTAAGCAAGATATAGAAAAAAGAAAATTAGAAAGAGAACTCTCCTACTACAATCGTTCGCATGCATGGTTTACAACATATGGACCATATAAAAATCCGCAGTACGTTGTCATGGCTATGATAGAACATGGTGGACATGGTGGGCATGCTGCTGGTTCGATTATATCGGATATATATAACAAGCTCTTAGAGCTTGGTTATATAAAAAAGTAATTTTTATGCGAAAGAGTTTTGAATAAAAAGAGCAAGAATTATTAGTAAAAATATACCGCCAGCTCTATTGTAGAGCTTGTTTGCTAGAATAAATAGCAGAGCTAATGATGCTGACACCATAATCAAAATATCAAACTTCGTACTAGCAAGATCTACTAAAAGTGGATTAATCAATGAAGACGCACCTAAAACCATTGAAAAGTTTGCTACGTTTGAGCCAATTATATTTCCAATACCCATCTCGGCGTTTCCCTTTTTTACTGCTACTAACGAAACTACAAGCTCTGGAAGTGAAGTTCCAAGTGAGATTAAAAACAGACCTATAACCCATTCACTCACTTCAAGGCTACGCGCGATGTTTGTTCCGCTCTCGACAACAAAATTTGCCCCACCTATAGTCAATATAAATCCAACACTAAGTAAAGCTACTGTTTTGAGCCAGTTGAATTGTTTTGCTAAAGAAGTATCTATCTCTCCTTCTAGGTCTTCACGAGAACTTTTAAATAAAAAGATAAGGTATGAAGTCATTAAGAGTAAAAATATCACACCATCTACTCGGCCAATAACTCCATCTTGAATCATAATGTAAAAAATTAATACGGGAACAATAACCCAAGCACTATCTTTTGAAAAGAGGTCTCTGTTTGGATTCATAGATTTAGCAAACATAAAAACTATACCAAGAACCATGGTTATGTTAAAAATAACGCTTCCAACTACATTCGCAACCGCCATATCGCTTTTACCATGTGATGAAGCCATCATTGAAGCTGCCATTTCAGGTAAAGAAGTACCAAAGGCAACTAAGGTGGCTCCAATGACAAAATGAGATATATTAAAATGTAACGCTATTCTTTCTGATTCTTTAATAATGAAATCAGCCCCATATATAAGTGCCGCCATTGCAACTAAAAATATTATATAATCCATCTATATTTACCCTTGTGTTCTAATAATTAAACTACTAGGAAGATTAAACTTCTCTATAAGTCTTCTCTCTTCTTCTCTCATCTCGCCATTGTCAACTTCATGATCGTACCCAAGCAGATGTAAAAGACCATGTATATAGAGTAATGTAAACTCGCTTATATTGTCGTGAGCGAAATTTTTGGCACTCTCTTCTACAAAGTCTTTTGATATTACTATGCTTCCAAGCGGACTCATAGGCATCTCTTCGTATGGAAAGCTTAATACATCGGTTGGTTTGTTGATATTTCTGTTGGTTAAGTTTATCTCTTGAATCTCTTCATTTGTCGTTACGATGAGTTCAATGTCTTTATCTGTTAAAGAGTCTGTAATTTGAGAAAGAAGTATTTCATTCAGCTCAAGATTAGTTCTGTTGTCTAGTTCAATCATGAGAGAAATTATATCGAATGAGGCTTATGATTTGTAAGGGTAGATAAAATCTACCCAGTAATATTAATACTGTTGCCGATTCCCGTCTTTTGAGCTGTAACTTGTTTAGATTGCGTATCCACGCTCTCTAGGACTTTAAGTACTTGTTGCGCTTGAACGTCTTGTGCTTTCTTTTGTACTTCTACTCCGATTGCTGAAGTGTTGGTTGATGATGAAACATCCATAATAAACTCCTCGTTTCTTATATAGGAATATTTTAGTCTTTATTTCTTTTAATGTAGATTAAAAAAATATGTTAAAATCATATTATGAAAAAAGAAAATATGAATAAAAAAGCGGTTTGTATAATGAGTGGCGGCATGGACTCAACTCTTAGCGCCTATATGATGCAAGAAGAAGGGTATGAAATAGTTGCCGTACACTTTAATTATAATCAAAGAACGCAACAAAAAGAGCTTAGCTGTTTTGAGGCTGTTTGTGAAAAGTTAAACGTGAAAGAGAAGTACGTTCTTGATATGAGCTTTTTTAAAGATCTCGGAGCCTCGGCGTTAACTGACTCTACTATTGA
Source organism: Sulfurimonas aquatica (assembly GCF_017357825.1). Classification (NCBI taxonomy): domain Bacteria; kingdom Pseudomonadati; phylum Campylobacterota; class Epsilonproteobacteria; order Campylobacterales; family Sulfurimonadaceae; genus Sulfurimonas; species Sulfurimonas aquatica. The sequence continues at coordinate 1,349,583 of NZ_CP046072.1, forward strand.
CGTTCCAACAACTGGAGTGGAAGATGGCGTTCCCGTAACCTATGTACCTTTTCGAAATGGAATTTTTTTAAGTATGGCGGCCGCTATTGCTGAAAAAGAGTCGGCGTCAGTTATTAGCATAGGCGTAGTGGAAGAGGATAGCAGCGGTTATCCAGACTGTAGAGAATCATATATACTCTCTATGCAAAACGCGATAAACCTTGGAACAAAAGATGAGACTAATATAGAGATTACAATGCCATTAGTTCGTTTAAAAAAATCACAAATAGTTCAAAAGTCTTTAGAGTTGTCCGTTCCACTAGAGTTAACATGGAGTTGCTATAAAAATGAGGAAAAAGCTTGCGGTGTTTGTGATAGCTGTAGGCTTCGACTAAATGGCTTTAAACTTGCTGGAGTTATAGACCCCATATCATATGAGTAAAATAGAGTATAAAGAGTTTAATATTGAGTATGTTTACAATAAAAAACTCAAAAATAGTTATATAAGCGTTGAAGCAGATAAAAAAATAAGAGTAAAGAGTCCCATAAAGTCTCATCAATATGTATTAGAGCTTTTAAAAGAGAGAGAAGAGTGGATAAGAAAGCAGTTTCATAAGATTGAGCAACAGATATCTTTAAAGGTGAACTTAGAAGATGAAGTGGCTTTTTTTGGCGAGATATATAGCATTGACAGCGCAGAGACTAAATATTTAAGAGATAAACTAGAAAAAGTTAAACTTGATGATGAGAAAAAAACGCTCAAGTGTTATGATGATTTTTATAAGTATGTAGCTAAAGAGTACCTTAAAAGTAGGGCGGAGTATTTTAGTAAAGAGATGAACTTAGAGTATAGTGAACTTAAATATCGAAAGATGAAAAGTAGGTGGGGAAGCTGTAGCTCAAAAAAAGTCATTACGTTTAATAGTGAACTTATAAAAATTGATAAGCGCTTAATCGACTATGTTGTAGTGCATGAGCTAGCACACCTAAGACATATGAATCATTCTAAAGAGTTTCATAACTTGGTGGATTTACATCTTGAGGGCTCATCCCAGCTTCGTAAAAAATTAAAAAACATAAGACTATTTGTTTAGATACTTGACATGATATTTGCTAGATGGCGACCACATCATCCATCCATTAGCGTCGATATTATCAGATGCACGAATCTGCTCTTGAATCTCAAACTTTTCATAAGGTCTACGTTTTCTCTTATAGTCCTTAAAGTACTGTAACCAAGGTCTTACCCGTTTTGTATCAATTCTCTCTTTAATGTTGCTAATACTTCTGTATATAACTTCATAAGGGTGATCGGCTGGATATTTAAAGTAAAAAGAACCATTTGAAAACCCTGAAGGATAAAGCATAGGCGCTAAGTAGTCTGCATGATCAGATAGTGACTCTACCGTTTGACCAATGTTGTTGTCATCATCGCTCCAGCAGATATTTCCATAGGTGTTCACTGATATGAAAACACCATATTTTTTTAGTTTTAAAGATGCTGAGTCTAAAAAAGTCTCAAGTGCTTTAATACGATTTTCTTGCGTATTCTCTTTAGAATACTTTAAACCACTTTTTGCAGGAAAGCGGATATAGTCAAAGTTGATCTCATCAAAACCAACCTTTGCCGCTTCTTCAGCGATCCGAATAGTGTAGGCGTGTGAACGCTCGTCAAATGGGTCGACCCATGCCATATTGTCATGATTTCTCCATATACTATTATTGTCTTCGCGTTTAATTGCATAGTCGGGGTTGTTTGATGCTTGGATTTCATCTTTGAAAACTACCACCCTTGCTATTGTATAGATATTTCTTTCTTTCATTGTTTTTATAAACTTTTGGATATTTCTATTTGTTCTATTCTTTTGGGCACCATAGGAGTTGGCTTCTTCAAAACTTGTTAAAAAAAGAGTTGAACCATACTCGTTTTTGACATCAGCTACAACGGCATTGGCTTCTGTCTTTTTTATAGCCTTAAGAAGATTTTTTAGTGTCTGCGAATTATTGCTAGCTCCCCAAAAAGTTAAGTAAAGAGCTTTGACATTTATCGGCTCTAGAAAAATTTTAGTTTTATACGCAGCAGTAGAAATTTTGAGGGGTTTATAACCACACGCTTTTATATTTAAAAAAGGCTCGCTGGTGTCTATTTTAAAATAACCATCCTTATTACTCTTGGAGCTCTTTACTGAGTCGTTAATGGTAGCGCTTGGTATAGGAAGCGAGCTATTTTTATCTACTATGTAAGCATCATAAAAAGCGAAAGAGAGCGAGTGCACAAAAATAAAAAAGTATAAAAAATTATTCAAACAAAATCCATAATAGCAATATGCTATAAAGCAAGCAAAAAGTATACCTTACAACTAAAATTAGCGTTTATCTAGAAAGCTTCCTAAGCTAACATCGCTCCACTCTTTTGAGAGCTTTAGGTACTTTGATGCAGATTCGTAAACTTCTGCAAAATCTTTACTCTTCGCACTTTGCTCAAGGATAACGTCTTGAAGAGCCTTCTTGCCTGCAGTATAGATATCATCAGGAAACTTTTGTATAGTAACGCCAAGTTCTTTTAGCTGACTTAGGGCAAAAATATTTTCTTTATGAAACTCAGAAGTCATGTTGGCGTTTAGTTCGTTTGAGCATACTTCTATGATAGATTGATGCTCAAGTGCTAGTTTATTCCATGAGTGTTTATTAAAAGTAAGCTCTAAAACTGATCCAGGCTCATGCCATCCAGAGTAATAGTAAGGTGCAACTTTATAGAATCCCATTTTAATGTCAAGTGCAGGGCCTACCCATTCAGTTGCATCAATAACTCCGCGTTCAAGTGAAGTGTATATCTCACCTGCTGGTAGAAGGATAGGGTTTACTCCCATTTTAGAAAAAACTTCGCCACCAAGACCAGGGATTCTCATCTTAAGTCCTTGCATATCCTCAAGGGAGTTAATGGGCTTTCTAAACCATCCTCCCATCTGTATGTTTGTGTTTCCACCTAAGAAAGGATGGAGATTATACTTCGCATATTTCTCTCGCCATAACTCCATTCCTCCACCAAAACTCATCCATGAATTTATCTCTTCAGATGTGAGACCAAAAGGCATACCGCTAAAAAGAGAGAAGGAAGCATTCTTTCCTTTCCAGTAGTATGGTCCAGAGTGAAAAGCGTCAATCTGTCCGCTGCTTGTAGCATCAAAAACAGCTAGGGCAGGTACTAAAACATTTTTAGGGTAGATTTTAATTTCCAAAGTTCCACCACTGACATCCTTAACTCTTTGAGCGAACCTTTCAACACCTGTACCCATAATAGGGAAATGAGCAGGCCAGCTTGTTGCAAGAGTAATTATAGTTTTTTTATTTCTATTGATATTAATTCTTTTTGTGTCTGTGCTTTTGGTTGGATGTTTAGAGTAATCTATTGCTTGGCGATTACTTTCGTTACAGCTATTTAACACTAAAACTGCAGAAGTTGAAACTGTTGTTGTTAAAAATGTTCTTCTATTCATATTCTCTTCTTTAAAGTTTAGTCAGTAGCACTATAAATCAAATAGTGAAACTTCTGTTTGATTACTAATAGGTTTAGTAATCATTGCTTTGTCTACACCAAGGATTAAGGCAAAGTGAAAGTGACTACTCTTAAGTATTCTTAGTATGTCACTCTCGTTTTTATAGACTATTATAGTATTGATTTCATTTAGATTAACCCTCAAATTTGCATGTGAGTTAGGTATAAGGTAGATTATTTTGGCCCATGTCGCATTTCTTTGTAAAAAATTTATCTCTTGTTCAATGAAAGAGGTGTTTTTTTCAAAAATAAGAACTTTATCACTTGTTCCAAACTCTTTAACTTCAAGCTTTTTATTTGTAAAAACTGCTTCGAAATGATCTATTTGGGAGAATTTTTTTAAACGGTAATGTATAGCCTCTTTTTTAAAAAGATGCAGAAGTATCTCAAGATATGGCATAAAAAATGGAGATATTAGTTGTCTCTCATAAAATATATTGTTATAGATAAAAGATGTTTCAAAAAGTGTTTGTTCTATAATATCAACATGTTGATAAGGATTTTGGGAAAGTTCTATAGTTCTAGCAAAGATATTTTTATCTATTAAAGTTGGACAAAAAAGTATTATAGAATCTTGTTCTATATTCCATAAACTTTTTACAATAGTTTTAATATTTCCAATAAGAGCAATAAAATTTGATTCCGTAATCACTTGCTGTGCAAGTTTAATTACAATCTCATTGCTTTCATAAACGGTAACATTCTTGTCTATTAATCTAAAACGCAGAAGCCTTTTTAATGCTTTTTCTAAGTTGTCAACTTTAATCCAAGCGATTTCATTGTCACTAATCTGTGTTGGTTTGTCAAAAATAATTCCATAAGCACCATTAAGTATAGCATCTGAAATCTCTTCTTCGTTAAAAGCGACAAAAAGGTCACCTCTTTTTATGTTTTTAGAATCAAATACTATATTTTCAAAATTATTTACAAATGGATTGTTAACAAGTTTTCCAAGTGTAAGTGCAAGAATATTCTCAAGTCTCATCCAATAGGAGTACCCGCTTTTTTAGGCTTTTCTGGACGCACTAAACAAAGACCATCTTCATCTTTTGCAGCAAGAAGCATGCCTTCACTCATCATTCCCATTAGCTTTGCAGGTTTGAGGTTTGCAACTACACAAACTTGAGTATTAATTAAGTCTTCAGCAGAATAAAACTCTTTTATTCCTGCAACAACTTGTCTAACATCGCTTTCTCCAAGACTTACTTGTAGTTTTAAAAGTTTTTTACTTTTTGGAACTTCTTTAGCTTCAAGAACTATTCCTACTTTTAAAGATGTTTCAAAAAACTGTCCAATCTCTATAAGGTTATCAACTTCTTTTGTTGTTGTCTCTTTTGCTTGTTCTTTCTTCTGTTTAGGTGGGTTTGGTTCAGCTTTTGGAGCTTCCTCCATTAAAGGCTCTTCAACACGAGGGAAGAGGGGAGGAACACTTTTAATATTAAATAATTTCAATAGCTTATTCTCTACTATAAGGTCTTTGTAGCTTGCATTATTTATTTCAAAGTTAAGTGCGTCTGCTACGATATTAGTAGTTTTGGGCATAACAGGATGAAGCATTATGGACGCTTTTGCTAAAATATTTGCTACAAGCGCAACTGTTGCAAGCGCTTCATCTTTTTTATCTTCTTTCATTTTTGTCCAAGGAGCATACTCCTCAATAGCTTTGTTTCCAATAGAAAAAAGTTTCCATAACTCTTCAAGATATCTATGTGTTTGCAGATTTTCCATAAATGGATCAAGGTTTGCTATGACCTCTTGCATGCTTTGAAGCTCTTTTGAGTGATATTTCTCAACATCAACACTGTCAATTTCAAAGTCAGAGTATTTACCACTCATTCCAATAATACGGTTGAGTAAATTTCCAAGATCATTACTAAGCTCAGAGTTTATTCTATCTATGAAAGCTCTTTGAGAAAAGTCTCCATCTTGACCAAAAGGAACTTCTCTAAGCATGAAATATCTTAAATTTTCTTCTCCATAAGCATCAGCGACAACTTTTGGTGCAACAACATTGCCTTTAGACTTAGACATTTTCTCACCATCTCTCGTCCACCATCCATGAGCGCCTATATGTTGAGGAAGTGGTAGGTCTAAACTCATTAGGAATGCAGGCCAGTAAATAGCATGAAAACGTAGTATGTCTTTACCAACAAACTGTGTGGATGCTGGCCAGTAGTTCATGTTTTCTTCATCTTTTCCATAACCAAGTGCTGTTATATAGTTTAAAAGTGCGTCGAGCCAAACATACATAACATGATTATCATCATTAAATGATGCGGGCATTTTGACACCCCAGCTAAAAGATGTACGTGTAACAGATAGGTCTCTTAAGCCACCTTTTACAAAGTTTATTACCTCATTTGCACGTGAACGAGGCAGAATAAAGTCTGGGTTATCTTCGTAGTGCTTTAGAAGTTTATCTTCGTATTTAGATAACTTGAAAAAGTAACTCTCTTCTTTAATAATATTTGTACTTCTTCCGCAGTCTGGACAAAATTCACCATCTTCTAGCTGCGTTTCAGGGAAAAAAGTTTCACAACTTACACAGTAGTGACCCTCATAAAAGTCTTTATATATATCACCTTTTGCATACATCGTCTCAAAGGCTTTTTGTACTCCAATTTTATGGTCTTCATCAGTAGTACGTATAAACTTATCATAACTAATACCAAAGTCATCCCAAAGGTTTTTAAATGTTGCACTTATTTCATCTGCAAACTCTTGTGTTGGCTTATTGTTCTTTTGAGCTGACTCTTCTATCTTTTGTCCATGCTCATCTGTTCCAGTGAGAAAAAATGTATCTTCACCTTTTAATCTCTCATACCTAGCTACAGTATCAGCTATAAAAGTAGTGTATGCATGCCCAATATGAGCCTCTCCATTTACATAATATATAGGTGTTGTAATATATTTACTCAAATTATTTCCTTTAATCGTTTATGTTTAAAATTCAAATCCACCAGTATCGCCTTTTGACATGCTACCGTATACAGCTTTTACATACTCACTACGAAGTTCACATGTAAAATAGAGGTCACAGGCACTACAACTTTTGTGGTTTTTATCTTTCTGACAAGATTGTAGTTTAACTACCATTTGATCGAGATAGACTTCAAATCTATCTTTCTCTTTACTATCTATTTCTTGCATAAACTTCTTTTACTACAGATATTTCATATTTTGAACCAAAAAAACATGGAGATGTTCCGTGTATATGATCATGATCTAGAGACATGATATCTTCATTTATACCATCTATTGCGTCGCCACCAGCAATCTTAAAGATGAATGCAAAAGGGTAAACTTCAAAAAGTTTGCGAAGCTTTCCATCAGGTCTATCAGATGTAGCTGGATAGCTAAAAAGACCACCACCTTTAAGCAGTATTTGGTGTAAATCTGGAACCATTCCGCCTGAGTATCTTAGTCTATAACCTTCATTAAAAAAGCTATCAACCATCTCTTTATGGTATGGCGCCCAGTTTTGTTGTGTGCCACCTGGAGCGTTAAGGTTACCTTTTTCATTTAGACGAATCTCTTTAACAAACTCAAACTCATTATTTTGAAGTAGAAATAGTTTCGCTTTTGTCTGTGCAAAAATCATCTCAACGCGAGGTCCATAAACTACATAACATGAAGCGACCATGTTTTGAGCACCCCAGTCACCTTCATAAATACCAAAGATAGAACCAACGCTAAGATTAACGTCAACCAAAGACGATCCATCAAGTGGATCATACGCTACATAATACTTTCCACTTTCGTTAATGAGCATTTCATGTTCTTTTTCTTCACTCGCGATAGTATGAATGGAAGTTATTTTAGATAATTCCTCTTCAATAATCAAGTCACATTGAATATCTAACTGTAGTTGTGTCTCACCTGAACTGTTTTCTTGTTGTGAATAACCTATATCCTTTACGTCAATAGCATCTTTAATTCTTATTGCTATTGTTTGTATCGTCTCTAAAAATATATCTTTCATCTTTTATCCTTTTTTATTTTTTTTGCATTTTTAAATATCCATGATATAACACTGTCTGGAGAATTTAAATCCAAAATATCAACGTCTGCTAAATCATAAGCATCTTTATCTATACTACTATCAATCGCTAAAGCATTCATGTATGGAAAATAGTCCATATCAATACTGTTTCTAAAGACGCTTATTCTAGGAAGTGGTAAATTTTTCAATCCTTCCACGAGGAGTACGTCAAAATCATCAAATAGTCTAATCATATCTTCAAGTTCTGAATGTTTTTGGGAAAAATAAGTTGTGCGGTTAGGGGAGGTTACAATTACGTCTGCACCAGTATCACTAAACTTATAACTATCTTTGCCTTCAACATCAAAATTAGCCTTATCTTTAGGGTCATGTTTAATGATAGAAACTTTTAGTTTATGTTCATGGATTAGTTTTCTAGCAACCTTTAATATTAGGGTTGTTTTTCCACTATTAGATGGACCAGTAAACGCCACTGCTAATCTTTTGCTCAATTTTCAGACTTTAGTTTAAATTTTATAGATTATACAAAATAAGACTTTAATAAGATATAATTCCTTATAAATAAGAGGATAAAAATGAAAACTTTCTTAGTGATTTTGATTTTTTCGATCATATTTTCTGCCTGCTCAAAAAACAATGCTTTTTATCGTTTTAATATTACGAAAACCCAAGAGATTAGTGAAGATAATATATTAAGTGTAAAAATTAAAAAAAATGGCATTGGGGATGGTATAGCAACTGTTATATATCTAAACAAGGTATTTCCGCAAACTTATAATGATGATGAATATTTTTATATATCAATGTATACAAAAAGCAATAGAGACAATTTTGATTTTTTCATCAACGATAATAGAGCATATAAGATAGAAAGACTTGACTCTAAAAATGAGTTCTCTACTCTTGTCTCAGTTGATACCCAGTGGAGACAAAACTATCTCATTAGATTTACTACTCAAGAGAGAGTAATGAATTTTTATCTCAAGAGTAGTGAACACTCTTCAGATAAGTTGATCTTTGAAAAAGATGAGGACTAAATAGCGTTTAGCAGGGCCCTTAGTACAACTATTATAACTTGCAAAGCTATTATTATGACTAATGGAGCAAGATCTAAGCCATTGAAGTCAGTTCTAATGTATCTTCTTACTAACTTGTATGCAGGATTGGTAATTCTGTATAAAAGTTGAACGACTTGGTTGTTTGGATCTGGGTTTACAAAGCTCAGTAGTGCTGCAATGATGAAAACCCAAATATAAACTCCAATTAGAGCAATCGCAAGGGAACCTAATCCCTGAATAATCTCATATATTAAACTCATTTCACAATCTCCCCAATATAGTTTTTAAGATATTTGTATATTTCAGATATATCTGGACCATTTACTGCACCAGTTAAGAGTAAGCGCAATGGTACTGAAAAGTTTTCTTCTTTGAGTCCAGACTCTTTTAAAATGTAGTTTTTAAAATCCTGATACTTGTCAAAGTAGGGTGCACTCTTAATAGCTTCGGCCATTATATTGGCTTTACTAACAAACTCTTTTGGAATTTCTTTGTCGGCAAATATAGGCTCTATCTTACTTCTAAGCTCTTTTGTCGTTGCAGCTTCTTCTAAGTAAACACGAGCGAGCTCACCAATCTCTTCATCGGCAAAACCGACATAGCGAGAAAGTTCTTTAGCTTCGAGATTTTTCAAGTGCTCTTTATTTATTTTCTTTAAAGCTTCCATATCAAACTCAATAGGGCTGTTAGATATACTTTTTAAATCAAACCATTCAATTGAGTCTTTTATTTCAAATATTTTTTGAGGAACAATAGTTCCCATTGATATTAAATAATTTGATATAGCAGAAGGTAAGTATCCCTCAGTGAATAGTGATTTAACACTAATTGAATCACCATCAACAATTAGCGGTAGCTCTGCATACTCAACTTTTTTATCATACTTTAAAGAGGCTCTGATATGATCTTGTTTTAGAATATTATCCATATTTTCTTCGCAGTGTAGCACCAAGGATATATCACCAAGCATATCATCAATTGCACAGGCAAAGTTATAGGTAGGAATTTTTTGTTGGTCCATAATAACAAAGCTATCCAGAGTATCAGAAGGAAATTTTAGTTCACCTTTGATGTAATCTTTTATAACAAGATTTTCTTCAGGTTTAGTCACTCTAATAGTAAAGGGGCTCATGTTGTCTATAACTAGCTCTGCTGGAAGGTTTCTACAAGCGTCGTCATACTTATACGCTTTTTTAGCATCTTGCGCTTCTTGGCGTTTTTTCTCTAGCCATACTTGAGAGCAAAAGCACGAAAATGCTTTTTTTTCGTGCATCAACTGTAGTGCCATGGCAGAATGGAAACGTACATTTTCACTTTGGTAGACGACATGAGAGTACTCAACCCCAAAAAGAGCTAATGTGTCAAGAATCTCCTGATCTTTCCCCTCTATATTTTTCTCTTTATTGCTGTCTTCAATACGAACAAGGAGGCCTTCTTCTCTCTGTTTTGAGATGATATAGTTAAATATTGCTATACGAAGGTCGCTTATACTCATATCATCAGTTGGACTAGAGGCAAATCTTAGCATTAAAAATCCTATAAATAATTTACGGAATTTTAACAGATTAATGTTAATAGTTAGCTGTTAGTTTTAACTATTGTAATTCTCTATAAAAGAAATGACTAGCTTATTCTTTTAAGCTCTGCGCAACAAGTTTATTTACCACTTGAGGGTTTGCTTTGCCTCCTGTATTTTTTAGTACTTGACCTACAAAGAAGCCTAGTAGTTTTGTGTTGCCAGCTCTAAACTTCGCAACATTGTCTGGATTTTTAGCGATAATCTCATCAATGATAGGTGTGATTTTAGCAGGGTCACTTATCTGCAGAAGACCCTTGTCTTCAACTATCTTAGTTGGGTTGTCTCCAGATTTTGTCATCTCCTCAAACACTTGCTTGGCAATCTTATTTGAGATGGTCTCATCGTCTATCATTTTAACAAGTTCGGATATCTGTTCTGCGTTAAATTTTAGCTCATCTGAATGTTTCTCTTTTAGTTCTCTTGCTACTTCGTTTGTTACGATATTTGCGATGGCAACAGGAGAGTTAAGAGATAAAAGAGCTTCTTCGTAAAATGATGAGAGTTGCTCATCGCGCGCTAGAGTGTTTGCTACTTCAGCGTTTAACCCAAGTTGGCTTGTATATTTATCAAATAGTACTTGCTCTTTTTCGCTCATAGCCGCTACTTCGCCATCCACTTGCACTTGTTTAGCTTGTGGCTTAGGCACATTCTCTTTTGGTTTTGTCTTTTTACCCCAAGAGTCTTTGAGACCAACTATTTTGTTAAATACAGGAAGTTCATCTGTGTAATCGATTGGATCGGCATAAAAATACCCTTGTCTTTCAAACTGGAATCTCTCATCAGGTCTATTAGTTATAACAGCAGGTTCAATAAGAGCATTTTTTATAATGCGAAGAGAGTCCGGATTTACATCTTCTAGCCCTTCTGGAGCTTCGTCTTTAAAGAGCCTATCGTAAACTCTTACTTCAACTTTCTTAGCTTCTGCAGCACTCACCCACTGAATAGCACTTTTTACTTTGATACCACTAGTATCTTCTGCACCGCTTTTAGATTCAGGGTAATACTCTGCTTTTATCTCTATAATTTCACCATTACTGTCTTTGACAACTTCTTTACATGTGATGATGTATGCATGTCTAAGGCGTACTCCTTGATCAGGTGTTAAGCGGAAATAGCCTTTTAGAGGAGTCTCCATAAAGTCGTCGCGTTCAATGTAAATCTCTTTGGAAAAAGGTAACTTTCTCATACCATCTTTAGGTACGTCGTGAGGATAATAAGGAGCGTCAATCTCTTCACTGCCATCATAGTTCTCAATCGTTACTTTAAGTGGGTTAAGCACAGATAATACACGAGGTACTTTTGTGTTCAAATCATCTCGTATACAAAACTCAAGTTGTGCAACGTCAACCATTGAGTTCGCTTTTGCTATACCTACTGAATCACAGAAGTTTAAAATAGACTCAGGAGTGTATCCTCTTCTTTTGTATCCAGCGATAGTAGGTAAACGAGGGTCGTCCCAACCACTCACCAGTCCACCTTCCACCAACTCTAGAAGCTTTCTTTTACTCATGACGGTGTAGTTAATGCCAAGTCTTGCAAACTCATGTTGGTACGGTCGATTTACTTTTAGACCTAATGTGTCTAGTACCCAGTTATATACATCACGATTGTTTTCAAATTCTAGCGTACAGATAGAGTGAGAAACACCTTCGATGTAGTCAGAGAGACAATGAGCGAAGTCGTACATAGGGTAAATAGACCACTCGTTACCAGCTCTAAAATGGTGTGAATGTCTTATTCGATACAGAAGAGGATCTCGCATTTTCATATTTGCAGCGGACATGTCTATTTTCGCGCGAAGGACATGCTCACCATCTTTAAACTCACCATTTTTCATTCTCTTAAAAAGGTCTAGGTTTTCTTCAATACTACGCTGGGCATACTTACTGCGTTTTCCCGCTTGAGTAACAGTTCCTCTAAACTCTCTCATCTCTTCTTCGTTTATGCTGTCAATGTAAGCTTTGTCCATTTTTATAAGTTGTATCGCATAGTCGTATATTTTATGAAAGTAGTCAGAAGTAAAACGAACATTACCATTCCATTCAAAACCAAGCCACTCTACGGCACCCTTTAGCGCTTCAACATACTTTGTATCTTCTGTTGTCGGGTTAGTATCGTCCATTCTAAGGTTACAGTGACCATTATAGTCGCTTGCAATGCCAAAGTTTATAGCGATAGATTTAGCATGTCCAATGTGTGGAAAGCCATTTGGCTCGGGAGGGAATCTTGTAACAATCTCCTTGTACTTACCTGACTTTAAGTCCTTTTCAACTATTGTGCGTAAAAAATCTTTATGCTCACTCATTATTATTAAACCTTTTGATTTTGAAACTTTTATAAGAGTAGTATTTTATCAGATTTGAGCTTATAGCAGCTTACATGAAGTATTATTATCAGAGGGAATCTGTTTAGTTTATGATTATAGGTAAAAACAATATGTAGTTGTAAAAAAATAAAAGAGTAGGGGATGTTTAAATTAGTTTTGTAAGTGGTGACCCCGAGGAGAATTGAACTCCTGTAACATGGATGAAAACCATGGATCCTAACCGCTAGACGACGGGGCCACTCTAAATCTCAACTGTTTTGTTGAGCCGAAATTATATAGATTTTATTCTTAAGAAATAATAAAATCTATATGGAATATTGAATTAATCGTAAAAACTACGTAAAGCTCTAATAATTACAGCATTCTTGGAGATGCTTTCAGCTTTTGCATTTGCATTAACCGTGTCGTAAATATCCAATGGTAGAGAAATTGAAAAAGTTTTAGTCTCTATTTTCTTTTTCTTAGCTATCATTGATGTAACGCCAGAAAGTAGCTCTATTATCTTTTTAGTATCAATAGGTTTTTGAATAAAACTATTTACACCTACCTCGATTGATTCAGAGATTTTTTCAATATCATTACTTGCAGATATAACAATAATGATTTGAGTTGGATTAATTTCACGAATCTTACGTGCAAGTTCAATACCATCCATACCAGGCATGATGATATCTACAAATATAACATCAGGTTTAATCTCTTTATATTTTGCCAAAGCAGATTCGCCATCAAAGCAAGAATCAACACTATTGAAGAAATTTTTAAATGTAGAACTAAGTAACTCATTTGTTACTTTTTCATCTTCTACGACCATCGCTGAAAGCATTTTTGTTTGTTCTGTTAACTGAATTAAGTCTATATTACCCATTTTGAAATTCCTTATCTATTTTAATTATTTGTATTATACAGAAAATAAAGTAAATAAATATAACATTTTGCAACAGCACACTAAATTTGTCGAATTATTACATTTTTAATATAAATATGTTAATTATTATTTTTCGCTTTTAAACTGTTCAAGCCATTCAGTATCAGATTTTTTTGATTCTTCTTTTTGATCCAATAGGGAACCGATAATATTTTTAAGAGTCTCTTCGTCCATAAACTCCAATATTGCAGGATCGATAGATGTATTATTTACATTATCATATCCATTAAGCAGAGTCTGTATATCTGATATTAATTGTAGTTTCTTATCCATAGTCTATAAATCATCCTTACTGGTTAACATAATGTAAATTCTCTTGAAAATACTCTTTCGCTCTTCTGAGGTTAAGCTGTGCAAATTATATCAAATAATATTAATATTGAGAACTATTGAATTGATATTTATTAATATCATATTGTGGCTTGCTAAAGAAGAAGTTACTGAGTGTATTGATATTTGAATAGAAGTAATATGTAGAAGGTACAAGATAAGCCGAGTTTTGTTTTTATAGCATTAATCTACTGCACAATTTACATAGTGCATCCAGCGAAACAAAAGCATTGTAAGACGCTAACCATCTGTTTCTTGCTGCCATGTTGGGTTTACAAGCTCTCTATATTGCTATAGAAACTGGTGGTCTCTTACACGCACCTTTTCACCTTTACTACGAATAAACGCAGAAGTCTAATCTCTGTTGCACTTTCCCTCGCATTACTACGGCCATTCGTTAAATGGAACACTGTCTTACAGCAGCTCGGACTTTCCTCTTGAGCTAGTCAAGTAACTATCTCTTGTACCTGTGAAATAATACTCAAATATTTCTTTATTATACTTATTTTACTTCATGAACGATTGTTAACTTAGTGTACTATGTTAGTGAACACTTGTTCATTTTATATAAGCATAAATTAACAAGTGTTCATATATAATACATTTTATAAGAACACTTGTTCATAATCTAAAATTAGGGGCTATAATGTCTACTACATCGATATTTGTTAAGAATACAGGAACTAAAGAGAAAATACTAAAAGCATCAACTGCCCTCTTCTCTGAGCTGGGATATAAGGGCGCAAGTGTAAGAAAAATAGCAGCTCAAGTTGGGATAAGAGAGAGTGCTTTGTATAATCATTTTAAGAATAAAGAGGAAATATTTTTAGAGGTAGCAAAGGGTATTTTTTCATCACCCTTCTCTATTGATAGCTCTCAAATTAAAGAATTAGCTGAGCGTGGAAAACCATTTATACAGAAATTTACTATGCAGTACAAGATGCTTACCTTTGACAAAAATAACGAAAAAATGTTTAGGTTGCTCATGATTGAGCTTTTACAGAATAAAGAGCTTAGAGAGCAGTTTATGAGCGAGTTTCATGAGAAAAATATTAAGGTACTTTCTGAGGGCTTCTTTATCATGATGCAGAACTCTCTCATACGCTCACACGACCCGATGATGCTCTCTTATGAATTCCTATCCACCCTATTCTATATGAGACTTCAGGTTACTCTGCTGCGTTTTGATTCACTTTCTGCTGATTCTTTATCAACACAATTTGAAAAGCATGTAGATTTCTTTTGGGAAAGTATTAAGATGTAAACAGTATCATATTATATAATATGATACCTAAGTATAAAAAAAGACAACCCATTAAGGATTGCCTTTAAAAATTTATAATTAATTTTTATGCGTAATTAATCTTTGACATATCGGGCTCTATCACTTCATCTTCTATTAGAGGATATCCATGATCTCTCAAAACTTTTTTAAAAAGCTCTAATCTCTCATCGTTTTCTATCTCAGCACTTACAGTATGAGGAGTACTGAGAATATTTACTTTAACAGAAGTGAACCCTGCATTACCAAGTCCCGTTCTTATTGTGGATGCACAGGCGCCACAACTAAGATTGTGTACTTCTAAAGTTTGTATCATTACTTTTTAGCCATTGCCTTAGTAACGGCTTTTCCAATTTCAGCTGGAGAAACAACAACAGTAACACCTGCTGCTTCAAGGGCTGCCATTTTTTCAGCTGCAGTTCCAGCAGAACCAGATACGATAGCACCAGCATGACCCATAGTTTTACCTTTAGGTGCAGTTTGACCTGCGATAAATGCAACAACTGGTTTAGTGATTTGCTCTTTAATTAGTTTAGCAGCTTGAATCTCAAGATCTCCACCAATTTCACCGATCATAACGATACATTCAGTCTCTGGATCAGCCTCAAACATTGGTAAAAGCTGGTTGTATGAAAGACCAATAATTGGGTCCCCACCAATACCAACAGCAGTCGTAATACCATAACCAGCTTTAACAACTTGATTAGTACCTTCATAAGTTAATGTACCACTCTTAGAGATAAGACCAACATTACCTTTTTTGAAGATCATACCTGGCATGATTCCAATCTTACACTCTTCAGCAGTGATAATACCAGGACAGTTTGGCCCAAGTGTTTTCATGCCATGCTTAGTAGCATGAGCTTTAGCAGCTTGCATATCTTTAACCGGTGCACCCTCTGTAATAATTACAGCAAGTTCAATCCCAGCTTCAGCAGCTTCCATTACAGCATCACCAACAAATGCAGGTGGAACGAAAATCATAGAAACAGTAGCACCTGTTCCTTTTACAGCATCTGCAACAGTATTAAATACTGGTTGACCTAAATGCTCTTGACCACCCTTGTTTGGTGTAACACCACCAACAATCTTAGTTCCATATGCTAAACACTGTTCAGCATGGAAAGTACCCTCTTTACCTGTAAAACCTTGAACAATTACTTTTGTATCTTTATTTATTAAAATTGACATCTATATTACTCTCCTTTCGCTGCAGCAACTGCTTTTGCAGCACCGTCACCTAAGTCATCACCAACAATCAAGTTTGGAATATTTGCATTTTTTAGAATTTCTGATGCTTCAGGAGCATTTGTACCATCAAGACGAACAATAACTGGAACATTTACATCAGTTATCTTTGTAGCTTCGATAATACCATTCGCAATACGATCACAACGAACAATACCACCAAAAATATTTACGAAAATTGCTTTAACATTTGGGTTTTTAAGAATGATCTCAAAACCTTTTGCAACAGTCTCAGCGTTTGCACTACCACCAACATCAAGAAAGTTGGCTGGAGTTCCACCCATATGGTTAATTGTATCCATAGTACCCATCGCAAGACCAGCACCATTTACCATACAACCTATTTCACCATCAAGAGCAACATAAGAAAGACCATATTTAGCAGCTTCTACTTCATCAGCGTCTTCTTCACTTAAATCTCTCATTCTAGCTATATCAGGATTACGTTTAAGAGCAGAGTTATCAAATCCCATTTTTCCATCAAGTGCTAAAAAGTCGCCTGAACCAGTTCTTACAAGAGGATTGATCTCAATCATCTCTGCATCATTTTCCATATATAACTTGAAAAGCTTTTGTGCAAAATCTATAATATTTTTTTGTTCATTTTTATCTGTAATACCTAAACCAAAAGCAAGTTCTCTACCGTGAAATCCTTGAAAACCAATAGCAGGATCTACAGGAACAGTAATGATTTTTTCTGGAGTATTTTCAGCAACATCTTCAATATTCATTCCACCTTCAGTAGATGCCATAATTAAAGGCATTTCTAGTTTTCTGTCTAAAACAACAGAAAGGTAAAACTCATCTTTGATATCTGCACCATCTTCTATATAAAGTTTTTGAACTAACTTACCTTCAGGACCTGTCTGGTGAGTCACTAATGTCATTCCAAGAATCTCATTAGATAGTGCCTCTACTTCTTCAAGAGATTTAGCTAGCTTAACACCACCACCTAAACCACGACCACCTGCATGTATTTGAGCCTTAACTACCCATACTGGACCACCAAGTACTTCAGCCGCATCAACAGCAGCTTTAACACTTTCAGCCATAATTCCTTTTGGTGTTGGCACACCATATTTAGCAAAAATTTGTTTTGCTTGATATTCATGTATATTCATTTATTCTCCTTGATTTAAAATGTATTTATTGTGCTTCATTGACTCTTAAGCCTTTACAGAAAATGATTTAGTCATTTTCTGCACTAGCCTTTAGGCCTTGGGTGCAATCATATCTTCTGGTACTACATACTTGTCAAACTCTTCAGCCGTTAAAAGACCAAGCTCAATAGCTGTCTCTTTTAAAGTTGAGTTATTAGCATGTGCAGTTTTAGCTATTTTAGCTGCGTTGTCATAACCTACATATGGGTTAAGAGCAGTTACTAACATAAGTGAATCATGTAAAAAATGATCTATCTTATCTGCAACAGGCTCAATACCAACTGCACAGTGGTCATTAAATGATGTGATTGAATCAGCTAATAAACGCACAGATTGTAGGTAGTTTAGAGCGATAACCGGCTTAAACACATTAAGCTCAAAATTACCTTGAGACGCGCCCATAGATATAGAAACATCATTACCAAACACTTGACACGTAACCATAGTTACAGCCTCAGCTTGAGTAGGATTAACTTTACCTGGCATAATAGAAGAACCTGGCTCATTCGCAGGAATTTCCAACTCACCAAGACCACATCGAGGCCCAGATGCTAACCATCTAACGTCATTTGCTATCTTCATCATGTCAGCTGCAAGAGCTTTTAGAGCACCATGAGAATAAACTAAAGCATCATGTGAAGTTAAAGAGTGAAACTTGTTAGGTGCAGTGATAAAATCATGACCTGTTAGCTCTGAAAGCTTTTTAGCAACTCTCTCACCAAGTTCTGGGTGAGCATTAAGACCTGTTCCAACAGCTGTACCACCTAGAGCAAGTTCACGAACTGGCTCTAGAGAGTCTTTTGCCATTTTTTCACACTTGTTAAGCATTTCTACCCAACCACTAATCTCCTGACCTAAAGTCAATGGAGTAGCATCTTGAAGGTGTGTACGACCTATTTTTACAACAGATTCAAATTTAGCAGATTTATCAGCTAAAGTTGCTTTTAATTTTGCAATAGCCGGTAGAAGACGAGTCTCTACGGAAATAACAGCTGCAACATGAAGTGCAGTTGGATAAGTGTCATTTGAAGATTGAGATTTATTAACGTCATCATTTGGATGAACTAGCTTCTCAGTTCTAAAATCTCCACCAAGAATCTCAGTAGCTCGATTTGCAAGAACTTCATTATTGTTCATATTTGATTGCGTACCTGAGCCTGTTTGCCATACAACTAATGGGTAATTTCCATCAAGTTTACCTGCAAGCATATCATCAGCTGCTGCAGCAATAGCATCAGCTTTTTTAGCATCAAGTTTACCAAGGTCTTTGTTTACAAGTGCAACTGCTTTTTTAAGATATGAAAATCCCCTTGTGATTTCATATGGCATTGTCTCTTCGCCAATAGCAAAGTTTTGTATAGATCTTTGAGTTTGAGCAGCCCAGTATGCATCTACTGGAACTTCCATATCACCCATTGTGTCTTTTTCAATTCTTGTACTCATAAGATTACTCTCCTTCAAAAAAATTATTTGTATTTAATGTGTCAATAAGTTCCTGAACAGATGCACAAGAGTTTTTAAACATCTCTTTTTCTGTATCATTTAAAGTTACTTCAATGATTTTTTCTGCACCATTAGCACCTAGCATAACTGGAACACCTGAAACTACATCACTATAACCATACTCTCCATCCAGGCAAACTGCACATGGATGAATCTGTTTTGTGTCTTTGAGTATTGCATCTACCATGATAGCTGCAGATTTTGCTGGAGCATAGTAAGCTGAACCAGTTTTTAAATGACCAACAATTTCAGCACCACCATGACGAGTACGAGTAACAACCTCTTCTATTTGCTCATCACTTAATACATCTGTAAGTGGAACACCAGCTACAGTTGAGTAACGTGGAAGAGGTACCATGTCATCACCATGGCCTCCCATTACAGATGCACGAATTTGTCCACCACCATAACCGAGTTTCTCTTGGATAAACGCAGCCATACGAGAGCTGTCAAGTATTCCAGCCATTCCTATAACACGACTTCTATCAAAACCACTCTCTTTTAGTGCTACATAAGTCATTGCATCTAAAGGGTTTGATACCATGATAATGATTGCATTTGGAGAATATTTTGCAACACCTTGAATAACTTCTTTTGTAATCTTTGCGTTTATCATAAGTAGGTCATCACGACTCATACCTGGAAGCCTTGGGCTACCTGCTGTAATTACAACTACATCACAGTTAACTAAATCAGACATATCTTCAGCAACTTTTACAACCGTATGACTACGAACAGCAGATGCTGCTTGAGACATATCAAGTGCCTTTCCTCTTGCTACATCCATTTTATTATCGCGTAAAATTATTTCATGACATGCTCCAAGCATTGCCAGAGAATAAGCTACCGTTGCACCAACATTGCCGGCACCAACAATACCTACTCTTTTTCCTTGACTCATACATACTCCTTGATGTTAATTACTATGACATACATCAACAATATACTTAAAAAAGATGTGCTAACACATAAAACTTAAGTATAACCGCATGCCATATGAAAGATTTTCATCTTTTATATATGCCATATTACCATTATTTATATAAAAAATAAATATTATTTACATAGGATATAAGGTATTGTTACCAACTTACTTGTCATTAATTTTTGCATTTAGAGTAGTAGATGGAAATATAGCAGTGATGGTATATATAAAAAATGAATACTATACGCAGATAGCGTATAGTAATTTAACTACTTATATAGCGTCGATAATAGCGTTTAAAGTAGCAGATGGACGCATTGCTTTTTCAGCTTTAGCATCATCTGGACGGAAGTAACCACCGATATCTTGAGCTTTACCTTCAACAGCTAATAACTCTTCAATGATTTTTGCTTCATTTTCAGTAAGTGCTTTTGCTACAGGAGCAAACTTAGCTGCTAATTCTGCATCAGCACCTTCAGCAAGTGCTTTAGCCCAATACTGAGCTAAGAAAAAGTGAGAAGCTTTGTTGTCTGGTTGACCAACTTTACGACCTGGCTCTTTATTGTTATCTAGATAACCTTCATTTGCAGCATCAAGACCTAAAGTTAAAGCAGTAAGTTTTGCATCACCATGTTTTTGACCTAAGAAACGTAAAGACTCAGCAAGTGCTAAGAACTCACCAAGTGAATCCCAACGTAAGTGACCCTCTTTAACGAATTGCTCAACGTGTTTAGGAGCAGATCCACCAGCACCAGTCTCATATAGACCACCACCAGCAATTAAAGGAACGATAGAAAGCATTTTTGCAGATGTTCCAAGCTCTAAAATTGGGTACATGTCAGTTAAGTGGTCACGTAAAACGTTACCAGTTACAGCGATAGTAACTTTACCTTCACGAACACGAGCATTAGTAAAACGAGTAGCGTTTGTTACATTCATAAATTGAATATCTAGACCAGTAGTATCGTGATCTTTAAGATATGCATTAACTTTTTTGATAAGTTCAGCATCGTGGGCACGAGTTTCATCTAACCAGAATACAGCAGGAACATTTTCTAGGCGAGTTCTCTCTACAGTTAAACGAACCCAGTCACGAATTGGAATATCTTTAGTACGAGCAAGTCTCCAGATATCACCAGCTTCACACTCAAAAGACATAAGAACACCAGCAGCACCAGTTACAGTAACTGTACCAGCTTCAGCAAGTTCGAATGTTGTTGGGTGAGAACCATACTCTTCAGCTTTTTGTGCCATAAGACCGATATTTTGCATTGTACCCATTGTTGCTACATCGTACTGACCATTTTTAACACAATCAGCTACCATTTCAGCATGGAACATACCATAAGTAGAATCAGGAATAACAGCAACAGTCTCTAGTGCAGCACCAGTTCTGTCCCACTGCTTACCACCTTCACGTACAACAACTGGCATAGAAGCATCAATAATTACATCATTAGAAGCATTAAAGTTAGTTTGACCTTTATCAGAATCAACCATAGCAATTTTTGGAGAATCACCTTCAACTACTGCTAAGAAAGCCGCTTTAATTTCAGCTTCTTTCGCATGACCAGCGATTTTTTTCTCTAAATCTGACATACCTTGGTTAGGATTAACATTTAACTCTTTAAATGTATCAGCATATTTAGCAAATACTTCTTCGAAGAAGATTTCAAAACCGTGACCAAACATAATTGGATCAGAGATTTTCATCATTGTAGCTTTAAGGTGTAAAGACCAGATTAGGCCTTTTTCTCTAGCTTCAACTATTGTTTTCTTATAAAAAGCACGTAATGCAGAAACTGACATAAATGTACCATCAAGTACTTCAGAAGCAACACCATCAATAGTAGTCAACTCTTTACCGTTAAGTGCGATAGTTACTTTTTGATCTTTATCTATTGTTACAGATTTCTCATTTGAAAAGAAATCTCCATTTCCACCCATGTGCGCTACATATGCAGCTGAATTTTCAGCAAATGGACGTAGCTTGTGTGGATTATTTTGAGCAAACTTCTTAACAGCTACTGCAGCACGTCTGTCTGAGTTACCTTCACGAAGTACTGGATTAACAGCAGAACCTAAACAAGTAGCATACTTAGCCTGGATAGCTTCCTCTTCAGCATTCGCTGGATTTTCAGGATAATCAGGGATTTTATGACCTTGAGACTGAAGTTCAGCGATACAATCTTTAAGTTGACCAACAGATGCAGAAATATTTGGAAGTTTAATAATGTTTCCATCTGGTTGTTGAACAACTTCACCTAATTTAGAAAGTTCATCTTCTGCAAGACCCATTGCTGCAAGAACACGACCTGAAAGTGAAATATCACTTGTAACTACTTCAACGCCTGCTGCTTGAGTAAACGCGTTTACGATTGGTAATAGCGAGTAAGTCGCTAGAGCTGGTGCTTCGTCAATAACTGACCAAATGATTTTTGACATATGTTGTCCTTAGGTTAATATTTTTTTTCATGGCAGACTTGCTACAATGAATTTACACTTGAATAATAACATCTAGATAGAAAATATCTACAAGAAGAGTTAAAATATCTTCTTATTTTTATTATTTGTTTCGTTTCGTATCACTTATATTTTTAAGATGTGTAGAATAGTTACATGAGAATTCATGTGTATTGCTTTTTGATTTGACAAAATATAGATAATTACTCTTTGTGGGAAATATAGCAGCTCTAATAGCATCAAAGCTTACATTGCAAACTGGTATTTTCGGAATTCCTTTGTGTAAGTATGTATTATATTGGGATGTGTCTGTTTTGATTCTTTTAGCTGTTATCTTAACATGAGAATATTTGCCATAGTTAAGTGAACCATCCATCTGTAGCTTCATGCCTTTGTTTAATCTATTATGTATAACAGAGCTCACCAAAGGCATCTCTTCTATATTAGCAGACTCCTTTTGAATAATAGAAGCTAGAGCAACATAGTTAAACCATTTAACTTGATTGTATGTTCCGAATACTTTATTTGAAAACTCTTGCATTTTTTCATTTGATACTTTAAGTAACAATGTAATTAACTCTACCTCTGTGATTCCGATTGGAACACGGTATGTGTCAGGGACCAAAGCACCCTCCTCTATCGGAGAGAGAGTTTTGAAAACTTCTTGTAATTTTTTTACATTGAGATTTAATTTATCTGCAAGTTGATGCAAAAATACATATGTAGTCTCCCCTGGGATAAGTGTTACATTTTGTAGTGCAGCTTTAGCAGTTGTCAGTTTATATAAAAAGTCTGCTTTTGTGTTTATATTGTTTGTTAAATCTATCCAACCACTTTGTGGTAGTCCTATAGCTCTTAAAACAAATGTATCAAGTTTATTAACATCATATTTATTTTCTTTCATTTGCGTTATAATATTATTTATAGAGCCTTTGTGTATATATAGTACTTTTGGGGTTTCAATTGGCTTATTTAGGTAATATATGAATGATAAAATAATAATTAGTGCTATTTCAAATACATATTCTATTATTAGTAATTTCTTTATTTTCATTTTTTTACTATTCTCCATCGTGTTTATCACTCTATCAAATGGCATTCTTTTAGAAAACCTTTCTATTGATAATGTAAATATGCAGAAATTATACATAAAATGGAATAAGAGAATAGATATTTCCATTAAAACAATAACTGTTACTTCAAAGAACACTAAAGCAAATAAGCTTGAAGAAACTATTGATAATCTTGAAGTCATCTTAACAAACAATACTTTTATTGATTCTATCTCTATTGAGAACATATATATAGATGATTTTGAAGCTTCTCTTAACTATGCTAGAGAGCAAAAAAGTCAGCTGATTGTAAAAAGTAATGAACTTCATATTAACTCTCTTTTTTATTTAACAGAAAATTATTTAACAATAGAATTAGAAAGCTTGGTCAATGAAGCTAAGAAAATAGAAGCCAATGGTAGTTTTTATATAGATATTAATAAAAAAAATATTTATTCAAAACTAAACATTACTCTCAATAAAGATTCAAACTTTCATCTTTTATCTAAAGCGGATTTACAAAGATTTGATTACAAAATTAAAAATACAAAAATTTCTAATATTAATCCCTTACTTAATCTTGTAGATTTGCCACAAGAGGTTAAATACTGGGTTTATGATGCAATTTCTATGTCGAATCTATCCCTAAACTCAACAAGGGGACACTTCTTGTATAGTAATATGCAAGATGCATACAAAAATATCTATATAGATGCCACTGTAAATAAACTCCACTACAAGTATAATAGAGACCTTGATGCTATACATACTCAGAGCACAAAACTAAAGTTTGAGAATGGAATTTTTTACATCTACCCAATGGGAGCACACTCATACGGAATGGATCTAGCTAAAAGTTGGATAAAAATTGATTTTACAAAAAAAATAGAACTTCTTACACTTAAATTACTTTTTGATGGAAAAGTAAATAAAGACATTTTAAAAATACTTAGCACTTACAAAATAAAACTACCATTTATTCAAAAAAAAGGAACAGTTAAAACAGATCTTACACTAGAAGTTAAACTCAGAGGAGTAGAAGTAGATGTAAAAGGATCATTCTTTACAAAAAGAGCAAATTTTGATTATCTTGGATTAAATCTAGATATCGAAGATACTTTTGTAGAACTTGATAAGTATGATATCACTATAAACAAAATGAAAGCTTCGTATAAAGATATTGCAAAGGCAGATGTGAAAGTAAAATATAATGCGAAAAAAGAGAGTGGTAAGATTGACTTTTTACTAAAGAGTTTAAATGTTGATCATATTCAGATGGCTAACAAAACTCCGCTTTCGATTACATATAATATATCTCCCAAACAAGATAGTGTGTATGTTAATAAATCAATATGGAATGTTAAAGGTAAAAACTTAACAATTGACGCACTTCTAATGCCTTTTAATCTGAAAGATTTAAAACTAAGCATTCCTACCGTATATTTTGAATATCAAGACATTTTAAGTGGTTTTATGGCTGGAAAAGTAAATCTTGATACACGAGTGGTTACTCTTAATACTGATATTTTAGCATTGAACTATAATGGAATTACTCTTACTCAATCCAATACGCCTCTAAAAATAAAATACAATAAAGAAGTTGAAATATCTTCAAAAAATACAATTCACTTTAATGTAGGTAGTACTCAATATAGTGTAGATAATCTTCTTGTTGAATCAAAAGACGAGAGTTTCTACTTAAAACATGCAGATATTAAAATGGGTAATTATATAGAGACACAGATCTATGCCAACTATAATTTGAATACAAAAAAAGCACATTTAAGTCTTAATAAGTTTGTTACAAAAGACCCAAACACAAATAAGATTATTTACTCAAATAATAAAATACTCCTCTCAGCACATATAATGGATGATATGTTAAAAGTTCAATCTAAAGAGCTTAATTCTTTTTTCATCTTTCAAAATGGTGAATGGAGCCTAAGGCTTAATTCATTAGATAAGATTGCCAAACATTCTGAGCTGCTCAAAAAGTTTCACCTTATTGATGGGGATATACTTTTTTACAAAAACAAAGATGAGAAATCAACGCGATTTAAGGCACAAATAAATTATCCTTACAGGCTTTTTCTTACAGACAATAAACTACAGAAGAATTACAGCGTGATTGGGAAAATAAATAAAGAAAAGCTTTTTATAAATATTGATAAAAAAATAAATGTGAAAATAAAAGAGGATATGAAAGTTACTTTGAATGATGTTGCTATATATATGCCTGAACTCAAAAGACTACTTGGTGACGTAAATAACACAGGCTCTAAAAATAAGATCTTTAACATTTCAGTAAATGCTAAAAACACATCCCTTCAACTTAGTGAAAATAGAAAGATACTATCTGATTCGATTGATATGCAATATTACAAAAATAGGCTCAGTGCACAACTTGTACATGGCAAGGCAAACGCTGGGCTAAATTATAAAGATGGAGATTTTACTCTTTATGGACACAACTTTAATGATAAGTTTATGGAAAATTTATTTGGTATATCAAAGTTTAATTCAGGAAAATTTGACTTCTCAATAAATGGAAAGCTTGACAACTATAGCGGTGTCGCCTATATGAGTGGAGCAACAATTAAAGATTATAAGACTCTAAACAATATCTTAGCATTTGTAAACACTGTTCCATCCTTAATAACTTTTTCTATTCCTGGCTATAACAATAATGGTTTATTTGTCTCCCAGGCTTATACAAAATTTCACTCTAATAACAGTACCCTTAACCTTACAGATATATATCTAGACTCGAAGGAGATTGATATACTAGGAAATGGTGTTGTTGATTTAGAGAGTAAAAGTGTTGATATCGTTTTAAATCTTAAAACAGATCTTGGAAGTGATTTATCAAAAGTTCCAGTTGTTGGTTACATACTCTTGGGAGAGGATAGTATATCAACTACACTAGATATTAAAGGTCAACTTGCAAATCCAAAGGTAAAATCACTTCTAGCAAAAGAGATAATTGTAGCACCTTTAAATATTATAAAGAGAACCCTTACTCTTCCTTACAAATTAATAGAAGGTTTACTTCCAGATAACAATATCACAAGATAGGTACAAGTTTATTCATTTCTTAAAACAGTAAGTATATCTACTTCACTTGCTTTTTTTGCTGGGTAGTATGATGAAAGAAGAACAATGAAAAATGCACCACTTACAATAAAGATAAAATCAAGTAAACGCAGATCTAAAGGTAAAGTTGATGTTGGATAAACATCTTTAGGTAGAGAGATAATATCAAAAGATCCTAAAATCCATATTCCACTAAAACCTAATACAATGCCACTTGCAATTCCTCCAATTCCTATGATTACACCAAGATAAAGAAATATCTTTTTAATTTCAAGAGTAGTAGCACCGAGTGAGAGAAGCAGTGCTATTTCACCTCTTCTATTCATAACCGTCATTAAAAGAGAAGATATTATATTGATAGCAGCTATTAAGATAATGAGCATTAAGACTATAAAAAGTGATGTCTTTTCCATCTCTAGTGCAGCAAAAAAATTAAGATTATCTTCCCACCACCCTTTAATAGCAACACTTACTGGTAGTTCTTTTCTAAGTATCTCTATATCTTTTTTTGGATTTGTTGAATATATGTGTATACCATCATAGATATTACTTGGCATATGTAGCACTGATCTTAGAGCAGATAGTGATGTGTAGCTATATGCCTTGTCATAAGCAGAGAGACCAGAATCAAAGAAGGACTTTACAGTTAAACGCTTTAGCTTAGGAGTTATCGACAATCCTCCTGGCTCTACATTTGTAAAAATATATGTTAATTTATCGCCCTTAAACAAAGAGAACTCTTGCATGAGACTTTTACCCACTAAAGCATCAAATTTATTAAAACCTACATTCTCTATGGACTTTTTCAAAACGCTATTTACTTCCGCTTCTTTTTTAAAGTTTACACCAAAGAGGTAGCCACCTTCTAGTTTTGAACCACTTCTTACCATAACTGATGATTGAATATAGGGGCTAAAATTTAAATTTTCAAACTTTGTTTCTAAGTCTATGAGTAACTTTTCATCAACGGATCCATAAAATTTTGGCAAAATTGTTAAGGGATAGTTCATAATAGTGAGTTGCTTTTTGAATTCCTTGTCAAAGCCATTCATTAAAGCCATGGCGATAAGTAAAACCATGACTCCTAATGTAATTCCTAAAAATGCTAAAATTGCTGATAAGAAAATAAATGGTTGATCTCTATCAAAACGAAGAAATCTTTTGACTAGATATGATACTATTGACTTATTCAAGAAGCAAATGCACCTTTTTTAGGTCCACTTTTCCCACAACATTGTTTGTATTTTTTTCCACTACCACATGGACAAGGGTCATTTCTAGCAACTTTTTTTTCTATAGAAATATCGCTAGAAATATTAAAATTCATTCTAGCTTCTTGTTCTCTTTGTTGCTGAGCTAATTTTTCAGCTATAGCGGCAGCCTCTTCTTCAGCTGATTCTTGTCTGAATTGTATTATCTGCAGTGTTCTGATGGTGTTGAACTTGATGTCACCAATAAGATCTGTAAAGAGGTTAAAACTCTCTTTTTTATACTCTACTAATGGATCTTTTTGATTGTATGCGCGAAGTCTTATACCAGTCTTCATGCTATCCATTTCGTAAAGATGATCCCTCCATGCACTATCCAACTCTTTAAGATAGAACTCTTTTTCTATGTCGTGCTTAACTTTTTCATCAAGAACACTCATCTTCTCATCATATGCTACTTTTAAGCTATTTACTACATATTCAGATAACTCTTCATACTCTAAGCCCTCAAGATCATTCTCTTCAATTTTATGGTTCATTTTTTCTTGAATGAGTTCGCATAGTTTGTTGATATTAAAATCGTCCTTAATGCCACCCTCATATATATCACAAGTTTGAAGCAGATTTGCAACATACTCTTCTCTTATATCATTTACCTTAGTGGATATATCATACTCTTCATCTAAAAGTTGATTTCTAAATTTATAAATTATTTTTCTCTGCTCATTTGCAACATCATCATACTCAACAATCTGCTTTCTTCCTTCGTAATGAAGGTTTTCTACTTTTTTCTGAGCCTTTTCAACTGCGCGAGTAACCATTTTAGACTCAATGTATTCACCATCCTCTACACCAAGTTTTTCCATAATTGATTTAATCTTATCAGAACCAAAAATACGCAGTAAACTATCTTCTAGAGAGAGATAGAACTGAGTAGTTCCAGCATCACCTTGACGCCCACTACGTCCACGAAGTTGATTGTCAATTCTTCTGTTTTCATGCCTCTCTGTACCGATAATGTATAGGCCGCCAAGCGCTCTTACTTCATCATTAACTTTAATGTCGACACCACGACCAGCCATGTTTGTTGCAATCGTTACGGCACCTTTGGCTCCAGCAGACTTGATAATTTCACCCTCTTGAGCATGGTTTTTAGCGTTTAAAACAGTATGTGCGATTTTCTCTTTTTTTAATACACTATGAAGTAGCTCAGACTTCTCTATAGAAGCAGTACCAATAAGAACTGGTTGTCCTGTTTCACTTAATTTTTTAATTGTATCAATTACTGCGTCAAACTTTTCTGCTTCTGTTTTATATATAAGGTCGTTAAGATCTTTTCTTTTAATTGGAATATTGGTAGGAATTGAAACAACGTCAAGATTATATATTTGAGCAAACTCTGTTGCTTCAGTCTCTGCTGTACCTGTCATACCTGCGAGCTTATCATACATTCTAAAATAGTTTTGAAATGTGATATCTGCAAGAGTTTGCGTCTCTTCTTTTATATCAACGCCCTCTTTTGCTTCTAACGCCTGATGTAGTCCTTCTGAAAAACGTCTACCTTCACTAAGTCTTCCTGTAAACTCATCAACGATGACTACTTCATTATCGTTTACAACATAGTCTACATCTTTTTCAAACAGATAATTTGATTTAAGTGCTTGGTCTAAAATATGAGAAAGTGAAGAGTTTTCAGCGCTATAAAGGTTTTCTACACCAAAAAGTTCTTCAGCTTTTGTTATTCCCTCTTCGGTGATTAGCACAACTTTATCTTTTTCATCAACTGTAAAGTGTGTCTCTTTTTCGAGTTTTAACGCAACGCTATTTGCATTTTGATAATCCTGCATATTTCTATTGGTCGGACCAGAGATTATAAGTGGTGTTCTTGCTTCATCAATTAAAATTGAATCGACTTCATCAACAATTACAAAGTTGTGCTTTTTTTGAGCCATTTGATCTGCTGAATAGCTCATATTGTCACGTAAGTAGTCAAATCCAAATTCATTGTTTGTTCCATAAGTGATATCAGCGGCATATGCAGCAATTTTTTCAGCCGGGTCATGAGAGTCTTCTAGTATCGTTCCAACGCTATATCCAAGAAATTCATATAATGGAGCCATCTCTGCAGCATCACGAGAGGCTAAGTAATCATTTACCGTTACAAGGTGAACGCCATTGCCACTCATGGCATTGAGAGTAATTGCCAAAGTTGCAACAAGCGTCTTTCCTTCACCAGTTTTCATTTCAGCAATTCTACCTTCGTGTAGGGCCATTCCTCCAACAAGCTGCACATCAAAGTGTCTCATTCCTAAGACTCTTTTTCCAGCTTCTCTAGTAATAGCAAAAGAGTCTGGCAAAACTTCTTCTAAAGTTGCATTATCTTGTAAGACTCTTTTCTTTAATTCTTCAAACGCAGCTTGTAATGAACTGTCATCTAGAGACTCATATTTACTCTCTAGCTCGTTTATTTTTTTAACTCTTTTTAAATATTTTTTTAATTCGCGGTCATTTGAAGTTCCAAATACCTTACCCATGAATGCTTGTAGCATCTTCAACCTTATATAGACTACTATATAGTAAATTATATAGTAGTTTGAAATTGCTCTTATTTTATCACATTAATGCTAATAAAAAGTAGAAATGCAAATTTAGATATAATTCAATTTAAAATAATAAAAAGGATTTTTTTGAAATACATACTCCTGTTACAATTACTCTTTAGTGTCAACTATGCTAACATTAGCGATATAAACGATTTTGAAGCTGATTTTGAACAATCTATCAAAGATGAAAAAAACACAGAATTAAAATATAGAGGGCACATTCAGGCTTCGAAGCCTCAGTTTGCTTTTTGGAACTACACTAGCCCAATATCTAAAAAAATCTATATTACATCTAATGAAATTATTATTATTGAGCCAGAAATAGAGCAAGTAATTATTAAAAAAATAAATAGTGATTTTGATTTTTTTAGTATGATTAAAAATGCAAAACAAATTAGTGAGAACGAATATGTAACCCTCTATAAAGAATCTATTTTTAAAATTAGCACTAAAGAATCATTTATTGAGTCTATTTCGTATAAAGATGAATTTGACAATGATGTAAAAATTGTATTTTCCAAGCAGCTTCAAAATAAAAAGATAGATTTAAGCGTGTTTAATCCAGCCATACCGAGTGAATATGATGTTATTAGAGATCAAGAGATGGCTTACTAATAAAGAATCCCTGAGAGTACTCAACATCTAGGCTTTTAACTGAGTTTAGTACTTCTTGGCTCTCTATATGTCTTGCAATAGTTTTGATCCCATTTTGCTTTGCGAATGCAACTATTCCACTTACTGCGCTTTTGTAAGACTCGATATCAGATAATTTTTTTATAAAAAGACCCTCGATCTTTATATATTCAGCCTCATATATTAGGGCACTTTCATAAGAAGCTATGCTTGAGCCAAAATCATCTATAACGATATGAAAACCTTTGCTTTTTAGTTTTGCAACTTCTCTCTTGATCTGCTCACTATTCATATTATGTGCATCTTCTAAAATTTCTAAGTAGACTCTAGATGTGACGATATCACTTTTTTCACATTTGTAAATTAGTAGATCAATTAAGTACTCATCATATAAATCAGCCGCACCTATATTTATAGAAAAACAATGCTGAGTATCCTCAAAACGAGTAAATGCTTTATCAATTACAATTTTAGTTATTTCTACTCCAAGTCCACTATTTTTAGCACTTCTCATAAACTTTTTAGCATCCACTAGAGTATTACTATCATCAAGTAGTCTACAGAGAACTTCATAGTAAAGTGTAGATTCATCTCCATTGGATATAACAGGTTGATAATATGTAAAAATACGTTTTTTATCAAAAGCTTTTTTTACCACATCTCTCCAGTAGTACTCATCTTGCTTCTCTTTAATAAAATTTGAATCAGGGTTGTATATAACATTTTTATTCCCACCAAAGTATTTAGCTTCCAAGGATGCTGACTGTGCCTTTAGAAAAAGTACTTCCCCTCGCTCATGTGCTGTTCCCATAGAGAAATGGATATATTCTGAGTAATCTCTAATTTTAATCGGCATATCTTTAAAAAGTGAGTTTATCTTTTTGCTTAACAGCACAGTTTCATTAATTGAGTTTGCACTAGATAGTAAGCAAAAATCACTGTAATCAATATGATACAGACTGAAGTTGCTAGGAATATATTGCAATAACTTTTCAACTATCATTTTTATAAATTCAGCAGTAGTAGCAGCATCAAAATTTCTTCTAAAAAAATCAAAATTATCAATGC